>NZ_KB904448.1 GCF_000380105.1 Streptococcus orisratti DSM 15617
AGACGCTGTTTATGCCTGTCGAAAATTTCTTAGAGACAAACTCACTTCCTTCCAATTAGAAACCTACATTGCCAAGCACCTATCTATTATTCGACCCAATCGAACATTCCGAAGAAAAATACGAAGCCAGCTACCTGTAAGTTTCACTTATAGAGTAACATAATAGTTGAAAAATAGGGTTAAAAAACCTCCTTTTTGTGCGCCCTAAATACAAAAACTATTCCCGTTTTGTCATGAACTGCTCAGACGGGAATAGTTTCTTTAATTGGTCAAATGCTTAACTTAATGACATTGGTAATATTCCCCATCTTTATTTTTATTTTTCTTTTTAGAGATGTTCCCATACAGACCTGCACCACATTTAGGACATCTTAAAATACCAGATAATAAGTAAACATGTTCCTTCTTGGGTCTATTTACTTTTTCATATTTTTTACTCTGTGCTTTAAGCTTGTTTTGAGTCTTTTCCCAAAGTTCATCATCAATGAGTGCTTCATGTTGTCCGTCAGCCAAGATATAGCTGTCTGATTTTGTAATTCTGGCTTTTTGGGTCTTAGAGTCTACTATTGTATGACGTCTTCCAAAAGCAATTTTTCCATTATATACCGGATTTTTAAGAATGTTGCGAATCACGTTAGCTGAATAGTAAGGACTCTTACCATTTTGACGAATAGGTTTTGTTATTCCTAAATTAACAAGATATTGAGCTAATTTATTCGAACCCATATCTGTATTAGCATACAGATCAAATATCAGTCTTATAGACTCTGCTTCTTCCTCATTAATTTGTAAAACACCATCTGAAATAGAATAGCCCATCGGCGCAAAGCCACCATTCCATTTGCCTTCACGTGCTTTCTGCTTTCGTCCAGCCATTGTTTGTACAAGAATATTTTCTCGCTCCATTTCTGCTACTGCTGACAAAATTGTGATGACTAACTTCCCCGCATCTTTTGAACTATCCAGCCCATCATCTACACAAATCAGATTAACATTATGAGCTTCCATAATTTCAAGAGATTTGAGTGTGTCGGCAGAATTTCGTCCAAAGCGAGATAGTTTAAAAACTAGAACGTAGTCCACATTATCCTTTTCAGATTCAATGTCATCTAACATCGCCATAAATTGCCCACGACCAATTATGGATTTTCCTGACTTACCAGCATCCTCATAGGTGTTGACAATTTCTATATCATAGGCCTTAGCATATTGTCTAATTCTCTCTTCTTGAGCGCCAAGCGAATATCCATCTACTTGCATACCTGTAGATACTCGTGTGTAAACATATGCTGTTTTCTTTACCAAGTTTTTTCTCCTTCAAAAAAGTTTGGACAGTTAAACACGTTTTCTTAAGTAATTATATATTTTTCATATATAATACACAAGTATCCATCATTCATCATCATTCTCCTTCTCTATTTTTTCTTCAACTTTTTTACCATATTTTTCTAGCATCTCTTCGACAAATCTTGCTAAGTCATCCATACAAGACCTCCCGAACAACCCGAGACCAACTGTATTGAATTTATTTTTTTAATTTCAAATTGTAATAAAATCATTCGTTGGCCTCCTTTCATTTTTCTACTAGAAATCAAAAGTAACTTTTTAAATAATTATTTCAGAAAATTTTCATGCTTTTGATAACACTCTCTCTACATACTCTAAATCCAATATCTTCTTCTAGATTATTTCTCTACTCTTCATTCAAATTATGAAAAGTCAAAACTACATCTTCGTCTACAACTATTGCTGCAACATTGTGCAGTCGCCAAATACCAGTAACTTCCTCTGCAGTAGAATAACCATTCTTCTCTTTGTAACTAATATTACAAATAGATAATTTAGTCAGAATTTTCATGATTCTTTCTTCTCATCAAAATAGTTAAACATTGCATAGAAATCAAAACCTATCTTCGTGCCAGCCCTTCCATTTCGATTTTTTAAGATAACAAGTTCAATTTCTCGCGGATTTCTTGACTTTGCATCGTTTACATCAAAACCAATCTCTCCTACACCTTTAAATTGAAGTCCAATAAGTACATCACTTGAATATTCAATCGCACCACTTTCTTTAAACGATTGCATACTGGCTATATTGTTGTAGCTATCTCGATTAAAACTTGAAATAGCAATGACTGGTGTCTTAAAATCACGACTTATCCGTTTAAGTTCTATAACTGCCTTGTCTGTATTTTGCTTATCTGTTGCACGTTCATTGAATGGTGCAAGAATCTGTAAATAATCAATAACAACGACAGGTGTATTATCTGTAAATTTCTGATGGTTACTCACTATAGTCCTTACTTTATCAACATCAATATCGCCAATTCCCTCAACGATATAAATATGATTTGCATACTGACTATAGCTCTTAACTGCATTTTGGATTAATTTGATTTCTTCTGAGTTGTAATTTTCATACCGACTACCTGTCGTAATGCCTCGAACTGTTTTTGCATTACGTATATCACCATCATTTGTCATAACTTCTTTTACTGTATTACGACTGATGCTCTTAGCCATAATCTCCTTTCGAGCCATCTCTAGACTAATAATCAAAACATCATATCCTTGCTCAGCAATCTGATCTGCTATCTGAGTAACTATTGTAGTTTTGCCAAGCGATGAGATCGCACCAACTATATACAATCCATCATATAGACCACCGTCCAATAGTTTGTCAAGACCTTTAAAATTAGTTGGAATGAAAAGAGCATTATCACCATCAGCGATTTCATCCACAAAATTTTGAAGATGCCTATTAGTTGATAGATTTAAGTGGCATTCTTTTTCATCTTGTGGAATGTTAGAGGCTTCAGCAACAAGTTTAGAAAAAGTCTGACGATCTGTAACAAGCATCTCATTTGGATCCTTAATATCTCCTACCGTAAGCTTGGCAATTTTATAAGGAATTCCTTTTACTTTTAGCTGATGCGCCAGTTTCTCCTGCATCTCTCGTCCAGCACTATCATTATCTAGTGAAAGAATCAATGGGTGTTGAAGTTTCGTGCCTTCTAATGTTTTAAGTAACTTCTGAATATTACTAGTACCTCCTAATCCAACCGCTACTCCGCCAACTTCCATGATGCTCAAAGCATCAATTTCACCTTCCACAATAAAAATTGGTTTTTCAAAAATTTTTTTCAGTGCATTTCCATTGAAAATATTAACTTTTCCAACTTTTGATTTTGCATAGTTTTGCTGACATTCTGGAATCTCATCTCTAGTATCCCGAGCAAAATAACTATCTCTAGCGGTTGGAATGATGAGTCTGGGACTTCCAGTTATATTTTCAGAAGCATTTGGATGTTTCCAATTTTTGACATATCCAATCATAAAACGATTTAAAGTCTCGTCACTCAAACCACGTTTATGTGCGTAATCTGTCTCATTAATGTGTGCATGAGCCTCTTTATAGAAGTCAATGAAATCTTGACCTTCTTTTTCTGATATTGTTTTATACTTCTTATTTAAATCGTTGTGATGGTTAGTAAAGTCATATTGAGAATAATTTCCGAGTGGAATATTAAATATTTCACTTGCTCGGTTCAACTGATCAGAAAAATTATCAATCCCTTCGACAAATCCAATAAGATCAAATATATCTCCACCACGCCCACATGAGAAACATTTCCATCTCAATCCGTCCTTATCGATTGAAAGTGCCCCAGTTTTATTCCTTCCAGTGCCACTGCCACATAGTGGGCAAATGTATCCTTTTCGATTCCCTTTTATACTATGCTCAGTCAATCCCTTAACATAGTTAGTTAACTGATTTTTAATTTGATTTAGCGGCATACAGTCCCCTTTTCTAAAAGAATTCCTATAAAGAGAAAACCGGCTTTTTCTTTACGGGGATAGTTTAGCATTTCAGCCAAATTTCAATTTGGACTGAAAATGAAGTTGCTAGTATTACTAGTATTGAAATTATGACGCTTTATAACCCTTGATATATCAAGCTGAAAAAATTTTTATACTAATCGAACATCCCCCTTTCCCAAAAGCAACATCCCCCTATTCCTAATCAAACTTCCCCTTAGTCTATACTCTACTAGTCAATACCTTTCACTGAGAACTTTACATATAGCTCGCTGAAAATATAATAATTGATATCTGCTAACTGCTCATTGGAAATAGAAGTCCCTTTTGAATTACAGAATTCCCAGTATTCTAGAAGTTCAATTCCTACTTTCTTACTCTTACAATTAACTTGACCAACCAATTTATCTAATGCATCAGTCAGTGGTTCTTCAATTCGTTTACTCCAAGAACCATTGTTCTTCCGTACATCATCAATTGACGGAATCTCAGGGGCAACGTTAAGTAAACTCTTGACAGAAATGATATGGCTTGTTCTTTTTTTCCGGTTATTTTTAATACTTTGATGTAATGCTAATTTTCTACCTATTGAATATGCATTAGATCCACGCTCATCAAGAGAAAATAGCAAAAGTGGAAATTGCATGATATAGCTAGTATTTAGAAATTCAGCAAACTTATCACTAAATATGACTGTATAAACACCATTGTCTACAGAATAGTCCTGAGAAATAGGCATCTTGCTAAAATATCTCACTTCTGCATTTCTTTTTTCATATGTTTCAATCGAATAACTATTTATTGTCACTAATGCCTCTTTCAAGATACGTCTTACATCTTTCTTAGTTGATGTGCTACTTGGATGGGTTTTCCCTAAAATGGCGGCATACTCTTCCAGCGTGAAAGTCACGTTAGCATTTATTTTTGAATTTTTTTCTTTATAGGAGTTTTTTTCAGAAAAACGCATAGCTAAAAAGTCTAATAATTTTTTCGTTCGTAATTTAATCCATTTGTTTTGTTCATAATGACCGATAAACAGAACAGCTGGGTGATTCTCATCCGCTGACATCAATTCAAATCTAGCTTCATTTCCTAGTAATTTATTAATTTCATTCGGCTCTTGATTACGCTTGATACTAAACAATTGATTAAGTGTAGGTGTATTCAAAATACCTACAATTTGAGGATGGTCCTGTTCAGTTTGTAATGTTAATTTAGTCTCTAGTTTGCATATTTCTTTTTGAGTCTCTTTCAATATTAAGGCCTGCCTTTTGGTTTGTTTTTGAGCCTTAAATAAAATTTTGATAACAAAAAAAGAGTCATCGACATATTGCCAATGACTCACTCTAAAGTTAGTTTTATTTAATTCTCGCCTATAAGTATGCCTTAAAAAGAATTTTAAAAAGATACGCTATTTCAACTCCAAAGTTTATATGCATATGACTTCTGAAACTCATCTGCCCGGGAATGTCCTAAAGCACGCGATACCACTTTGCATGCTTTACGATCCAACCAAATACCACTAAGCTCCTTTCGTAACTTTACCACCTCTCCTTGATTAGCAATCTTTCTAGGATCACGTGCAATTTTTCGATACAATCGACATGCATAATCTGCACGATATTTGTGTGGCTTCAGGGCAGATGGTACGTTAAAAACTCGTTTTTTACCTGCAAGTTGGAATATTTCAACAATTTCTTGTAATTCATTTTCGTTGCGTGTTAAAATCGGAGTCCACCTATCACGATGTCCTTTCGACTTATGTTTTTTACCAAGGATATGTAGATAGTATTGACCATCATCTCTCTGTACTAATGCATCACCAGTAATTGATAATAATTCACGTTTTCTCAACCCTGTTGCTGAAACAATCTTATACCAGTAAGCATTACTTTCTTTTGATAACCTTAAATCAGTATCTTTATTTCTATTATTAGTCTTATTTGCTCGATATCGAGGTTTGGTAGGTACAAAATTAGTAGATGACACACCAAGTACCTTCGATAGTGCAGCCTTATAAGTTGCTTGAGTAGCAGCTGATAATCCACTTTTCATACAATGACAAAGATATTGATTGACTAGGATTATATAATCTTCAAGTTTATCTAAACTTTCAATTGCTCCCATTTCTTCCTCAGATATTATTCCTGCTACAAATAAGCTAAACCGATCCCATGATCCAGCATAATTATGAAGTGTGCGGTCAGTGTGAATCAACTGGATATCTTCACCTGTTTTCTTAGTTTGGTGTCTTTTCTTACCTTTTCCTTCTTTATAACGCTGGGTCAAATTTTTCAACCCGAGTGCTCTGATGTACTCGTAGCGTCCCCACTTTGTAGCAAATGCACTTTTTTGTCTCTTAATAGCCAGCTGTTTAGCCTTTCGACGTTCGGAGCGGCTTCGTCTCTTTCTGGACATCTATTTCACCTACCTTACTTAATAATCTTAACTCAACAATTCTGTTAAAGAATCTTTTGTGGCGTAGCACCTTTATCCGCAAAAATTGTATCTTCCCTTGTGCAGGGTGCTGCTTAATTTTTAACGGCTAAGCAGATAACCATGCTCTTTGGTAATAGTTGTGAGAGCTACAACTTGCTCAAATATACTTGAGTAATATTTGCCGAAAAAGCGTATTAACTTCTCCCGCATTTTTTCTTTTTGTGTGATAGACTTGTGCTTGAACTTCGCAATCGAATCAATAGTATTTCAGCTGAAATTCTTATTTATCATTTTTCATTTTCTTGTTTATTTTCTTTGTTCTTAGCCTATTTTTGTTTACCTATAATACTTTTGATTTCTGATATTGAATCTTATAATAAATTTTCTATTTTATTTTTAATCAATGAAGTATATCTATCCTTAGTTTTAAAATTACCCATTAGGATTACGCTTTTTTTACCTAGTTATTTTTACTATTTTTCTTTTACCTTTTTTCAACTAAAACTGGTTCTAGATTTTCGACCTCAAGTCTCTCTTAATTCTCATTGAGAGTTACCTCTCTTTAATCGGTCTCTACTACATCAATTATCCATACTTATTATGCCACTTTTTATAATTTTAAAAAAATGGACATTTAAAAATATTTAGAACGATACTGTTAATCCTTAGGAACTATAATTACGTGTTTAGCGTGATTAAAATCTACGCTAAACACGTATAACAATAAATATAATAATCTTCACTATTTATAGGACTATTGACTTATTGTAGATTAATTCTGAAAATCATAAATAAGTAATATCATATTCC
The DNA here is from genome assembly GCF_000380105.1 of Streptococcus orisratti DSM 15617. Taxonomy (GTDB): domain Bacteria; phylum Bacillota; class Bacilli; order Lactobacillales; family Streptococcaceae; genus Streptococcus; species Streptococcus orisratti. The sequence continues at coordinate 7,069 of NZ_KB904448.1, forward strand.
TCATCTACTGACGATTATATTATGTTTATATCTTGTATAAATCCAAAAGATATTTTATAATATTTGTTAGTTTATAAAACAACAGATGATTCAGGAGGTTCTATGTTTTCGGGAAATCGTTTAAAAGAGAGGCGGATGCTTTTAGGTTATTCACAATCTGCTGTGGCAGATAAACTTCATATCAACCGTTCCTCCTATTTTAATTGGGAAAACGGAAAGACTAAGCCAAATCAAAAGAATCTCCAACAACTAGCCACCATCTTAAAAGTTCCAGAAACTTACTTTGAATCTGAATACAAGATTGTTAGTACTTACCTCCAGCTCTCTTCGGATAATCAAAAAAAGGTTGATGGCTATGCTGAAGAATTGCTTCAAAAACAACAATCACATGGTGACATTGTTCCACTGTTTTCTGTGGAGGTCCTATCTGATGTGGCTCTTTCTGCTGGTCTTGGTGAGTCTCTCTTTGATGAATATGAGACAGAAACCGTTTATTCAGACGAAGAACAATATAACTACGATATTGCTGCTTGGATTAAAGGAGACTCCATGGAACCTGTATACTTAGATGGTGAAGTTGCTCTTATTCGTGCCAGTAGTTTTGATTACGACGGGGCTGTCTATGCACTGTCATGGAATGAGTCCGTCTATATCAAGAAACTCTATCGAGAAGAAAATGGGTTTCGGATGGTATCTCTAAATGATGATTATCCTGATCGATTTATCCCCTATGAGGATCAGCCACGTATTGTTGGATTAGTCGTCAGTCACTTCATGCCCACTATAAGAAGCTGATTGTGATACCACCTGCTAAAACTATCATTTGTAGTAAAGAGCATATTTACATTGCACCACAACATATTGAATATGAGATAACAGATCATATCGATGAACTGGAAAGTTAGAAGGAGATAAGGAGGAACTAAAACCATGGGCTATATTGATTATTCCAAAGAACCTCAATCTGATATAGCTTTCGTTGATATGAAGTCTTTCTATGCCAGTGTAGAATGTGTTGACCGTGGATTAAATCCCTTGCACACTTCTCTGTGCGTTATGAGTAGAGCTGAAAACGCTGCGGGGTTAATTTTAGCATCGTCTCCCATGTTTAAAAAAGTCTTTGGAAAAAACAATGTCGGACGTGCTTACGATTTACCCTTTGATATTCAGACGAGAAGGTTCAATTACTATAATGCTAAACGCCAAGGACTTGACATCTCACCCAGGTATATCTCTTATATTGAAAGCTGGGCTAAAAGAACACTGATTGTCCCTCCCCGGATGGATCGCTATATTGAGAAAAACATCGAAATTCAGCATATCTTTCAAGACTATGCTGCACCTGATGACATTCTTCCCTACTCTATTGATGAGGGCTTTATTGATCTAACCTCTTCTCTCAACTACTTCATCAGAGATAACTCATTGAATCGAAAGCAGAAACTGGATGTACTATCTTCCAAATTACAACATGATATCTGGGAAAAAACAGGGATCTATTCAACTGTTGGTATGAGCAATGCTAACCCACTACTAGCTAAATTAGCTCTTGATAATGAAGCGAAAAAGACACCGACCATGCGAGCCAATTGGTCTTATGAAGATGTCGAATCAAAACTTTGGTCTCTTCCACACCTAACTGACTTCTGGGGTATTGGCAGACGTACAGAGAAACGACTCCATAAATTGGGCATCACCTCTATCAAAGAACTGGCTAATGCTAATCCAGATACACTTCAAAAAGAATTTGGAAAAGTCGGCGTTAAATTGTGGTTCCATGCCAACGGTGTAGATGAGAGTAATGTTCACAAGCCTTACAAACCCAAGTCTCACGGTCTAGGTAATTCTCAGGTTTTACCTCGTGACTATCACTCAAAACGAGAGATTGAGACCGTCTTATCGGAAATGGCAGAACAGGTAGCGAATCGATTAAGAGCGGCTCACAAAAAGGCCACGGTAGTATCTATCCAAGTCGGTTACTCAAAAATAGAGAGGAAGCGACCTATTATGGCGCAAAAGAAAATTGAGCCTGCCAATCTAACAAAAACAATGGTGAATCATGTACTGGAGTTATTCCGCAGTAAATATAACTCTGGGGCCGTGAGAAATATCGGCGTATTCTACAGTGGCTTTGTCGATGAAAGCATTGGACTCCTATCACTTTTCGATGATGTTGAAACGATAGAAAAGGAAGAAAGACTCCAAGCAGCCATTGATACTGTTAGGGAACAATTTGGTTTTTTGGCTATACAAAAAGGAACCGTCCTTACAGAAGGTTCCAGAAATATTGAAAGAAGTAAACTCATCGGCGGACACTCCGCTGGAGGATTAGAGGGACTAAAATGATAGATCGTTCTTATTTACCTTTTCAATCAGCAAGGGAATATCAAGATGTTGGGATGCAAAAATGGATGGGATTTTTCTTGTCAGAGCACACTGCTGCTCTTTCTGATGATGCGAGTAGAAGGACTTATCAGTCTGAATTAACTATGGAAATGAAACATCTGCTGCTAGGTCAGTTGTATGTCAATCAACTGACCGCACGAATCACAGTAAAAGAAAAGAACAATTTAAACTATGTCATTGGTAACGTCCTAACGCTCACAAGTGACCATGTTTTAGTGAAATCGACTGATGGGCATATCACTATCGCGCTTGAAGATATGCTTGCTATTGAACTTTTGGAGGAGGCGCCCCTGCATGAATCGGCTTGACTTTCATCGTAATGAGTTACAAATGGACTATTTTAGCGATAGCTATCGTCGCTTTGAGACGGATTTCTATCGTTACTCTGCCTTAGACATTCCCTTAACATTCTTAACAGATGACATTCTCTTAACCATGTCCAAATCCCAACATAACTACTTCAAGCTCAATAAAGAGAATGCTAAGGATAATAGGGACCACTACTTCATCTTTGATATTAAACCTGTAGAGGAAGAAAAGCTAATTCGGAAGTTTGTCTATTTAAAAACAAGTCTTCAGCTCTTCTCTTGAAATACCTAACAGCAATTTAGGCTACTAATAAGAAATGGGCTAGTTCGCTTCGTACTAGCCCATTTTCGCATTATTTAAACAATTAATTGAATGAAAATATTATAATTACGACTGTTTTCGATTAAAGAAGTAATAGCCGCATCCGCCCCCTAAAATTAGGAGAACGAGTAAAGAGAAAATGGTTTTAGAGTGTCCTCTAGATTGTTGCACCTGTGCTTGGCTAAAGCCTTGCATAGCAATTGATTCTTGATAGTGCTGTTCCATCTTTTCACGTGAAATTTCACCTTTTAGCATACTGCCATCTGTACGCTGAAAATCTACCATTCCATAGAAATCCGAAAGATAATCCTTGCTTCCCTCCATAGCAACAAAACGTGGGGTTTTATCAACATTTCCTTTAACTTCTGGATTTACCACAACCTCTTTTGTCATCAGAGTTCCTTTTACTTTAGTAAGAGAGCGTGGAGAAAGTCCATCTATAGAGGCTTCAATTTTATAATTTCCAACGGGGACATTAGCTTTTTGAACCCAATGATTTTCTTCATTAATTTTAAAGGTTTTTGCAACATCACCAGTATCCGCATTGATAAGGTCAATAGTCATCTCAAGATCATAATTATCTTGAACAATCCCTTGAACTACAACTGGTCCTTTGTTTGAATCAAATAGAAATACTTTTACTAAAAATACCAACCCTAATAGTAGGGCACTTATTACCAATATCTTCTTCATTATTTTAAACCTTACTACCACACTCAACACAGAATAGAGCACCATCAGCTAACGTTGCCCCACAATTGGTACAGAATGCTTGATTTACTTCTTCAGCTACTTCGATGCTTTCAAAAGTATCAATTGCAGATGAGGTCATTTCTTGATTAGAAACTTGTACTACTTCTTCTGATTGATTCAGCTTTTGTCCACAATGAGGACAAAAAGATAACCCTTTCTCAATAAATTTACCACAGGAAGCACACTGGTCAGTTTTTAATGAATTTTCAACTGTATAAGATTGAATCGTCTCATCACAAAGTTTAATTTGCGAAACTAGCTCTTGAAATTCAATATCAATATCATCTCGATATTTCTCATAATATACGGAACCTAGTGACTTGAGTAAATCATCCCGTTTCCGTTTTTCTTTTAGAACTATATTTTGAATTTTTACATTCTGAGTCAATGCTTGAGTTTTCTGACTAGCTATCGTTTTAGCATCAGTAAGTTTTGATGTAAGTTCGTCTAAAAATGACATTCTAACCCTCCACTAGAGACTATTATAACTATTTACCATGCCTAAAAACACTGCAAAGGTCAGAACCAAAGCAATAATCAATATCATTGTATGTAATGAACGATTTGTAGTATGTTTTCTTCCCATTAATGCTGCAATCACAGAGAATAACCCAGAAATAACTCCGATACCAGGTTTTATTGCCCATAATAATAGTGTTAAAGCAATCAGAGCAGCTGACAAATAAGTGTAAAAATCAGGAGATTGACCTAGTTTGTTAGTAGGCTGCACATTGTTATTCATTACTGGCTGACTATTATTTGTAGTATTGGCTTTTTGAAGTGTGTTCCCACATGACATACAAAATTTACTATTCGCATTATTTTTAGCACCGCATTTTGAGCAAAACATTATCTTTACCTCACCCTTATGTTATTTTAAGTATACTTTATGTAATATACTATAGATATTATACCATAAACTATCCTTTTAAGGATAGTTATTTAAACCTTTTAGTATCTGTAAACTGTTCCAAAAAATCTATATCCTTAAATACAGGGAGGGCAGATTATGACTCTGGATCAATTTGTCGCTAAAAGGATTCAAACCTTAAGAAAAGAATTTGGATTAACACAAGAACAATTGGCTGAAGCAGCCCAGTTAGATATCTCCTCAATTGCAAAAATTGAACGTGGAGAACGCTCTAATATAACAGTGAATACGTTAGAAAAAATTATAGATGGGTTTGGACTGTCTATGCAAAGCTTCTTCGATGGCTACAAAGACGAAATCAATGGAGCTAACGATCCATCAGTTGAAAGATTTCAGAAATATATGATGACAATTAGCCCTGAAAAGCGTAAAAAATATTTAGAAGCATTTGAAGAGATTGTTTCTATCGATACTTTATAACAACTTGAACATTACTAATATTTTTTCTAACTGCATTTGAATATAAATAAGAACACAAAAATTATTTAACCTGAAAATGGGTATAAATAATTTTTGTGTTTTTGATTAACAGAAAGTGTGCTCGAAATTGTGATAAAAAATATTAAATAATCCAAGAAAAAATTTTTTAAAGATTTTATCTATGAATGATGTCGTAGTATTCTAAATAATTAAGAAAGTAAAGAATCATGATTTTAGATATCTTGCCTTGCATGAACTATAAAACTGTTACGACTCGTTGACTTTAAATTAGACAAAATATCTACGAGTTGCTCAAAACCTATGCTTAATGCAAGATTCAAATATGAATTCAAAAAATCTTGAAGTTCTTCTGGTGTTAACCCTGAAGCGGGATACACTGTAGCTTTATGCTCATCACCATCATAAGTGTATATAATAATCGTACCATTTTTCTTCAACTGAATTTCAACAGTCCAATTCTTCATGATTAAATAGAAATATCTGACAGTTTTACTACATTCACTCGTAATCTTTCCTTCAAATTTTGAAAAAGATTGTAGAAGAACAGCAAAAACGATATTACTTCTCAAATCTAAACCATTTTTTGTCAGCATAATTTTTCTCCTCTTTATATTTAATACTCTTTGAAAATCAAAATTATACTTTATTGACTTCAGCTTACCTTAAGACAATAAACTTTCCGCTTTGTCACCTCGTCTATTTTTATTTTCGTTGAGTATAATATTATTATGCCACATTTATTAAATTAAAAAATCTCTCTATAAAGAGAGAGAATAAAATATTTTATAACAATATTTCACATACATCCACCCATAGTAAGGATAATTTGTGTATGTTTAAAGCCTGAATTTTTACTACTACATTCCATGACAATGTAGTAATCATCATCTCCTTCTGCTTTTACGACAATCCCTATTGAATATGGAGTTTTCCAAAGAGGTTCAACTCCATAGAACTTTGCTACAAACTCATTTGTTGGATTTGGTGTTTCCGTACTAAAACCATTCTCGAATAGCCAAGCATGCCAATTTTTAAACGCTGGAGGAAAGCCTAACATATGGACTGCTTGCATTGTTGCTATCGCAAATTCCATTTCATCATCTAAATTAATAACATACTTCTCAGTAGGATTTAGTCTATATCCATCTATAGTTTTTTCTGATTTCATATCACTATTAAGTTTAAGCTTTTTCATGATAATGCTCCTTTATTTATCTTTTGATTCTGGTCTTGCTTTTGCATACGGGCGATTTTGTGATACAAACTGCTCTACTTCTAAGAATGCTCTGCCTAGTTCATTTAAACTGAGAACTAACATAAATTCTGCAACTTCACCAACATGGTCAATGTACCGCATTGGATCTAATTTCTGGCGAAATTCCTCAAATGTATCCCCAACAACTAACCACTTTTCAATTTCTTGATCATAGTAACAATGATATTGCTTCCATAGTTTCTCATCCTCTTCCTCAACAAAGTCTTCATCGGAAGAAAAATTAGCCCATGGAAATAACTTAGGGAACACCTCCGTGTAAGGAGTATATGGAAACCAATATGGATACGAGTATTCCTTTACTTTTTCTCCATCGTTGACAATTAATTTTGTTTCACCTCTACCGCTTGATTTATTAACCCACTCTTTTGAATGGAGTTTAACTTCACCACCATTTTGGATAATTTCCATAAATCTTTTCTGAGATAATAAAAAGTTATAGTTCTGTATATGTTGCGGTAAATTTGAATAAGAAAGGAGTTTCTTATTAGATGATTCATCCAAAAAAATTTGATTTAGAGGGACTTCTACATAAAATCCTTTACCAGTTCCATCTTTGGTGCGTTTAATTGTATCCGTAGTTAATTCTTGCCATATGCACATATTGTCATCTGTATTATATAGAACAATTATGCAAGGTAGAGAATTCATAGTCCAATAATTATACTGCCTCTCATTAATATTTCTAAAGATGATACAGTCATCTTTTTTCTCCTTAAACCAACTTGGACCAGACTTAATTTGTAAAGCAAGAAGTTGTCTTGGTTTATCATCCTCAATAAATTCCATATGGGCATCTATTCCTATATCATCAATAGGCTGCTCTCTAAAAATCCATTTGTTACGTGCAGCAATTTTACCGCAATGAAATACACCTTCCCGTTCAGTTGAATTACTCATAAAACTACCTCATCTTGAACTATACCCCAAAAGTTAACATCAGACTAACTTTTGGGATACTTTTTATTTGAAATTAACTAAAATAAATAATAACAACTATATCATACCAAACCAAGCTAAGGCATCCTTAATGGCCTCGACTTTTTCAGGAGGACAGTTTGGAACACGTTGCTCACTTTTCAACTTATTTGACTTATTATAATTCTCTCGCTCAACCAAACCAAACTGTCGTTTCACTTGTGCAATATAGAGACTAGAAACTTTAAATCCATATTTTTTTGAAACATAGTCTTTAATTTCTGGATAAGTCGCATCCTTTTTTACTTGGATTTCCTTAAGATCTTCCTCATCAATTTCGATGTTGACATGATGATCTACATCTAGTTTGGACAATAGTGCAACCGTCTCCACATGTGGTGATAGGTCTTACCCATATTATGGAACGAAATGACCAAGGTAAAATTTAAATTACACTATGAAACGTAATCATTACTGCTCTTAAATCTATTGTTATTTAGATAAAAAAATATTATAATGTTCCTGTTGAGTATCGATGTTCTCTTTATCTTATTCGAAAGGAGAATAATTCCATGAAGAATTTAAGTGACCAGGACATCCTTAATATCGTCAAGGACATACAGAATACTACTCGTAGTGTTCGTGACATCATATATGCTGTCAAGGATATCATCCAAATGTTTAAACGATAAGGCTCAACTCTAGACAAAGTCTATACTGACTTTGTCTTTTTTTAATGAACTAGTTTTTCAATTTTCCGACAATATAGGACAATCCCACTTATTTTATTCATTAAAATCTTATGTTCAGCTTTGTAAATATCCAATAATTTCTCAACCAAATCGACTACTTGTAGTTCAGCAATATCTGCAGCAAACAAATTTAAAGATTGCACATTATATAAGTGACTCAATTCCAAATGTTCTCCATTTAACAGTTGATATTTTTGGGAGATATATTTTTTTCTATCAAACACTTTGAGCAAATATGCATTAAGTTGCCACTCCCCATTATGAGAACTTACCATGAACACTAGACCTGGAATTTCAATTGGTAAATCAAACTTTAAAGCTTTATTAAACCAATTCTTGAAATTTATATACACTGAGTCAATGTTAAACTTTTCTTTCACTATTACCTCTTTATCATGTATTCCCAACTCCTTCAGTTGTATACTTGAAAACTCCAACCCGCCTAATATGATAAAGTATAAAAATAGTGTTAACGATCTTATCTCATCGATTTTATTATCCTGTTTATATAGATTATGTTTATGAAAATACCCATTTCGTTGATATCTTGTCCATTGTGAAATTGCATGATTCATACAGCCTCTGACTTTTGCTGATAAAGCTAATTTTGCTTCTTTCGAGGTAATGAATTCATTCAATGACCCTAACGTACTATCAATCATTTCAGCATTGTCTTTAGTATATTGAATCCTTCGGTTTCCGTTTTGTCTGTTTGATCTTATAGAAAATCCCTTATCAATATTAAGTTGAACTATCTTATACATTAATTGTTCTATTGACTTTAGATACCCTGATATTATACCTGTTAATTCTAACTCACCCATCGAATGGCTATAAATATCAAATAACCATTCAGCACTGATGAAACTCTCTGAAAAATCATTTTTGCCAGTCATTGCGAGATACATCTTATTCTCTAAAAACTTCCCTTCAACTTTCAAAAAATCTTCATTTGTAAGGAATCCTGATTTACCATAGTCGAATATTGCTTTATAATCCATAGTTTGTAACATTTCGGACTTTTTTGTTCGAAAAGCTGATAATGTATTTTTACTTGGGATAATTACCGTTTTATAAGTTATTTCACTCATGATTCGTTCATGAAACTCTCTTGCGAAACTGATAAAAGAATTATATTCTGCTTCATCAAAATACTGTAAAAAGAATGATTTTATTGGGAAGACTTTTACTAAACCATTTTGATTTAACTCACTATTCCCATTCACCAAGTTAGCTAAGTCCACAAAATGTATTGCATCACGTAAAATAAATATATGGATTTCATCAACATTATCAGCCTTAGCATGAAGAGATTTTGAAATTTTATCATAATCCGTATTGCTAGCACTTTCATATGAAATATCATAAAGAAAAAATACTTCAACTCGTATGCCATTAGGGCAAAGCAACATGGAGTATGCCTCAGTTCCATCTCCATAATAATGTTCCTCAAAGAAGATTGATTTTCGCTCTAAAATATTTTTGATGATTTTAAAGATATATATTTCAATCCAAGAACGGTACTCTGATTCTTGAGCTTTGAACCTATTAAATTCTACATTTCCAATATCAAATAGATGCTTCGAGGGAAGAAATATTAAATCTTCCTCATCAATAGTTTCATCATAGATAGGGGATTCCCCAATCAAAGATTTTATGTGATAATATAATGCTCCAAAGTGATGCTCGTAAATATCGAAATTCAAATTATTTTCCATGTAATTCACCATCAATTATGATTTATACGGCTATTATACCACTAAAAACGAAAAAAACTGCAACCTTTCAGTCACAGTCACTTACAAGTCTACCTCTGTCCCCTCTAAGAATTTTACACTTATCTGCCCATCTTCTGAAATTGTAATGCTATCCAATACCTGACACATCTCATACGAATCGAATTCCCAGGAAGGCTTGTTTATCATTTCAGCCAACTTCGTACTATAATGCTTTTCTAGCGGACGATTTTCTTCTAGAATCTTATTCCACTTCCCATGCAACAGATCCACGTTCTCACTCAATAGTTCTACAGCCATTACTACGGCTCTCTCTAACGTTTCTTCATCAATATGGTTATTCTGACAGCCAATCTGTCCTTTGACCCTATATCGATTGTTACATTGCCAAACCTTGCGTTTACCTCGACTGGTGGTCCAGTTCTTTCGACCAAAGGCTGAACCACATTCTTTACAGAACACCTTAGTTGTAAAAGGGTTATCGTCATTTTGCATGATATAGGACTTGAGCTGATGCTCCTCTCGGTAGGCTTTCCTCCTTGCCAATTCCAACTGTACTAATTCCCAAGTGTCTTTGTCAATAATAGCTTCATGGCTATTTTCTACATAGTATTGGTTAACTTGACCATCATTGGCAATCCGTTTCTTAGTCAAAAAATCAACTGTAAAAGTCTTTTGTAATAAGGCATCACCCTTATACTTTTCATTTTGAAGCATTTTCTGTATTGCGCTTGGATACCAATTTGCCTTTCCCGTCCAACCAGGTATTTCATTGTCATTCAAATACTTAGCAATGGATTCAGGACTATACCCCTCTAAGAATTTCTCGTATATGTATTTTACAGTTTCAGCTTGCTGAGGGTTAATGATAAGCCTACCATTCTCATCCTTGTCATAACCCATGAACTTTGTGGTATTCACCCGAACTTCCCCACGTTCAAACTTCTTACGAATTCCCCACGTCGCATTCTCTGAGATAGAGCGTGACTCATCCTGTGCTAAGGAAGAAAGGATTGTAAGGAGAACTTCACCTTTGGAATCCAGGCTGTCAATATTCTCTTTCTCAAAAGTCACACCAACACCAAGTTCTTTCAACTCTCGGACGTACTTAATGCAGTCAAGGGTGTTTCTGGCAAAGCGACTGATCGACTTGACCAAAATCCTATCCACCTTACCAGCCTTACAATCTTGTATCAAGCGATTAAAAGCATCACGTTTTTTGGTATTGGTTGCTGAGATGCCCTCATCCGCATAGATGTCAACTAACTCATAATCTTCGTGTTTTGAGATAAACTCTCGGTAATAATTAACTTGGTTTTCATAACTTGATAGCTGTTCTTCTTGGTCTGTGGACACTCGACAATATGCGGCTACCTTGATTTTCTTCCTGTCCTGATGAAGAATACTGGTCTGCACTTTCTTGGCTGGAATAACTGTAATACTTTTCCCCATCTCTATCCCTTTCTATTACTGTTACTGGCGAGGTTACTGTCCAATTTGAGATATCTACTTCTGGCACACGCATCCCCTTACAAGCTGCTTTTCCCTCTTTTATGTATTTGGAACAGCACCAAACAATTTTTTTCTTGTAAGAAACTTGTCTCTTTAAAGTCGAACCACAATGCTGACACTTTAATAACCCCGTAAATTTATAGGTTTTGTTTCTACCTTGTTGCCATCTTCTACTATTTAATTTGTCCTGAACTGCTTGCCAATCTTCTTTTGAAATAATGGCTTCATGATTATCTTCAATCAAGTATTGTTCAAGTTCGCCTTGGTTCAATTTTTTAGGACCATTCACACCATCATGGAAATACTTCTGCAGTAAGACTGAACCTTTGTATTTTTCATTGCTTAACATTTGACGGATCGTGGTATCATGCCATTTAGCACCTGTGACAGTCGCAACTCCCTTTTCATTTAACTGTTTGGCAATGCGATGTGTACCATTTCCTGCAAGGTAAAGTGCAAATATTTCCCTTACTATTAAGGCTTCTTCAGGATTGATAATCAACTCACCGTTTTCGTCAACATCGTATCCTAAGAATCGCTTGGTGTTAATGACCAACTCTCCTCGTTGGAATTTCTTTTGAAATGCCCAACGTTGATTGCCACTCATACTCCTCAACTCGTCCTCAGCAATACTAGCTAATACTGAAAGCATCACTTCCCCTTCACTAGAAAGGGTATGAATGTTTTGTTCCTCAAAGAAAATGTCTACTCCTATTGCCTTCAGTTCACGACTAATTTCAAGAACTGTAACCGTGTTTCTAGCAAATCGAGCAATTGACTTGGTATGAATAATATCAATCATACCTTTACGACAATCTTCAATCATGGCTTGAAAATTTGGACGATTATCCTTAGAACCAGATATACCTCTGTCATGATAAACACCTACAAAATCAATATCGTCTCTATTGGAATACAGGTTTTCAAAATACTGTTTCTGATTTTCTAACGATTCTAACTGACTTCCATTAGTCGTCGAAACTCGAATGTAGGCACAGACCCTCTTCCTATGTTTTTGTCTATTGACTCTAATCTTCTTTACGGACATTTACTCTCCTTCCTATGTAATGGCACACTATATATCACTCTAAAGGGAATATTAGTCAAGTTATCAGACCAACTATTTCGACCTGATAAATTTATGCCACAGTTCATGGAATACAAATATTCCTCCTACCTTACTAGGTAGGTTTTGGAGTAATTTTTCCGCACTTATTGAAAAAAAAAGACAAAAAAAATAAAGCCTGATGTTTCCACCAGGCTTATATCTTAATTATGAAATTCTAAACCAACCTACAACTTTACCGAGTTTAACTGTTCCAGTTGAATCGTAGAGTGAGCCATCCGCCATCCATTGACGTTTTACACGACGAGTGATACCACCGCCACCTATTTCCAATTGGTCATTGATACCGTTCTTATTATGGTCAGAATATCCATCAATATTCTGTTCCACGCCATCAATACTTTTTCCGTCTGAATCCGTCACACAGACACCAATGTGACCATATACCAAACCATCCGTCTGAATGACATAAAAATCACCTGCTTTAGGATTCACACCCCAAGCATCGTAGATTACTTGAAAACCATTCGATTTTGCTTTCTTCAAACAATCAATGGCATTAGTATAGGACATATTCTTATCCGTAAGTTCTTGAACAATCTTATCCACCAAGGCAACACACTGTCCACCATAAGGGTTAGATGGAACAGTCACCTTTTGACCGACCTTGGATAATGCTGACGCAACCACACGACTGGCAACACTGGTTGGAATAGCGGTTGTTGTCCTTGAAGCCGCATTGACCTTTAGAGTTTGTCCACCTCTTAAAATATCCGTCTTCTTCAAGCCATTAATCGCAAGAAGAGCATCAACTGTTAAACCAAACTTCCGAGCGATTCCATAATACGTATCGCCTTTCTGTGCTTGATAGGTCTGCTCACTATGGCCTTTAGTTGTTCCTACTACATCCTGCTCAAGCACCCATGACTTGATTCCATCAAGTAGATAAGCTCTCTTACTGTTGGACTGGTGAACATTCTTCACTTGGATGATTTTGTAGGTTCGCCCCTTGACCCAGTTGGCAATTTTCTGACCAGTCTGATAATGAGTCGCATGAGGCAACACCCTAAGACTATCACCAACAAGATAGATTGGTTTTGAAGGAGTTCCTGAACTCCCAACAGTTGAACTGGGGGGCGAGGGAACTATTGTCTTGACTTCAACTCCTGTTATTGCTGATACAAGACCTTTCGCAATGTCCTCTTTCTTCTTTTCAAAAATCGCCATATCTTGTTCATTATCAATGAAGGCAATTTCCACCAAACGATAGGTGTATCCACGACTTGCTGCTTGGTTGGCATTATAGAGCCAATCTACCTTCTTAATGCCACGATTTTGGAAATAACGTGAAAGAAGAGATAGGATAGCCATATCTTCCTTATCCGCTTCTAAGGAAGATTGAATCAAGACTTCTGTTCCTTTTGCACTACCATTAAAGGCATTGAAGTGCAATTCAGTAATCGAGTCGTATCCCTTACCAATACTAGTAATACTCCGATAATCATAAACATTTTGTTCGGTAATAAAATCAATCTGTTGTCCACTGTACTTAGACATGATCTTGGCTAATTCTCGAACCTTTCCTGCTTCTGTGATGCCTAGTTTGGTATTCACAGCTCCAGGATCATAGCCTGTTCGCCCTTGACCATGACCACAAATGACTAGATGTTTTCCCATATCTTCTCACCTCTCGTTGATTTGTTTTAAGATTGCTTGTAGTTTCTCAGGTATTGGTAGACCAATTCGAACGGTATTTTCTAGAATACTTAACCCCTCATTACTGAGATAAAAGAAAATGACCATGGTTCGAATCGTTCCACCCTGCTTGATGATTGCAGTATCAATTAAATGACCTAGTGAAACTAAAAATAAAATGGCTATCTTTTTAAAGATGCCACGAAAACCAATACTACTCGATAATTGTTTCTCTACAATTGCCGCAAATATTCCTGTAAGATAGTCGATAATGATGAAGACAAGTAAAGCATATAAGATGCCGTCTAACTCCCCAAATAGACTACCAATCAAGCCTCCAATCATGGAAAATAAAATCTTATTAAGAGTTAACAGTTCCTTCATCGGTCACCTCGCTTTCTACTGAACCTTCCTGTACAATGGTAGGGTCTGACCAATCCGGTTGACCGTTCTCATCAAACCGCATCAGATAAAAACATTCATGGAATAAATCAGAAAGGTTCAGAGTTAATGTCGTACTACCCCACTGATTAAAAGCCCAAACTGTTTCTGTTGTAACCAACTGCCGCTTTCCATTTTTAATGGCAGGCCGCCTTACTTCTTCAAGATACATGTAAAAATCCTGCTCTCCTGTCTTACAACGAATGAATTCTCCATTCTTACGCATGTAAGTGAGAGCTGTCTCCAAATCAAATGGTTCTGTTACTTTGTCAATATTGAGAAGTGCCATGAGAACTATTCTCCTTTCCTTTCTTCAGGTTTTGTCTGAACTTCTAATAGCTCAGTCAATTCCTGTTTTTCTTTACGCAATAGGCTAAGTTCCTCATCCTTTTCCACCAATTGGATGGCAATGAGGTTCTTAGCGGTGATTTCATCAGATAGCTTGGTCACAAGTTCCTGAATGGTTAGTTTTAGTGATTGGTTGATTTGTTCTAGATTCATCTGTGAACTCCTTTATTTAATCGTATCCCATGTCAATATGACGTCACCTCGACCTGTGATGTTTACTAAGTGTTTAAAATTGTGATTGAATTGATGAAGTACGTCTTTCAAGCTGACATAGGTTGTCCCATTTCGATAGATGCGGATATCACCGATATTCAAAATGGAGCTTGGGCGGTCAGAAGCTTTAAATGCATCAATACTCAATCGGTTAGGCAATGTTACAATTTCCCAGCCATCTGGATTGGTATATGGAGCACTAGCTAAACGTACCTTATCGCCCACCACATCAATTTGGTCGGTATCAGTACCGTTCCATGCTCGAATCCCTACAAAGCCACCGTCATTGGCATTCCAGTTGTTCCATCGATTCGAACCGATAATGGTTACACCACAAGGCTTACCGTTTGATGTTCCTGTCTCAAAGGAAACCCATTGGTGAGGGTAACCACTAATCTCACGAGAAATGGATGGAGAGTTTGTAAAGAACTTGATGTTACCAAGTGATAGATTGATTTTCATAGCTCCGTTGATTGCTGACAAAATACCTCCAGAAATTTTGTTGGCTGATAGGGTTACTGACTGCACTTGGGTTATAAAGGCTGATTTGGCAAACAACTGCTTGAGAAAGGCTTCCGTCGCCATAAACTTGGTAAAGAAAGCTTGGTCGACCTTTAACTTATCCGCAGTGATAGCTTCTGCTCCAATTCGAGCTGCAGAGATGATGCCTGACGTAATCTTGCCTGCATCAAGACTGGCAATCTTACCGCTCGCTATCACACCATCTTGGATATAGGTCGTGCCTGTAATTTGAA
Organism: Streptococcus orisratti DSM 15617; assembly: GCF_000380105.1. GTDB lineage: Bacteria > Bacillota > Bacilli > Lactobacillales > Streptococcaceae > Streptococcus > Streptococcus orisratti. The sequence continues at coordinate 22,939 of NZ_KB904448.1, forward strand.
CGAGTTTTCCATCAATTTTGACTGTCCCATCCTTGTTGAGATTGAGCTGACTCAATACTGTTCCTGCACTGGTCAGATTTCGAACCGACCACGATCCTGCAAGTGTTGAAACCTGTGTTTGAATGGCATTTACTGTGGCTGTGGTCGCTCGACTTGTTTCTAGATTTCCGACTCGTGTCACTATCCCATTAGCCGTTTGAACAACCTGACTGATTTGATTGGTGTGATCTCCAATTGTTCGAGTATGACTACTTACAGTATCCCGCACTTCATGAAAGGCGGTTACTGTCGTAAAGTCGTCTAATGACGGTGTCCAATAGTCTGGAAAGATATCACCAGTTGATATCATTAAAGCTCTTACATGGAACTTACCAGTTTTAACTCCATCTATTCTGACTTGAAGTTCAAATCCTTTAGAATGTTGGTACATCTCTTGCGTGACGGTAGAGGTTAGTTTGATTAACCGATAATTGTTACCAGTTGTCAGATTGCTGCTCCACTTATTGTAGAAAGGGTGATACAAATTCCAGTTGGTCCATGTCCAAGCATTTTGACTATCCAAAATTGGACCTTGGAGTTTCATAGTACGTGTCGTCACCGCAGGGTCAAATGTAATCTCATCCGCTGAGACATGAACATATAAATGAACTTTTGATCCAACATAGATACCACTACTATCTCCAAATTGAACTCTTCCTAAAGAGGCTATCCAGTTACTATTGGTATTTATCGTCTGATAAGCACTCCATCTGTCTGAAGTACCAGCTATTAAGTTGCGATGCGAAACTGAGGTAGGGATTCTGCTTTCCGTTTGACTGATTCGCTGGGTAAAACTATCATAGGTGGTTCTAACCAAATTCTGCACACTAGTTGTCGTCGCATAGGGCTGGAGAGAACTGCTGGTTAGATAGCCACGACCAGTAATATTGGAATCTACCTGTGACTTGGTTTGGTAACCTTTTGAGTTAATAGCTGATTCAACTTGTGTACTTGTTAGTCGTTGTTCAATTTGCCCAGCCTGTGTACGTATAGTGGATTCTGCACTTGCTACTCGACCAGTCAAGTTATTAAAATCCGTCTTTGCGACTTTCTGTGAAATGGCATCATTGGCAATCCGTAAGTCTGCCTTTGTTTGAGTAATCTGACTTGCATTTGTATTGGCCTTAGCCAGGGCATTGTCAGCGGTTGTTTTGACCCCTTCAAGAACGGTCTTATCAGCCTTAAGCAAAATAGATTGTTGTGTTTGTTGGATGGATGTAGTATGTCCCTCAACTGTTCGTTTCAAGCTATTGAAATCCGTTTGACTAATCTTTGAGGATACATCCGAAACTAATTGTCGAATCTGGGTTTCACTACTTGAAATCCTGCCACTTGCCTCGGTTAATCTTGTAGAAACCTGCTCTACACCAGAAGCTGTTTGAGTGATGAGTGTCCGTTGGGTGTTCAATTCACCAGCAATATCTGCTGGATTTTCTGAATAGCCTGTGTCTAGTGAGGTCTTTGCGACTTTCAATCCTGCCACATAGAATTTATTGCCATTTGGGATAGTGCTGCCATTGTACTCTGTCCGAAATTGGAGTGATCCATCAGATAAGACATGAACTGTTTTCCAGTAGCGTTTCCAGTCACTGGTGACAGAAATGATATCGTCTGATTCTCTCACTCTTGCGACTGGAGATCGATAAACACTCGAACCAGTCCAAATCGCTGAAACTTTGATGGAAGAAAGTGGCTGATTCGCTTTGGCATAAAAGCTAAAAGTAATGACATCTCCTGCTTTCACAACAATATTCTGATGACTTCCGTTAAACCCTGCTTGGGTTGAACGAACAACCAGTCCTCTGAAATTCTCTGTTTCGGTAGACCAGTTGTTTCCTATATGCCAGGCATTTCCTCTATTCGACCAATCACGAGTACCAGTCATCAAATTTAGGCCATCTAGGCTAGTTGGAATTTTCGCATCCACCTGACTGATTTCAGTTGTTATGCGATTACCCAATTGCGTAATAGATGACTCGGCAGTTTCGATTCTCTGTTTTGCTTGGTTAAAATCATTGGTTTTAACACGCTGGGAAATTTGGTCTGCTTGCACTTGAATCATGGATTCTGCACCGGTTACTCGACCAGTCAGACTATCCACCAGTTGCTTACTCGCAAGAAGTTTTATATCCTCCTTGGTTTGCGAGAGACTTGTACTTACAGTAGCCAACTGTCCACTCAACAGTGATTTTGCTACATCAACCAAACGACTAGCTTCAGAGATAGCTTGTGATTTAGCTGTCGCAATTTTTGACTCTGTTTGACTACGCTCCGTTGAAGTCAATCGGTTAGCTTCATTAATGGCATCAAGTTTGGCTTGTTCTGCCCTTCTGAGGGCTTCAGTTGCCCCAGTTTGAGCCTGTTCTGCCTTTTGTTTGGCTTCTGTGGCTAGGTTGGTATTTACCCCAGCCTTTGCCATTAAATCACGAGTTGTGCGTTGCTGCTCCTCTTCCTGTTGCCGCATCTGTTGGTGGATAGAAGAAAGTTCACTATCAATGCTGGACTTTAATCGGTCCGCATAGACCTCCCCACGACTTTGAGCCTGTTCGATAGCGTTATCAATGACTACTTGACGTTTCTCAAATTCCGCATCAAAGGCTCTGTTGGCATTCTCAAGGGCAATTTCAACGGCAACATCCTCACTCCGCCTATTCCCATCAAGGAGATTATTTGCTAGTGTACTTAAGCTACCGCCAGTTTTACCTGTTCCGATACTTGCCTTATCATCAAATGTGATAGAGCGGTAATTCTTAGCTAAAGGATCATAATCATAGGCGATGGCTTTCTTCCTCACATCAATCCCGTGTAGCTTGCTTTTTAAAGTCACTGTATCGCCTAGATGAACCGTTTGACCATCTAACTCAAATGCCTCAATGATGATGGCATCTTTTGGTTTATCAATTCCCTCTAAGCGAAACTTGCTACTAGCCCACTCTATTAACTCTTGACGAGATCTGAGGTTATTATTGGTATAGGTCACCTCATTGATGAAAGGATAGGAGTTTATCAGTGGACTGTCTACTGTGACTTGAAGTTCAGTTTCCCTATCCTGCCCCTCTTGTTTAAACCTTGAAGTGGCATGGATTCGAGTGATAATCTGTGAACTTTCTTTTGTTCTCTGATACTTTTTCAAATTGTAGTGAGTAGAGACGACTACCCCACGGTCTTGTCCTCGCTCACTCTTTATAGTTAGGGCAAGATTATCACGAACCAGTTCCCCCTCCCAAGTTCCAATAATAGAATGTTTGCCATCCAACAGGCTGGAGTATAGCGTCTGTTCCTTATCTGTTGTATAGGTTCTGTTTTTGACAATGTCGCTGGTAAAAGAAAAATCTCCCAATGGAGACTTGCTTGCCATGACCATGCTTGATAGTGCTGTTGCACAGGGTACCTGTTCACACCTAAATGGCGATACCAACCTTGTCATGATGTCATCTGATATGTGATAGGCCACAACTTCAAGACTGGTGTCTCCTTCAATGACTTTCTTTATCCGAAACAATTGGTGTCCCAATACTGGAACTGGACTACGAACGAGGTAGTCCTCTTTTAACTCTCGAAATAGTCCGCTATCTGTGATCGGATAGGTAAAGTTCAAGACAAAATCTCCATTCAATGTTTCTTTGACGCTTGCCTTAATGGTCTCAGGAAGTGGTTTCCCATGCCATTTTGCCGTTCGAACGGTTTTATCTAATAAAGATAGCACTAAGCCCACCCCCAATTCATTTCTATTGTTAATGATGTGATGCCAGCACCTAAGACAACTCCAACAGAGTCATTCCTGCCTGCATCAATGGAGATAAAATCACCAGACCATTTTACAGGCTGACCTCTTTGTGTCTTAAAACTTGGCTGACTAGGATTATTATCCATAATGAGTGTTTCTTGTAATCGCTCCAAGCGGATGACATCATCCCCAATCGTAAAGCTAGTTTCACTAGTTGAGTTGCCGTTTATGGTAATCTTTGGAAAAGCGATGGCTGAACCTTGACATCGCAAAACACCACTGGTTCTAAACACCTGCGAGGTCGTCGTTTTGAACCACTTGGTTGGGTGACAAGAAAAGGTAACCTTAAGCTCATACACCCCCAACTTATCCTTTTGAACTGGAGTATGGTAAACCTTGTAACACCAAAATCGTATAGTCTTGAAACTAGCGTTCTCAAGCCAAAATCCTTCTTTCAAAAATAGCTTCAAAAAGAAAAATAACTGTTCTTCACTAGGTTTAACAAGATAGAGGGTGTAGCTCAGTTCCATGACACTTCTGCGAGGATTGGATTGAAGAACCGCTCCTGACAGGCCTTGGTGTTCTATCAATTGCGTTTTACTTTCGCTTACTGTGATTGAAGGACTATCTTCCACGATTACCTTAAAAGGAAAAGAACTCGTGGATACTCCACCAATGGTTAATGCATTATGTCTAATCATGGTTTCACTCCTCTCAATCCTTGTTGACGTTCTAATTCATATACTAGTTTCTCTCCAACCATCTCCGCAAGTCGATGAAGGTCAGTCTCTTCTCTTACAGTATTTCCAGTAATGGTGATGTGAATGGTTGGCAGGTTGCTTGTCATGGTTTTTGCGATTCCTCGACCAATCGCACCCAAGGTTTGCTCATTCAAAGGCAACACCGCTTCTTTTCCTGCTTCACCACCAACCATCAGGCTATTACCATTCATTCCAAATGCCGTTGGTTTGGTTAAGATACCTCCCTTGGCATACCAATCAATAGAAATTCTTGGAATACCACCCTTCAACCAATCAAGAGGATTAGCAGATCCTGACACCCTAAAGTGAGGGAGGGGAATATGCGGCCAGCGAATTTGGAAGTTGAAGAGATTTTTGATGGCATTAATAGCGTTACTTACGGCATCTCTTGCACCATTGATAGCACTTGAAATGGTATTTTTCACACCGTTCCAAACAGATGAAACCGTATTAGATATACCATTCAAGATGTTGGATATGGTACTTCTGATACCATTCCATATAGTTGATACTGTTGAACCAATCGCAGACAGGACACTGGATATTGTTGATTGAATAGCTGACCAAATGGATGAAATGACAGAACTAATGGCAGATAGTACATTTGAGATGGTATTCTTGATACCTGTCCAAGCAGTTGAGATGTACTGGGTGATGAAATTGAGGGCTAAGGAAATAAGGGACTTGATGCCCTCCCATGCTATCGACAAGACCTGTTTGATGGTTTCCCAAGCGCCAGTCCAATCACCAGTGATAACCTGCATGACTGCCTTGATGATACCAAGTACCACATTGATAGCAGTCTCGACAACAATCTTTATCATCTCCCAAGCGGCTGTGATGATGAGTTTGATATTCTCCCAACTTGCTTGGATGAGCGGTCCAAGAATAGTCATCACCGTTTGAATAACCGTAGTGATGGCATTCCATACCGTGGTTGCAGCATTTAGAATCAATTGCTGGTTTTCAGTCCACCATGTGGTTAACGTTCCCCAGATGGACATGACAAAACTTGTAATCTGCTGGATGATCATGGACAGAAAGGCATAGATACTATTCCAGATTTCCGTCACGGCCGTTCGAAAGCCTTCGTGATTCGTCCAGAGTTCTTTTAACCCAACAATCAGTAAGGTAATGGCAGCTACAATACCAACAATAATCCCCACAATCGGCAAAAATGCCGTTATCATTCCAACAACGGTTGTCCCCATAGCGACTGCCGCAACCTGTAAGCCCAAGAAAACCGGAAGTAACATCCCTACCACGGCTAAAATTCCTGTGAAGATAATGACGACTTCCTTGATGGGACTGGATAAGTTGGTAAACCAAGTCGCTAGTTGACTAACAATGTCTGCCAAACTTTGAAAGACTGGAATAAGCATCTCTAGAATCGGTTGACCGATTGCGGCTAGAGCATTAGTTCCAGACTGTCTTAAGTTACCCAGAACGTTTTCCAGTCCGTCTGATTCCCTTGCAGCTTGCCCCAAGGCTCCCGAGAGTTCATTGCCGTCCTCTACCATTTGAAGGAGGGTTAACTGCTTCTGAGCTTCTGATAGTTCATTGAAGGACTTTCCATAGAGCTTGTTCGCCGCTGCATTACGAGTGGTTTCTGTCGCAGAAATACCTAGAGCTGCGTCATTTTCATAGTTTCCTTTGAGGAAGGACTGTAGGTTTTCGGTGACTTCTTCGATGGATTTGTCGTAAAATGCTGCCCCATCAGCCGCTGCTCTGGTGGCACGAGTGGTCAGATCCAAAGCCTGAGCCGTATCCATTCCAGAGGTTTTGGCAAAGGAAGCCATCTGAGTGAAGGAGCCTTGAAGACGCTCTGGAACAATGTCCATCTCTTCCCCAATCTTATTGAGGGCATCCTTAGCAGCATTCTCCATATCCCCAAATACGGTAGAGAATTGGGCATTACTGGCTTGAAGTTGAGCTGCCGCAGACATGGACTCTGTTCCGACTTCGAAGATTTTCTGAGAGATGTCTGCTAGCTTCTCACTGGTCGCTTGAAGTGCCTCAGCCCGAATGGTGTCAGACATGGCTTTCATGCCATCCTGAGCACCATCGGCAGAGGATTTAGTCTCATCCATCTCGTTGTTCAAGTTATTGAGAGCGGTCTTTGCTTGGTTCAACTCAGCTTCCATCTTATTCGCTTCAATGGAATTCTCACCATATTCACTCTTTGTCAGGGCTAGTTGCTTTTCGAGATTGGAAATCTGTTTAGAAACAATTTCTGACTGTGCTCCAATCTTTTGTTGGGCTATGGCATTGCGTTCTGCTTCGGAACTATTGGATGACAAAGCACTTTCTTGTAACTCAAATTGAGATGTGACCTTGTTCATCTCACTTGCTAACTGCCCCTGCTCCACTTGGAGTTTATCTAATTGTTGAGTCGCTGAACTACTAGCTCGACCGTGATTCTCAAGTGTTGATGACACATCAGCTAACTTAGTTTCATAGGACGTTAGCAACCTTTGAGTAGTTTCCACCTCACGTTGAAAGGCACGGTACTGGTCTGCCCCAATATCCCCAGCCTTAAATTGAGCTTCCACCTGTGATTGGGCTTGACGGAGCGTTGCCAATTTTTCTTTGGTTGTCTCGACTTGTTTTGCCAAGACTTCCTGCTTTTGAGTAAGGAGGGTGACATTGCCTGTATCAAACTTGAGAGCCTTATCAATTTGTCTTAGTTCTTTGGTAGCTTCAGATGCTTGTTTGTTTACACCCTTTAAGGCATCTTGTAAGGGTTGAGTATCGCCACCAATTTCAATCGTAATTCCCTTTATGTTTCCTGCCATAGTCCCTCCTTTCTACCATCAGAAATTATCAAAATCAGCTTGAGTTGCTGGGCGTGTTTGAGAAGTTTCTCGAGTACGCATCTCCACATAGTCCGTTTGGTAGTCAAGTGCCATCCCAATAGAGATATGTTTTAAATCGTCAATAGTCAGACCAGTCTCCTTACAACAGGAGAAATAACTCTCTACTGTGAAGATTTCTTCACTCGCTGTTTCTGTTTCATCTGCTTTTTTCTGGTTGACATCCCTTGGTTCAACATATTCATCAAGACAGGGGCTACTTCCTGCACTGGAAATTCTTCCATCTCCATATAAAAATCCACAAATGGTTTCACTCGTGGATTGGCTGACTTCGCAAAGACCCAAAAGATTCGATGGAAAAATGTCATATCGAAATCAGACAGAATAGAAACATCAATATGATGTGCCTGTAATTCCTCTCCATCTTCTAACTGGTCAAGTTTTGCCAAGATTGCTTGACTATTTACCATCGAGAATAAATCTTGAAAATAATCCTTACCAAACTGCTCTTTATAAGCGATTGGGGTATAGGCATTGGTTGCTAACTCGTAGGTCGTGCCTGCTATGGTAATACTTTCTCTCATTGCCTTCTCCCTTACTTACGAGGCTCAAAAACTGCCTTGAACCAGTTTTCACGAATCTCATCGCTCGTTTCCTCTGTTGTTCGTCGACGTACAACCTTATCAAGTGGGCGAGGACTGGCAGTAAAGGTCAACTCTACCTCATTGATATCTGAACCAGACTTGGTTTTTGAACCAACAGTCGGACGAGATGCGTAACAATAATACAAAACGTGTAATGTTTCTTTTTTATCCCCTTCAAAACGGAACATCAACGCAAAATTTTTCTTTTCGCTGTTTGCGATCTCTGAAATGGTGTTTGTCGTCGCATCCAACTGTTCTCCAAGGACTCGTGTCAAAAATTCCTGCGTTAGAAGGGCAACTTTTAGTGTTCCCTCATAGCCATCATTTGACTCTGTTGTATAAAAATTGATATTGTCTGCCTTATAAGAACCCTTATCTCCTGTTGGTTCAAGGGTTAATTCTGCAGCACCACGAAGTCGTTCTACATTGCCGTATGTCAACGTACCATCAGAACCTTCGCTTGTAACTTCTGCCCAATGGACATCTTGTAGTCCAAAGGTGACCTTATTCTTTTCAGCCATATTATCCTCCATGTAATGTGATGTAATAGGTTATTTGGTAGAGTTTCTCTGATGAGATATAGGTCTCTACTTTTTCAAAATAAATAAGGTGGCTGTCAAATAATGACTCCACCTTTTGTTCAATTGCTAAATCTTTCTTAGTGGTATAGAGTTCCACTAGCAGGTTAGTCTGCTTATGATAAGACCAATTGTCTGCACCATGATTTTCTGAATCAGTCACCAAATAAACTAGATACGGTGGTCTTGGACGACTCCCTTCTTCAAAATGATGGTAGGCAAGAGGAAACTGTAATTCTTTGAGAATGGCGTACAATTCGCTCAGTAACATGTCCTATCACACTCGCTTTCTCAGCTTTTCTTCTAAGGATTGTATCGCTTGTTTCTCAACGGGAGCGATATGCTTTATACCCTCAACTCGCCCACCAGAGCTTTTGGCATGACCATTTTCTAAGAGATGTGTCAGACCTGGCGTTCGATTATGAATGGTCTTGGTTAGTCCTGTACTGGTATCAATCGTCGCTTTACTCTTCCACCCTTTGGCATAAGAACCACTCTTTCTAGGTGACGTTGCTTTCAAGGTTACGATGGATTCCTGGGTGACTTCCTCTACAACTTCACGCATCACCTCTGTTGTATCCTCTACAAATTCCGCCAGCTCATTTGCGATGGCAGATTCTAGTGCATCCAGTCCAATTTTAGTCATAACTCTCCTCCTTAATGGCAACGATGTAAATCAGTTGCCTTGGCACTGTATCTCCATCAATCGACTCAATCTCATAGGTTTGACCTCGAAATTGAATGTGAGTCGTTAAGGAATGAAGTCCAAGAATCGCCTTTTCATACCTGAGGGTGAACTGGACTTTCTCTTGTTCCAGTTTTGTCACACTCCCATCCCTTTCGGTCAAGGTGAGTGGACGACAAGAACACCATCGTTCAAATAAAGCTATCCAGGTCGAAGTTTCATTGCCAATCTCATCTTGAACAATCTGTCGAACATGAAATGACAATCGTTCCCTCAAAGGTGCAATCTTCATCAGAACACATCCTTTCGTTCAGCCAACAACAAGTGATAAAGCGTTTCTTTCAACTCCTTATGATTTGCATCTTCTCTATGTTCATAAAGATAGGCAACCCCATATAGGATTGCCGTCTTTAGAACTTCTGAATAAATTGATTGACGCAAAATATCTTCACAGAGTTGTTGACTGGTTTCGAGCAACTGCTCAATCAGTCCATCCTCATCATCGTGTTCCACTTTGAGATACTGTTTTGCTTCTGCTAAACTAACCATCATTACTTAGCCTTCACAGTTAGTGTCTTAACGGCTTCAGGTAGGACTAACTTACCATCCACACGTTGTGAAGCAAGAAAACCAATCTGTCCATTATTGGCATAGAGTTCATTCAGACGTTTGAAGGTACGTCCCTGACGATCCGCAATCCAATAATAAGAGAAATCACCAAACGCAATGGCTTTATTTCCTGCTTCAGGTAGTGGAGCAAATGTCGATGTGTAGTATGGACGATTTAAAATCAGATCTGGTTGTCCAGCTTGAGTGGATGGCTGCCAAATGTAATTACCATTGTTGTCCTTGAGTTTACGGATAGCTTTGACAGTCGTATCATGTAAAATCCAAACAGCATTCTTACGATACGGTGCTGGTAGAGAATGATACAGTTCAATCATATCGTCAAAGGTAATATCCTTTGTAGCAGTCGTTGGACCTGTAACTTCTGCCTGAGTAAAGATACCAGTTGGTTTCTTAGAACCATCACCAATCAAGAATGCTTTTTCTTCTTCCGTTCCAATGCGACGAGCAAATTCAGCTGTCATATAGGATTCAAGGTCAAAGACTGAATCGTTAAGCAACTCTTCTGAAATACGAATGGCAGTCCCAATCTTATGAGAGTCTAGTGTCACCTGACCAAAGGTTTCTTCTGTTTCAGGATAAAGACCATTTTCATCCATCCATGATGCTGAACCATGTCCAGTCACAACAGGAATCTTACGCTCACCACTAGATGTTTTGATAACAGTCGCAAGGCTACGGAAGAAATTCTCTTCTTGTAATCCTTGAACCAGTTTCTTCTCATATTCATCAGGGACAAGGTGACCACCTTCGGTATCTTCTCCTACTCGAAGGACATCCTTGACATCAAAGAAGTGACGTTTTCGGACACTTGTCCAAAATGTCTTGGCATAGCTATCTGAAGCTACACCTTTCTTTTCCTCTTCAGTAGACTTATCATTCAAAACTGTAGTGGGCTGCCCAATTAGAGCCTGTGATGCTGGTTGAGAAAGTTCAAGGTCAATCTTTTCTTGACGCTCCAACCGAGCAATCTCTTGATTGTAGAGGTTGATTTTTGCTTCCATTTCATCATAGCGTTTGGAATCTTCCTCTGATACCAGTCCGTCTTCTGAACGAACAGAGTCAAGGAAGGTTTTTGCTTGTTGCCAAGCTTGGTTACGTTTTTCTTTCAATTCAAGTAATTTAGACATGAGTTCATATTCCTTTCGTTAATTGAGCAAATTCAATCGTTTTTCCAACTGATTGATAGGGATTGTTTTCTTTGGTTGTTGGACTTCAAGTTTCGCCTGCATTTTTACAAGTAAATCTTGTTGGACAGCTTTTCGACTGAAAGAATAACTCTCAGTATCCATTCCTTGTTTATCTTGTTTGTCAAAGAGAATCTTGTCCGCAAAGCCTAGTTCAACAGCCTTTTTGGCATTGAACCAAGACTCTGAGTCCATGAGGTGCGAGAGTTTGGTTCTTGAAAGTCCTGTTCTTAGTTCATAGGCATTGATGATGGATTCCTTAATTTCTCCCAACATTTCAATAACCTTCTGCATGTCCTTGGCTTCACCTTGTGCCACAGTCCAAGGGTTGTGAATCATCATCATGGCAACTGGACTCATAGAAACCGTTGTACCTGCCATGGCAATGACACTAGCAGCACTTGCGGCTAATCCATCAATCACTACATGGACATCACCTTTGTAATCCATCAGCATGTTATAGATTTGTGCAGCCGCAAAAACATCACCCCCCGGACTATTAATCCAGAGGGTGATGTCTCCGTTTCCTGCATGTAAATCATTTTTAAATACTTGTGGCGTGACTTCATCGCCAAACCACGTCTCTTCAGCAATCTGTCCTTCAATACGAAGTGTTCGACCACTATCATCTTCTGTAAAATTCCAAAACTTATGCATCTATATCCTCCTCAGATTGAGTTTCTTGTTCTACTGGTCCTTGTTTCATAAAGCCACCCGCATCCTTCAGTTTCGTCATGTTTCCATTTATCAAGTAGAGATTGCCTCCTTCCTCATCTGAAAGGAGATTCAAGTCCTCAAGTTCACGAATATCATTCGTCGACAGCCAGCCATTTTGTCTACCAATCGCATAGCCGTTCATCCGACTCTGATAATCGCCACGAAGAAGACCATCTACATTGAACTTCACAAAGTAGGTTTTCTTTTCCTCAGGTAAAAAAAGAGACCTCTTGAAAGCCTGTTCGAGACGAACTACCCAAGGGTCTAAGGTATATTTAACAAATTCTAGAGATTGTTGCTCAATGTTTGAAAATGAGGATTTCTCCAAGTCGCCAACCATATGAGGTGGAATGCGGTAGAGCCTTGCAATTTCATTGATTTGGAATTTTCTAGTTTGGAGAAACTGGGCTTCTTCTGGAGGAATACCTACTTGAGTGTATTTCATCCCTTCCTCTAGCACTGCCACTTTATGGGCATTTGTTACCCCATTGTAGACTGCATTCCATGAATCTCTCACTCGTTTGGGATCTTTGAGAATGCCTGGGTGTTCCAAAACGCCACCAGGATTTGCACCATTTTTAAAGAATGATGCCCCATAGTTTTCCGTTGCCAAGGTCATACCGATAGCATTTTTAGCAAGAGCAATTGGAGAATAACCTATCAAGCCATCAAAACCCAGACCAGGTACATGAAGAACATCTTCTGCTCTCAAGATAGCATTACCCTTTTCCTTAAAGTTAGGATTTTCTTCTGACTGACGCTTGTATTTGTAATAGAGCTTTCCACTATCATCACGATGAACAGACATCTTATCTGGTAAAAGTGGGTAAAGACTGATAACCTGTCCACTCCTATCTCGGATAATCTGGACATAGGCATTGCCCCATATCAGTAGATGGGTCATCAAGGTTTCTCTAAAAACAAAGGATGACATCTCAGGGTTAGGTTCATCATGTAAGAGAAAATAAAGGGGATGTTCCACCTTCTTCTCCTTTCCAGTTGCCATTCTCTCATATACATGAATGGGTAATGAAGCAACTGCTTCAGCTAAGATACGGACACAAGCATACACAGCTGTCGTCTGCATAGCTTTAAACTCATCTACGTTCTCCCCACTGGTCGTTCGTCCAAACAGATATGAGAAGTCCTGACCTTCATAACTATTTCGTGGTTTATCTCTAGCACGCTTACGTCCCAGAAAATCTAGTAGTCCCATAGTTCCCCCTTTTGAGTACGAAAAAAGCACCTCAATTGAAGTGCTTTTCGATTATTCTTAGATGGTTTTCATCTCTCCTTCTTCAAGAAGATACCATGTTCTATCACTTTCTTGAAGTTATATCCTCAATAAGAAAAGTTTTAATGATTCCGAATGTATTCTAAAATTGCATCATAATCTAATTCTGATGAAGCTACTCCAAGTCCTAGCTTCACTACTTCATCATCAGTCTGATTTAATATAATGCCATTTAATTCTAGGAAAATAATCATGACAAAAACTCCAATTCGCTTGTTCCCATCAAGGAAGGCATGATTATTAACTAGCGAATAACAAAGTCTAGCAGCCTTTTCTTCAATACTTGGATACTTCTCAACACCAAAATAAGTACTAAAAGCTGAAGATAGTGAAGATTCTATTAAACCAACATCCCTAACACCATCTAAACCCCCAGTAGCTTGAATTAACCTAGTGTGTAATTCAATAACCTGTTCAACAGTTAATACTTTCATTTTGCCAATTCCTTAAATGCATCAAGATGGCGTGATAAAACCGAAGTCGCAACTTCATCCAAAGTTGATTGTTCAACAACCGTAGGGGTTGCCTGTTCCTCTTTAATTAGACTCTGATAGTCCACTAATACATACTTTGGTGTGTTATTTTTCAATATTACTGCAGTACCATTCGTATCGACCATACGAGCTACCTTAGAAAAGTTTTGATTTGCTTCAGAAATAGAGACTAAGTTTTCAATATTGATTTGCATGGTAATATCCTCCTTTTCTCTATTCTACCACTTTTTAGGATATATTCAACCTATTTAGGTAGTTTTCATCCTAAAAGCTTAATATACCACGTTCATCATACACACTTCCTTCATCGGTTTGATGACGAATACAACGGTCCAGTCCCATAATGAGTGCTACGATACCGTCAATTTTCTCAACTGACTTTTCCTTATCAGGCTTGATATTGCCAGCTGGGTCTTGCCTCATGACTACGTTTTGTCCCATCCATTTCAGAACTGGATGGCCACCATGTTGAATCTTACCTTCCATCATAAGTTTGTAGAGTTCCTTAGACGGTGGACTCATGTCTTTATAACCTTGACCGAAAGGCACCAAGGTCAAACCCATCTCTTCTAGATTCTGAACCATCTGTGTCGCATTCAACGGTCATAGGCTATTTCCTTGATATGATAGATTTCCGATAAGTCTTCAATAAATTTTTCGATAAAACCATAGTGAACAACATTACCCTCTGTAGTTTTGATATAGCCCTGACGCTCCCAAACATCATACAGAACATGGTCACGACGACATCTGAGTTCCAAGGTATCTTCTGGTAACCAAAAGAAAGGTAAGATAATGTAGTTCTCCTCACTATTCCGTGGCGGAAAGACTAAGACTAAGGCTGTAATGTCAGATGTGCTCGATAAGTCAAGCCCTGCGTAACAATCACGACCTTTAAGAGCTACATAGTCAATTGGGGCATTGCCTTTCGCATAAACATGTTCTGGAATCCAAGCAACACTTGAACTTGTCCACATATTTAGACGGAGCTGCTTAAAGACATTCTCTTCAGCTGGGTTATCAAGTGCCTGTTCGTAGGCTTCTCTAACACGGTCAATCCCAATAGTATGCCCTAGTGAAGGGTTGACTCTTCTCCAGTTCGCTTCATCATTCCAATCATCTTCATCGGATAATCCATAAACCACTGGATAGAATGAAGTGTCCTTCTTTCTACCATTCAAAATATCCAATGCTTTAGTATGCAATTCATAACAGATGGAGTTCCTATCTGTTCCAGCTGTCGTGATAATAAAAAAGAGGGGTTGTTCCCTTGCATCTCCTGACCCTTTGGTCAATACATCATACAAATGGCGATTAGGCTGAGCGTGGATTTCATCAAAGACCAAGCCAGATACGTTTAGTCCATGCTTTGTCCCAGTCTCTGCAGAAAGAACTTGGTAAAACCCAGCATTAGAATAATTGACAATACGCTTGGTAGCACCCATTATCTTAGAACGCTTTTCCAAGGGGCGACTCATCTGCACCATCTGTTTGGCCACATCAAATACGATTGATGCTTGGTTTCGGTCACAAGCCGCACCATAAACTTCCGCACTGGCTTCATTATCCGCATATAGTAGATAAAGAGCGATAGCCGCTGCTAGCTCAGACTTACCATTCTTCTTTGGAATTTCTATATAGGCTGTTAAGAACTGACGGTTACCATCCTCCTTGACAATTCCAAATAGGTCACGGACAATCTGTTCCTGCCACGGCAACAAATCAAATCGCTTTCCTGCCCACTTGCCTTTGGTATGGGAGAGGTTATTGATAAATGTTACTGCCCTATCAGCCTTTACCTTATCATAGTGTGAGGTTGGAAGCATGAATGGACTTGGTTCATAATGATAGCTCATAAAATTCCTCCTAACAAATCTTCCATTTCATCACCAGTACCAACTTCCGAATCCATCGTCGCTAAACGGTTACGTGCTGATGGTGTTAAACCAAACTGTTCACAGAATTTAAGCATGATTTTGAGATTAGTCTGGCTGATAGAGACTTGAGGGACTTGTTGGAGATAGCCATTCGGGGTTTTGATAATGGAGCCATGCTTGGTAAGAAACTCTTCCGCCTCTTTCCAGCGTGCGTAAGCTTGACAATATCCTGCAAATGCAGTCATGTCCATTTCGGTTAAAATTCCCATTTGTTCGAGAATTTTTCCCATCCGTTTCCACTCCTTCTTTGCATCATCTTCAAGCCACTGTGGGCAACGTGGGGCTTTTTGTTTGGGTTTGACTTCATTCGTAGGAAGTGGTCGCTTACCAGGATTTCCCTCAAGTATTTTCATATTCGTAGGCTTTGGTTTTCGCCCCCTGATTGCCACAATCTCACCTCCTTTAGAGTAAGAAAAAAGAACTCAATTCGAGTTCATTCTTAAAGTTCATTAAAGTTATCAAGAACAGCCTGACAGACAGTTCTGTCAATATCGTCCATGTTATCTATTTCGTTCCCATATCTATATTGGTAGATATATTCACCATCACGTTTTATTGTCAGAATTCTAATCCAAGCACCGTCTATATTTCTCGGGTCTGTTGTATCTTCACGGAGAAATTCACAAACGTAATGCCTATCACCAACCGTTCGAGTCATTATTTCCCACATCTTACTTTACCTTTTCCACGATATCTATTCCATATAAAACATTCAGGCAACTGCCATTTTCCCACTTAACTAAGAGTGAACCAATGTCATCCACTCCAATAACTGTACCAATTGTTCCTTTAGGAACTGGATGTGGATCATCCATTTTTACTAATCTAACCTTTGTACCAACCGGATAGATTGTCTTTAGGTTATTGAAAATTTTTGAGTCCATGTTATTCTCCAAACATATCGAATGCCCACTTGACAGCGTGACCAAGATCCGTAACAATTATTGATTCCTTGTATATGCGGTTAAGTCGGCATTCAAATAATTCAAATTCTTCAAGGCTATCAACGATTTCGTAAATCTCAACTACTGTTTCTTTGTTTCCTTTGGATGCAACGATAACCCATTCCTTGTAAGGAATGATACTTGCAGTTGTTGGGTAGGTTTCATAGAGTTTTTCAAGTGTTGTTGTCATGGTTTTGTTCTCCTCTTCTTTTGTTGTGTACATATTAACTCTAAAGGAGACTTATATCCAGTCATTTATAGATTATTTTGAAGGTATTTTCGACTATTTTTCACTTGCTAGAATGGCACATCCAATGGCATAGACAACTGTTACCGTCACTCCATTTCCAGCTTGTTTATACAGTTGGGCATCGGAGTTTACTGCTTGGGCTTTCTCGAACAAATCATCCGAAAATCCTTGTAGTCGAAAACATTCTCGAGGGGTTAATCGTCTGATTTTTACAACTCGATCATTCCAAACCACAGCACCCATTTGACCACCGCATGATAGGTTATGGGCGATTCCTTTCCCAACTCTTGCTCGTCTAGTTGGAGAGTTGGGATAGGATATATCCACGGAATCTCCTACCTCAGCAACTTGATAACCTTGCTTTGTACCATTTCTGACCTTGATACCTTCAAGAACGCCATGGCGGTCTTGAGAGGTCAATGTGAACATTGGCTCATCCTGTTCCTTGAGCCTACGTCCATTTTGACGCTTATTGATTCGATTGGGTGTCAGAATAGGTTGAATTTCGAGTACTCCAGAATTCATAGCCGTCCGCTTTGTAGCTCCAGCAGTATATCGTGCAGTGATACAACGTGCCTCATCTGTCAACTTTGGTTCTGTCAAAGATTGGTCAATCAAATAAAGACCAGTCTTAGCTCCCAGTCCACCACCCGCACCAACAAGGGTTGTGGCAATTCCACTAGGGTCGTAGACACGATAGCTTTGCATACCACCTACAAGTTGCTTAAGATGGCTACCGCTTTCTCCGCTGATAGGTAGTACTTTTCGTCGACCTCTACTTCTAAGATGTCCGATAGTGTAGATGCGTTCTCGATTTTGGGGAACTCCGTAGTCTTTTGAATTGAACACTTGCCACTCAAGGTCGTACCCTGCTTCATCCAGGATAGAGAGATAGTCGAGATAATCTCGTCCCCCGCCACTTGATAAAAGTCCCTTAACATTTTCAAGGAGTATCCACTCGGGTTTATCTTCTTCCTCTTGGCTTTGGATGATGTCAACAAATGTAAAAAAGAGTCCACTTCGTTCACCGTATAGGCCTGCTCGCTTTCCTGCGATAGACACATTTTGACAAGGGCTTCCCGCACACCAGAGATCTGCTTTTGGAAGTTGTGTTGGGTCAATGCTTGTGATGTCGTCATGAAACCATTCTCCTTTCGTGTCGTACATTGCTTCATAAGATTTTCTTGCAAATTTATCCTTTTCACAGTAACCGATACATTTGAAACCAGCTAATTCCAAACCACGACGAAAACCACCCACTCCTGCAAAGAAATCAAGAAAGGTTAGGCTCATACCGTCCCCTCCATCATTGAATAGGCTTCATCAAAGGTCAAAGTCTGTCCATCACGCAACACCGTCACGTTATGATTTCCTGTTGACTCTATATAACGTTTGACAATGACATCCACAAACTTCACATCCAACTCAATGCCGTAACAAACCCTTCCAGTTTGGTCTGCGGCCATTAGGGTCGAACCAGAACCAAGGAATGGATCAAGAACAATTGTCCCACGCATGGATGAGTTTTGAATAGGATAGGCCATGAGCGGAATTGGTTTCATTGTTGGGTGGTCTTTACTAGATATTGGACGGTCATATTCCCAAATGGTTGTTTGTTTACGGTCACTGAACCATTGATGTTTTCCCTTTTGTTTCCAGCCAAAGAGACATGGTTCATGTTGCCACTGGTAGGGACTACGTCCAAGCACTAATGAGTTCTTCTTCCAAATGCAGCACCCACTGAGATAAAAACCAGCATCCTTAAATGCCTTACGGAAGTTCAATCCTTCTGTATCCGCATGGAATACATAGATAGAGGCATCAGATTCTATATGTTTTTCTACCTGAGTGAACATGTCAAAAAGAAACTGGTAAAATTCACTATCTGGCATATTATCATTGAGAATCTTTCCAGCTGTTTCTTCCACGTCAACATTATAGGGAGGATCTGTCACAACCAAATTTGCCTTTTTATCACCTAACAGTTGGCCATATGTTTTGGCTTTTGTAGAGTCTCCACAAATCACTCGATGTTTACCAAGTTGCCAAATGTCCCCTCGTTTTGAAAAGGTGGGTTTATTTAATTCCTCTTCTACATCAAAGTCATCATCTGATAGGTCTTTATCATGGACATTTGATAGGATGTCATCAATTTCTGGTGGTTCAAAACCAGTCAGGTCGAGATTGAAATCCGATTCCTGTAAATCCAAAAGCAAGTCCGCCAAAAGCTGGTCATCCCATTGACCTGTGATTTTGTTAAGGGCAATGTTCAGTGCCTTTTCATCTTCCTTGGATAAATTGACAATGACACATTTGGCAGTTTCATAGTCTAAGTCCTTCAATACAGTTAATCGTTGATGGCCACCAATTACCGTCAAGTCTTTATTGACGATGATGGGGTCAACGTAACCAAACTTGAGTAGGCTTTGCTTAATCTTTTCATACTCCTTGTCACCCTTTTTGAGTTTTTTTCGAGGATTGTAGGAGGCTGGGTGTAGTTCAGATAATCGAATCTCTCTAATTTCCATTGTTGGTTGACTTGTCATTGGTTTCTCCTTTATAAAAGCGTGATTGGATGTAACACGAATGGCTACAAAATTTTCTATTTGGATTGGCATAAGATAAAAATGACCTGCCACATTGCTGGCAAGTCAAATCTTCATATGCGGTTTTTGATTTATCGTGTTCGTTAGAATGTGTTGTCCACCAAACCTTACGACACTTATCCGAACAGAACTTCTTTGGTCTTCCTATTTTATGAATTTTCAGTGCTTGATAACACTGGGGGCAACGGAGTCCGTCATTCTGGTCGGCTTTTGCCATCTGCTTTGTCGCCGCTCCATGACCAAGCAATGCTGGATTTCGTTTACAGTATTTTTTAACAGAATCTCTAGATAGTCCTGTAGCCTTACCGATTAAGCCATAGCCAAGACCTTCTGCTCGCATTTTCCAGATTTGTTTGCGTTGACTTTCGTCCATTTGTTTTCCTTTCCAGCAAAAAAGGACTAAAAACAACTATTTTCTACATTGTTTCTAGCCTTTTTCACTATTTTATTACCAAAATGACATACTAGGGAACGCTACATCCCCACATTAGAAACGTGATAACGGTGGGAACGAACGTAATAATTGAGCGATTTAAATGTACCCGCTTGCGAATTTTGCGAAATTGCACGTTTGAGGGGGCGTCGGTCTTAGTCTCCCAAGGGTTTAGAGATTTCATCCCCCCTCCCCCATATGGTTAAAAATTGGATACTTTTGTAACGAAACTCCAAGACTAAAATCGATACGTATACTCCACATATCGGTCAGTCGTCTTGGTCTTCCTGTCATGACAAGACTTACAAAGTGCTTGCCAGTTGGTTTGATTCCAAAAGAGTTCTTGGTCACCTCTGTGGGGTGTGATATGGTCAACCACTATTGCCTTGGTCAATCGACCTTTGACTTTACATTGAACACAGAGTGGATGAACTTTTAAGTAACGAAGTCGTGCTTTATTCCACTGGGCATTGTATCCTTTGGCTCTGGTTGACTTGGTATCCAGTTGGTAGTTTGCTTTATGGTTCTCACAATACTTCTGTCCATAAGGTACTAGGTTAGGACAACCATTTTGTTTACAAGGTGTGCTTGGTCTTCTTGGCATTTTCCCTCCAAAGAAAAAGCACAATTATTCAAGGTAATTGTACTTTACTAATCTATTTATTGCCCTACAAAATAACGTCCATTCTCTTGGAAAATTATTATCGCCCGAGCAATTGTAGGTTCTTCCATTCATGACAAATGATACATTCCACTGAGTACCATCTAAAATCTCCATCTCATTTGAATAATATTCCTTCCATTCAGACAGTTTCACACGTTTTAATTGATTTAAGAAGAAAAATAATCGGAGATTGGAGATTGTTTTTATCTCTGCTTCTGTCTCAGGAAATTTTTGGATCCTTACCAATTTTTCTTCTACGTTAACGTCAATTGAAATCATCGGCAACATGAAACTAAAAAGTGATACGGTTATATATGATACTTGAGGATTGGACATATGAATACTCCTTTACTCTCAATTATATCACTATTTCTCCCAAGGAAGATAGGCTTTTGTGAAATGCCCAAAGCAAGTTGTCTCGGTGTAGTCTACATTCAAGAGATTAAGTTCCTTAATGATACCTCGTGGTGTTAAATCATAACGCTCACGAATCATTCCTTCCAGTTGTTTTGCGGTGTAGCGACTGGTACCAAAGGTATCTACATACACCGAAACAGGTTTGGCTACTCCAATGGCATAGGCTAATTGTACTTCACATCGTTTCGCATACCCTTCTCGAACAATATCCTTAGCAATCTTTCGTGCCATGTATGTAGCTGAGCGGTCCACCTTGCTTGGATCTTTTCCAGAGAAAGCACCGCCACCATGATGTGCGAAACCACCATAGGTATCTGCCACAATTTTTCGACCAGTAACTCCTGCATCCGCAAATGAGCCACCAAGAACAAAACGTCCAGTTGGATTGACTAGAACTTTGAAATCTAGATTCTGACGGTAACGAAGGGCAACTGACATCATTGCCTCTGTCACAATTCGTTTCACTTTATCCAAGTCAGCCGATGCTGTATGTTGGATAGAAACCAAAAAGGTATCAATCCGATTCTTCTCATAGTCGTAGGAAACCTGAGCTTTGGCATCCTTTCCAAGTAAGGGGTTACCAAGCGACATCAGTTTCTCAAGGACTCGGGTTGCTAGAACATAAGGAAGTGGTAGGTACTCAGGAGTTTCGTCTGTCGCATAACCAAACATCATTCCTTGGTCACCAGCACCACCATTATCTACTCCTTGTGCAATATCTGAGCTTTGGAGCCCAAGTAAATTTGTTACTTGGACGTTCTTCAAACCAAGTGGCTCGACAACCTGACGAACAATGTTCTCGAGATTAATGTAATGTCTTGTCGAAATTTCACCAGCTACTATAACCTGGTTATCTTTGATTAAGGTCTCAACTGCCACTCGACTTGATTTGTCATACTTTAGACACTCCGTCAAAATGGCATCTGAAATCTGATCACAGATTTTATCTGGGTGTCCAACCGACACTTGTTCACTAGAAATAATCATAATTCCTCCACGAAAAAAAGCCCAACCCTTGGGCTAGGCTTTGGTTTATTTTACTGATTGACGACCTGCTTCGTAGGCTCTCTCCAATGCTCTTTTGATTCCCCAAACCGAAACATCGTAGAAATCGAGGTTGTCGCTCCAACGTTTTTCCAAAGTTTCAACTTGAAGTTCTTCTTTAGCAATCTCTGTTAAAATGGCATTGAGTTTTTCTTGTTGACGCTTTGTCATGGTATTGTTCTCCTCTTCTTTTGTTGTGTACATATTAACTCTAAAAAGGAGATATATCCAGTCATTACTGGGTATTTTTTATCTTTTTTGACACTTACAATTCTACCACAAATTTTGACAAAGTGAGGTCAATGTTAGGTCACACTTAGTGCAGGGGTAGGTTACTGGTAGGTCAAGGGTAGGTCAGGGAGAGGTTACTTTTCCAAAGAAAATCCCATCTTCATATTCACTTCCCTAACATGGTCTAAGACCTTACGACGCCAATTTCTAACAGTACTTCGACTAATATGAAACTCTCTCATCAAACTATCCCAATTACTATCTGTCTTAAGCATGGATTGCGCAAAATCATACAAATCTCCCTTTAGAAATTTTAAAGCCATCTCAAAATTATCAAGGTCATTAGCCAATCGGATATATCGTTGCGATAAATCCGCCAATTGTTCCTCATTTTCCTGAATCATCTTCTCACGAAAATTCAGTGCAATCATCTCTGACCGTCGATTGGTAGGTGTACTTTTAACTCTAGGTTCATCAGATTTTTCAAAAACGAGTGAACCAATAACCTCATTTTCTGTCACTGGTTTGAAATGTTCCAAACGATACTTTAACATCTCCAAGTCACTTTTGAGTTCATTGTAATTCGTCAGTATGTGCTCTGCCTTATCCATCTGCCCCTCCTACTTGTGCTTTAACAGCTGCAATCAGCCGTTCTTGTTGTGCATCTTTGTTTTCTAATGCCTTAAGGATTTCCTCATCAATCGTTCCTTCAGTCACAATGTGTTGGATAACAACTGTCTCAGCCTCCTGACCTTGACGCCAAAGTCGTGCATTGGTTTGTTGGTATAGTTCCAAAGACCACGTTAATCCAAACCAGACCAAGTTGTGACCACCTTTTTGGAGGTTCAACCCATGACCTGCTCCAGCTGGATGAAGTAAGCCAACTGGAACATTACCCTTATTCCATTCACGAATATCTTCTTCTGTTTTCAACACCCGACTCTTTACCTTGAGTTTTTCTAAACGACCCATAATCCGAGCCAAGTCATGTTTGAACCAATAGGCAACTAAGACAGGTTCTCCATTCGCGGATTCGAGGATATCTTCAAGGGCATCTAGTTTCTGTTCATGTAATGCCACAACCGTATGATCATCAGAATATACGGCTCCATTGGACAACTGAACTAACTTGTTCGTAAGGCTTGCAGCATTGGAAGCAGTTACTTCTAGTCCATCTAACTCTGACAATACATACTCTTTCTTAAACTGAATGTATTTTTCTTTTTCCTTTTCTGTCATACGCATCAGTTTCTTGGTTGAAATCAATTCAGGCATCTCCAGATAGTCTAATGCTTTCATGGAAATGGTTATATCACTAATCTTGTCTTGAATTTGACACTCCGCATAGTCCATGGGGATGTATTCATAGACAATATTGCCATTGCGACGACCTTCTTCAAAGTAGCGACTACGAAACTCACCAATGAATCGACCAAGACGTTCCCCACCATCAATGACTTTAAACTCTGCGAACAAGTCCATCAGTCCATTAGAACTCGGTGTTCCTGTTAGTCCAACCACTCGCTTCATGTAAGGTCGCATAGCCATGAAGGCTTTGAAACGCTTGGATTGCCATGACTTGAAAGAACTCAATTCATCAATTACTACCATATCCCACTTGAAATAGGGACTACATTGTTCTACCAACCAAGGGAGGTTTTCACGATTGACGATATAGATATCCGCATCTTTCTGAAGAGCTTCCTTTCGTTGCTTGGGAGTACCAACTATTTTCGAATACCGTAAGTGACGCAACTCAGACCATTGCTCAATCTCATCACTCCAGACAGTATTTGCGACTCGAAGTGGGGCAATAACCAAAACCTTTGTGACTTCAAATCTGTCAAACATCAATTCATTCACTGCAGACAAGGTTGTAGCCGTCTTCCCCATCCCCATGTCTAATATGACTGCTGCATAAGGGTGACCTATGATGAAGTCCTTGGCGACTACCTGATAGTTATGTAATGTCAATTTCATCTAGCACTTCTCCAATCATCTCAATGCGGTCAATCACATAAACCTTGAAACCTAACCGTGCGAACAGTTTATGCCTTGACACTTGTAACTCCCTTGGCTTTTGGTCAGGAGCCTTCACTTCCACCAAGCCAAACTTACCCTTAGGTAAAAACACCAAACGATCTGGTACACCAGAAAAAGATGGCGATACCCATTTAAGACAAATGCCTCCTCTAGCTTTCACAGACTTCACCAAGGCTTGCTCAACGTACTTTTCTCTCATCGTTCTAAATCCTTTCATCAAATTGAAGTGTGTAGGTCTAGTGCAGTCATTTCCAAAACTCCTCTTATAGGCTTTTTTATAGTAATTTTTGCTTATAGGATAGTTTTAGAAAAGACCATAATAGACCTACATAAAATCAAAAAATGTCACTCATGTTGGTCGTTTAACTAATTTGTTCTAGTAATTAGAATTTATTAGTTTTTGACAAAGGGGCAACGACCGACACGTTTCCAATCTCTATCGACCTCTGGTGTGGAGGTAGACCGTAAAAAATGTCGGTCATTAATCTAAGAAATCATAGCCATCCTCTACCAATTTCAAACCAAGAATGAAGTTACCTTTACTTGTCCGTTTTCGTTTAAACCCTGCCTGCTCAAGTGCAGAATAAAAATCGGTTGTACTGCGTGTATACTCCATGTTTTTGGCGCAATAAGCACGATACTGACTGTATAGTTCTCCTGATTTTTCTGACAACTGGTCGCCAACTTGACAACAGTCACCAAGGAAGTGTCCTAACCAATCATTTGCTTCACGATAGGCTTTGACGGAAGCTGATACGGCAGCTGGTACATTTGTTTTGAAGTTCGCTTTGATGGCTTTTTCTGCACCTTCGATAATCCAAGACATGATGGCTGGTGCTGCATTGTCATACAAATGGTCCGCAAAGTTTTTGATGTCAGAGCGACCAGTGATTTTGGCATTAAATGGGATAACAAGCAAACGTCGCCACGTTCCATCATCGTTCGCTCCTACTTTAGGCAGATGGTTAGTGTAAAGAACTAGCGTATGTGATGGCACGAAGTGAAAAGGGTCCTTGTACTTTTTCTCAGCTTGGATTTCATCTGTTGAGGTTATCTGCTTAACAACGGCTGTATTGAGCCGCATACCCTCAGCCATCTCAGAAGCAATGACCAGACGTTTACCTTTAAGCTCAGCAAGCTCAGGACTGACATTTCGCTTGTTTGACATAGTTAAGGCATCAGCTGATAGTTTCCCAGAGTAGCTTCCAAGTACTCGAGCGATGGTGTTCCAAAAAGTAGACTTGCCGTTCGCTCCGCCTCCATAGGCAATAATCATGTGTTCCTGATAGACCTTACCGATAGCTGCCATACCAATAATTTCTTGAACATAATCAATTAATTCTTGGTCATTACAGAAAAAGGTAGCTAAAGTTTCCTGCCATAATCCCATTCCCTGATCACTAGGGGAGACTGCGGTTATTTTAGTTATATAATCTTCAGGATTGTGTTCTTGTTGCCCATTTATTCCTTTTCGTAAATCATAGGTAGCCTCTGGGGTATTGAGTAATAAGTTATCACTATCTAATTCTGACAATTCAACTGAAAGCATCGGCTTGGCTGTATTATAGACAGCCATCAAATTCTTATAGTCACGATGTTTCATAACAAATTTATGAAACTCTTTAGCTGCAAGATAAGCTTTTAAATATTTCAATTGAAGTGGAGTTTCGACTGCATTTTCTAGACGCTTTCCTCCAGCCTTTATGGTTAATTCATCAATACCTGAAGACTGAAGTTGCTTATCTGCAGATTCCAAGAGTGCATTCGCTTCAGCAAGTTGCTCATCAGTAAAGTGTACAACTGCACCTAGTGCCAACTGCTTATTCTCACGCCAGTGAGTTCCGTCATAGTAAAGATAGTCAGTTGCGTTGGTGTAGGCCAGCTTATTAGCATATTCTCTAGCAAGCACACCAGCCTCGCCTACATCTGAGTAATCATCTGGTTTTAATGTTTCTCTATTGAAAGCATCGGGAGCCACGTAGCCTTTAGATGTTTTTATAGTTCTATTGTAGAATCGCACAGCACTACCCCAGATGGTATCTAACTCTGCTTTATCAAGTGGCGGTACACATTTCTGAGCCTGTTCATCAAAGCTATCTCTTGATTCTTGCGTTACTCCTAAACGTTTTAGAATTTTTGCTGCAAAGACTGACATGGTAGAGTTACGACTGCCTTGCTGGATTGGACCATTTGGTGGCGTATAGAAGTCTGCATCGAAATCTTCCTCGTCATCAATAGATACAGCTTGAAACAAATCTTCATCAATAATTAGCCATGAATCATGCCATATAACCTGTGCATTTGGATTTCCAAAGAAGAAACGTGCCGCATCCTTGGCATTATCATCAAAAAACTTGTATTGATTACAAAGTTCTTCCTTCATAGCTACGTAGACATCTTTATCAGTTACCTCATTGATTTGGAAGTAAATATGATATTTTGGTCTTGGAGCTTTTCCTGCCTTTGCCTGCATATGACTTCGACTAGTTACCAAGGCAAAATTGTAATCCGCAAAGATTTCTTTTAATCGCTCGACCGTCATCCATTCATCTGGATTTTCAGAATGGTCATTATCAATATCCATGACCAAAACGTCCGACTTAATGAAATTTGCATTTGAGCGTGTATTGTTTAAAAACAGCCCTGCCACATGGTCAAATTGCGCAACAGTTTGTAGCGATATTTCATCAGTAATAGTAACTTGATTGGGATAGACCGTGGTTGTCTGAACCCCATTCTGTCCTGAATGAGATAAGGTAAATTGCATTATGCACCCTCCATATTTTTGCAGTAATTTTAGAAATATATCTTCTTAACTTACTAAGTAAGAATCTGACAAATTTTTCCGCTCTTTCAGAAAAAAACATTCAAAAAAATAGAAGTTTCCTATTAAATTGCACAGGAAACTTTTTTGATATTCAAAAATTTTTTCAAATCTAACGGAAAAACATCACTTGGTTCTACTTAGTAATGTGTAAGAGGTATGTCTAAAAAAATCTCTTGCAAAGTGGAAAATTTAATAAAAACCTTACTTAGTAAGATAGGAGGACCAAATATGGTAAACGAACCATACATCAAACCTGATGAAGACGTAGCTGATACTCTCATAGCTATCAGCGTCATCTCAAAACTACTCGCTAAAAAAATTATGGAGGAAGAAAGTAATGAGCAAAATGAAAGAACTGAATAGACTAATTCATGATATGGAAGAAACCGCAAAGTACTACCTTCGATTGGTGGATGAGTTCAAAAAACTCCTATCTACTGATGATGAAACAGTTCCTGAACCAATATCACCCAAATCTGAACCACAAAAGGAAATTCAATTGGAGGATGTCCGTGCAGCCCTTGCGACCAAAGCTAAAGACGGGTTTAAAAATGAGGTTCGCGCTCTTCTAAATACTTACGGTGCTTCTTCTCTATCAGCTCTTGACCCTAAACACTTTGCGGCAGTCCTTGAAGAAGCTGGAGGGATTGGTAATGACTAACCATGCCATTCTATCCGCATCTGCTTCACACCGATGGTTGAACTGCCCACCATCTGTTCGTCTCACCGAAGATTTACCAGACACAACTTCTGATTTCGCTCTTGAAGGGACGGATGCCCACGAGTTGTGTGCTTATCTAGTCGAGAAAGCTTTAGGTAGGAATGCGCGTGATCCGACTAAGGATTTAGCATTTTACAATCATGAAATGCAGGATTGCGCTGAAGAATACCGCAACTACGTCATGGAACAAGTCGAGAAAGCCAGAGGCTACTCTCGTGACCCTACAGTTCTTATCGAACAACGACTGGACTTTTCTAAGTGGGTACCTGAAGGATTTGGAACTGGGGATTGCATCATCGTGGCGGATGGACTTCTTCAGGTAATTGACTACAAGCACGGGCTTGGTGTTCTAGTTGATGCAGACCACAACTCTCAGATGATGTGCTACGCTTTAGGAGCTCTTGAGATGTTTGATGGACTTTATGATTTTGATAAAGTCACCATGACTATCTTTCAACCACGAAAACATAACATATCTACCTTTGAGATAGAAAAGACAGAGTTGCTTGAATGGGCTGAAAATGAACTCGCTCCAAAAGCTGAACTTGCATTCAAAGGTGAAGGGGAGATGCAGTCTGGTAAACACTGCCAGTTCTGTAAACTAAAGAATATCTGTCGAAAGCGTGCGGAGGATAATTTGGCTCTTGCCAAGATGGAGTTTGCGAATCCAGATACCCTTGATAACGAGGACATTGCAGAGATTTTGCCTAAACTAGATTTGTTGATTTCATGGGCAAACGACATCAAAGCTTATGCATTAAATCAAGCAACAGATGGACATCCTATCCCAGGATATAAACTGGTTGAAGGTCGCTCTGTTCGTAAATTCTCAGATGAGTCAGCTGTTAGCCAAGCTGTGATTGAAGCTGGCTATGACCCTTATGAGAAGAAACTACTAACCATTACAGCCATGACTAAGTTACTTGGCAAGAAAACCTTTAATGATCTCCTTGGTGGTCTCATAATAAAACCAAGTGGTAAACCAACACTCGTTCCAATTGACGATACCCGTCAAGAGATGAACCTAGCAAAAAATGAATTTAAAGAGGATTAACTATATGACAACTAAAGTAATTACAGGACCAAACACTCGCTTCAGCTACTTAAATGCCAATGAGCCAAAATCGATTAACGGTAGTATTCCCAAGTACAGTGCCTCACTCATCATCCCAAAAGAGGATACTGTCACCATTAACAAAATCAAGGCTGCTATTGAGCAAGCATACAAAGAAGGTGAGTCAAAACTCAAGGGCAACGGTAAATCTGTACCCGCATTATCTACTCTGAAAACACCGCTTCGTGATGGTGACCTTGAACGCCCTGATGATGAAGCATACAAAAATGCTTACTTTGTGAATGCCAACTCTCCACACAAACCTGGGGTGGTTGACGGCAATCGTCAAGAAATCATTGATACATCAGAATTGTATTCAGGCATCTACGGACGTGCTTCTATCACCTTCTACGCATTTAATTCCAATGGCAATAAAGGGATTGCTTGCGGTTTGAATAACTTGCAAAAATTGCGTGATGGGGAACCCCTCGGAGGACGCACTCGTGCTGAGGATGATTTTGCGACAGAAGACGATGATGACTTTTTGAACTAGAAATGGAGAATTAGATTGATGATGTATACTATTTTAACTTGTACTATTATGGGCCTCTGGGTGCTTATCGGACTATACTTCGGGTATATGACCATTAGAGATGATATTCGAAATGAAATGGAACGAAAGGCAAAGCAAAATAAAGAAAAACTTAGCCAAACACCACTCAGTCGAAAAAACAAATAGAACTTTAGGTGGCAGTACTTCTGTCACCTTTTTCAGAAAGGACGTACTATGCCAATTAGAGAACTCAGCATTGACATCGAAACTTATTGTGAAATTGACTTACGAAAATCTGGTGTCTATCGCTATGCGGAGGATAACAGTTTTGAAATCCTTTTATTTGCGGTATCTGTCGATAATGGACCAGTAACTGTTTACGACTTAACTAAGGAGAAGTTACCACAAGATATTCTTGAAGCTTTAGTAGACGATAGAGTCATCAAATGGGCATTCAACGCTTCATTTGAACGAATTTGTCTATCAAACTGGCTCAAGAAATATCAACCCAAATTGTTATCAGATGAATTTTTATCTCCAGTTTCATGGAGATGTAGCATGATTTGGTCCGCCTATTTAGGACTCCCACTCTCCCTTGAAGGAGTTGGAACAGTTCTCAAACTCAAAGACCAAAAGATGAGAGAGGGTGCTGACCTCATTCGCTACTTCTGCGTACCTTGTAAGCCTACTAAGGTCAATGGAGGGCGAGTTCGCAACTTTCCTCATCACGCGCCTGACAAGTGGGCTACCTTTATCGATTACAACAGACGTGATGTTGAGGTCGAATTGGCCATCAAGGAACGACTGAAAAACTTCCCAGTTCCTGATTTTGTTTGGGATGAGTACCTCCAGGATCAGATTATCAACGACCGTGGAATTGGAATTGATTTGGACTTTGTAATAGCTGCTATAAAAATTGATTCAGAGAGCAAAGTTAAAATCCAAGAGGAACTAAAAGCTTTAACAGGTCTTGAAAATCCTAACTCAGTCCTGCAGATGATTGGCTGGTTACGAGATCACGGAGTAAATACTGATTCGCTAGACAAAAAAGCTGTGAAAGAACTCCTCAAAACAGTCGATGATAAAACGGCAATAGTCCTCAAACTTCGGCAGCAAGCTGCCAAATCAAGTGTTTCCAAATATCAAGCCATGATGAACTGTGTTTGTAAGGACGGTCGAGCAAGAGGAATGTTTCAATTCTATGGGGCAAACCGAACTGGTCGATGGGCTGGTCGCTTGGTGCAACTTCAGAACTTACCACAGAACCACCTTCCTGACCTAGAGGAAGCTAGAGAACTTTTCAGAACTGGTGACTTAGAAGCTACTGAGCTACTCTACGACACACAAGATACCTTATCTCAACTTATCCGAACAGCCTTTGTCCCTAGCAAAGGAAAGAAATTCATTGTTTGCGACTTTTCAGCAATCGAAGCTCGTGTCCTGTCCCACTTGGCAGGGGAGAGATGGCGTAGTAAGGTATTTGATCTAGGAAAAGACATCTACTGTATGTCCGCTTCTCAGATGTTTGGAGTACCAGTTGAAAAACATGGACAAAATTCTAAATTGAGACAAAAAGGGAAAATTGCGGAGCTTGCTTGCGGATATGGTGGTTCAGTCGGTGCACTCAAAGCCATGGGTGCACTTGATATGGGACTATCAGAGGACGAACTCCAACCACTTGTTAACTCATGGCGACAAGCAAATCCCAATATCGTTCTCTTATGGTGGGATGTCGATAATGCTGTAAAGACTGCTGTAAAGGAACAAATTCCAACATCTACTCACGGTATTCAATTTGATGTAAGAAGCGGCATTCTATTCATTACACTCCCATCTGGTCGTAAATTATCATATATTAAACCAAGAATTGACGAGAACCAATTCGGTGGAGAGTCTGTCACTTATGAAGGAACTGGAACTGCCAAACGTTGGGAGAGGCTCGAAAGTTACGGCCCCAAATTTGTGGAGAACATTGTCCAGGCTATCAGTCGTGATATTCTTGCTTACTCTTTGGAGCAACTGAAAGAGTTTAAAGTTGTAGGACATGTACATGATGAAGTAATAATCGAATGCCCAATGGAACAAAAACTTGATGAGATTGCATCATTAATGGGGATTGCACCAGACTGGATGTCTGATATTAACCTTCGTGCCGATGGATACGAATGCATATTCTATCAGAAAGATTAGCAAAAAATCGCCACCTCACAATTGAGATGGCGATTCTATTATTTATTTAATTCTTTGTAAAGCTCAAACCCTTCTTTCTTAGTATTATTGACTTTTTTATAGCCTGCAGATTTCTGAACTCCTAGTTTTTCAAAGATTTCCTTATTCTCATAACCATCAAATAGCATTTCCAAAATTTCTGGTGCTTGAAAGTTTGATTCTGCAAGTTTTGATTTCAAAAACTCAAATTGATCCATGAATAGATAAAGCTCAATCCCATCATCAATTACTGGTAAATCTTGTTTCTCTGTGAATGCTTCCCATGATGAAATCTTAGGGGCATTTTTACTTGGCTTACGAAAATCTTTGAGATAATCATTAACTGAGTTGTTATACCACCAGACCATCTGTTCATAGTCCTCTTCTGCGACTGGAACAAAGGCAGTTAGTATTGAAATACCCATGATACGACATTGACGAAACGTGCCACGTAGCAAACCTGAATGATGTGAAGTCATGTAGTAATCCTGTACAAACATAGGTGCTAGTACTTCACTTTCAGTTGGATGTACTCCAGTTGATGAAGATTGAGCTTGGCAGTAGTTGAAAAAGTTGACGTTGATTGTCATGATTGATTGACTTTCCAGTTAATACCGAAAGTACACATGACAAATCAAGGCATGCAAAAAATATTCTTGACCGCATAGTTACTTTCCTCTATGTTATCGGTCAGCCAATTTCACAAGCTGAAAAAAGTAATCAATACCAAAACGTCTGAAATTATGGTCGTCGTCACGACTCAGTTTTGGTAATGATAATCGTTTAGAGATATCTCATCTCATAGTTAAATTGTAATAGAAAACAATCCGTAATTGAAGTTCACGATTAAATCGATTACTATATAATATCGTTATTGTTTTTTTATTTATTTTAGGTTAAAATTACTTTATAATAATCCTGAAAGTAAGCTATATATGGAAAGTAAATTTACATTCGAAAATAAGATTGAAAACTATTCATTAACAGATACTTTTGATCCGAACTCTGGTCAAGAGATTCTTACATTATATTGTTCACATTTGCCTAAACCTAATTATGCAAAATATAATTTTGATAGCTTAACGGGTCTTGTTACAAGTAATGTAGATACAAAAAAAAATAATCCATTTGGTGAGTTCTTGTCCATTAACAAAAGTACCTTTATGGATTATTTAACTAAATATGGATTTTTATTTGATTGGGAAAGTAGTGAAAATTTTGATAGCATTGAGTTTAATTACATTCTTGAATTTCAAAGCAGACTTAAACTTCTTTTATCGATTTTCAACAATATCGCCAAATCTATTGAATACAAAGAATTATTGTTAAGTACATTCTTATTAATAGGTAAGCCACAATTAGAGCTAAATCTTGGAAAAAGTAAATACATATTCCCTTCTTTATTTCCATTTCATAGGCTTCGCAATTCAATACCAGAAAAAAACTTAAATGATATGACATCCAGACATACCTCTTCAACTGGTAAAATAACAACGTACATAAAAGTAGAGAATATATTTACCGAAAATGGATTTACATGTGATTTAAATATTTCACTTTATCAAGACATAATTGAAAATTCCCAATACGATGATTTTATAAAGGATATTTTTTATCTGTATGTAAACAAGCCTGCAAATCTTGAACCTATAACAGTACACATTATTGACTTCATATATTTGTTCTTCAGTAAAGTTGGTATTTGCGACATTTCAAATTCAAATTTAAATTTTGAAGATGAAGACTTATCAAATTTTATGAAATCAAGTGAATTGAAAAATGCACTATTAATCTTGTCAAAGGAAATACTTGCACTGGAAATTAATAGAGGATTAGCTAAAGTGCAACCTAAAATAAATTTAGATACTCTACTACCTGATTGGAATTTACCAGATTTAATTTCAGCATTTTACTTCACTTTATTTTACTCAAACCCTAAAATTGCTATGTACAAAATTTGCGAGAATGTAGGATGTAACACCCCATTTTATGTTCAAAGGTCAAATACAATAAAAAAATATTGCTCTGAAAGTTGTAAGAACGCTTCTTCTCAGAGAAGATATAGAAATAAACAAAAAGACTTTCAGTGAAAATTATCACTGAAAGTCTTATTACATATTTGCTAATTTTTCATCAACCTTTTCGGAGATTAAATCGGATAATTCTTGAATATACTGAGTTCGATTTCTTGCAGAATTATGTACCAATGTTTTTACATCAACTAAAATACCTTGAACACGCTCATAAGTTTTATCCTGACCCTTCCACTCACCAAGAGCTTCTCCGATATATTGATACATTCCGTCTGTTTGAAAAATTTCGTGACTCTTTGAAAATGGCATTAAGAATGCATTATATACTTTTGAATTATGTCCATGTATTTCTTTTAGCGAATCTTGATTTGCCACATACTCACCATATGTAATTTGCTTATTAATACTTGTTGACGGAGGCAAATCTTTCATTAAGTTAGTTTGACCGAACTTGTAGTATTTTGCATCTAATACAAAAACATTATCATTGTAAACCATAATAGTATCCGGTTCTAGTGCATACCCTTTTGAAGTTTTTGTCTCAAAAACTAAATCCCATTTTGTTCTAGGAAAATATGAAGTTTTATTGGCAATTCCATATGTATAATCTATTAGATTTTCCCAGATAAATTGGAAATTATTAGTTCCAAAATAAAACTTATCCGGTTCCTCTTGCCTATCCTTATAATTAAGTATGTCAATCATACTTTGGAAAAGTCTTCTCTCCATATCATTAAAAGTTGTAGCCATCTTTTTTTTGATAATAGACTCAAATTGAGATCTATTATAGTTTATACGAGCTTTTTCAGGTAGAGGAAGCTGATACAGCCACCCCATATTTAGAAACGCTTCATATACACAGAATTTGTTTATTTCCGTTAAAAGAGTAATGTCAGTATCACTTTGCTTTTTAGATTCCATTTTCAAAAATTTGAATCCATTTCCTTGAACAACTGGTTGAACACGTTTTATAGTCCTCGACCAGTTAATGCGGCCTCCCAAAGTTTGAATATAGTACTCTTCAGTCTCCTTATAATATGTACCACGATTAATAAAATCATGTATAACAAATGTATAAGCCTCCATTGGAAAGTTTAACGTTTTTAGAGCTTGATTCACGTCTACAGTTCTTAGGCGAGACTCTTCATCATTATGAGCTTGTAAGACGGAAACAAGGGCAATTATATCTCTTCTTGCTGTTTCTGCATCTTTTGCAATCTCAAAACCTAATGGAAAATTGACAGTAACTTCTTGTACACCTTCTATTATCTCAGCTTTAATACCAACAAACGTATCACCTTCCATATTTGTTGCAACACGACACATATCCAGTAAGGATTTATTCGGTACTGTCAGCATCTTCTTCTCCTGTGTCGATATTATTATCTATTAAAGTTGCTTCCCTAAGATTTTCTAACTCCTCTTTGATATCTTTTGCGAAAACATCAAAACGCCCATTTTCAGGATTATCATTATCCGTGAATCGCTTAATAATTGCCTCTAAACTTGGATACAAAGCAACATCAAAGATATCTTCACGATTAAACTTGAAGGCATCATCCCAAAGATATTTCAAAACTTTTTCTGCAAAGCGTTTATTCTTTTTATTGAAATCTTTACCAGAATCACCTGCTGGTACTTGGCGTATCCGTTCAATATTCAATACATTGCCAGAAATAAAGTATGCTCCCATTCGCTTATCTTCTGATGTTAGAGTCTGGCTACTAGTCTCAAGAATTTTTTTATTGATAACTTTGTTGAATACTTTCCAAGAATATTGTGTATCTGCAATAAAATAATTCCCATATTTCGATAAATCAACATCATTTTCAATCATTTCCATTGTCCATCGACGTTGAAATGCTGTATCAAGAGTGAATACATTTTGGTCTGCGGTATTCATTGTTGCAAGTAACGATAAGTTAGAAGGGATTTTAATTTGATGAGACTTATCACCATAAATTTCCGTAGCAAGTATTGAATTGTTAATACCGTACACGCTCTCACCACTAACACTTCTATCCAATAATTGAAAGATTTCTCCAAATATTCCTGGAGCATTACCTCGATTTAACTCCTCAATTACAAGATAATAGTGTTCACTAGGATTAGCAATTGCTTTTTTCACAATTCTTGTAAAAGGCCCTGGTGAAAATAGGTAGGTAATATCTCCATTATCTTTTACAGTAGGCATTATTTGACCAACAAAGTCAGTATTCATATAATCTGGATGAAAAACTAATCGCTCCATTCTATTTTCATCATTACAATATTCGGTAGCAATTTTATAACTTTTTCCAGATCCTGGAACCCCATATAAGAGGATATTTTCTCCACCTCTTATTATATTCTCCTTACTTAATTTACTCACATCTTGATTTATTTCTAAAAATTTATCCACGTTATAAATTTTTAATGATTTCAATCGATCTGAAAACTTTTCAAATACTGAAGGATTTATTACAATTCCTTTATCTTCTGAATTCTTTGAAATCTCTAGGAATCCCCATCTTTCCAACATCATGATTGGTTTACAATCTACATATTTCTGTGCTTCTTCAGGAACTACTACACCTCCTTTATTCCTAGCGGCTCTCACTTCTAATATGCTTTCTGTGTATGATTTACCATGATCAACCATAGAATTCAATAAATAAGCAAATTCTTTATAGCTTAGATAATCTAAATCAATGATTCCACGAATAAAAAGTGAGGGTGGTTCAACGTCAGAATTACTTGATGGCACTCCAAAATTATCTCTACCAAATTTAATATTCTCCAACGCATCCATAATGATTTCTTGCATCGCAGATTTATCGGATGCCATTAAAGCCTCGTACATCTTCTTTCCAGCTGTTGTAATTCTTCTTTGAGACTGAGCATTATTTATATCTTGCCATTCCGTAAAACCAAAATAAGAAGTTAT
The DNA here is from genome assembly GCF_000380105.1 of Streptococcus orisratti DSM 15617. Lineage (GTDB taxonomy): Bacteria > Bacillota > Bacilli > Lactobacillales > Streptococcaceae > Streptococcus > Streptococcus orisratti. The sequence continues at coordinate 59,396 of NZ_KB904448.1, forward strand.
TTGAGATTTCTTTGTATAAGATGAAGAGTACTGATCAGCACCAATTAGTTCTTTTAATTGAATTTTGTACTCCTCATTGGGTAACCATCCGTCTGCTTCATAGTATATTTTCAGCACTGCTTCAATTTCATTTAAAAGTGCACTATTTTTAGGCATTACTATCTTTTCCATATTATCTCGCTCCATCTAATTTTTTCAAAAGCTCTAACATTATTCGTTTGACCATATTTGATGGTATCCCTTCTCCAATTACTCGCCTAATGAAGCGCTCATTCGCCCAATCAGGTATATTCCAGTCTAGAGGCAAACTCATTACGATTAGTATTTCATAAATTGTTAGAACTCTTGCATCCGAGTATAAATTGGTTCCTTTTATCAACCTACCTGGGTGTACGCAAGCAAGTGATGAGATTACACCATTATTTTGAGTTATTGTACGACCCGCCATATCCCATTTTTGCCGTCTATAATTATTATGGTGTGCTTTTATTCTTTTTCCATCTTTCTTACATGGATAATATTCTTTATTGTATATTGCTGAAGTACCTGTTGGAGTATGTTGCATCCATTCAACATGCCTTAACGAATGAACAGGAGGATAGTGCCATTTTGAAACTTTTAATCCTTCTAGTCTTTTCGTTTCAAAATTCGGAAACATTTTCAATGTAATATCCTTTCCTTCTCGAATTTCTGGGTCAAGAGATGGCAACCCCCCAATCGCTTCTTCTAAAGTGATTTCAGGCAATTCTTCAGGAAATTCCCATTTAATATCTATATCATTCCGAACTAAAATATAAATATTTCTTTCTCGTAACTGAGGAACACCTTGATACCTAGCTTTTATTAAAGTGTCATCGTTAAATTTATAATCCATCCCTAGTTCCATTTTGATATACTCTGGAATTAACATAATTTCATCATTGTGCACGATTTTTGTCGTCAATTGTTTTGGTACATTTTCTAATAAAATAAATTCTGGCTTTATTCTCTTAATAACATCTATTGCATAAAAAATCAACTGATTTCGTTCATCGAATTCTTTCCTCAAACCAGCTTCACTCATACCTTGGCACGGTGGTGTTGCAATAATGAAATTTACTTTATTTTCAATAGATTGATTTACAATTTCATCGCGTATATTATCATCTGTAATATCACCACAAATCATTTTGGTTTTTGGGTAAAGATGCTCATAAAACTTTGCACGTTTTTCATCTATCTCGTTAGCCACTTTGATAGCAACTCCAATGTCTTCGAAATAAGCCTCGGCCACTCCAACATTTGAGAATAAAGACAACCCCCTAATTTTTTCCATCATTCCATACCTCTTATACCAGATAAGTTATTAAATACTTTTTTTACGAAAAGTGGAGGAATCCCTTCACCTATTATTCGGCGAACAAAAGCCTCTGGAGCGTTATCTGGAATATTCCAATTTTCTGGAATTGTCATAATTAACATTATTTCATATAAAGTCAGAGTCCTAGCATCTGAATAAATATTTTCTCCGTTTTTGGTAGTAATTTTTCTCCCAGGATGAACATTATTTTGAGAGGATATTTTTCTATTATCCATAGTAACTGTATAAGCTGGGCGATCCCAACTCTGCCGCTTATAGGTATTTCTGTAGCCCTTAACTGCTGTTCCATCAGCTTTTCGAGGATAAAATACCTCATTATCAAATGCAGTTTCCCCTGATGCCGTATGTTGCATTACTTCCACTTGCCTAAAAATATGATGTGGTGGCTCATGCCACTTTGAAATTTTTAACGCTTTAGCACGTTTCTCAGAAAAGAACGGAAATATTTTATTACGTTCTTCCTCATTTAAATCCTTAATAAAAGGATCTAAATCTGGTAAATGTCCTATAGCATCTCTTAATGTTACCTTCTTGCCATCAGGTGTAGGAATTTCCCAAATTAAATCAAGATCTATTCTTGTAAGTAATATTATAGCTCTTTCCCTACTTTGAGGGACTCCGAAATCGCTCACATCAATAGATGAAATACTAAAGCGATATTTTTCTGATAGTTTTTCTTGTAAAAAATCAATAATTAATTTATTTTCGCCTTCAACAAATATACTCGTTTTAAGAAACATTGGTACATTTTCTATAAAAACATATTTCGGATTGATTAACTCTACTGCATCAATAACAGGTAAAATCAACATATTCCGATCATCATCTATCTGCTGCCTTCCAGCTGTACTCATACCCTGACATGGCGGAGTAGCCATTAAGACATCTACATTTTTGCTTTTAGCTTTTTCTACAAACATATCAAAAACGTCTTGATTAGTTATGTCTCCGACAATCATTTCAGTCCTTGGATATATTGAAGAATATAGCTTTGCGCGCCTTTCCTCCAATTCATTAGCAACAACAACATCAAATCCTATTTTTTCTAGATATGCTTCTGCTACACCAATATTAGAGAACATGGAACAAACTTTAATTGGATTTGTAATCTCATTTGTCTGCTCTGTATGGGAATGATAAAATTCTAAAAACTCAAAATAAAGGCGAATAGATCGTCTTAACTGTGACTTTACAGAAGATGATGCAGAAATATCCGCTATGATTTCATAATAACTATCAATTTTTAAATTTTGATTTAACCCTAAATATCTATTTACTCTATTTAAACGACATACTATATCTTTCACTACCTTCTGAGAATAACTTTTATTTAATACAAGCCAATCCCTGAACTCAAATTCATTAAGCATATGATCTACCTTTCTAAAGTACAATCATACCACAAACCCAAAAAGGCGTCAATTTTTATTCTTTTTTGGGAATTAAAAATTTTAGATACGAACGAAATTATTCTATTCTTGAAAAATTTATCTTTTTTTTATATAATTGTTGCATAATAAAGCAACAAAGGTAGAGCAACATGTTTTCGGGAATTCGTCTCAAAGAAAAAAGAATTGAAAAAAATTTAAATCAGTCTGAAATTGCCAATAAATTGGATATCAATAGAGCTTCTTATAGTAAGTGGGAATCAGGTAAATCTATCCCAAATCAGAAAAACCTCACAGCTCTCGCCAAAATCCTAGATGTTCCAGTCACTTATTTTGAATCTGAATACAATATCGTCAATAACTATCTTCAGTTATCTCCTAACAACCAAGTAAAGGCAGAGGAGTATGTGGAGGAGCTTCTACTTTCACAACAAACCTCAAACGTCACTCCACTCTTCTCAGTACAAGTTCTATCAGATGTTCAACTATCTGCTGGTCTCGGAGAAGGATTCTTTGACGAGTTTGAAACTGAAACTGTCTACTCCGATGAGGAACAATACGGTTACGACTTTGCAGCTTGGATTGAGGGAGATTCTATGGAGCCTGTTTATAAGAGTGGTGAAGTCGCGCTTATTCGCTCGAACGGATTCGATTATGATGGAGCTGTCTATGCATTATCATGGAATGACTCAGTTTATATCAAAAAACTCTACCGCGAAGAATATGGGTTCAGAATGGTTTCCCTGAATAAGGACTATCCTGAAAAGTTCATCCCTTATGAAGATGAGCCGAGAATTGTTGGTCTAGTTGTTGGACACTTTATGCCTGTCGAGGGAGTGTAGTCATGAAATTAAAAGATATTTTAGAACTTGGAACATATGGTTTCAATCCTGATTGTAAAGTTGAAATTTTCAAAATGGACAACTTTGAAGAGCGGCTAGAGAATGAAGGATTCGATGAAATTCTTATTCCTCAAAATGATGACGTAACAATCTATCCCTACGCATTTTTGATTGAGGATTCTATTTTGATTGCTATGACCGAGGAGGATGACAATACCAATGTATGTTAAAGAAATGATTTACATCAAAGACGAACGTATTATCTTCACCCCTGACAAATTTGAATACGACATCACGGACTACATCGGTGAGCTTATCGAAGAGCTAGAAAAACTCAAAAGAAGATAATCCTATGGGCTATATCGACTATTCTATTGAACCTCAAAGTGACATAGCCTTCCTCGATATGAAGTCCTTCTACGCTTCTGTAGAATGTGTGGATAGAGGTTTGCATCCACTCTATACATCACTGTGCGTCATGAGCCGTGCAGACAACTCGGCAGGATTGATTCTCGCTTCTTCTCCAATGTTTAAAAAAGTATTCGGTAAAGCAAATGTAGGTCGTTCCTACGACTTGCCATTTGATATAAACACTCGAAAATTCAGCTACCAGAATGCGTGGAAACAAGGTCTTGAGGTATCACCGAAGTATAAATCTTTCATCGAACACTGGGCAAAGCGTACACTCATTGTTCCGCCACGCATGGACAGATATATTGAGAAGAATCTAGAGATTCAGCATATCTTTCAAGATTATGCTGCTCCAGATGACATTCTCCCCTATTCGATCGATGAAGGCTTTATTGACCTTACTAGCTCACTCTCTTACTTTATTTCTGATAAGTCCATGTCAAGGAAAGATAAGTTAGATAATATTTCGGCTATGATTCAGAGAGATATTTACCGTAAAACAGGTATTATCTCAACTGTGGGAATGAGCAATTCCAATCCTCTTCTAGCTAAACTAGCTCTAGATAATGAAGCTAAGAAAACTGCTACAATGAGAGCTAACTGGTCATACGAAGATGTAGAAACCAAGGTATGGGCCATTCCAAAATTAACAGACTTTTGGGGGATCGGTAGTAAAACCGAGATTCATTTACAAAAACTTGGTATTCATTCAATCAAAGAACTAGCCAATTTCAATCCTGATATTCTCAAAAAAGAATTCGGTAAAGTCGGTGTTCAACTTTGGTTTCACGCCAATGGAGTTGACGAGAGCAACGTCCATGAACCCTATAAACCAAAATCACGAGGATTGGGTAACTCACAAGTACTTCCTAGAGATTACAGAACCCAAAGAGAAATTGAAATCGTATTAGCTGAAATGGCTGACCAGGTTGCTAATCGACTGCGTTCAGCCCATAAGAAAGCAACTGTTGTTTCAATCCATATTGGCTATTCTAGGACTGAGATGAAAAAATCTATAAATGTTCAGAAAAAAATTGACCCCGCAAATCTTCCAAAAACAATGATTGGTCATGTACTTGAGTTATTCCGAAAGAAATACACCTCTGGTGCAGTGAGACAAATTGGTGTATCTTATAGTGGTTTCGTAGATGAAAGCTATACTCTACTATCACTCTTTGATGATGTAGAACAAATTGAAAAAGAGAATAGACTTCAGACAGCTATTGATGTTGTCAGAGAACAGTTTGGCTTTTTAGCCATACAAAAAGGAACCGTCCTAACTGAAGGTTCCAGAACTATTGAACGCAGTAAACTTATCGGCGGTCATTCCGCTGGTGGATTGGAGGGATTAAAATGAAACAAGAAAAAAATACAGTACAATTTTCAGAAATCCGTAGCAAAGGATGTAATGATATTGAAATGCTTGAAAGATTTTTACATGGAATCGTTGAAACAGCAACTTCAAAACTTCGTCAGAGAAAACTCAAAACAACTGAAATATCGATACGACTAGTACATGCTAAATCTGAAAACCGATTACCATTGGAATTTACATTTAGCATTAAGCCAACAAGCTCTTCTATGATGATCTATACTGAGATAATCAATCGCTTTAAAGAACATCATACAGGTGGGGAAATTCAAGGTTTTACGATTCAATTTGATAAAAATATACTTGCGACTACATAGAAAGGATTTGAAATGATTGACCGTTCATACTTACCATTTCAGTCAGCAAGAGAGTACCAGGATACAAAGATGCAAAAATGGATGGGATTTTTCCTATCTGAGCATACATCTGCTCTTTCTGATGATGCTAACAAAGTAACGTACATGTCAGATTTGTCACTAGAGAAGAAATTATTACTCCTCAGTCAAGTATACGCTAGCCAACTAAACACGCGCATTCAAGTGATTGAAAAAAACAAGCGTGTTTCCTACACTGGAACAATACCAAGTCTGACCAAAGATTTCATTTTGATAAAAACTCCAACTGGTCACATCAATCTGAAATTGAAAGATATTATTTGTATTGAACTTGTTGAGGAGGTGCTTTATGAATCAGCTTGAATTTCAGCGTAATCACCTGCAAATGGACTATTACAGCGAGAGCTACCAAGATTTTGAACGTGACTTTTATCGCTACTCCAATATGAATATTCCATTGACCTTCCTGACCGATGATATCCTCAAAACAATGGCAACTTCTCATAAGAATTACTTTGTCCTCAATAAGGAAAAGACTAGAGATAACCGTGATCACTTCTTCATTTTCGACGTAAGCACCGTAGATGAGAATCCACTAATCTATCATTATACATATAAGAAAACTACAACATATTTAGCAGAAAAATAGGAGCAGTTCAATTGACTGTTCCTATTTTTAATCTTCATAAAATCTCAAGTCTTTATACTCTTTAACAATGGAGTCGCCAGCCAGAACAGACTATACTGACCAGCGACTACCTAAAATTTAATGTTTCAGCTTAATTTTCTTATCTCTAATTTCATAAACTACATCAGCTACATTTTCGAGTAATCGTTTATCGTGGGTGATAAACACGATAGTTCCGGTGTACTCCTTCATTAGTATTTCCAAAGCCTCTAAACTTGGTATGTCAAGGAAGTTACTGGGTTCATCCATTATTAGGATGTTATATCTACCCATGAGCATTTTAGCAAGCAACAATTTTATAATTTCTCCACCGCTTAAAACAGATAAGCTTTTTCCAATATCGTTCTGTTTGAACCCTATAGATGCTAGCACAGAACGAATTTCTGATATATTGTAATCACAATCCGTCTGCATAAACTCCATAACATTCTGATTACTGTTGTACTTGTAACCATTCTGTGCAAAGTAACCTATTTTTGCCTTAGGTGAAATAGAAATTCCTTCTTCATGGTTTAAGATCATTTGGATTAAAGTTGTTTTTCCGGTTCCATTACCACCAGTTAACGCCACTTTTGCTCCTAGCGGAATTTGAAAAGATGCATTTTCAAACAGTGCCTTATCCCCAAATACTTTATTAATTTCCACACCGACTATAGGGTATGGATTATGGAGCTCCAATGCATTACTTTGCCTGAAACGAATTCTGCGAATGCCTTCCGGAGCTTCTACTTTTCCTAATGCCGCAATCCTGTTCTCTAGGGATTTAGCGGCATTATACATCTTTTTTTCCTTACTTCCTATTGATTTTTGATGAGCTAAACGCCCTCCGCCTTCAGTACTTTTTTTCTTTGAAGAACCTTTTGCCTTCTGTTCTATTTTACGAGCCTGTTTCCGCTTTTCCTCCGCAGCCCTTTCCAATCGAGCACGTTCCGCAATAAATTGTTCGTATTCTGCAGCTTGACTCTTACGTTCTTCCTGTTTCTGACGAAGATAATCAGAATAGTTTCCCCAATACTCAGTGATTTTGCCATCTTTCAGTTCCCATATTTTATCTACTATTTCATCAAGAAAATAGCGGTCATGGCTAATAACTAACAGTGCACCTGTAAAATATTTTAGCTGTCCTATTAGAAAATCAATTCCTTCACGGTCTAAATGGCTCGTAGGTTCATCCGCTAAAATACCATGAACCTGTGCCGATAAGGCCTGTGCTATTTTAAGCCTTGTTTCTTCACCACCGCTCATGGTCTGTATATTTAATTGCTCAACACCTAGCTTGCCTACAAGTGCAAAACCTTTTTCCTCCTGCAGAGTTACTTCGTCCAACTGGGGAATATAGGCAAGTTCACCCAGATGATTCATTTTACATCCTGGGGGAATTAATTCTCCTAAAAGTACCTTGAATAAAGTGCTTTTTCCTGCACCATTTGCTCCTACTAAACCAATACGGTCATAATCATATACTTCTAATTCATTTATATCTAAAACATCGTGTCCTTTGAATTCCACACGAATGTCTTTTGCTTTTAATATTAATTCCATAACATTTCCTCCTGTCTATAATCGCATGCTTTCATTTGCTTGTACGCAGGAAAAACCCTGCGATTTTAGCAGGAAGAATTACATGAAAATAAGATACATAAATATCCCTCCAATATTGTTTATTTTAAATCTAATTTTCTAATCTCATTTATCATTGGGCAAACTATTGCAATGCAAATAATTAAAATACCTGATAGTAAAAACCAATGATTTACACCGATTCTATCAGCAAAGAGTGCAGAAAGAATTAATCCAATTGGCATAGCAAGAGACATGATACTTCCAGTTAAAGAAAATACACGTCCTAAATATTCAGGCTTAATTTTCTCCTGAAAAAGAGCTGTTTGCACACCGCTGTAAAACGGAACAGAAAGCCCCATTATTGCACAGCAGACTACAAAAATGAAAAATCCACTTTGGGGAAGTAATCCTGAAATGGTTAAGCTTATCCCCATCATAAAAATGGATGCCGTTATTAATAAGATTCGCTTTTGGTAATTCCCAAATAACCCTAATAATAGACCCCCTATCAACATTCCAGATGCAAAGGAAATTTCCGTAATAGAAATATGCACAGGTGTTCCATTAAAGTAATCCATGCTAATTAAAGGGAATAGTGCATTAATTGGCATATAAACAAACATATATAATGTTCCAACGAGTAATAAAGCAAATAATCCTTTATTTTGCCGTAGTACAGCCATTCCTTCTTTCATTTCTCTTATGAAATTTGGGTCCAAACTTTGCACGCGATCACCCAGCTTAGGAATACGTACAATTGCTACCGTAATAGATGCAATCACAGCACCCAATACATCGATGGCAATAATAGCATTTAGTTCCCAAACGGAGTATAAGAGTGCTGCAACCGCCGGACTAACAATATAGCTTATAGACTGCAAAGACTGACTATAGCCTGCACATTTCGTAAGCTGTTCTTCTGGTACTAAAAGTGGCGTAACCGCATTGAGAGCCGGGGTGTGAAAAGCTGTTCCAATGCTACGGATAAACAATACTATCATAACCATCCAGACAGGTAGCTCCATATAGAATGCAACAATAGTAAGCACCGAACCAGCTGCTGCGATAATTAAATCAGCACCAATCATTATCTTCTTCCTATCATGACGATCCACTAGCACACCAATTGCAGGTCCAAAGACCGCATAGGGTAAAAAACCTAATAGTGAAGCCATAGACAAGACCATCGCGGATCCAGTTTTTTCTGTAAGGTAAAAAATAATCGCCATTTGCAAGATGGCACTAGTGATTAATGATACTGCTTGCCCTGCCCATATTGTATAAAACTTAAGTTTCCAATTGTTGTATTTTTCCATTTATATTATCTCCTGCATATTATTTTGCTTGAATTTCTATTTTGAATAGCATTCTAGGCAATAAAAAATGCAGGCCAAACCCCACAATGTGGCTTTTGGTCTGCATACATACAATTTGGAAACATTCATATTAAAGACATAGTTAAATAAAGGTATAGTTAAATAACCAATATCCTCACCGTAACTAATGAATGCTCAATATCGTATAAATAAGCACAACAAAAAAGCCTATCATCGGGTATAGATTCTGCTTTTTTTATTGCCAGCTTATCTTAAACGCATTGAGGCTGTCATAGTTTCGGTTCCTCCTACATCTTTGTTTATATCAATTTATAGTATAACACAACAAGATGATATGTTCAATATAAAAGTTATGGAATGAGTCTCATACTTCCAATTCGATGCCAGATTTAAAGGATATGACGAAGTGTTCTTCATAGACTGTAACGCTCTGGATTATCTTCCTTAGTAGCAAGCGATTAGCTTTCACAAAATCTTCTGTTTGTAGTTTAAAAAATTCATCAGGATTTTCTAACTCAACCTCAAAATATTTCATTTTACATTCCCTCATTTCATTTATTGATAAATTGAGTTTACAAAAAAGAGTGGACAATTTTTGTCTACTCTTAACCTTTAAAATAGTTTTTTTTAATCGATTTGAAGTTGCCTAAATTATTACTTATTCGGTAAAATGAAGTATAGCTTTCAACAGATTTCCTTCAACTACACTTCACTTGATTAAAACAAGGTGGGTACGTTTCTATTCCCACAAACTCCTTGTCAATGGAAACAAACACGTACCCACAGGGTAAATGGAAATAAAAACTAATAATTTCTAGCTATCACTTCTACTCATTCCAAAAATTTCCTCACTCTGATACTTCCCCCCATACGACAAAAAGCCTTGCAATCAAGGCTTTTCATTATCCCTTTCGTTCAAAGGTTTCTAGGCTCTTACGAGCAGAACAACACACTCGATGTGATGCGTCTGCGGAAACAAATCCACTGGCTGCACTTTTTGCAATTTATAGCCCAATTCTTCGTAACGTTTGATGTCACGCGCCATGGTAGCTGGATTGCAGGAGATGTAGGTGATTTTTCTTGGTGACATGTCTGCGCTTGCTTTGATGAAACTTTCGGTCAAACCTTTACGTGGCGGATCAACTAGAATAACATCAGGCTTGATGCCCTGTCTGTTCCATTGTGCCATAGCGTTCTCAGCCGAATCAGCGACATAATGCGCATTGGTAATACCGTTTAGCGCAGCATTTCTTTTGGCATCTTCCACAGCTTCTTCAATTACTTCGACGCCGTAAACCTCTTTGACATTTTTAGCAAACGAAAGCCCAATCGTCCCGATACCTGAGTAAGCATCAATAACCACATCATCCTCTGATAAATCTGAAAAATCGATAGCCGTTTGATAAAGCTTTTCAGCCATTTCAGTGTTAACTTGATAAAATGAACGAGCCGAAATCTCATATTGATTGCCCAGCATACTATCAACAATTGTATCTTTACCATAAAGAGTTCTAAAATCATCGCCAAAGATAGCATTGGTGTTTTTATCGTTAATGTTTTGAACGATTGATTTTACTTCTGGAAATTCAATAATAAGCTCTGCTATCAACTGTTCAATCCGAAAGACTTTTGGACGTGTCGTGACAAGAACCAACATCATCTCACCTGAGTAGTACCCACGACGAACAACGATATTACGAATCAAGCCTGTCTGTTCTTTCTCATCGTAAGGCTTGAGGTCAAAGCGACGCAGCAAATCCCGCGTGAAATTAATCAGTCTATCTATCTCCTTGTTTTGAATGTAATAATCTTCAATAGGCATTAATTCATGGGAGTTTTTTCGGAAAAAACCAGTTTCTAACTGTCCCTTGATACGACGAACAGGCACTTGAGCTTTGTTGCGGTAGGCGTAGGGAATAGTCATACCTATCGTCTCCAAGACTTCAACATCAGAAATTCCTGCAGTCTTGTAAAGGTTATCCCTAACTTGCTTAGTCTTATATTTAAGTTGTTCGCTATAGGCCAAGTGACCAAAATCAGCAATACCAGTACGTAAATAAGCTGTATCAACCGCATCATTACGAAAGACAGACTTAGTTAGATAATTTTCAACCCTACCAAAACCAATATTCTTTTTAATTTTTAGCACACGCATTTGTATAATTTCTGTTGGCAAGGCATTTTCAACAAAAAAAACAAGCCCGTCAACTTTGGCAATACCTGCACCATCATGACTAAGGTCAGAAACCTCAACTTCTACGATATCGTTCTTTTGTAACATGTTTTCCTCTTTCTCTTACGAAGCTCTGCTATTTTCAAAATGAAAAAAGAGAGATTGTCATCTCCCTATTATATCATATTTACCGTAAGCCAAGGTCAGCTAATTGTCCTTGATATTTTTCAAAATCGATCAAGATTCCTAAACCACCGTACATATCATACTCATCCACCCAATCTCCTTGTGATGGAACGGTTATGTGCTCGATACCTTTACCACCAATCATCGTTGATAGTCCTTCCTTAAGAAGAAGAGGATAGGAAATGTTGGTTGAGGTCAATGCATAAATTTTTCCAATGGCTGCTGAACCGGTAAAGAGTTTAGTCGGATCTTTAACCTGACTAATGAGTGCTGAAATTACTTGCTGTTGGCGTTCTGTACGACCGAAATCAGCAGAATCATCACTTCTGAAACGAGCATAGTTTAAAAGTGTTTGACCATTCATCCGTTGTTTGCCCACCTTGATCGTTTGATAGGCAGTAGACTGATCTCCAAACCCAATATCGTTTGGCACTTCAACAGAACTTACTTCTTCCCCATTAATCGTATGAAATTTAGCATTAATCTCGACACCATTTGGGAAAAGTGTGTCAACTGCTTCAGCAAAGGTCTCAAAATCAACCATAACATAATATTTTATATCAAGATCAAAATTATTCTTCAAGGTCTGCCGCATCAATTCAGCTCCTTGATTATTATCTTGTTCACCGATATTAAATGCTACATTAAGTTTTTGATCGTAAGAATCTCCGTAACTAACATTTGGAATATTAACTAAAGTATCACGCATAAAACTAACTAGCTTAATCTTACCATCCTTATTGCCGATGTTCATAACCATGATAGTATCTGTACGAGCATCAGATGACCCTTGAGTGATCCGCTGATCACTCCCCAAAATTAGAATATTAGTACCATCTGCTGTATCAACACCATTAAATTCCTCTGTAACTGCAGGCGAATAATTAGTTTTTCCGCTAGAGACATCTGACATTCCTTTATAAAACATGTAAATCATGCCTGCAAAAACAAGTAAAAGTAAAATAGCCAATAGTTGAAAGAAACGTTTAATTCTCCCTTTTTTTCGCTTTTTTTTCGGTCTTTTCACCTTTTTAGGAGCGGGTGAGGTTGAGACTTCATCAGGTATTCTTTCTGGATAGGGAGGGACTTCCTGATAAGAATTAAGGTTTTCAGATTTCAACTTTGATTGATGTCGTGTAGATCGTCTAGATCTAGAATCCTCTGTTGGGAAAATGGGCAACCCTTGTTCTGTAAACTTACTAGGCAGGTTGGTGGTTGGCTCTTCAACATCTATTTCCATGGTTTGGTCATACACAGACTGTAAATATGTGGATGAATTATCTTGTTGAACTCTGGTGTGATTCGATTGTTTTAACTCCGATTTTTGACGCAAGTAGTCAAATTCTTGCTTCTCATATTCATTCAAAAAACGCAAATTAGAGAGCAGATAGCGATAACGGAGCTGTTCGTGATGGTTTAAATTACTATTGTTTGACATATCTCATTCCAAATCATTCTTTATTTTCTCATACGTACTTTTCTTTGGTGGAGGATACGGTGAACCTTATGATATTTTATAAACGTTATATTGTCCTAAAATTTTATAGCTAATACCTATAGCCTGCAACTCTTCAAGTGCAAAAGAAACTAGTTTTTCATTATGATTATCAAAATCAATAATAAAAAAGTATTCGCCAAGGACTGTTTTCAACGGACGACTCTCAATTTTAGTCAAATCAATCCCTCGCCAAGCAAAAACCGAGAGGGCTTTATAGAGGGCTCCAGGAAGATTATCCGGAAGAGTAAACGCCAGCGAAATAGTTTTTGCAATCTTGGGCAGATTAATATTGACACGACAGTGACCAATAACCCAAAAACGTGTGTAATTGTCCTCTATTTCGTGAATGTCCTGCGCAACGATTTCCAAACCATACTCATCAGCTGCCGCATGTGGTGCAATCGCAGCAAAATTATCATTAGGGTGAGCCGCTACCAAGCGAGCTGCATAGGCAGTGCTGGGTGTTGCTTCAATTATAACATTTGGATAATTTTCTGTCACATATTTTTTGCCCTGAGCAATCGCTTGTGGATGCGAAAAAATCTTTTCAATTTTTTTATCCTTTGCCGTTGCCATCAGTTGCTGTTTGATAGGCTGTATGATTTCCGCAACAGCTGTAATATTGGTGCTATGAAAAAGGTAATCTGATGTTTCATGAACGGGTCCTTCAATGGAATTTTCGATGGGAACAATGGCAAGATCCACCTGACCTTCTTCATAAGCCTTGATAACTTCTGATATTGTTGGCAAAGAAACCAAATCCTCATTTGGGAATGTTTCCAAGGCCACATTATGCGTAAACGAGCCGCTTGGCCCCAAATAAGCTACATACATTGAATTAACCTTGCTATTTCTTCTGGTGTTCGATTGTCAGTGTTAATAATGACATCTGCCAAACCGTCATACAAATCCATACGACCTTGATAAATCTTTTGGAAATCTTCCTTGGAATTATTCAAAAAGAGGGGACGTTTGGAAAGTTTATCTTGAAGGATACGCTCATAAAGGACATCAAAGGAAGCCGTCAACAAGACATTGTATTTTCTGTTTTGACGGAGCAAGTCCCGATTTTTTGGAGAAATAACTACACCACCGCCCGTCGAGATAACTACGTCTCCTTGAAGAGATAAAAGTTCTTCTAAAACCTCTGATTCAATCTGACGAAAGGCCGCTTCACCTTCTTTGGCAAAGAAGTCAGCAATTGGCATACCAATCCGTTCCTCAATTATCGTGTCCATGTCCAATAACCGACCGCTAAGATAGTGAGCCACGGTAGTTTTTCCCACCCCCATGAAACCAAGTAAAATTTTAGCCATTCTGAATAAGTCCTTTCAAATCTTCAAAAAAGCTTGGATAGCTGGTGTTGATGGCTTCTGCACGTTGCAGACTAACCTGGCCCTCTTTGACCAAAAGAGCTGCTATAGCTGCCATCATGCCGATGCGATGATCTCCAAAAGTGTTAATTTCAGCACCATGAAGTGGTGTTTTTCCGTGAATAATCATACCATCCTCAGTTGGCGTAATATTAGCTCCCATACTATTCAAAGCATCTGCAACAACCTGAATACGATCCGTTTCCTTTACTTTCAGTTCCTCAGCATCACGGATAATGGTCGTTCCATTGGCTTGGGTGGCAAGTAGAGCAATCACAGGCAACTCATCAATCAAACGTGGAATAATATCGCCACCAATTTCTATGCCTTGCAAGTCAGAACTTTCCACTGTAATTGTTGCGGATTTGGCCAATTCATCAATCTGAGAAAGCTTGATGTTTCCACCCATTGCCTTAATGACATCTAAAATTCCTGTTCGGGTTTCATTGATTCCAACATTTTCAAGAACAATTTTTGAATCAGGAACAATCAAACCAGCCACTAACCAAAAGGCGGCGCTAGAAATATCTCCTGGTACAACAACATCCTGTCCCTGAAATTCTTGACCACCAGAAATGCGAATTTCTTTACCATCAACAGAAATGTCACCACCAAATTGGAGAATCATATCCTCTGTATGGTTGCGAGTTTTTTCTTTTTCAATAATTAGTGACTCCCCCTCTGCCTGCAAAGCAGCAAAAATCAGAGCGGATTTTACCTGAGCAGATGCCACAGGCAATTGATAGTGGATTGGAGTAAGATGCTTACTACCATGCATTTTTAATGGGGGCAAGTCATGTTCTGTCTGTCCTGAAACCTCTACGCCCATCTGGCGCAAGGGAATAGTAACACGATCCATTGGGCGCTTAGAGAGACTGTCATCTCCAAACATCTCAACGTCAAAGTCCTGACCAGCTAAAACACCTGAAATCAATCGGATTGAGGTCCCAGAATTTCCCATGTTTAATTTATTTTGCGGAGCTTTAAGACCATTAAAACCAACGCCGTGTATCGTCACCACGTCACCATCATCCTCAATGGTAACCCCTAAGTCACGAAAGACTTGCATGGTTGACAAAACATCCTCCCCACGCAAAATATCACGAACTCTCGTCACGCCTTTAGCAAGACTTCCAAACATAATTGAGCGATGACTGATGGACTTATCCCCAGGCACACGTAGTTTTCCATTTAACTTAGCCACATTCGATACTAACTTCATACAGACCCCTGACATCTCATATTTTCTTTCCATTCTACCATAAAATAACTGAAAATTTAAGCAATTTTTCCAACAAACTGCATTTCAAAGACAGACCGAGAAAAAGGGAGGATTTTAGTATTTCAATACTATTCTCCTTCACAATTATTTTTGCCTTTCTTTGGCATAAAAGATTCCGTTTACAGCAATGTTATTCTGGATCTCTCTGAAATTAAGGGAATTCATTGCTTTTATTTTACAATACGCAACATTCTTGAATGGCACATAATAAACGAGATGGGCAATTTTAATTGCAACTTATACTCAAGGCAATCAGACTAGCTCCCCAAAATCTGGAGAAAAGTTTTAAACTGTTGGAAATGAAGAGAACTTCATTAAAACCGATCAGCAGCTTCTGACTTTGTTTTTGCAAAATAATAAACATCCGCCTAAATCTTAACTCATAATCAAAAATCGAGTAGAGGTTAACCTCTACCCCCTCTCACACCATCGTGCATGCCGTTCAGCACATGGCGGTTCAACTAAACTGCAGCGGAACCTCTTCATGTTCCACATCTACCTATATAAAATTCCATTCTGCCTGTGCTGTCCTATATTTATGAACAGCCCCTTTCGACATTCGTTCCGCGAGTACCGTCATTTCAGACCAGGTGATAGGGCAGACAAAATCAATTAGATAAGTAATCATTTAATCCGCTACCTCGCGATAGTCAGGCTCGGGAGTCGCTACTGGGTTCACTGGTAGCAAGTGTCCTTGGAGAACTTTCACCCCAGATGTACGACATGCCCGTCGTACTAAAAAACAAAAGAACCCCTGTTTTAGGCTCTTTTGCTTTTAACTATGTCCCCTGCCGGAATCGAACCAGCAACTACTCCTTAGGAGGGAGTTGTTATATCCATTGAACTAAGGGGACCGTAACTTCTTTATTTTACCTTAGTCTTGATGACAATGCAACTGCTTTTTTAAAAAAGGTAAAATTGAAGTGTACTACTATACCTCTTTGTTGCTCATTTCTTCTTTAGCTAGCTTACGATATTTCTTCATCTTTGATTTGAACAACTCGCCATTTGTTGGCGGTGTAATCGTAATGGCATTCGCACCCACTTCAATAGCTTCACGGATGGTTTCTTCGGTTGGCCCACCCGTTGCCATAATTGGAAAATCAGGAAAATCCTGACGAATCTTTTTAATGATTTGACTTGTTTGTTCACCACCGCTAATATTTAGAATATCCACACCTGCCTCAATTCGAGAGACGATATCAGTAAATTCGGACACAACGGTATAAATGATGGGAATATCAATCATCTGGTTGATTTTTTGAATAGTTTTGACATCTGTGGGGGCATTGACAACGACAGCAAAAGCCCCTTCAGACTCAGCAAATAAGCTCATATTAGCCGATCGATCTCCAGTTGTCAGACCACCACCAACACCAACTAAGACGGGAACTGAAGCCACCAGCATAA
Source organism: Streptococcus orisratti DSM 15617 (assembly GCF_000380105.1). Classification (GTDB taxonomy): domain Bacteria; phylum Bacillota; class Bacilli; order Lactobacillales; family Streptococcaceae; genus Streptococcus; species Streptococcus orisratti. Next base: position 76,614 of record NZ_KB904448.1, read on the forward strand.
TACTCTTTAAAATGGTTGGAGCAGGGGTGAAGGGGTACACCGCCAAGACTGCGTCAGCATTATTATTTGCAATGATAGAAACATCCGTTGAAAAGAGAATGGATTTTATGCGACGACCATAAATGCGTATGCCAGAGCAAGATTTGATGATTTCAGGCATTTCGACAATTTCTTGACGTAGGTCTGAAAAGACATGAGGAATTTTTTTCTTAGATTCAGTCATAGGTACTCCTTTGCTAAGGATTATTTTTTCACATTCTTTAGAAATCAAAACTCAGATATTATTACTTTGATTGATGGCCTCAGTTCTATCTACATTAGCATCGCCCAGTTTGCCTTTGATATCATTGAGAATCACATATATACAGAGAAAAGTTTATTTCTTGCAAAAAAGTCATCAAGTAATTGAAAAGTGGTAAAAACATGCAAAACATTTCTGATTTTTATCTAGTTCCAATCCAAACAAGGTGCTTTGATTAGAGAAAAGGCAGTCTCATTTTACCACACTTCAAACACATTGCAACTCTTTTTAACAATTTAGCGACTAGATTATTACATTTGGTGTTTTAGTTTTTGTTTGGTAAGTATTAGATGTTTTACTACACTGGAAATAACTTAAAAACTCCACTCAAAAAAGAAATAGAATATGCTATTTAATACTCTTTGAAAATCAAATTCAGACATTGTTGTCCTGATTTGATGAACTTCAGTTCAATCTACATCTACGTCGTCTAGTCTAATTTTAATTTTCATTGAGTATGAATATAAAACCAAATATCTCTATAAGCCAGATGGGAACTATTAATAAAGTGAAAAATATTAAAAAGCCCTAAAGTTAGGGCTTTCTACGCAAGTAACCAGCAAATCTGGTTCATCTTAACGACGGATTTCTTTGATACGGGCAGCTTTACCTTGCAATGCACGCAAATAGTAAAGTTTAGCACGACGAACTTTACCGTAACGAACAACTTCAATCTTGTCAACACGTGGAGTGTGGATTGGGAAAGTACGTTCTACTCCGATACCACCAGAGATTTTACGGACAGTGTACATTTCTGAGATTCCTTGACCCTTACGTGAAATAACAACACCTTCAAAGACCTGGATACGTTCGCGGTTACCTTCGACAACTTTTGCGTGAACGCGAACTGTGTCACCTGGGCGGAAAGATGGAATGTCAGTACGAAGTTGACCTTCAGTCAAGCTTTGGATTAATGGATTCATGTAATTTTCTCCTATCTTGCTAATCATAAAGTTCTTGTCCCAGCGGATTAGCCGTATTTTCGCGTGTCCATTACACACAAAACTTATTGTATCAGAATTTCAAAAGACTGTAAAGTCACAATCATTATTTTAATCAAATTTTAGTATTTTTTGAAGTCCATAAATAGACTGTCTACGATTAACGATATAAGCAAAACTTGATACGAGGAAAAAAGCAGGTAAATTAGCATAACCAAAAACCTCAGCACCAATAAGAATGGGCGCTAAAAAGGTATTGGTTGCGGAGCCAAAAACTGAGATATAGCCCGCTGCGGCAACCAATTCTACTGGCAAATGAAAGAAACCTGCTAACACAACGCCAAGTGAGGCACCAACAGAAAACAGAGGAGTTACTTCGCCACCCTGAAAACCTGCTGCCAAAGTTATAACAGTAAGGAGGAGTTTTAAAAACCAGTCATAGGCATAAATTTCTTGACCTCCAAAACTTGCTGAAATCAAATTAGTACCTAAGCCAGAGTATCGACCATAATGTAGAATAAGAAAGAATAAGCTTAGAACTAAACCAAATCCCAAAATACGGTAATAGGCATTTGGAATAAGCTCAGCCATCTTTGACTTAGTTATTGCCAAACTGTAGGCAAAAAGATTTCCCACTAGCCCAAAAATTAACCCCAGCACAATCAATTTAAAAAAAGCAACCCAATCAATATTCAGTGACGTTGAGAGCACATGACTAAATTTCTCAAGTCCTAGAGTATGCGAGATTGTACTAGCCGTAAAAGCAGCTATAATCGCAGGAACTAGGGCATCCAAAGCCAGATTCCCTAACAATAAAACTTCCAAGGCGAAGAGGACAGCTGCCATAGGTGTTTGAAATAGTCCAGCAAAACCAGCTGCCATCCCCGTGACAAGAAAGATGCGTGAATGATTTTTAAAAGTAAAAAATCTGCTAAACCAGTGTGAAATAGTAGCCCCTAACTGAACAGCGACCCCCTCACGTCCAGCGCTACCACCAAATAGATGTGTCAGCCAAGTTGTCACCATCACTAGTGGAACCAGACGCTTAGGAATAACCTCTTCATCACCATGCCCAACTTCAAAAATCAAACTCATGCCTTTACTGCTTTCACCGCCAAATTTTTGATAGAGAAAGACAATTAAAAGACCTACTAAAGCTAAAAAAGGGATGAGAATACCGACATGAGCCGTTCTAAAATCTGATAAAAATAGAAGTACACGTCCAAAAATAGCATCAACGGTCCCCACAAGAAGACCGATAATCAGTCCCATGACTCCCAAAATTAGCAAAGTTTTGTAAGAAAGTGAGTCAGCAGCTTTTAATGTTTTACTGTTCATTATCTTGTTCTCCAAGCTTTGAAGACTGATAATCTCTAGAATTCTTCATAATATCAGCAAACGTTGCCACAATCGTTTGTTCAAAATCCTTATTTCGAACACAAGTAGCAGCCTTTTTCAAAACTGCTACCTCACGACTGCTATCTAAAATAGCTTTCCCTGTTGCCTTCTTGTAATCCGTCACTTGAGTAACTAGCTGCATGCGTTTTTCCAACAAGACAACTAATTCACTGTCCACAGCGTCAATTTCTTGACGAATCTGCTCCAAATCCATTTATATTCACTCCTTTACATCTTCCTTTCCAGTATAGCAAAAAAAGACTAGACCAGCTAGTCTTTTTTCAAGCTCCGCCCTTTGTAAAAGGTGAGAGTGAAACGCTCTAGGAATAGAATAGACTGTCTCAGATTAACAGCTAGCAACTAAGATTTGTTTGAGAAATCAAATTTCTTCGATATCCACAATTTCTGATACGCTACCTTATCCAATTTTGTTGGCAATCGTTTCAGCAAAAGCTTCTAATTTTTCAATATCTTCGTCTTCAGCCGCCAAGTCAACCTTGATAGAGTCAGCTCCTTTGATAGCACCTGTCAAGGCAAATTGGTTTTCAAATTCATCAACTGACTTGCAGAAATAATCGTAAAAGGTATCTCCCGAACCGACAACACCAAAAATTTTTCCTTCCAAGTCCACATCGGCTAGATCTTCATAGAAATCAACGATTTCATCTGGTAAATCCCCATCACCATAAGTGTAAGTGGCTACGATAGCTACGTCAGCATCTTCAAAATCTGCAGCATCAACTGTTGTACACTCATCAATATCAACCGTGTGACCCAATTCTTCAAATTTATTTCCAACGATGTCAGCAATTTCTTCAGTATTACCTGTCATGCTGGCATAGACAATTTTAACTAAAGCCATAATTTCCTCCAAAAGTAAATTACCCTTATTTTAGCACATTTTTAAAGAAATGGCTCGTATAATTTTTTAATTTTGACCAAAAGCTCCGCATTTTTATTTAATCGCCAAAAAAATTCCAACAACATTCTGAATTTGCTGTAGAAAATGCTTAAATAATACGAGAACTCAATCTTCCTGTACACTATTCATATTTTTAGAAATACCATCTTATATTTTTGAATTTCTTCTCAAAATCTGTTAGGATTAAGACAAGAAAAGATAGTCTTTGAGATTATTTTTTGTGTAGTTCGGCCACTTTAAACTGTACTAAAGTACAGCGAAGCATGCCAATAAAACGATTAAAAAGGAAAACACTATGTCAGACTATATTTTACCTGAAGTTTGGGAAATCCCAACCAGCATGGGTGGTGCTTGGGGGAGCCTCAATCAACCAACCGCTGGTAGCCGCTTTGAACAGCATTTGCCAAAAGGTGATAAGCCTTTCCAACTATATTCACTGGGAACGCCAAACGGCATCAAGGCGACTATCATGCTAGAAGAACTCAAGGAGTTAGGGGTAGAAGATACCGATTACGACCTTTACAAGATTGACATCGGAGAAGGTGACCAATTTGGCTCAGGCTTTGTGTCCATCAATCCTAACTCTAAAATCCCAGCTCTGCTTGACCAGTCTGGTGACCAACCTGTCCGTGTTTTCGAGTCTGCCTCAATCCTGCTTTACTTGGCGGATAAATTTGGCAAGCTCATCCCTCAAGACTTCGAAAAACGCACTGAAGTCTTGAACTGGCTTTTTTGGTCAACGGGTGCAGCTCCATTTCTCGGTGGAGGTTTTGGTCACTTCTTTCACTATGCCCCTGAAAAAATTGAATATGCTATTAACCGCTTTGCCATGGAGGCTAAACGTCAATTAGACCTTTTGGACAAAGAACTAGCGCAGAAAACCTACATCACAGGTGACAGCTACACCATCGCTGATATTGCCATCTGGTCATGGTATGGCCGACTGGCTGAGGACAAAATCTGGGAGCGCGCAGGCATCTTTCTTAATGTCAAAGAGTACAAAAATCTCCAACGCTGGACAGCTATCATTGCTGACCGCCCAGCCGTCAAACGCGGATTGAAAGCTGACTATAAAAGTATTAAATAACGATTTGATTTGAGCCAGTCCAGCAGGGTTGGTTATTTCATGTTATAGTCATTTAGTTTATCTTTGATTACTTCAACGTAAGAGGAAACTCCGTTTCCTTATTTCCAACTTCAAACACTCCACTGGGTTGTTTGAACTCACTTTGCCGTACTTTACGAAAGTGACTTGCTTCGCATGTCTTATTTCCAACCTAGAACAGCCTAGAGGCTGTTCTAGCAACCTGCAGCTCGTTGCCTTGTACTAAAAGACTATATAATAAAAAACTTGTAAAGGAAACTCATGAACACTTTTGAAGATATTTTAGACCAAATCAAAACCTACGACACCATCATCATTCACCGTCATCAACGTCCTGACCCTGATGCCATCGGAAGCCAGTGCGGCTTGCGTGAACTGCTACGCCACAATTTCCCAAACAAGCGTATCCTTGCGACTGGCATCAACGAGCCAACCTTGACTTGGATGACAGAAATGGATGAGGTAACTGATGGCGACTACTTGAGTTCCCTGGTTATCGTGACCGACACAGCCAACACAGCTCGCATTGACGATGATCGCTACGGCAAGGGCAACTGCCTCATCAAGATTGACCATCACCCCAACGAGGATGTCTACGGCGACCTCCTCTACGTCGATACAACTGCCTCTAGCGCCAGCGAGATTATCACCGATTTTGCTCTGAAGACTGGCCTTGAGCTCTCTAACAGCGCTGCTCGCCTCCTCTACACTGGCATTGTAGGTGACACCGGCCGCTTCCTCTATCCTGCCACAACCAGCAAGACCATGAGTATCGCCAGCACCCTGCGCAGTTACAATTTCAATTTTTCAGCCATTTCACGACAGATGGATAGTTTCCCCTTCAAAATTGCTAAGCTTCAAGGCTACATTTTTGATAATCTTGAGGTTGATGAAAATGGAGCTGCGCGGGTTGTCCTGACGCAGGAAACCATGAGAGCATTTGATGTGACTGAAGCTGAAACATCAGCAATTGTCAGTACCCCAGGTAAAATTGATTGCGTGCAATCATGGGCAATTTTCGTCCAACAAACTGATGGTCAATCTTACCGTGTACGCCTACGTAGCAAAAACGTCGTCATTAATGAAATTGCAAAACGCCACGACGGTGGCGGACATCCCTTAGCCAGCGGAGCCAATTCCTACAGCCTAGCTGAAAACGAGCAAATCTATCAAGAAATCAAAGATTTATTGAAAAAGTAAAGAAAAACCTTGTCAAAATACCCTTCTTTTGATAAACTAGAGTAGTTAAAAATAACTATGGTGCGGACAGTGCCATGGCAGAAAGGAAAATTTTAACAATGAAAAAAGATATCCATCCAGAATACCGTTCAGTCGTATTCCTTGACACAACTACGGGCTACAAATTCCTTAGCGGATCAACTAAGTCTTCTAAAGAAACTGTAGAATTCGAAGGTGAAACTTACCCACTTATCCGTGTGGAAATTTCATCAGATTCACACCCATTCTACACTGGTCGTCAAAAATTCACTCAAGCAGACGGACGTGTGGACCGCTTCAACAAGAAATACGGTCTCAAATAATCAGCGCTTTGAAATTGCTGAAAATGTTGATTTTAAACCATTCCTATTCGTTAGGAATGGTTTTTTTACTTATCCTAGGGACATAAAAAACTCCTTATAAGGAGTCTTTTCAGATTGATTAATTCTATACACTGGTTAAGTAGTCTAAAAAAATAATTTTTGATCACATAAAAGTTTTCCTGAACTACTGTCCTCCACTTGTGTAGGCTAGCCATGCATCATCTTGAGCTAAAGTAGCTACGTCTGTATAAGCTCCTCTGTGTACATTCCAAACATAATCTCCACTACCAATCTCGCTTGATAGCATTCCCGATTGATAATAATCCTGAGTATAGAGTGGCTGATCATAGGTTGTCAGCCCATAAGTTTCAATAATGCTGTTGAGTTTAGTTGCATATAGGGTATCCGTTGCATATAAACCAGTTAAAGCTGCAGTAGCATCTGCATACGAATTTGTATTTGATTTCCAAGCCCCTGCATAAGTATCTGTACTCAAAAGTGCGGCATAATCATACAATGAGCCTGAGGCAGTCCCATAAGAACGAAAAGCTTGGTCAATTTCAAACACATTGCCAGTACCATCATCTTCCCAAGTTGGCATCGTCACAGAATTTCCGTAATAATCCCCTTTGATTCCAAAGTAGTTATAGTAAGGAGCCTGACTGAGTGTTGATTGTCCGTTATTAGATTCCAAAATGGCTTGAGCAATCATAACAGAGGCATAAATATTATAATCTTGACCGATCTGACGAGCAGATTCTCCGATTGAAGCAATAAATTCTGAAGTTGTCTGACCAGTATAACCTGTCTCAGCAGTTACAGATTTACTAGCTTCTTCGCTCATTATTCCCATAACCAAACCGACCAGAGCAACTACAGCGGCTAGACTCAGAGCTAATTTAAATAAAATCTTTTTAGTCATAAAACCTCCCTCTGACAACAAGTATTATTTTTAATTATAGCAAAGTTTTCCACAGGGTAACATGACAATCTGATGACATTTGATGTTTTTTCCACAATAAAATAAAAGAAAATGACAAACTTATCCACAGAAATAACTAAAAAGCTGAGGAGGTCCCCAGCTTAGGATTTAATTAGGGTAAATGTAGAAGACGGTCCCTCCTCCACACCATGAGGCTGTTGGGTTAAACCAGTTACGATAATTTGCAATACTTTGGTTCCCAGCATAGTTAGCCTCTTTAACCTGAATTCGAGTGCTTGATTCTACAGCTGTGACATAGGCCACATGCCCATATCCTCCACCATCGTAAGGCCAAACAGCAATAGCACCAACCTCAGGCGTAGTTCCAGTTCTAAAACCAAGATTTTTAGCTCCGTTTGTCCATTCCTTGGCATTTCCTAAATAATTTGGAATCCAAGGTGCTAATGTCTTCACTCCCCAAGTACACTGCCCAACAGGATAAGTATTGGTTTCATTGATATAGCGCGTGATTCGTGGACTAGCAGAATTAGTCGTTGACGGTTGAGGTGTCGTTACTACTGATGGTGTGAATTTTTGTTCTGCTAGATTAAAGATAGCCTGACTGTTATCAGAGTAAATAGCATAGGCAGTAACTGAAAAATTGTCAGCTGTTGTGGTTAGTTGTTTGAGGTCTACAGAGATATTAGCCCTTTGATTGCTTGTTTTTACTTCATAGGTTTTTGTTTTGCTAACGTTAGTTTTAGATGTTACAACCACCTTCAGACTTATGACTTTCTTTGACATCAAAGTCTCTAAGATTGATACAGTAAACAATCCCTGAGTTGAATTGGTTTGGTTTAAGTTGATGACAGGATTTTCCAATCCGCTGATATTGTCAATAGTAAAGCTTGTCGCAGCAAGACCTTCTTCATTCCCTGTCTGGCTATTTTTCCCATAAAAATGCGCATGATAGGTTCCAAGGTCAAAGCCATGGTCAACCATATTGACTCGAACTTTAAAATTGCCCTCACCTACTTTTTGAGCCTGATACCATTTGATGTCATCTTGACCATTTACCTCTGACCATGTCGGTATTTTCACTGAAGAGATGTAATTAGGCAGACCGCTAATGCTGATATCAACCGTCTTATCTGATATTTTTGTAACTTGAGTAGAAATTTTTGCTGGAGCTGGTTTTTCCAAAGTAAAACTCTGACCACTCAAGCCTTGCATTTTATTATCTTGGTTAAGGTAGGTGTGAACATGATAAGTTCCATAACCTTTATGATTACTGAGTGCTACTGAAAGATTGGTGGTATCCCAATTGTACCATTTGATATCATCTTGACCATTTTCATCCGACCAAACAGCTGTCTGAAATTTAGCATTTGATGGTGGAGCAAGTGTTGAGGAAATCTTAACTTGCCCATCTACAACTTGAACAGGATTTAGGGATGTCTTAATGTTTACACTGCCTAAATTAGTTCCAACTCTTTGTCCATCTGTAAAGGTTGTGTACACATGGGTAATATAATTGCCAGCGCGATTGCCATGATTAGCTATATTAAACTGAAGTTTGGTTTGATTATTGGAAATAGCAGAGCTACTATACCATCTCAGATCATCCTGACCATTTTCTTCTGACCAGATTGCGACTTCAACGGTTTTTATTGCTTTTCCGCCAGCTTTTCTTGAGACAAGCACATCAAATGTTCGACTGGAAGTATTGTATTCAGTTTTACTAACATTTGCCTGACCAATCTCTTCAGCTGATGCTGATTGCCCCAGAGCAACCATCCCTAATACACAACTTGTAAATAAGAAAGATTTTATTAACTTCAAATAGGTTCTCCTTTAAATTTGATACACCTATTCTATTCGGGAGAAACTGGAAAAAATGTCAGATTGCTTATTTATTTTCAAAAATCAAGAAACATTTCTTATACTCAATGAAAATCAAAAGTAGCCTAGGAAACGAAGCCGACGATAGAACTTGAGTTCATCAAGGCAAGTTGACAACAGATAATTTTGATTTTCGAAGAGTATTAGTATATCTAACTATTTTAAAGGCATATCAAAAAGCTAGTACAGACACTTTGATTGTTATACAATCATGGTATCTGCACTAGTCTTTATCGTGCATTATAATGTTTAATTTGACGCTTAATGTCACGATCTTGTTCACGGCGTTTGATAGACTCACGTTTATCATAGTCATGTTTCCCTTTAGCAAGTCCTATAAGAACTTTGGCGAAACCATCTTTTAAATAAACCTTTAAAGGTACTAATGTCATCCCAGTCCCCTTTAGTTCATTAGCTAATCTCTCAATTTCTTTTTTCTTAAGCAGGAGTTTTCGGGTACGCTCTGGCTCTTGATTCCAGATATTTCCTTGTTCAAAAGGTGAGATATGAACATTAACCAACCAAGCCTCACCATTTTTGATTTGGGCATAGCCATCTTTGAGCTGAATCCTAGCCGCCCGTACAGACTTGATTTCCGTTCCAGTCAGCACAATACCGGCCTCAATAGTATCCACTATCGTATAATCATGTCTAGCTTTTTTATTTTGAGCCACTACATTTCCTTGACCTTTGACCATACTTACCTCCTCTTCTTACCTTTCTTAGACACCTCTTTATAGAAAGGCTTTTTTGCGGTTTTCTTCTTAGAAAAAGTAGATTTATTTGACCGCTTATGACTTAATTTGCTGTCGCTTTCGGATTTTGAGCGACGCTTTTTATTTTTGGACTGTGTCTGCCTATCAGATAACCGACTTCTACTTGATTTTCCCTTTTTGTCTGATTTCGACACTTTTTCAACAATATCAAAATCACTTGGAAGATACTCAAAATCAATATCACCGGTATCCTTATCAGCCTTGACCAACTTTACCTTGATTTGTTGCCCAACGTGAAAAACTTTACCTGATTTTTCCCCCTGCAAAGTTAAAGCACGTTCATTATAATGGTAATATTCTGGTAAGGTCGTGATATGAATAAGACCTTCAATAGTATTCGGCAATTCGACAAAAAGTCCAAATTTAACCACACTGGCAATGACAGCGTCAAATTCCTCACCAATGAACTCAGCCATGTACTCAGCTTTTTTCATAGCCTCAACAACACGCTCAGCATCAATAGCACGCCGCTCCAAACTTGAACTTTGACTTGCTATTTCAGGAATGATATGCGCAAAATGCTCTGCCTTTTCAGCAGTCAAATGACCATATTCCCTTACCATACGGTGAACCAAGAGATCCGGATAACGTCGGATTGGACTCGTAAAGTGGGTATAATACTCCGCAGCTAAACCATAATGTCCATGATTGTGTTCTGAATAGCGTGCTTGCTGCATCGAACGCAGCAGCATGGTATTGAGCACCGCCGCTCCTGGCTTACCTTCAATCTTCATCATAAATTCCTGCAAAGCCGACTGGCTCATTTTATTAGCTGTGCCCTGTACTTGAACACCAAAGATACTAGCATAATCAAGGAATTTCTGAATTTTTTCAGCCTTAGGTTCCTCATGAATACGATAAATAAAGGGCAGTTTCAGTCGTGTAAAATGTTCGGCAACGCATTCATTGGCTGCCAGCATAAAGGATTCAATCATCCGCTCAGCCAAACCTCGCTGACGAAGGACGATATCAACAGGCATCCCCTTACTATTGACCAAAATCTTAGCTTCGTTGGTGTCAAAGTTTAGCGCTCCTCGCCGAGTGCGCATCTTTTCTAAAATCTTGTGTAAACTCACCATGTGATGAATAGATGGAACAATGGGCTTATACTGCTCAATAAGTTCTTCATCTCCAGCAATAATATCGTTAACATCCGTATAAGTCATGCGGAAGGTAGTTTTGATAACAGACTGACAAATTTGGTGACTAACGACATGACCATTTCGATCAATTTCCATTATGGCTGACTGCGTTAAGCGATCAATATTGGGATTAAGAGAGCAGATACCATTTGATAGACGTTCTGGCAGCATTGGAACCACTCGGTCAGTCACATAGACAGAAGTCCCACGGTTTAAGGCTTCACGATTAAGCGCAGAACCTTCAGTCACATAATAAGAAACATCAGCAATGTGCACGCCTAATTCAAAGTGACCATTTTCAAGCAACTTAACATGAACCGCATCATCTAAGTCTTTGGCATCGGCACCATCTATAGTAAATGTAATTTCCTTACGCAAATCCACACGCCCAACCATATCCTTATCAGAAGGCGCATCTGGAATAGCATTGGCTTCTGACAAAACATCCTCTGGAAAGTCAGAAACAATATCCATAGATTCTAAAACTTCAAGAACATCGATGCCAACTTCACCTTGATGCCCAATGATATCACGCACATTAGCAACAAAGTAATCGTGTTTTCGGGTCGGGTATTTTTCAATATCAACTTTAATAATTTCCGTGCCATCAAGAAGCACTGGCTCCTTCTTAATATAGATTTTTTGTTGGATTTTCTGATTTTTTGAGCGGATATAACCAGCGTACTTGGGACGCTCATCGTCAAGGACAAATTGACCGACCGCAGTCTTTAAACTACGATCGACAATAGCAACTACCTTAGCTTCTGCAGCTGTTCCTTTAAGTCTATCTGCAGGTTTAGTAACTACTACTTCTACAGTATCCCCATCAACAGCATAACCGACATCGTTTCGACCGATGAACATATCTTCTTCATCTTGGTCAACATTCAAAAAACCAAAGCCCGCTTTATTAGCCCGAAAAATACCTTTTACTGTGATTGGCTTTTGTTTTTCTTCATTTCTACGCAAAGCAAGATTGCCATCATTATCAAAACGCAATTTCCCTTTGCTCTCTAACTTGGAAATTTCTTTAATCAAAAATGGAAATTTTTTGGCACCTGCCATATCAAGACCAGATGCCAAGTCATTAACATTTGATTTTCCGTGCTCCTTTAAATATGCAATAATTTGTTCTTTCATAATATTCTTGCAAGAAGATATCTTATTCAACTTGCATTTCCTCTCGTTTATTCTGTGTGGAAAGTTTTTGGATCTTATTTATTTAGATATGTTAAAAAAATAAGCTAGACGAAAACTGTCCAGCTCACTTATTTACTTGATAAAATGGCAAGCGCAAGAGCAATAAGCAACCAGAAGAAGACTGCAATTGCTGTGAAACGTTGCATGAATGCTTCAAAGCCACGAGCTTTTGTACGTTCAAACAAAGCTTCTGAACCGCTGCTATCAAAAACGTTGCTGCTTGGATTTTTCTGTGGTTGCATAAAAATCGCAATCACAATAATGACAGACAAAACAAGCAACACTGTCAATAGTAAGTTGTACATGATTTTTTCTACCAAGAACATTGAAAATGATGCTGCTAGAAAAGTTATAAACAGCTCAACTCTTCTTAGTCATTTTCAAACGGGTTCAATTCCTTTCCTCCACTATGGTCTTAATCATTTTAACATAGTTTGTCCTAAGATTCAACATGTAAGGTCACTTTTCGCTCTTTGGGACAATACTTTGGTACCTGAATTTTATCAGGATGGTTAACTTTATTTTTACTGGTCAAATAATTCTTGCTGCCGCAAGATGTACATTTCAAATTAATTTTTACTCTCACACAATTTCCTTAACCTTAACATATTTTCTAAAATTGATCATGCTCCAGACAAAGTTGATAAAAACAATGAGACTTGTCATGTAAAAAACTGAACGGTAACCCATACCTGTCGCCACGGCAGAACCAACAAAAGGTCCGACAACTTGCCCAAAATTAGTGAACATTTGATTATAGCTGAAAATCCTCGAAATACCCTCGCGAGGGGTAATCTTTGTTAAAAGTGAATTAATACTTGGCATCAATGCCCCTGTTCCAAAACCATACAGAAAACGCAAGATTCCTAACTGAATCGGAGTTTTTGCTAGAGCACAAAGTAAATACATTGTAAAGCTATAAAATAAAGCTACTAGTAAGAGGCGATGATTCCCAATTCGGTCGCCTATCTTCCCCAAATGTGAACTTGATAATATGCTAGAAAAGCCCATAGCAGAGACAATCAATCCCGAAACAAACATGAGATTCTCACTTTGACCAAGATGACGAATGTAAAGAGCCAAAATTGGAGCAATTGATTGAGCAGAAATTTGAATAATCATGCTAGTGATAAATAATCCAAATAAAATTTGCTTATTACTAACTCGCTTTAGTACTTCGCTTGTTGGCATGACATCTGCCCTCTCAATGACTTCAAAATCTTCCTTAACAAAAAAGATAGTCATTAAACTACAAATCAACAAGATTCCACCAACAAGGAGAAATACTTGTCTAATTCCAAAAAACTCTGCCAAAAGCCCTCCCATCAGTGGTCCAATTAGCGATCCCGCCGTTACACCTGTCGCCAAAGTTCCTAAGGCATATCCCGAACGCTGTTTAGGTGCCTGACTAGCAATCAGGGCCGTTGAATTTGGAACATAGCCTGCAAAAATACCATTTAATATCCTAAGAAAAAGCAGCCAGAATACATTCGGGGCAAAAGCTAGGCCTCCCATGGTAAAAGTCATCACAAGGCTAGCACGAATCATCATGGGTTTACGACCATAACGATCAGCCAAACGTCCCCAGACAGGAGCAACTAGCGCAGAAACCAAGGCAGATAAAGAAACCGCCAAACCAGCATACCACTCTACCTTACTCTTTGGAGCACCCAATTCTTCTACATAAAGTGCCATAAAGGGCATGACAAGTGAAAAGCTTGCCCCAGTAAAAAAGTTACCAAGCCAAGCTACTCGTAAATTTTGTTGCCAATTAACTTGGCTGATTACTTGTTCATCGATTAGTCATCATCTTCTTTCCAAAAAAAGTCCAAGGACTATTATAGCATAAAATAGTTGTTTTTGATTAGCAATCCGTCTCATCTGAAACTGTTTTTATTTCCCTTCACAGCCGGTTAAGACTAGACTTTAGGCTTATGAGCGGCAATGAGAAACTGTAAGGGCAGATTTTGAGAACCCTTTTTGAGGACATAGCCGCCTGAACGCTCTTCCATCAAATCCGGCCAGATATTCCAAGCGGATTGCTGACTTTCATCAACCACATCAATCTGCAAACCTGCTTCAATCAAGGCCATAATGATTTCACTGAGTGCATGGTTCCACTGGTGATTGCGCGGATGCTGGATTTTTTCTGAAGACTCATCTGCTTCAATATAAGATCCTTCGTCTTCCCAAGTCATAGGCTCTGTCTGTTCAAAATAAGGCTGTTCGATTTTAAAGCCTTGACTGATATCCTCATCAAGGGTCATAAACATGGGATGGTCATCGCGAATGATAAATTTGCCGCCCGGTTTCAAAAGGCTGGCAACAACTCTGCCCCAAGTAGCAACGTCTGGCAGCCAGCACAAGACACCCAAGGACGTATACACCAAATCAAAGTCTCCCTCAATGGCTGACCTAGCATCATAGACATTTGCTTCTATAAATTCAATATTGGCATTGGCCTTTTCAGCTAGCTCTTTAGCACGCTTCAAAGATTCATCAGAAAGGTCTAGACCGACGAGACGCTCAGCTCCTAGACGTGCCAGGCTAATAGTATCTGTCCCTAGATGGCACTGGAGATGCACAACATCTTTACCTGTCAGTTCTCCTATTAAATCCTTATCCTGAGCTACCTCGGGTGTGATATAACTTTTGTCTTCTAAGAGCTTGTCAATTCCGTAGCCTGACTCTTGATGCAGACGGGCACGGTCATTCCAGTTGACACGATTGTCTTCAAAATAATTTTCAGTCATTGCTTTTTCCTTTCAATCAACCATCTGCTAAACGTTTTAACTGCAGCTGGAGCTGCTGCAGAGTCTCTTTCGGACTGCCATTATTGTCAATAATAACCTGAGCAAATTTCTTCTTATTTTGTAAGGGCATCTGGGCAGCCAGCCGTTTAGCAGCCTCATCAAGACTGTAGTGATTGCGCTTCATCAAGCGCTCTAACTGCTTGTCCTCATCTACATAGACCAGCCAGATTTCATCAAACCAGTCCTGATAGTCCAGCTCCAGCAAAAGCGGAATATCCATAAAAAAGATAGACTCTTTAGCAGCCAAAGCATCACGCCTGCCTGCCAATTCCTCACGGATAATCCGATTTTGCAGCTTGGCAGATTTTTCCTGATTTTCCTTGCTAGAAAAAATCAGCTGAGCTAATTTAGGTCTGTCCAGCTCCCCATCAGCCGCTAAAATCTCTGTCCCAAAGGCAAGAATGAGAGCCTGATAGAGTCTGCCTCCCTTTTTTTGCAGCTCATGCACGACCTGATCAGCGTCTATGACCTTGTAGCCAGCTCGGCGAATGTGCTCAGCGACAGTGGATTTGCCGGAGGCAATGCCGCCTGTAATTCCAATAATCTTTGTCATCGTTTTTGGCAGGACGGGCAAAAATGCGTCCCGCGTCCTCCTACTTTGATTTTCTGAATTTCTGCTCCACAGCGCGGACAAGGCTCACCTGTTCTACCATAAACCTGCAAATATTCCTGCATGGTTCCATCTTCACCCAGAGCATTTTTATAAGTACGGATAGTCGAGCCCCCTTTGTCAATTCCCATCTGCAAAATACGAATGGTCTCGTCGTGCAGTCGCTTGATTTCCGCCTTTTTCAAACTAGACGACGGGCGCTCAGGATGCACCTTAGCAGCCCAAAGCACCTCGTCCACATAGATATTACCCAGACCAGCAACAAGCCTTTGCTCTAAGAGCAGCGGTTTGATTGGCTTATGAGAAGACAAAACAGCCCGCTCAAAAGGCGCCAGTTTAAAGTCTTTTTTGCTTGGCTCAGGTCCTATTTTCTTTTTGATAAAATAAGCCTCTTCTTCTGATTTTGCCAGCAGTTCAAAGGTTCCAAACTTACGGACATCCTGATAAACCAAGGTTGAGCCATCAACTAAGTGAAAGAAGACATGAAAGTGCTTATTATCAGGCACTTGTTCAGGAAAGAGCAGATACTTGCCTTCCATTCGCAAATGAGAAATCAGCACTTGAGCGCCTAAATCAAAAATCAAATATTTCCCACGACGACGCATGGCTTTAATTTTCTGTCCTAAAAGATCAAGCTTGAAGATTTCTAAGTCCGTCTTGACCATCTTGGGCACACGCACCTCAACAGCAACAATCGTTTTACCGACAACTAGCCGTTCTAGGCCTCGCCTGACTGTTTCAACTTCTGGTAATTCAGGCATAATTTCTCCTTCCCGTTTTTATCAAGAAAGCTGAGCCACAGCCCAGCCTTTAATGCCCCATGGCAAAGCTATTTGTAAAATACTCTTCTAACATGAGACGATGCTTATCTGACACACTTTCCAGCTCTGCTATTTCTTCTTTAGAGAAAAAACGCAGACGAAGGGTTTCCTCATTGTGAAAATCAGAAATATCAAAGTCCTCCAGTGCCTTGAACTCATATATCATGACAATAGTCTGCACCTTGTCGCCATTGGGATAGGTTTCCTCAAAATTACTGTAAACATTAAGAAAACGAATAGGCTCGACTTCAATACCTGTTTCCTCAAAAAATTCACGTTTGGCTGTGTCAAGAGTTGACTCACCCAGTTCCATGGAGCCGCCTGGAATGGCCCACGTCTTTTTATCACCGCGTAGCTGCAGGAGCACACGCCCCTCATCATCTGACAAAATACCACCTGCAAAAGTCAGCAAGACCTTGTCATGCCCCACCTTAGAGCGTATGTAGGAAATGTAGTCTTGGTTCATGGATTCTCCTTAAAAATCTATCACATAATTAACAGTCCGATTAACTTCTTTAAAACCTATTGCACTATGAAAAGCTTGGCTAGTCAGATTATCTAGTTCACAATTTGATGCCAGTTGCCTGATACCCTGATTTTTAGCCCATCGGCGCGCAAAATCAATTAGTTTTTTCGCTATACCACTTCTCTGGTATTCTGATAGAACGCTGATACCTTCCAGATACGCAACTGGACTGGTTTTTGCCCCTTCAACATAGTCCTTTCGGATAGATAGACTGATAAAAGCAATCGCTCTACCATTTTGCCAAAAGAGAAACTCATAAGGGAAGACTCCATTTTGAAAGTCTTTTTCCAACTGCGTTCTTTCTGCCTGCCAAACGGTTGACGCTAGGGCCGACCAGTCAGACAAAGAGTAGCTATCAACTTGTTTAATCATCAATACTCCTTCTCATTATATCCAAAGTCAGCAAGGTCCAGTTTCTTATCACGCCAGTTCTTCTTGACCTTAACCCAAGTTTCGAGGTAGACCTTGTCACCCAGCATGAGTTCAATATCGCGGCGAGCCATCTTGCCGATTTTCTTGAGCATAACTCCTTGCTTGCCAATGATGATGCCTTTTTGGCTGTCACGCTCAACCATGATCGTTGCTCGGATATGAACCTTATCGGTCTCTTCATCGCGTTTCATAGAGTCAACGATAACGGCAACAGAGTGTGGCACTTCTTGTTCAGTCAGTTTCAAAATCTTCTCACGAATCATTTCAGATACCAAGAAACGTTCCGGATGATCAGTAATTTGGTCTTCTGGGAAATATTGGAAGCCTTCTTCCAGATTATCCTTGAGAATGGTCATCAGAGTTTCAACATTGTTACCTTGCAGTGCCGAGATTGGAACAACTTCCTTGAAATCCATCTGACTACGGAAGTCATCAATCTGCTCCAACAACTGATCTGGATGTATCTTATCAATCTTGTTGATAACAAGGATAACAGGGATTTTGGCAGCCTTAAGGCGTTCCATAATCATATCGTCGCCTTTACCGCGTTTTTCATCGGCAGGTACCATAAAAAGCACTGTCTCAACTTCACGCAAAGTTGAATAGGCAGACTCTACCATAAAATCACCTAGAGCCGTCTTAGGCTTGTGGATGCCTGGGGTGTCAATAAAGACGATTTGCTCGGTCTCCGTCGTGTAAATGCCCATAATCTTATTACGAGTCGTTTGTGATTTATCACTCATGATAGCAATTTTTTGTCCCATGACGTGATTTAAAAAAGTCGATTTCCCAACATTGGGACGACCAAGTATCGCTACAAATCCTGATTTAAATGTCATATAATCTCTTTTCTGTATATAGTAAGTCTTTTTTCTTAACAGCTCTGCTATTGTCCAAAAATCATGGCAATAATTTTCGGAACAAAAATAATTAAGCCTGTCACCACAGCATAGCCAGAAATGACTAGAACCGCACCAGCAGCCATGTCTTTAGCATTCTTAGCCAACATCGAAAAATGATAGTTACTAGCTAAGTCAACCACATTTTCAATGGCAGAGTTGATGATTTCAAAGGTGATAACCAAAAAAATAGCTAAGAGTAGAAAGAGCCATTCAATGGCTGTAATCTGAAAAATCGCTCCAGCAACTGTAACCAAAATCGCCGAAATAGCATGCTTACGCATGTTTCTTTCTTCCTTAAAGGCTGTAATCACACCAGTAATCGCAAATTCCATACTGGCGACTAGATCTCTATTCTTCCACTTTTTTTGTGGATTATTGTCGCGTAAGTCCATAAGCAGTCAATATCTCTTCCTGTAAGGTGAACATTTCTTTTTCTTCTTCGGGAGTATAATGGTCATAACCGTTGATATGCAAAAAGCCGTGCACCGCTAGAAAGCCCATTTCACGTTCAAAAGAGTGACCGTATTCATTGGCCTGTTCGCGCGCTTTGTCAATAGAAATAAAAAGTTCACCGATATAGCTGTCAAATTCAGCAAGCATCTCTACCAGTTCAGGATTATCTTTCAACTCTTCTTCATCAAAGGCAAATGGTACCTCAGGTTTGTATTCCAAGCTGATGACATCTGTCGGACGATCCGTATCACGGTATTCCAAATTTAATTCATGGCTACGCTCATTGGTCACAAAAGTCACAGCCATCTCCTTGTTTTGTTTGCCTAACTTTTCAGCAGCAAAATTCAGCAAGTCCAACGTCTGCTGCTTAATCTCTTCAGAAACTTGACCAGTTTCATCAAACATCTCAACGTACATAATTAATATATAAGGACGTAAACCACAAAACGACATTAGGCTTGAGGTGTATCATCAAGCATGTGGTCATGTTCAATCAACTGCCTACACAAATTTGTAGACACTGATTATCCTTATTCCTTCCCTTTGTTTTCGATATCTCTAACTATTTTATTATATCACAAGAAGAAAGAAAAAGGGAGCACGAAGAAACCTCAAGCCAAATTGAGGCTGAGCAAAAAGCCCAGCACCGCTTCTCAGAGTTCTTGTCAACATCTCATCGCAGTGGTTGATTGGGTTTAACAGTCCAGTGGACTGTTAAAGGTTGGAGATAAGGTTTGCGAAGCAAATCTCAGCAATTCGTGTTTCACACTCCAAATCTGACCTCTACGACTGATGCGAACAGAGTTCGCTTCATTTCCAACCTCAAAAGGTTCACTGAACCTTTTGAGATGTGCGGGGGTGGGAGTAAAATAGTCCAGTGGACTATTTTAGCCTGAACCTAGATGTTTGGAAGTGAGGAGAACTCTTTTTGACTTATTGAGGGTAACTGAATTAGCTACTTAAAAAATTTTCTATCAAACTTAGAATTTGATATAATAAGGTATTAACTTTGGAAAGGAAGATTTGGGTTCGCGCCCACTCTATCACATGAAAACAATTGCCTTTGATTCTGAAAAATATCTAAACTTGCAACGCAATCACATTCTGGAACGCATCAATCAATTCGACGGAAAACTTTACCTAGAATTTGGTGGTAAAATGCTGGAAGATTTTCATGCTTCCCGCGTCCTTCCTGGCTATGAACCTGACAATAAAATAAAACTCCTTCAAGAACTAAAAGAAAAAGTCGAGATTGTCATTGCTATCAATGCTAACAACATTGAACATTCAAAGACACGAGGTGACCTAGGCATTTCCTATGATCAGGAAGTTTTTCGGCTTATTGATAAGTTTAAAGATTTAGATATTTATGTTGGTTCAGTTGTTGTCACCCAATACACGGGACAGCCCGCTGCCGATAACTTCCGCAAACAATTAGAAAAAAATGGCATCACGTCCTATCTCCACTACCCAATCAAAGGGTATCCGACAGATATTAATCATATCATTTCCTCAGAAGGCATGGGGAAAAATGACTACATCGCAACTAGCCGAAATCTCGTGGTTGTGACAGCGCCTGGACCTGGTTCGGGAAAATTAGCCACCTGCATGTCCAATCTCTATCATGACCAGATAAATGGCGTGACTTCTGGCTATGCCAAGTTTGAAACCTTCCCCGTTTGGAATTTGCCTTTGCATCATCCTGTCAATTTAGCTTATGAAGCCGCAACTGCTGATCTTGATGATGTCAATATGATAGACCCTTTCCATTTAGAAACTTACGGTAAAACAACCGTAAACTATAACCGTGACATCGAAATTTTTCCCGTTGTCAAGCGTATGTTAGAACGCATTTTAGGTAAGTCTCCTTATGCTTCTCCCACCGATATGGGAGTAAACATGGTTGGGTTCTCCATCATTGATGAAAAAGCTGCTATTGAAGCCTCTAAGCAGGAAATCATTCGCCGTTACTATCAGACCTTAGTAGATTTCAAGGCAGAACGTGTCACTCAAACAGCCATCAAAAAAATTGAGCTCTTGATGAATGACATCAACATCACTCCTGAGGATCGTCAGGTAGTCCTATCTGCTCGTGCTAAGGAAGAAGCCACTGGAAATGCTGCCCTAGCTCTGCAATTACCAAATGGCGATATTGTTACGGGGAAAACATCCGAATTTTTCGGACCATCAGCTGCAGTTCTTATTAACGCCGTTAAAAATTTAGCACAGATTGATAAAACAACACCGCTAATTGAACCAGAATACATCATTCCTATCCAAGATTTGAAAATCAACTATCTAGGAAGTAAAAATCCAAGACTCCATTCTAACGAAATCCTAATTGCCCTTGCCATTACAGCACAAGTAAGTCTTGAAGCAAGACACGCAATGAATCAATTAGCCAACTTAAAAGGCAGTGAAGCCCACTCAACAGTTACCCTACCTGAAGAAGATAAAAATGTCTTTCGAAAACTCGGAATCAATGTCACCTTTGACCCCGTTTATGAACAGGATAAACTTTATCGTAGATAATTCATGGCTCTATAACGCAAAAGCAACGGTATTATACCGTTGCTTTTGCGTTAGTTGGGGATAAGTTTGTTCCTGACTCTTTTTAACTAAACTTCATCACTAGAATCTTTCTCAGTGTCTTTGCTTTCAGATGATGGGTAATCAATAATGATATCTTCTTCAGTGTTGTCTTCTTTAATATCAAAGTCGGCATCAACAGTAACATCATCATTTGGTTTCTGATTTTCTGTTATCTCAGAAACCTTTTCAGCAATAAAGTTCAAGGCATCTTCACCTTTTGTTTTAACGGTGGCAAGCACGTCATCAACAGTCAACTCACCAGATTCAAATCTTTCTTTGTAGTCATTAAACGTATCGGTTGCCAAATTAGTATATTCTGCGGTTTTTTCTTTAGCCTTTTGATGGTATTCGTCAGGATTCTCTTTATAGGCTTCGTAAGCTTTAGTAGCTCGTTCTTTGATTTCTTTACCTTTTTCCGTTGATAGGAAGTAAGCTGCCGCAAAACCTGAAACGGCACCTACGATAACTGTTTTAAAAAATTTATTCATCTTTCTCCTCCAAACAAAAAATATCTTTCAAACTGGTAAACTATGATTTACCTTTTTTAGAAAATAGTTTTGAAGCAACTCTACCGACAGCAAGTGCTGCACCAGCTTTTCCTGCAGTCGAAGTGGCTGAAGTAGCTCTTTTACTGAGATAGCGTGCCTGTGTGTTAAGATCAGACACACTTTCAGATAAGTCAGCAATTGCTACAAAAAGTGGATCGATTGTTGCGACCTTTCCATTAACATCCTCCACCAAAACATTAGCCTTGGCTAAAATGTCGTTCGTCTGATGAAGAGTGATGTTTATGTCACTTGACAATACCTTCAAGGTTTGCTTTGTTTCATCAATAGTTTCATTTATAGCCTCTACTGTGCGGTGAAATTTAATAACAACGGGAATGCACACACCAATTAAAATAGCAAATGCAATCGCAATAATTAATAAAGCAATACCAACCATAAATTCTCCTTTTTCTAATTTTGATAATATGGAATAGACTTTTTATACCGTCGCCAAACCATTAGCAAAAATCCAGTAAAAACTAATACTGCTGATAGCCACTGTGACACACGTAAACCACCAAGCATCAAACTATCTGTTCTCATTCCTTCAATCACGAAGCGACCACAGCCATACCAAATTAGGTAGAAGCAAGCGACTTCACCTTGCTTGAGAAGCCGAGGCTTACGTCGTAAAATGAGAATAATAACAAAACCTAAAATATTCCACAAGGACTCATATAAAAAAGTTGGCACTCGATAACTACCATCAATATACATCTGCTTACGAATAAAATCAGGAAGGTAATCTAGTGATTTAACCGCTTTGCCATAGGCTTCTTGATTGATAAAATTACCCCAGCGACCGATTGCCTGTGCAATCATCACCCCTGGTGCAGCAATATCCAAAAAATCAATTGGATTGATGACACGATAGTAAGAAAAAGCAAAAAGAACAATCGCTCCTGTAATCAAACCGCCATAAATGGCAATCCCACCATGCCAAATAGCAAGCATTTCAATAAAAGGTTGGGTAGAGTAATAATCCCAGTCAAAGATAATGTAGTAAAGACGTGCACCTAAAATTGAGAGAGGAAATGCTATTAAAATAAAGTCTAAAATATCATCCGACTTAATCTTTTTGCGAGACGCTTCTCTCATAGCCAGATAAACTGCCAAAACTACACCTGACATGATACAAAGGGCATACCAACGAATCGTTAACGGCCCCAATTGAATTGCAATAGGATCAATCATCTGCGGCCTCATTCTGACTAATTAGTTGGGTCAAGCGCTCTTCAAATGTTTTAGTCGCATCATACCCCATTTGTTTAGCACGATGGTTCATAGCTGCTGCCTCAATGACAACTGAGACATTTCGACCTGTTTTAACTGGAATACGAATACGAGGAATCTTAACACCCGATAATTCAATTTCCTCATTCCCATTACCCAGACGATCAAAGACCTTATCTGACTCAAAGTTCTCCAAATAAACAGCGAGTTGTACTTGTGAAGAATCTTTGACAGCACTGGCACCGTAAAGACTCATAATATCAATAATACCAACACCACGAATTTCCAATAAATGCCTAAGAACCTCAGCAGGCTCACCCCAAAGCGTTTCTTCATCTTTGGCAAAAACATCTACACGATCATCTGCAACCAAACGATGTCCACGCTTAACCAATTCAAGTCCAGTCTCACTCTTACCGATACCTGAATCTCCCTGAATCAATACTCCCATTCCATAAATATCCATGAGGACTCCGTGAACACTCGTACGTTCAGCCAAACAAGAATCCAAATACCATGACATCTCTCCGGATAAGTGACTAGTAGAGACATGACTCTGCAAGATGGCTAATCCTCTTTCCTTCGCTGCACGATGCATTTCCTCTGGAATATCCAAATTACGTGCAACCACAACTGCAGGAGTCTCAGGTCTAAACATTTCTATCAATACTTGATAACGGTTATGTTCCGTCATCTTCATGAGATAGGACCATTCTTTCATCCCCAAAAGTTGTAATCGCTCAGGGGAATAGTAATCAAAATATCCAGTCATCTCTAAACCTGGTCGCGAAATATCAGCTGTTGTAATTTCTTTAGCCAAAAGTTCCTCATCACCATAGATAACAGAAAGTTTGACCTTTTCAACTAGCATTTTTACAGTAACTACCATAATTTCTCCTTTGGTAGTATTATACCATAAATACCTTCAAAGGAAAGCGCTAACCAATTTTCAGAAAAATAAAATTCGTTACATAAAAAAACAAAAAGCATATTGCTAAAAAGGACAGAGAGCCTGCCCCTGTCCTATCATCATAAACGGTTTAATCGGCACTGGATAGTCATTACTCTGTGAAAACTAGACAGCCCTTCAAAGTCTAGAAATAGAGCGAATATCATCTATATTAGCCCTGTGTAAAATAGAATGCTGCCACTTTTTAGTTTTCGGGGGGCAGACTGTCGCAAGACTCCGCTGGAGATTTGCAATCAGCAAACCAAGTCAACAGGGTTTGAAGACGATTTTCGAAGAGTAGAATTCTTAAAAAGTAAGAGCTACGCAATACTAGGTTCCTGTTATTACCTAGAACAGCTAGACTCAGTCTAAGACGTAAAGATAAATTTACCAGAACCAACCGTCATTATTGTCATCATTAACAACATCTGCATCTTTTCGACGACGTGGTCCTGTCCCAAAATCCTCTCGAATGATATCTTCCTTGTAAGGCAAGAAAATTGCTAGTAAGATATATAAAACAATGCCAAACCCTGTAAAATACATAAGTAGGGCTGTTAGTACACGTGTCAAAGGTAAATCCCAACCAAACTTATCCGCTAGTCCTGCACAAACACCACCAACGACTTTTCCCTTTCGCACTTTATAAAATGTCGATTTCATCTTTTGATCCTCTCTAACAATTTCTATGTTACTAGTATAACCCATTTCAGGTAAAATAAAATCAGCCTTACGACTGATTTTAACATTATTGCAATTTTAACTTCCCTAGGCATCTTCCGCAACGAAATTTTTTGGTGTCAACTAGACGTTTTCGGGGATACTGTTGCCCGCATTTTTGACAACAGTAGATATGGTAACTTGCCTCTTCTTTTTGAGATTTTGGCGCATAGCGAAGCCCATCGACTTTTTGTAAAAGTGTTTTAAAATCGGTATCTTGATGTCTGTAGCCTTTTTTCTCAAAATAAAGATGGTAATGGCAAAGTTCATGCCGAACAATCCTTCTGAAGATTTCTTGGCCAAATTCTTCATACAGTTTGATGTTAAAGTCCAGATGCCCATCTTTTGGAAAAAATCGTCCTCCAGTTGAACGTAATCGGCTATTCCAAACTGCCTGATGCCTAAACGGCTTACCAAAATCTTCCTCTGAAACCTTTTTCACATAATCAGTTAAGTTCACGCAAATCTACCAAAGACAAATTGATTTTGCCACGCTCCTTATCAATTTTCGACACCCAAACGGTAACAACATCTCCAACTGACACTACTTGGCTTGGGTGCTTGACAAAGGAATTACTCATCTGAGAAATGTGTACGAGCCCATCGTCATGAAGACCAATGTCCACAAAAGCACCGAAGTCCACAACATTTCGTACCGTTCCTTCCAATTTTTGACCGATTTCAAGATCTGAAATATCAAGAACGTCTTGGCGGAGAACTGGTGCTTCAAATTCATCACGTAAATCTCGGCCTGGCTTCAGCAAGTCAGCAATAATATCCTTAAGTGTCTCTTGACCAAGTTGCAACTGTTCCGCCATCTCCTCAAGATTGATTGCCAGCAGTTTTGCCTTAGCTGAGTCATCCAATTCAACGATATCAAGTAATCCCAGCAATTTTTCGACAGCCTTATAACTTTCTGGGTGAACCCCTGTGTTATCTAAAATATTTTCAGCATTGGGAATACGCAAGAAACCTGCTGCTTGTTCAAATGCCTTGGCACCCAGACGTGGAACTTTTTTAATTTCTTCACGGGAGTGAATCCGGCCATTTTCTTCACGATATTTAACAATATTTTCTGAGATTGTCTTATTCAATCCTGATACATGAGACAAGAGAGCAGGACTGGCAGTATTGACATTAACACCGACTTGGTTTACCACCGTATCAACCACAAAGTCTAAGTTGTCCGCTAGTTTTTTCTGGCTGACATCATGCTGATACTGACCGACACCAATAGACTTTGGATCAATCTTAACTAGTTCTGCCAAAGGATCTTGCAATCGCCGAGCAATGGAAATAGCAGAGCGTTTTTCAACGGTCAAATCTAGAAATTCGTGACGAGCCAACTCTGAAGCTGAGTAAACAGAAGCTCCGCTTTCATTAACGATGACATAGCTAACTTGAGGAAAATCTTTGAGCACCTCTGCCACAAAGGCCTCACTTTCCCGGCTAGCAGTACCATTTCCAATAGCAATAATTTCCACACCAAATGTTCGGATTAGTTCTGCTAAATCAACTTTAGATTGTTCAATTTTTACTCTGCTAGCTGGCGGTACTGGATAGATGACTTGGGTCGTCATAAGCTTACCTGTCTGGTCAACAACAGCCAATTTTGCACCTGTACGAAAAGCGGGGTCAAAGCCTAGTACCACCCTTCCTTTGAGAGGAGAAACTAAGAGTAGATTGCGCAAATTTTCAGAAAAGAGACCGATAGCACCATCTTCTGCTTTCTCTGTCAATTCTGTTCGAATACGACGCTCCATGGCTGGTACAATTTTTTTCTTAATCGTTTGATTAATTACCTCATCAATATAGACGTTTTTATCTTTAAAACGTGCTCCCATGAAGCGTAACATTTTCTCAACATTATGCTCAAATCCAACCTTTAGAATATCCAGTTTTTCCCCACGATTGAGAGCAAGTATGCGGTATCCTTGAATTTCGTTAACTTTTTCACTGAAATCATAGTAGATTTGAAAAGTTTTATTCTCATCAGCAGATTCATCTTTAAGTTTTGAAACTATAAAACTGTACGACCAGATATCGTTATAGACCCAAGAACGGAGTTTATTATCCTCTGAAAATGCTTCAACCAAAATATCAACTGCACCAGAGAGCGCCTTGTCTGTTGATGGGAAAGCTTCATTAGTATAACTCGCTGCTTCGGCTTCAAGGGATGGCTTATTTTGTAAAATGAGGCGAGCCAGAGGAAAAAGACCTGCCTCACGTGCAATGGTTGCTTTCGTACGACGCTTCTCCTTGTAAGGTAAATAGAGTTCTTCAACATCAGCCAACTTATCAGCTTCGGCAATCGCCCGTTGAAGTTCTGGAGTCATTTTACCTTGCTCTTCGATTTTGGCGAGGACTGCTACTTTACGCTCCGCCAAAGTTGTCATACTCTTATCCAAGTCAATAATTGTCTTAATCTGTACCTCATCCAGATTTCCCGTCATTTCTTTACGGTAACGTGCGATGAAAGGAATGGTATTTCCCTCATTCGTCAATTCTAAAACCTTTTCAATTTGATGTTCATTGATGCCCAATTTTTGGGCAATTTCTTTAATATTTGAATTTTCCATAACTCCCTCATTATAGCACATTTAGGAAAAAACTCAAAGTAACCATAATGCTTGTATCCTATAACGATACGATAAAAAAGAGGTTTTCCATCTTCTACATAGTTGATGAGATCATGCTTATACTCTTTGAAAATCAAATTCAGATATTGTTGTCCTGATTTGATGAACTTCAGTTCTATCCTAGACAAAATAGAAATACCGACTATGAGAAAAGAGGCTGGACTTAAGTCCAGCCTCTGATTTTGGATAGGATAACCAACCGATTATACCCAAACTAAGTTTATTTTGCTTTACGTAGAGCTCCGAAAAGAATACCAGATACGATAGCTCCAATTAGAACAAACAGAATATAGAGCAACGGATTTGAAGTAAGTGCAATAACGAAAATTCCTCCGTGTGGCGCCATCAGTTTAATCCCTGCCAAGCCAACAAGTGCACCTGCAAGAGCTGAACCAACCATAAAGCTAGGAATAGCACGCGCTGGGTCAGCAGCACCAAATGGAATTGCACCTTCAGTAATAAATGAAAGCCCCATAACGATATTGGTCAAACCTGAATCACGTTCTTCTTGAGTAAATTTATCTTTGAAAAGAAGAGTTGCGACAAATACAGCCAATGGTGGAACCATACCTCCAGCCATAACCGCTGCCATGACTACCGATCCACCGTCAGCAATACTTGCTGCCAAAGTTCCTGTCCCAAAAACATAGGCCGCTTTATTGACTGGACCACCCATATCAACAGCCATCATACCACCGACTAGCAAGCCTAAAAGGACAGCGGAACTTCCTGACAATCCCGTCAAGAAATCATTAAGGGCGGTGTTGATAGCAGACATTGGA
The DNA here is from genome assembly GCF_000380105.1 of Streptococcus orisratti DSM 15617. GTDB lineage: Bacteria > Bacillota > Bacilli > Lactobacillales > Streptococcaceae > Streptococcus > Streptococcus orisratti. Next base: position 104,784 of record NZ_KB904448.1, read on the forward strand.
ATATTGACAGCCAACATCAAGAGTCCTGTGATCATAACACCAAGAAGCGGCAAGATAAGGATTGATTTTGCCCCTTCCAGTGAACGAGGAACTTTGACATATTTTTTCAAGCAGTTAACAACCCAACCAGCCAAGAAACCACCTACAAGTGCACCTAAGAAACCTGAAGGAACACCAGCAAGACTAGCAGTTGCTTCTCCACCAGCAGCGAAAGCAACTTTTCCATAAGCCAAACCACTTGAAGCAATAGCTCCAGCCACAAAACCTGAAACCAAACCAGGTTTTTCGGCGATAGAATAAGCTACATAACCAGCAAATACTGGAAGCATGAAACCAAATGCTGCACTACCGATTCCTTTAAAGATTGCTGCAAGTTCATGATATGATCCAAGATTGGATAGCTGATCTTTTGGAACACCCATGATATTATCAAAGAGAAAGGCCAAAGCAATCATAATACCGCCACCAATAACAAATGGAAGCATCTGAGACACACCACTCATCAAGTGCTTGTAGAAAGCTCCACCAAGAGTTAACTTTTCTTCCGAGGCAGCCTCACCTTGTGCACCATCCTTAGCAACGTAAACATCCGCTTGATCGTTTAAGATAATAGTGATCAATTCTTCAGTTTTCTTAATACCATCTGCTACTGGACGCGATACCAACGGTTTGCCATTGAAACGTGGCATATCAACAGCCTTATCAGCGGCGATGATAACACCTTTGGCTCGCTTGATATCCTCAGCAGTCAATTTGTTACCGACTCCCGAAGCACCATTTGTTTCAACTTTGATGCCAACACCCATTTCAGCAGCTACTTTTTTCAAGGATTCTTCTGCCATATAAGTATGTGCAATACCAGTTGTACAAGCCGTAACAGCAACGATGAAATCTTGACCTTCTTTTGGAGTAGTTGTTTGGTTTGCAGTGGCTTTATTATCATCTTCAGCAGCATCAAAAGTTGCAATCACTTCATCAGCTGATTTTACTTGACGTAATTTGTCAGCAAAGCCATCCTTCAACAAGTATTTAGACAAGTCAGCCAAGGCTGCCAAGTGAGTATCATTAGCCCCATCTGGTGCAGCAATCATAAAGAACAAATCTACTGGAGCACCATCAAGCGCTTCATAATCAACACCACTAGCTGATTTTGCAAAAAGGACAGTTGCTTCTTTAACTGCAGCATTTTTGCTGTGAGGCATTGCGACACCTTCTCCCAAACCAGTTGTCATTTGTGCTTCACGATTCATGATACCAGCCTTAAATGTATCAAAATCACTAACAATTCCTTTATTGACAAGATTAGTAATCATCTCATCAATAGCCGCCTCTTTAGAAGTCGCTTTCAAATCCAAAAGCATGACATCTTTTTTCAAAAGGTCTTGAATTTTCATAGTTTTTCTACCTCTACTTTTTCATAAGTTTCTTTGATATGTTCAGCAGTTGCCAAGTCATCTGAGAAGGTTGTAGCTGTCCCACAGGCAACTCCCCATTTTAGGGCTTCAACTGGATTACCCGATTTGACAAATTCACCTGTAAAACCTGCAACCATAGAATCACCAGCACCTACAGAGTTCTTCACCTTTCCTTTGATCGGTTTGGCAAAGTATGCTGCTTCAGGAGTAACTAAGAGAGCTCCGTCACCAGCCATCGAAATAATGACATTTTTAGCACCTTTAGCGAGAATTTCTCGGGCATATTTTTCAATATCAGCTAGTCCATTTAATTCAACTCCAAAGATGTCTGCAAGCTCATGATTATTTGGTTTCACCAAGAGTGGGTTATAAGCAAGAGAATCCAACAAAGTTTGTCCTTCAAAATCACAAACAACTTCTGCACCCGCTTTTTTAGCAATTGGGATGAGGGTGTTATAAACTTTGTTCCCCAAACTTGCAGGAGCTGAACCTGCGAATACTACTGTATCATGACTAGTGAGACCAGCCAAGATAGCTTCCAATTCAGCTAATTTTTCACCTGAAATCGTTGGCCCAGCACCATTGATTTCTGTTTCTTGTCCCGCCTTAATTTTAACGTTAATACGAGTGTCTTCCTCAACATGGACAAACTGAGTTGAGATAGACTCTGCAACCAAACCATCTTCGACAAATCGTCCTGTAAAACCACCGATAAACCCTGTGGCAGTGTTGTCAACATTCAGTCGTTTTAAGATACGGCTGACGTTAATCCCTTTTCCACCCGCAAATTTATCATCGCTGTCCATGCGATTCACTGCGCCCATCTCAAGCTGATCTAGACGAACAATGAAATCAATGGATGGATTGAGAGTAACAGTGTAAATCATACTTCAATAACCTCCGTTTTCTCCTTAATTTTTTCTAGAAGGGCTCCCTCAGATTTTGTTGTAATAAGACTTACATCTTCAATCCGGGCTACCTTGACAAAAGAAACTTGTCCCAGCTTAGTGGCATCAAGGAGGACATATGACTTTTGTGCATTTTCAATAATAGTTCTCTTAATTGCTGCTTCTTCAATATCTGGGGTTGTTAGAAATTCCTCATCAACACCATTCATACCAATGAACGCTTTATCAAAATTAAGTTGAGAAATTTGTTCAACTGCAACTCTACCAATACTAGCATCTGTAGAATTCTTAACAAAACCACCAATAATAATTGTTTTAAAATTTTTATCAACTAATTTGGCGGCATGATGAATAGAATCTGTCACTACTGTAAGATTCTCTTGATATAAAAGATCAACTAACAATTCTGTTGTTGTCCCCGCATCAATAAAAATCACATCTCCATCATTTATTAAAGTCGATGCTTTATTAGCCACCAAAGATTTGTGATGAACGTTCTTGATAGACTTTTGTTTGTTGGTCAGTTCTTCACGAAGAGAGTGGTGAAGTTCAGCCCCCCCATGAACGCGGTGAAGCTTACGCTCACCCTCCAACTCATCCAAATCTCGGCGAACTGTTGACTCCGATGTTTGTAAGAGTTCAACTAACCCTTCTAAAGTCACAAAACTATCTTCAGTAATCTTTTCCATAATCAGTTGTTTGCGTTTTGACTTAAGAATAATATCACCTCCTGAAATCGTTTACAGCTATATTATATTATATTTTTTAACAATGTCAAGCGTTTTCTATCAAATTCTCTCACAATTTTTCTATTTTCTATCATTTTCTGTCATTTTAAAAAAAAAAGAACCGATTTCCAAAAGAAATCAGTCCTTCACTGTTTCGTCCTGAATCAATGAGGTCGAGTGAACTGCACGATTATCACGGTCTGGATATATATATTTGATAGCTTGGTTGATTGCAGTCGGTGCTTCTCCAAAACCAGTCGCAATCAAATCAACCTTACCTTCGTATTCGGCTGCATCACCAATCGCATAAACACCTTCTTGGCTCGTTTCAAAAAGCGGAGACACGTTAATGCTTGAGCGTTTGTAGTCAATATTCCAGTTTTTAAGATTTTTATTTGATGTCGAAAAGCCAAAACTAACAATGAGGGAATCCAATGGCAATTCAACCGTCTCGTCAGACTTAACTTTCTGCACGGTCAAACTAGTCACCTTACCATTTTCACCACTCAATGATAAAGGTACATAAGGTGTCAGAATTTGAACACCTGATTCTTTGAGTAACTCAACACTATGCTCATGTGCACGAAAAGCATCACGACGGTGGATAAGGGTTACACTATCGGCAATCTTATCAAGGGCATTTGCCCAATCTACTGCCGAATCACCACCACCACAGATAACCACTCGCTGCCCCGCAAACTGATCTAACTTGTGGACATTGTAGAAAAGGTTATTGTCAGCATAGTCTTCTTCACCGTCCACCCCCAGAGGACGTGGTGCAAAAGCACCATTACCACAGGCAATAATGATACATTTTGACAAATGTTGCGCTCTGTTTGTTTGAATAGTGAAAAGATTATCTGTCTTTTCAAAGCTTAGCACTTCTTCCTTTAAACAAATAGTAGTACGGTCTTCAAAGCGTTTTAGTTGTTCAATGAGTCGTTCTACTAACTCACCTGCTGGTATAGTGGGAAATCCAGCTACATCATAAATTATTTTTTCTGGATATAAAACGGCAGGTTGTCCACCAAGTTCTGATAAACTCTCAATAATTTTTACTTTCATTCCACGTAAGCCAGCATAAAAAGCTGCAAAGAGTCCCACAGGACCACCACCAATAATTGTAATATCATATATTTCACGATTTTCTGACATTTATTTTTCCAACTCCTTATAAATTTCTTCAATGACTGATGATTTATAAGCCATATAGCTCTCGATATCTTTGGGAAATAGCTGCGCTGCTTTCAGTTTAATAGCTCCATAAGTCTTAACAGCAGCAGGGTGACTACGCATATAATCACGAAAAGCAAGATGACATTTCAACTCGGGTGAATTTTCAGGACAAACATAAAGATGATGGCTTTGCAAATGCTCTTTACCAGAATACGTAAAAGCTTCCCTGCCTTCAATCCCTAGATTACCTTCATGCTGATAACCAATGGTAGCCAAGTTTTTAACAACACTTGGAAAATCCTTTGATAAGATGACAAGGTCAATATCAATTATAGGCTTTGCTGCTAATCCTTCAACAGCTGTACTTCCAACATGCTCAATTCTGATAGTTAACTCACTAAGAACAGTTCGTAATTCTTGCGCAATTTTTTCAAAATCATCTTTCCAACTCTCTTGGTAGGGAAGAACAATCACCTCTTTTGTCCGCATAAAACCTCCACAAAAATAAAGAGACATACAATCCGCATGCCTTCTATTATATCACATATTTTTAGCTTTCATGCCTTTCTCTGCAAGAATCTTTCGAAAAATAACCTCTTCTTCCTCACTAAAAACATAATTTTCTAATAAATCTGGACGACGCTCCAAAGTCTTACGCAAACTTTGCTCCAAACGCCAAAGACGAATGTTCTCATGATGCCCTGACATAAGAACATCAGGTACTTTCATACCGCGAAAATCGTAAGGACGGGTATACTGAGGATATTCAAGCAAACCTGATGAAAAGGAATCATCCTGATGACTGGCTTTCTTTCCTATAACATCTGGAATAAGTCGCACTGTCGCATCAACTATAGTCATTGCAGCCAGCTCTCCCCCCGTTAAAACGAAGTCACCCAAAGAAACTTCGTCCGTCACTAGGGTTTTAATCCGCTCGTCATAACCTTCATAGTGTCCACAAATGAAAATCAATTCATTTTCTTGAGACAGTTCTTCAGCGAAAGTTTGATCAAATTTACGCCCCGCAGGATCTAATAGAATAACACGTGGCTTCTGAGCGTTGATTTTCTCAATCGTGTCAAAAATAGGCTGCGCTCGCAAAAGCATCCCTTGCCCACCACCGTATGGCTCATCATCAACATGACGAGCTTTTTCTGCATTTTCACGAAAATTATGGTAGTTGATTTCTAGTAACCCTTTTTCCTGAGCTTTGCCAACAATGGAATGTTCAAGGGGAGCAAACATTTCTGGAAAAAGAGTTAGAATATCAATCCTCATCGTCAAGTCCTTCCATTATTTCCACATCCACACGATTGTTGGGAATATCTACATTTAAAATAACTGGGGGAATATAAGGTAGAAGCAAGTCACGCTTACCCTTACGTTTGACCACCCAGACATCATTAGCACCAGGTTGCAAGATTTCCTTAACCTGTCCAATTAGAACATCTCCTTCATAAACCTCAAGTCCAATAATCTCATGATAGTAGAATTCACCCTCATCAAGTTCAGATAAATCATCTTCTGCAACTTTAAGAGTAAAACCCTTGAATTTTTCAATAGCATTGATATGATACATACCCTTAAATTTAACAATATCAAAGTTTTTTTGCTTACGATGACTAGCAATTTCAACTTCCATGACAAAGTTATCTTTATCATCAAAAAGTGCCAATTTAGCACCTTTTTTAAAACGCTCGTTTGCAAAGTCAGTCACTGACAATACTCGCATTTCACCCTGAAGACCTTGTGTATTGACAATTTTTCCAACATTAAAATACTTCATATTATGTCCACCTACATTTAATCTTAAATATTTTACCACGATAAGAAAGAAAAAACCAGTCACTTTCAGCAACTGGCTAAGATAGTCCGTACGGGATTCGAACCCGTGTTACCGCCGTGAAAAGGCGGTGTCTTAACCCCTTGACCAACGGACCATATTCATTAACAGAACAAAAACTATTTTACTCTAAAATAAAACACTTGTCAATACCTTTTTTTACTTTTTTATCTTACTATGGAAATTATCTCCTAGTGATGTTAAAATATCAATGAAATTCAGACTAGTTCCATAAATGCATAAAGGCTTGAATGCGATTATGACGAACATAAAAATAATCCCTGCGAATCAATCATAAAATAAATTGTTGTCCTCTTTCGATCTGTCTTTTATCAATTTCCCTTACTTAAAACAATATGGGATAATGTTTTCAAAAAACTACAAATATAAAAAAGAGAAACAGGTCTTATACAATTACAAAGTAATCGCATAAGATCTGCTCCAAACTTTTTATTTCTCGTCAATAACAAGACGTACTTTTTTACCTTGGGTAGGTACCGAATAGACAATCGATCTTATCGCAGTAATCGTGCGACCTTTCTTCCCGATAACACGACCGATGTCTTGCGCATCTAAGTCAAGATGGTACTCTAAAAACTCAGGTGTATCTTCAATTTTTATAGTAAGATTATCTGGTTGTGAAATCAAAGGTTTCACAATAGCGATAATAAGATTTTCAATGGTATCCATAGGCTTTCAGTTTCTTATTTTGAGAATTTTTGTTCGTGGAATTTCTTCATAACTCCTTCTTTTGAAAGGATGTTACGTACTGTATCTGAAGGTTGCGCACCTTTAGCCAACCACTCAAGAACACGATCTTCTTTAAGTGTCACTTGGTTTTCAGCAACAAGCGGGTTGTATGTTCCAACAGTTTCGATAAAACGTCCATCACGTGGTGCACGCGAATCTGCTACATTGATACGATAAAAAGGTTTTTTCTTAGAACCCATACGAGTCAAACGGATTTTTACTGCCATTTTTTAAAATATCTCATTTCTTTTTATTATTTCTTTGCGTCCAATAGCAAAGCTATCAAACTACTTTATTTATTATAACATAAGAATCCTAGGTGTCAAGAAAAAATCTTGACAGATAAAAAGTTTTTACCAGTTTTTACCAGTTTTTACAATCCTTCACAATTTTATCACACCATAATGAAATTTCTGATTAGGACGGCTCTGTCTATCAAAACCAAAATCTTCAAAAACACTATCTCGAAAATGCGCCTTAACAATGATTTTCTTTCTAGCCACACGCACGGCCTCCACTAACCATTCGTCAGTAATCGTACTCTTATTAGCCAGGGGTTTTAGTCCAGAAAGGTTAGTTGATTCAGTAATAGTTTCTGAAAACATCGGGTCACAATAAATGATATCAACTGATTTGCTGGGTTGTCTTCGCAAATAAAACATATTGTCAATACATTCTGTCTTGATTGTTCGCATAGCCTCATCCAGTAATGTATTTCCTGTTTCAAAGGTTTGCAAGCCCTTAGAAACAATCAAGTGAATGAGAGGTTGACTTTCCAGCGCTGTTACCTCATACCCTGCGTAAGCCATGACTAGAGCGTCACTAGCCAATCCCATTGTTGTGTCAAGGATTGATAGTTTCTCCTGCCCAAGCAATTCCAAAAGTGGGTCGTGAGCACTCTTAATCCGAAGCATGGCTGTATCTGGATGAAAAGCCAGTTGACTTCCATCTTGGTTAACCAATACCAACTTATTCTCGTAAACCAAAAGCACATGATCATAAACTTTCAAAAAACTTTTCACCGATTGCTTGCGACGGTTCAGTACGGAATAACCCAATTTTTGACCTAATAGCTGCGCTTCTTTTTGTAGTTTGAGATTTTCTCCCAAACTCGTTGTTATCACAATTGTCATAGCTTTATTATAACAAATTTCAACAACAAATAAGAGAGTGAGGTAAAACTTTTAAAATGCTACAAAAGCTTCTCCCCAACTCTCTAAAAAATTATTTAAAAAATAATTTTCCACCATATATCCAGAAATAGCTGTAAGCTAAGATAGATATTGGCTTCGCTAGCAAAATGATAAGAATAAATTTTCGATAAGACATTTTGCTTAGTCCAGTTATCATCACCAAAATATCAGCTGGAGATATAGGCGAAAGCATATTTAGAATGAAAAATCTTTCATAAGTCGGGCTAAATAATTTCCTCTCATAATGATTATAGGCTTTATCATCAATGAACAATAAGATGAACATTTTCCCGAAATGTCTGGTTAAGGCAAATAATATGATACTTCCGATAATAATACCAACATAATTTAAGATAAAACCAAGGAAAGGACCAAATGCCATAAAACCAACTACTGTCGTCACTCCTCCTGGGATGATAGGAATAACAACTTGAATAATCTGTAAAAGCAGAAATACCAGCGTTCCCACCAATAAATGGTTCCTTAATGAATGTGCGAAAGCATTTGGATTATGAAGAATATCAAGGCCTCTCACCAAATAAACTAAAAAGGCGATTGTCAGCAAAATTGAAAAAATGCTGAAAAATTTAACGACCTTTCTCCCTAATTCGTACACACACTCACCTCCATTCTGGGATTTTCAAGCTATTTAAAGTTAAAAACCTGTATTCACAGTTCAGCACTTTCATTTAAGGTTAGTTTTTCAGCTACTCATCATTAGTTTTTTTCAAAATACAGCCAGTATTCCTCAAAAAATTGCCTTGATTAGCAAAAAACTATCTCTTATCTATAAGCACTTCACTTGTGAATACAGGTTCTAAAAATTACTCATAACGAAGGGCTTCAATCGGATCAAGTTTACTTGCCTTATTTGCGGGTAGAATACCAAAGATAATACCGATACCTGCTGAGAAAGCAATAGCAACAACAGCGACATTCAATGATACTGTTGCGCCTGGAAGTCTAAGCGCCTGTCCAAGAGTGCCAACCAAACAGTAAGCCAGACCAAGACCAACTAAACCACCAAGGATAGTCAACACAATGGATTCAATCAAAAATTGTGTCAAAATTTTACCACGTGTGGCACCAAGTGCCTTACGCAAACCAATTTCACGCGTGCGTTCCGTAACAGATACTAGCATAATATTCATAACACCAATACCACCAACTAAGAGGGAAATACCTGCAATTGCCCCAATAACTGTTGTCATAATACCAAACTGTGTGTTAATCTCATTTAAGATTGAACTGTTATCTGGAACTTTATAAACACCGTCTTTGTCATGTGCCAAAGTAGTCAGTAATTTTGCTGCATTTTCACCAATCGTAGCGCTTTGAGTGGCATCAGTAATATGGAAGAACATCTGCCCTACCTCATCCGTTCCAAATTCAGAGGCAACTTGTGTGTTGGTCATGACTGCACTTCCACTCAAACCACCAATAGAAATGGCACTGGTTTTAGTTTTGAAAATGCCAACAACCAAATAATCCTTATCTCCCAAATTAACAACTTGGTTAAGGGCAGCCTTATATTGACCTTTACCAAAAAGACTATCTGCGCTCACCGTATCAAGCATAATAACACGTGAAAACTTATTATAGTCATTGGTTTGAAATTGACGCCCTGCAACAATGTCATAGTCTTTGACTTTAAAGTAATCTTTGCTAACCCCTGTAATCATCGAGTCCTTCACCTGTTTCTTTTGATAAGATATGGTAGATGAAGCACTATTTGTTACATAATAAGAATCAATGCCATCAACTGTATTTGCAATCTGATCTAGCCACTCCATCTTAATCTTGGTCGAACTAGACTGTGCAAAACCATAAAATGCTGCATAGGGGTCATCTTCAGCATCATTTGCTTGATAATAAAGTTGAATTTCTTTTTTATCACCTGTATAACTGTCTGCAACGCTTTTTTTCATGGAATTCCCAAGTCCCATAATAATGACGACTGCGGATACTCCAATGATAATTCCTAGCATAGTCAGGATAGACCGCATCTTATGAGCCCAAATTGAACTAAGGGCGAATTTCCAATTTTCCATAAAACTCCTCCCTAATCAATTCTGACACTTTCTGTTGTATCTGCCGTAATCACTCCATCACGAATGACAATTTTCCGTGTCGCAAAGTCTGCAATCTCAGGCTCATGAGTAACCATAATAATGGTTTTCCCCTCCCTATTTAGCGCAGTCAACAAGTCCATTATCTGTTCACCGGTCTTAGTATCAAGAGCGCCCGTTGGCTCGTCCGCCAATATAATGGACGGATTATTAACCAAAGCACGCGCAATTGCCACACGCTGTTTTTGACCACCAGATAATTCTGAAGGAAGATGGTTCATACGCTCACCGAGCTCAACTTTTTTGAGAAATTGCTCAGCTAGCTGACGACGCTTGAGAACACTCACTCCAGCATAGATTAGGGGAATTTCCACATTTTGCCAAGCTGATAATTTTGCAAGAAGAAAGAATTGTTGAAAAACGAAACCAATTTCCTCATTTCTCACTTTAGCAAGTTTTTTATCACTTAGTTCCTCAACCTGAGTACCGTTGAGGGCGTAATCACCTGAAGTTGGTCGGTCAAGCAAGCCGATAATATTCATCAGCGTTGATTTACCAGAACCAGACGGCCCCATAATTGCTAAAAATTCACCTTCATAGACTGTTAGATCAATTCCTTTTAAAACCTGAAGTTCTTGATCACCATTGCGGTAGCTCTTGACAATATCGTTTAATTGAATTAAAACTTTTTGATCATCTGTCACTACTTACTCACCTCAGATTCTTTGGTGCTAGTCTTTTTACTTGAATCTGCTGTCTGGACATCTTCAATTTTAGTACCATCTTTCAAATCGTTATCAGGATTTGAAATAACTATTTGACCAACTTCAAGTCCTGTTAAAACTTCTTGTTTTTCTGCATCAGCATTTCCTAAAGTCACCTCAGTCTTTTTAACCTTACCAGTACTGTCATCATAAACCCAGACATAATGCTTATCTTTCTTCGAAACGACTGCTGATAGAGGAACGAGTTTAAATTTATTTTCATTAACAACTTCAACAGAAACAGTAAATCCTTGCTTGAGATTGCCAAGTTCGCTAGTGATATCTACCTTGTAGTCATAAGATGAGGACGTGCTTGTAGTAGCACCAGTCGCTGAACTCAGAGAATCCGAATTTTGATTTGGATAATTTGAAATGTATGAAATTGTTCCAGTCCATTCTTGATCAGGGTAAACTTTTGACTTAATCTTAACTGCTTGACCTGTATGGATATTTGCCAAATCATACTCTGTCAAAGTTCCTTGAATTTGCAACTGTCCTTCTGTTGCTACATGAACAAGAGTTTGGCTATTTTTAGATGAGGGATCAATATCATTATTAACCTCAACAACAGTCCCTGAAACATCGCTAGTGATAATTGTCTGATTGATTGCATCTTGAGCTTTATCAACTTCTGCCTGTGCATCTGCATAAGCATCGTTCAAATCCTGAACTTGCTGATTATATTCCGCATTCTGCTGGGCAGTTGGTTGGGTAGTAACGGTCTGTGTCTCTCCAGTCTCTTCGTCAGTAGAGGTTGTTGTCTGCGGAAGATTTCCATAGGTTTTCAAATAATTCAACTGACGACCAACTTTGTTTAAATTACGAACAGCCGTATCATAAGCAGCCTGAACAGTAGTTTTGTCGTACTGAACAAGTTGTTGACCAGCTGTTACCTGATCACCCACTGCAACGGTTACTGTCGCATTTACTCCCTTGGTTGCATCAAAATAAACATATTGTTCATTCAAGGCTTTTACACTCCCAGATAGGAGAGTTGATGAGGCTATTGTACCTTCTGTAACATTTTCTGACTGGTATGGTACTTTAGTTGCTGACGCTTTAGACTGTTGTTGCTGAATCCACAGCAAACCTGCAACTGCCAAGATACAGACAGCACCAACACCACCAATAATTCCCTTTGTCTTTTTAGACATTTTTTTCTTTTCTCTTCTGGACATAATCTCCTCCAAAAACTTTGTATTAATTTTATAGAACAAGTATAAAATCTTTTTAGAAGTTTGTCAAGAATTTAATCATTCTGACAACTACTCCGATGACAGTTTCATTATACTGAAAATAAAGGCTTTGCGACCTTACAGTTTTGTAAGAAAAAAGAGGCTCTATGGCCTCATAAAACGAAAAGTCACTATCATGCACTCTTGGTGAAAATGACAAAATAGAGATAACCTCCTCGATCGACCGCGCTAGTAATAGAAAAATCAATTTTTAATCAGCCTAATGTCATTATAAAAGATACCCTACCAGGTTCCAAGAAGTGCTTGCATGAGCAAGCTGACTGCTGTAATTGCCAACCAACAAGCCGCACCAACACCGATTGCTTGGCCCCCTGTTTTTACCAATCTAATCAGATTAGTATTCAATCCAATAGCTGCCATTGCCATGACGATAAAAAATTTTGACAGGATCTTGAGCTGCTCAAAAACGGCAGTATTTAAGCCGACCGAACTGGCAAATGTTGTTATCACTGAGGCTAGCAAGAAATAGAGAACAAACATCGGAAAAGCTCTCTTAAAACTAAAAGTTTTCTCAGAAGCTCTGCCATTGCCCGAAACTTTATAGGCCTGATAGAAAGACAAACCTAATGTAATAGGGATGATAGCCAAAGTTCTGGTCAACTTGACAATGGTAGCCCCATCAAGGGTGTTACTGTGGTGAATTGCATCCCAAGCTGTCGCTGTCGCTGTTACTGATGAGGTATCATTGACCGCTGTTCCAGCAAAGATAGCAAAACCGTGATTAGATAGCCCAATCATATCTCCCAAAGTTGGGAAAATCAGCGCTGCTAAGATATTAAAGAGGAAGATGACCGAAATCGCCTTAGCTACCTCATCATCCTTGGCTTTAATGACTGGAGCTGTCGCCGCAATAGCAGATCCTCCACAGATTGAAGAGCCTACACCAACAAGTGTTGCTGTATTAACATCAATCTTGAAGACTTTTTGTAAACCATAGGCAACCAGAAGCGAGATGGTAATGGTACTAAGAATAATAGGCAAGGAAGATAGCCCCACCTTCATAACCTGAGCTAAATTAAGTCCAAACCCCAACAGTACAACTGCTGCTTGTAGAATGTATTTTGATGTGAAGCCGATTCCCGCTGCGGTCTGTTCACGTTTGGTATGAACTAATCCAACAAGCATACCAATAAAAATAGCGAAAACAGGCGCTCCAATCAATGGAAGCCATTGACCAAGAAACCAAGCTGGTACAGCAATAAGAACGCACAAGGAAACTCCAAGAATTTTTTTCTGAATAGATAACATGATAACTCCTCTCTTAACTATTATAACCATTTCTTATCATAATATAAAATTATGATTTTTTATGATACAATAACAAAAAAGAATAGTTAGGAGATTTTATGCTTGATTTTCGTGTTTTTACCTTTCTCAAAGTCTGTGAAACTCTGAATTTTACCCAGGCGGCTAAAGACTTGCATATCACTCAACCAGCAGTAACCAAACATATCCAAGCCCTTGAAAATGACTACCAGTTTAAACTATTTACCTTTAAGGGAAAACAATGCCGACTAACCAAACAAGGAAAAGAATTGCTAGATCTGCTTGTTACCATGAACAACGACCTCCAACATTTCAAAACGAAGCAAAAACAAGAAAATATTCCACTTAATTTTGGAGCCACCTTAACCATTGGAGAATTTGTCATGACAGATCTTTTGCTAAAAATATTATCTGAAAATGAAAACCTTCAAGTTAAAATGCTAGTTGATAACACCGAATCTCTTTTAAAATCCATTGATCAGGGACAAATTGATTTTGCCTTAATTGAAGGCTTCTTTTCTAAAGATAAATATGACTTTCTGCCTTACCGTAAAGAACCTTTCGTTGCTGTTGCCTCACCTACTTTTGATTTCAATGGCAAAGCTGTCACCTTAGAAAACTTACTTACCTTTCCACTAATCATTCGCGAAGAGGGGTCAGGTACTCGGGAATTACTCGAGTTAACATTAAAAGAGGCAAACTTAACTGTCCACGATTTTGCCAAAATCATCGAAATTGGTAACCTCAATACTATTAAAAGTCTGGTCAAGCACCAGTTAGGTCTCACCTTTGTTTATCAGAGTGTTGTTCAACAAGAACTGGACCGTGGCGAATTAGTACTTGTTCCCATCAAAGACCTGACGATAAGCCATGATTTCACTTTTATTTGGCGGAAAAATAGCCAGTTTAAAACACAGTATCAGGACATTTTCAACCTTTTTAGACCGTAAAAGCTAGGGCACAGGCCCTAGCTTCTTGTACTTTTATAGTGTTACTTCCAAAATACTGTGAGTTGGAACATGGTCAAGAAAATCTATCCTTCCCACTTGAAACTCTTTAAAAATCAACTACAGACATCGTTGACTTAGAATGAATGTTACGCTAAATGCTTGCTCACCGAAAATTGAAAGTAGCAAAGTTCTATTGATACGAACTAGGGTCACTTCATTTTCAACTTTCAACGAGACTAGGCAAAAGTCCAACACCTCTTCATAGAGTTAGTGTCAACAACTCAGTGCAGTGGTTGATTGTTATATTTGTTTGTGTTTTACACTCCAAATCTGATCTATACGGCTGTTGCGAACGAGTTCGCTCTATTTCCCACCCCCATTGAGGTTAGTTTAATTTGGATTTCCATTGTGTGCTAACAAATTTTTCAATTCTTGATAATTTTTGATGGTATAAGTGGGAATGGCAGAGCTATCATTGCTAATTTCCTTTGGATTGTACCAAGCAGTGTCAATTCCAGCGTTATTCCCACCTTGAATATCTGCTAAAAGGCTGTCACCCACCATCAAAGCTCTGCTATTGTCAAATCCAAGAGTATCCGAAGCAATCCAATCAAAGAAAGCTTTATCCGGCTTTTGCAATCCAGTTGCTCCGGAAATAAAGACACGTTCAAAGAATCCACCAATTTCCGAAACCGCTAAGCGCCCTTCTTGTATAGACTGGATACCATTAGTCGCACCTAAAACTCTATAACCATGTTCATCCAAATTCTCCAAAAGTTCCTTGGCACCATCAAAAGTTTGTCCTTGCTGACTTAAAAAGGTCTGATAACGTTGCGCAAAGGCCTTACCATCAACCTCTTGACCAAAATGAGCAAAGAGCCTAGAAAACCGTGTCTCAACCACTTCCTTTTTACTAATTTGCTTCAAAGATAAGGCATCCCATAAGGCTTTATTCATGGGAACATAATAGTCCTTGTAAGCCTGCACATCAGCGACTCGCGCTTCTTGCAAAAGTTCTGTCAAAGCCACATCCTCTGCTGCATCAAAATCAAGCAAGGTGTGATCAAGATCGAATAGTAGAAATTTGTAAGACAAAATAATTTTCCTTTTCTAAAAAATGTATTGATAATACAACACTCTAGCCACATTATACCATATTTCCAGATTAGAATGACTTATTTTACAATCGCCTTTTTAGTTGACTTATGATGTAAAAACTGTTATGATGGCTTAAGTAATAATGATTTAGAGTTAAAGTATCAGTTTCATCTTTTGTTTTCCTCTTAATAATTTTTACAAATAAATATTTAGAGGAATATACAGATGTCACAAGGTACAGTAAAATGGTTTAACGCAGAAAAAGGTTTTGGCTTTATTTCTCAGGAAAATGGTCCTGATGTCTTTGCACACTTTTCAGCTATCCAAAGCGATGGTTTTAAATCCTTAAACGAGGGTGAAAAAGTAGCATTTGATGTTGAACAAGGTCAACGTGGCCTTCAAGCAACAAACATTACAAAACTTGGTTAAATAGACCAAGCGAAAAGGAGCACATCGCTGATGGCTCCTTTTTATATTACCTACTCACATGACACTGTATCCTAATGCCTAGCTGTACTAGTATAGTCAATTAGTTTATCTTTGATTTCTTCAACGTAAGAGGAAACTCCGTCTCCTTATTTCCGAGTTCAAACACTCCACTGGATTGTTTGAACTCGCCTTGCCGTACTCCAGTACTGCCTACAGCCCGTTACCTTGTACTAAAAGCAAACTAAAAGACTATATCATACTCGCCAAAAATCACTCTGTTTTTGTCAGTTCTCCTTGATGAGTAAGATTTACCAATGAAAAATTCAGATAACTAACCAAGCAGAGGCTATTTTAAAAATGTTTCCTCTATTTGATTCCCACTTCTCCTTACTATTTGCCTCAAATTCTCTCTTTAAGCTTTTCCACAAAAAGATAAGCTGCTGGACAGGTCAAAGTATTCTTGATAGTCAAGTGATTGATTTGATAGATTTTCTTGCGATCTGTGTGAGGAAATTCTCGACACGCCTTTGGTCGTACGTCATAGATTGAACAAAGGTTATCATCCCCTAAAAAAGGACAAGGCATGGATTGAAAAACCTTATCACCATCTTCATCAACACATAAGTAAAGTTCTTCAAACACAGGTAATTTCATGCGGAAATGCTTGGCAATGCGGGTAATATCTGCCTCGGTAAACAGAGGACCTAAGCTTTTACAACAGTTGGCACATTGGGTGCAATCTATCTCCCTAAAAACTTCTCCATGAACTTGCTGGACAATCTGATCTAAATTTTTGGGAGCCTTTTTCTTCAGAGATGCCAAAAATTTACGGTGCTCTCCTTGCTTTTGTTGTGCCAAATCATGGTACTTTTCAATATCTATCGTCATAAATCATTCTTTCTAATTGACCACAATGGAAATTTTATACTAGCTTGTCATACATTCATTATAACATAGCTTCACATATCATCAAAAAAGCTGGATAATTCCAGCTTCTTCTATTTTTATAACCTCCCAGAGAGTAAATAGTTAATTCCTGGCTAGCAGCAAAGAAATCATCCTTTTCCAAACTACAACCTCTGAGATTACTGGCTGACTCTCAATCAGACCAATTTATTTTTACTTATCTAGTTTTTTACCAAGTTCAATGATATATTGTTTTAAATCATCTTTTACCTGAGGATGTTGAAGGGCATAATCAATGGAAGTCTTCATAAATCCAAATTTATCCCCAACATCATATCGGTTTCCTTTGAACTCCCTTGCAAAAACACGTTGTGTTTTGTTAAGTGTATCAATAGCATCTGTTAGTTGAATCTCATTACCTGCCCCTGGCTCTTGATTTTCCAAAATATCGAAAATTTCTGGAGTCAACAGATAACGACCGATAATAGCAAGATCACTTGGAGCGTCTTCTGGTGCTGGCTTTTCCACAAAAGTCTCAACGCTATACAGCCCATCAACTCCTTCACCTTGAGGAGCAATGACACCATAAGCAGACACTTCATCATGAGGCACTGGCATTACTGCAATTGTAGAAGCAAATGTCTGCTCATAATCGTTCATTAGTTGTTTGGTCAATGGCAGAGCTTTCTCATCTGTGATATCCATAAGATCATCACCAAGCATAACCACAAAAGGTTCATTACCAACAAAAGCCTTCGCCTGTAAGACAGCATCTCCCAGACCACGCGGATGAGACTGACGAATAAAGTGCAAACGAATACCTGTTGTCTCATCCACAAGTTTCAAGAGATCCGTTTTCCCTTTTTCCTTCAAGTTATATTCCAACTCAAAGTTTGAATCAAAATGATCTTCGATAGAACGTTTTGACTTCCCAGTCACAACAAGAATGTCTTCGATACCAGACTTCAAAGCCTCTTCAACAATAAATTGAATTGTCGGCTTATCAACAATCGGTAACATTTCCTTCGCCAAAGCCTTGGTCGCTGGTAAAAAACGCGTTCCTAAACCTGCTGCTGGAATAACAGCTTTTCTAACTTTTTTCATAAATAATCCCTTAATATTTTAACTTTATTCAATTATATTCAATTTACAAAATTAAGTTTATTAACTTTTTTGATGTGCTTTTTTCCACCTTATCATATCATCTATTATAAATAATATTGATAATAGCGAAGTAATAACCCCACATGAATTTAAAACCATGATGATGGCATAAGGTTTCTTCACATAAAGTATGCCTGATCCATGTCTTAATATTGTCTCATTTTTATCTGTAACAACTACTGGTTTCGTAAAATTTTTAAAATCTTTAGTTGAAATCACATATTGATTTTTAAGAAAATTTGTAGTCCCCTCATATTTATCAAAATAGATATAATAAGTCTTGTTCAATTGTAAAATAAATTGGCCTTCCGTATAATCAATAGGATTTCCCAATGCAAAGCTTAGAAAATCCTCTTTGATTAACTTCCAACTCTTAAGGTCATTAGACTGATAATAATCAATTGTCTTTTGATATTCATCCTTGACTAATAAATGGTATACTCCATTTCTGTAAAATATACTAGGATCAATGTAGTTTTTACTAGACTTCAAATTTAGCTTCCAAGACTTCTTTGATATAAAATCATCCATGTCCATTTGGGATATGTAGAGACTGTGTTGAAAAATAATTTCATTATTTTTATCAATCGTTTGACCTCTATCATTAGCAACCGATAACAAATAAACGGATTGATTACTTTTATCTTCAAAAAATTCTGGTGCCCAGATTTGATGGACTTCTCTTCCTTCTGCTTCTGCTACTTTACGAATACCAAGATTAACATAGTGAGGTGTCAAATGATGGACATCATAGCCAGTATAAATTGTCGTTTCAAAACCTTGTGATAAGTTATAGTTTGTGACTGCACCATAAATTCTACCGGATTTATCTTGCCACAGAGACATATCTCTGCCAGGCATCTCTTTCGAAGTATAAGACACTAGCTTATCCAGATTATTAGGCTTATCTACTGTTGCCTTATAAAAAATGAATCCATTATTCTGAGTCCAATCACCATCAGGCATAAAACTGTAAAGAACTTCTGAACTTATCATAAAATGAGAAAATATAAATCCAAGCAAAAAAAGTATTACGGTTATTGCCAAAACTACTTTTGATTTATAAAAGCTCCCACCAAACAGTCTCAAAATAGTTCTCCTTCTAAAAAACACTAAGTAACACCAAACTTATTTTTTCAAATATTTTACTGGATAAAATACAAAATCACTATATGGAATTTTAGAGGTCAAATAGATAACTAAAGTACTTCCAAACCAACCCGCACATAAACCAATACAAATATGAAGGAAGACATTACCTATTCCCAGTTTTAGAAGAAAAATCCTGGTTACACTCACTATTGGTGCGTGTAACAAATAAATTATTATACTATCTTTCCCAAGTCTTCTAAAATACGAACCAAATTTGTTAGTTCGATTCATAATAGGATAGCTCGCAAAAGCTAAAAAGACGGAAATAGGAAATATCAACCCTAAGAGACCTGGTGTATCATACGATATATAAAAATCTGGTTTACTCAATTCCCAAAATAGCATAAAAATAGCAATAACCAGCACAGTTGAACTCACAATCAATTTCCAATGTTTTTCCAAAAACTTAGTCAATTCGGATTTTCTTAACCAGTAACCTAAAATAAAGAAAAACGACCACAATAATAGTTTCTGAACAATATATATCTTAACTGGCACTATCATTGATACTCCATAAGCTATGATAGTCACTGTTAGCAGATAATTATGATTTTTAATCCATAGTGTTAGAACACCTAAGGTAGCATAAATCCACCATAAGACATAAAGGTACCACGAAACTCCAAGCGGTGTATGAAAAATACCTAGCAATTCCGAAAAAGAAGCAGGATTTCTGACCGTACTTCCTCCAATACTCTGTAATATGAACTGCACAATTGAATAAAAAATGTAAGGAATTCCAAGTGCAATAGTTTTATACTTCATATACTTAAAATAGCATTTTAAATCCAAGATTGGTTTAAAGAAAAATCCTGATAATGCAAAAAAGACAGGGATGTGGAAGAGATAAAAAACTTGTACAATGAACAAAAGTGCTGTTTCGCTTGATTCAAAACGATTTGATTCAAACAACCCTAAAATGACATGGCCAAATACGACCATCAGAACCGTTAACCCCTTGCCAAAATCAATCCAATCAATACGTTCTGCGCTACTCAATAGTATAACTCCTTCTATTTTTCAAACTCTGATTTTTCTGGGAATTTTTCCTCAAAAGCCTGCCTTACTTTCGCAGAACTTTCTTCATAATCATAATTGTTATTTTCATCATTGATACAGATCACTTTATATTTATTCTTCAACATTGCTTCGACAATTTCATCTTCAGATTCTGCTGAAAAATAATGTCCAAAGTTAATCTTTTGTGGAACAAAACGACCACTCTCAATATTCCAATGCGACATTGCCCAGTGGTTAATATCCTCGATAGACCGAAAACGATGTTGACAAACTTTATCCAAATACTCCCCTTCCAACTCCCAAATCTCTTTAAAAGTTGATTTAAGATGAGGAACTGTTATATGAAAACTTTTATAACCCATGATTCCTGAATAAAGAAGTGCAGAAAGATTATTAACATTAAACATACCATAATCTAGACGGAAAAATTTTCTAACTGACTTCAGGACACGCTTTTTATGATTAGTGAAATGTCTATTGAGCACAATGGTATTATTTAATTCCGTATGACTAAAACTTTCCTTTGGAATAATCGGCTTGTAGATGCCAAAATCTTTAACTTGATCACCAACAAAAAAGTCTTCAGGGCTAGTCTGATTGACCAAATAGACATCATCACTAAATAGAACAAATCGTTGACTTAATTCTTCAATACGATGAAGATTCAACTCAATCACTGCTGAGTTATACGTTGGTAAATACTTTTCAGGAATAAATTCTTTGTGAGTGACCACTCGAAGCTTAGGATGATCGGTATTCAACCACTCTGGAACATGACCGTAGGTGATGAAGAAGATTTTATTCACCCAAGGGGCATTTTTCTCAATCCCACGAAACCAATAACGAAATAAATCAGACGGTCTATAGCGCTGAGTATTATCAGCTTCATCAAAAGTTCCATCTGATGAGTAGGCTTTCTTTTCAGCTAACCAAACGGGATCTGTTCCATCAACCCAAGTCACTACGACATCTATTGCACTTTCCATATTACTTTCCTAGCTGTTTCAACGCAGTAGAGATTGCTGTTTTCAAATAGTGACCAGCCTGCAATTGTTCTTTTATTTTTTTTGTATTATCAACCATTTGCTGATAGTCTTCTTCAGTGATATCATCCAATTTTTCCTTCAATTCGTGAAGGGAAGACACAGTAATACCCACTTGATGCTTTTCAACAAACTTAGCTTCAGCTGCTTCTGACCAAATAATAACTGGTAGAGAAGAAGATATATATAATGAAAGTTTATGGGGATTGTTATATCGAAGATAATCACCCGTTTCTCCTACACAACTTTCAACAGAGGGTCCATCCCAAACTAATCCAAAACCACTTGACAGCTCATTTGGAACATCATCTGGTGGAAATGCTCCACGATAATTGATGTTGCTAGGTTGTTCAGTTGGTTCGTAATATACACCTAACAAATCGAATGCGACATCCGCTACCTTACCGAGCTCATAAACATACGGTGACTTCTCTGTCGCCAAATTTCCAGCAATAATTACTTTTTTAGAAAATTCTGTAGGAATATCCGATGATTTATCACTGAGATAATCAAAAATCTCCAATGATACCAGTCTATTTTCAGGTACTCCTTGTTTTATAAACCACTGTCTCATATTATCATTATGAACGATAAGCTGATCAGCTATTTCAAGAGTTTCTTTAAATTCTGCTCGCGCCTTTGGAGTATCATAACGCAATAATTCTACATCATGAATAAGTGAAATAATTCGGATATCTTTCTCCTGTTTTAGCTTTGTCAAAACTTGAAAACGTCCCAAAGCTCTGATTTTAAAAGGGTTTTGCAAAATAAGAATTGAATCTCTCTCCACAGTGCTGTAAACTTTTTTCCAGTCCTTATAAAACTTAATTTGGCGCTTAACCTTCCCTAGAATCCCTTGATCTCGCGTGGCAACCAAAACAGGCACTCCCTCTGCACCTAACTCTTTGAGAATAACAACCGCATCATTGGTAGCTTTACTCCCAGCATGTTTTTCATTATTATAATCTTCAACAATTTGATAAATTTTCATTTTTTATACTTCTTTCAGTAATTCTATGTTCAAAAATACTAAGTATTTCCACTCGCTGTCCACTCCAAAATCTTAGCCTTTAGTTTTGGACTAGAGAGAACATTAAATTTTCTAGAAAATAAATATCCCAACATTCTTGCTTCATCTAGTGTATTACTATCTTCTACCTTATCCGTCCAAGTATAAGGATTACCATCCCACCAGTTGATATATCTAAGGTTTCCTTGAAAATCTTCTTTTCGATTATAAGACAAACTATCATCATATAGACGTCCAAGCAAGCCTTTTTGATGAAGTAAATGTGGAATAAAGACTTCATCTGGAATAAAACTATGCTGAAACGTTTGCTCAATTTGCTTTTCTGATGCCACTACTAGCTTGATAATATCTTGAGGAAAACTTCCCCATTGGGCTGCTTTTATTGGTGTCAGATTATCACGTTTCAAGCGATCGATTCTTAATAGCTTCTGTATGACCACTTCCGTTTTGCGATAGATTTTAAAGAATGCTTTTCCAAATACTCCAGGAAAAGTTCTAGGAGTTAATCGTCCAAATAAGTGATAATATTTTAAACGATCAATATTCTCTTTGTCCCCCTCGAGAGTCATCATGGTCAGGAAGACCTTATCTAGATGTTGTTCAAAAAAACTATGTATCGTCTCTTGAGATTGAAGTGGTAAATCTATACCAGATAATAAATGGTAGAAACAATAATCGCCATGCTGAGAGGCTGTTCTAAAAAGGCTCATCTCAGCTTCTATTTGAGAATATCCACCCCAATAAACAGCCACTCTAGGAACAAATATTAACTGAGATTTTTTAACCTTTTCTTGTAGTATTTGCTGATCAAGTTTGGAAAAGCTTGACTTTTTATCAATATGAAGAAAGATATCATTTTTTTCATGATCTAAAAGACTGATTAAGAAGCCCAATTGTTCATAAGAACCATGAGCCATTATCAAATAGGCGTGTTTCCTCATTTCTTATCCTCTTCTTTTTAACTGCAATAATTTATTCAAAGCCCCAGCTGTAAAACTATAATTTAAAGCAAAAGCAAGGACTAATGGTTTACGATTGAGAGGCATGGGGCCTTTTAAGAGGGTCAAACAATCTTTTCGGACGGCTTTGGCCAAATCATCTACCATAATCGCATTGTCTGCCTTAACCTGACGATAATTCTCAGAAAATGACAATTCTGTCAAAAGGGCAAAGTTGGCTCGTTTACGATTAAAAATAGCCCAATTCTGATAATCCGAATCTCCTGATTGATTCGCTTTGGCTACAACCATATCCCAGCCTTTCAAAACATCGAAATGACGATTACTAAATTTTGCTGAAAGTCCATCCAAATTGACAAAATAATTGTAGATTACTTTATCTGAAATCACAACTTTTGACGCGTTTAAAATATACATAAAGGTAGACGGTACATCTTCTGCATACAAACCTTTAGGTTGTTTAACTCCAATAACTACGTCTCGACGGTAAAGTTTATTCCAGACGTAATAATGAATTTCCTGACTACCAATTTTGAAGTAGCGTTTTGCATATTCTTTTTGAGTCAGAACATCCACTCGATTTTCACTTGATAATTCAGAAACCACAGTTTCCGTCCGTCTAATACCTCCAATACTAATATCTGCAGTGTTAGCAACTAATAAATGTAATAAGTACTCATAAGCATCCAGTTCCAACCAGTCATCAGAATCTAGAAAAGTAATGTAATCACCTGTAGCGGCGGCGATTCCTGTGTTTCTAGCCTCACTAAGACCTGCATTTTCCTGGTGTAACAGCTTAATACGATTATCCTTGGCTTGATAAGCCTCAGCGATAGTAATAGAACCATCCGGTGTACCATCATTAACCAAAATAATTTCTAGATTACTATGTGTCTGGTTAACTACAGAGTCCAAGCATCTCGCAAGATACTTTTCAACGTTATAAATTGGAATAATAACACTGATTAAAGGTGGCATAAATAGTTCCTTTCCAGTAAACCGTACTTACAATTGATTGATGCTTTCCTTTTTATAAATTTTCATAGACTTCACTGCAAAAGGGAGCGCTAACAAAACTAAGAAAAAGTTATAATGCAAGTTAAATGTAAGATCATCAATCATAGCGTGGGCCGCTAAAATGCTTAAAATTAATAGTAATAAGTACTGTCTCTGTTTATACAAAATAAACAGAGTGAGAGTTAGAAGTGTTACAAAAATGATCAAATACAGAAGACCATATTTTTGTAGTACCTGAATGTACATATTATCTACATATAGGTATGACATCGTACTTCTCTTACCATCTTCACTCAATCCATTTCCCACCCATTGGATATTTTTACCCAACCAGTCGAATCCATAGAACGCTAGGGATTTACTAGCTAGATAAATACGTCCACCTAGAAATCTATTCAAGGCACGCAAACCACTCCCTGCTGTAATATATTTCCCAGCGATAATATAGCTCACCACTGCACCATAGATATACGACGGAATAAGAATGGTTAAGAGATAACGTATTTTTATTAAGAACTTTGGAAAATATTTTAGTAAAAGTCCTAAAATCAAGAGAATTAAGCTTGATAGAGCTGTTAGACGTGAATTAGTCTGTAAGTATATCCATAGAACAGATAACGTTAACAAAAGTAAACTTTTATATGTAATAGCTTCTTGCTTACTGTATATATAAAGTCCTACAATATTCAACATTACCGTTGATGGGAAAAGTGAATAACGAAAACCTAAATAGTGTCGGGTACGAGTTGCTGAAATTTCAACATAATCTTGAACAATACCTAATTTACTACTAAGAATAACGAAAACAAATACGATAACAATAACAGGTAGTACGATCGCTACTAGCCTGTTAAAATCAAAATCTCTTAGTAGGAAGATAATAATCAATGAATAGATATAAGTCTGAAAAGATCCTATGGAAGCGTAAATTAACAAACTCATTATACCTAAAGTAAAGATTGCACCAAAAGTTCCTATTCCTTTTTTTACAGTCAGAATATTATGTAAAAAAATCAAAAAGATTGATAGCATTGAAACCAGATGGTAAAGAGCTCCTGGAATATATTTTGAAAAAAAGGTTGTCATTAGTAATGATACTATTATATACAGAGATACACCACAGTAAACCAACCAATCATTAAGTGATTTTCGATCAATTTTGATTTTCATACCTACTCCCTAAAAACTCTTACCATATTTTTTCCCTAGGAACTTAGCTTCTAGGAATGATTTCCCTTTATTCCAAAGATTAACATTTTCCATATACATGAAGGGAACTTCTTTGATAGTTACATCTTCTTTCTTTAACCATACATTAAACAAACGCTCACTCACGCGTCCAAATAATCGTGCATCAAATGCTGAGTAGCCACTAATATCTAAACATTTATAAAGTTCATCTATAATTGGAAAAAGCCATGAACAGTAAGTATTGACTAGCTCTTTTTTCATAATAAACATATTGAACATGTAGCCACTACGTTGTTTCATTACATCGTCAAAACTCTCTAAATAATCTGGCGACAACTCTTTAACAATTTGTCGTGTCAGATCTAGATGGTTTGAGTCATGTGTATGAGCATAATGTGAGTAAAGTGTCTCAATATAATACTTACGTTTCTTAGGAACTATGACATCTGCCTCGTCCAATAATTTGTCAATATCGTTTTGGGACAAAATAACATCGTCAATTTTAATGTTTTCATTATAAGATTGACTCTTCTTTGTAAAATATCTACGATAGTGCACTAGACCTAAATAATCACAATCAAGATTTTTCCAAGCCCAGTACAAACCCGTCAACTCACAGTAGTAAGGATTGAGGTTTGAAATATTGTCACCAGTATTATCACCGACATATCCCAAATCATCCTTACCTTCTCGTCCAACATGAACAGGAAGGTAAAGTTCAGAATCTTTAGGCATTCGAAATTTCTTATGCGTTGCAATAATCAGTTTAACGTTTTTCAAGGATATCTCCCCTTATTTCACTTCACTTCTCACACATTGTAGTGCTGCTGCAATGACTTGATGCATGTCGTAATAGCGATATTGTCCAAGACGACCGCCAAAGATGACATTTCCTTGTTTTTCAGCCAGCTTTTTGTATTCCTTATAGAGGTGGTTGTTACGATCATTGTTGACTGGATAGTAAGGTTCATCACCTTTCTCCCATGTTTTAGAATGTTCTTTGGTGATGATAGTCTTTTCTTGTGTACCAAATTCAAAATGTTTGTGTTCAATAATACGTGTGTAAGGTGTCTTCGAGTCTGTATAGTTAACTACTGCATTTCCTTGATAGTTATCTGTATCAAGAGTTTCGGTTTCAAATCGCAGACTACGATATTCAAGCTCTCCGAGTTGATAATCAAAGAATTGGTCAATCATACCTGTAAAGACAATTTTAGGAAAATCTTGCAAATATTGTTCCTTATTTTCAAAGAAATCGACACCAGTCTCAACATCAATATTATCATGCGCCAACATTTTTTCAACAATTTGCGTATAGCCTCCAATCGGAATACCTTGATAGGTATCATTGAAATAGTTATTATCATATGTCAATCGTACTGGTAAACGGCGGATGATGAAAGATGGCAATTCCGTACAAGGTTTACCCCATTGTTTTTCTGTGTAATCTTTAATCAGTTTTTCGTAGATATCTGTACCAACTAATGAGATGGCTTGTTCTTCCAAATTTTCAGGTGTTTTACCATTTAGAACTGCACGCTGTTCTTCAATTTTAGCTTGTGCTTCTTGAGGTGTGACAACTCCCCAAAGTTTGTTAAAGGTATTCATATTAAAAGGCAGATTATAAATTTCACCCTTGTAGTTTGCAATTGGTGAATTAGTATAGCGGTTAAATTCTGCAAATTGTTGAATATAGTCCCAAATTTCCTTATCAGATGTGTGGAAAATATGTGCACCATACTCATGCACCTGAATACCTTCAACTTCTTTGGTGAAAATATTACCAGCAATATGATTACGCTTTTCAATAACCTTTATTTTTTTTCCTTTTCTAGCCGCTTCATGTGCAAAGATTGCGCCAAACAACCCTGAACCAACAACTAAATAATCATAATTTGACATGTCATTCTCCTATTTTTTTACATATCTCACTAAGTACATAGTAAAATCTTCTTTTAAGAATAAATTTATAATTCCGTAAATCGTACCAAAAACTGTTGCTGAAATCAACAGTACTAGAAAATCTGACATCCTCTTAAACACCATACTAACGATCAAAGAAACAATGGAAGCTAAAAGAGTTGCCAATAAATTTTTGTAAATTTTAATGTCCGAAATAATTAAATTTAGGAAATCTCGCAACACATAAATTTGATATATTGTTACAAACAACTCTGCAACTAATGTACCAAATGCTGCACCTGAAGCACCAAATTTAGGAATACAAATAGCGTTTACAATTAAGTTGATAACTGCTCCAAAACTAACAGACTTTAAGACATCGTTCTCTCTATCCATTGGTACTAGTATTTGAATACCTAGTAAATTTGAAATACCAATTAGAAATAAGGTTGGCATAATAATCTGCATAGGCACAATTGAACCAGTATAAGCATTACCAGATAAGAAATAAATACCTTCTTTTGCAAACAGAGTAAAGTAGACCCACAAAGGAATAGAAATAAAACAGACAAACTGCAACGATCGTACTGTCAAAATTTTAAAGTCTTTATCCCTACCTTCTTTAATATAAAATGATAATCTCGGCAATAACACTGCTCCCATAGAGGTTACTAAGCTTACGAGAATCGTTTTAATTTTAACGGCAGCATTGTAATAACCTACCGCTTCATCTCCCTTCATGAAACCAAGCATAACAGAATCGAGATTGGTATAAATGGTTGTTGCCACAGTCATCATAAAAAAACTAAATATTGGTTTGATGTGTTGAGATAAGTTCAGGTTAGAATACCATTTAAGATGCAAAAACTTTCTTAAATTGATAAAATTAAAAAAATTTGATCCCACACTAGCTAGAATCGTAATTGCCCCATAAATGACATAATCACTCCTTTGATGAACCAAAAGAAACATCAGGATAAGCGAAATAAATTTTAATATAATAGACCTAATGGTAATGTATGAATACTGTTCTAGTGCTTTGTATAGCCACTCACAACCTATTAGATTAAATACCAACATAGCAATATTAATCATAAATAGAGTTTTATCTTGAGTCATACGAGGTACCAAAAAAATAGCCAATACGTAGGTAATCAGTGATAACGTCATTGCTATGGTGTTGATAACCATAATTTCTTGTACTGTCTTGGATAATTTTTCTTTGTTATCTCTAACCTTCGCACAAGCTCTAATCCCATAGGTGGGAATCCCTAACATCCCAACCATAGCAAAATAAGAAACAATTGATGTTGCGAAGGCAACCTTTCCTGTTCCTACTGGCAATAAGACACGAGAAACATAAGGGAAAGTTATTAAAGGAAAAATAAAATTAGATATTGTTAGAATGAAATTCATAACAATATTTAACTTAATTGAATTATTATTTCGAAAATGATTTTTATTTAACATATTCACTTTGCTTACATCATTTTAAAACTTTTAAAAAGTCTCGATTATATCGTTAGTGCGCTCCTTCCCGCGTAAATACTTTTTTTATCGTCAAAAAGAAAATTTTTAAATCTAAAACCAAAGACTGATTTCTAGGATAATAAAGCTCAAGTTCACAACGTTCTGGATAAAACACCTCACTTCGGCCAGAAACTTGCCACCAACCAGTAGCGCCTGGCTTAACAGACAATAATATTTTCTGTTCTTCGGCAGTGTACTCTTCCAACTCTTTATCAAGAATTGGCCTTGGTCCAATAAAACTCATATCACCTTTTAGAATATTTACGAATTGTGGAAATTCATCGATACTAGTTTTACGAATAAAGTTACCAATACTTGTCAACCGTGGATCTTCATTGGCTGGCAATTTATAACTATTTTGAATATATTTTTTATACAATTCCTCATCTGACTTTAGTACTTCTTCAGCATTTTCCACCATAGACCTAAACTTAATAATCTTAAATTTTTTTCCATACTGACCATTTCTCACTTGTGTGAAAAATATACTCCCCTTGTATCCCTTCATTTTATAAACAACGAAGATTATAAAAGAAATTGGAAAGACCAACACTACAGTCCCTATGAGTCCAATAATAATATCCAGAAATCTTTTGATAGTATGATAAAGAATATTATTGTTTGTCTTCACCTTATAAAACTCCCATTTTAGCTTTTCTTATTTTATTTAGATTTTTTACCATAGTTGCCATAGTCTCCATAGCTACCGTATGCCCCATAGCGTTCAAGAGTATTGTTCACCTTGTTTAGAATTATCCCTAGGAACTGTGTTCCACTTTGTTCCATTTGTTCGACAGCTTTTTGAACAAACCTGCGCTTAATAGCACCCGCTTCAGTGACCAAAATACTGGCATCTGCATTGTTTGCGATAATAGCCGCATCAATGACCAAACCAATCGGTGGTGTATCAATGATGATATAGTCGTATAGACTACGGACAGTCTCTATCATTTGATGAAAATTGTCGTTTTGCAACAACGATGTCGGGTTAGGTGGTACCTGACCAGCTGGAATAATCATCAGATTAGGCACACTGGTATCACCAATAACATCTGACAACTCTGCATTACCAGAAAGGTAGCTGCTGAGTCCTTGATAACTGCTATCTGCTTTGAAGGTTCCAGACAAAACTGAATTACGCGTATCAGCATCAATCAAAAGAGTGCGAAAACCAGCATTAGCAAAAGAAATAGCAAGATTAACCGAAGTTGTTGATTTCCCTTCACCGGGCTGTACCGATGTAAGCGCTAAAACTCTTAGTTCACGACCACTAAACTGAATGTTTGTTCGGATGGAGTTGTAATACTCCTCTGCCTGATGCATTGTCTGAGCTTTAGCCCTCACAAGTTCAAATTGTGACATTAATTTATCTCCTCTCTACATCTTACTCATATCTGGCACGATACCAAGCAAAGTCAAACCTAAAACTTCCTCAACATCTTCTGCACGACGGACACGATCATCCAAGATTTCGCCAAGCAAGACACCTACTACAGCCAAGAATGCTCCTACTAATGCCCCCAATACAGCATTACGCTTGATGTTTGGTGAGGAAGGTTTATCAGGAACTTCTGCTTCTTCAAGTGTTGTCACATCCTGCACTTTGGTAACGGTTTTGATTTTCTCAGAGGATACCTTTCGAATGCTGTTAGCCAATTTTGCTGCTTCCTTGGGATCTTGATTTTCAACTGAAATGGCAATTAAGCGTGTGTCAGTTGGGATTGACACTGAAACCATTTTTGATAACTGTTGTGTTGAAAGATTTGACTTTGCATCAGTAATGACATCTGATAAAACTTCGGGGGAATTGATAATTTCTTTATAGTCATTGACCAAATATGAACCAGCCTGAAGGTCTTGGTTAAGGTTTGAATCTCCAGATTGATTAACTACATAAATCCGTGTTGTTGCAGTGTAAGATGGTTTAAGTATAAAAATACTTCCTAATAGAGACAGTGTTCCCAAAAATAAGGTAACAAAAATAATTAAGAATTTCTTGCTCCAAAGTTTTTTCAAGAGTTGAAGGACGTCAATTTCAATACTTGCATTGTCTTTCGTGTTCATAGTTTCTCCTATTTACAGATAATTATTTTCTAACAAAGTTTGAGGGTTATTTTTAAAAAGATTATGGGCGCGTTTTTTGCCAAATTCTTTAAAAATGATCTGATAAGCCTCTTTCATGTAAGGTTTACGCTCACCAGTATTGTGCATATCACTTGCGACACAATGAACCAAATCTTCTTCTAAAAAGTAGCGTGCACGCTTTTTAAAAACCTTATACTTGTCTCCAAAAAGTTTTTGTTTAAGCACATGCGAACTATTGATTTGAGTATAACATCCCATATCAATCAATTCTTTGACACGTTCTTTGTTAGATTCCAGAGCATTATAGCGCTCAATGTGCGCAACTATGGGGGTCACGCCCTGCATCAACACTTGACTGAGTCCTGTATGAATTTCTTTCCAAGGTGTTGTCATACTAAATTCAACCAAAGCAAAGCGTGTCCCATTCATCCGAGGTACTTGGTTTTTAGATAATTTTTCTGGGATATCATTGCTGTAGTAGAGTTCCCCACCAAAGCAGAGTGTTAGATCATCATAGATTTTTTCGACTTCTTCTTTGACGACTGAAAAATTTGCAAAAATCTTTTCTTCTGGCGTTTCAAACATCCCTTTTCGTCTATGTGATGTTGAGACAATCGTTCTGACCCCCTGTGAGTAACTCTCTTTAATAAGGGCTAGACTCTCCTCTAGTGTGTCTGGACCATCGTCAACGTCAAAAATAATGTGCGAATGAATATCAATCATACTTATTTTCCTTCTATCGTATCCTTGATAGCCTGTGAAGCCGTTGCGACACTGGCTTGATCAAGTTGCATCATATATAGACTAGCTGTCGGCATTGCGTATGAAGTTAATTGACCTGTTGAGCCTGTTCCAGTCACAGCTTGTGAGGTTACAGTAAACTTACTTCCAGATGATAACTGAGTGTTAGCCAAACTCATCATTGCATCTAGCGGCATGTTGGTTTGGACAGAATCTTGTAAGCCATTGATAATAGCTGAGAAGTTAGAAATTGAATTTAGCGAAGCTAACTTGTTCACAAGGGCAGCAATGACCTTTTCTTGATTCTTGCCGCGATCATTATCTCCACCTTGTAGTGAGTAACGTTCCCGAACAAAAGCTAAAGCCTCTTCCCCTGTCTTCAGAGTAATATTCCCAACCTCAAATGAGAATTTATTGTTTGTATAACTTGTGAAGGCTTGGTCATTATAAACTTCAACACCACCTACAAGATCTATTAACTTTAAGAATGTTGTGAAATTGATACGTGCATAATAATCAATATCAATACCATAAAGATTTTCGAGTGTCTTCTCAGAAGTTTCGACACCATAAATCCCTGCGTGTGTGAGTTTATCATACTGATCGCCTCCACCATCTGGAATTTTAACATATGAATCCCGTGGGGTCGTTGTCAATAGAATCTTATGAGTATTCATATTTACAGTCATAATGATATTGACATCTGATCGAGATACTGTAGAGATTGAGCCATAGGTATCAATCCCACTAATGTAAATATTGAAAGAGTCAGCATTTGCCTGTTTGGCATCAGTCGTCACTTTCTTAGTTATTTTGTAAGTGTAAAGAGTTTTTAGTGATGAGGCGTAGTCGGGATAGTTCATCTCTAAAAGACTTGAGTAAGCACTGTTGAGAACCATAGCCTGACTGCTGCCATTTTTCAAGTTTTCATAGGCCACTTGATAGGAATCTACAGATTCTGGTGTCAATTCCAAACCTTTGTCTGTACGAATTTGTGTCATTAACTCATCAATGTTATTCTTGTCAGCTCCTGTGGGTGCTTGCAAGCTTGTTACTTCTGAAAGATCATTTAGCGAACTATCGGCTAATGTGACAACACTCATCTCAACTTCTGAATAGGAAGCAGTCTCATTAAATTTACTAGTAACATCAATAGCCGATTTAAATCCAAAAAGTGTCACACCTGTCAAAATTGTGAAAAAAACCAGGACGATTCCAGTTAGAACCTTAGCTTTCTTGAATATGATTGCGAGAAGGCTCAAGATAAAGATAGCAACCAAAACTCCTGTATAAATAACATTGATGTTATGGAAGGCCAGAAAGTTGTACCGATAAGTCATATAGACAACAACTCCCCCTAAAACTGTGAAGAGTGCTAACAAGGCAAGATTGACAATCATGGCAGTGGTAGATACTTTACCCGACTTCTTTCGACTTTGTGAACGTTTGGTCATTACAGTCTCCATTTCTTAAATATATCTTAATCCACAGTATAATATACCATTTAACTTACATTTTTTCAATTCCTTAAAAATTCTTACAGTTTTCTTAATTTTTTAAACAATTGTCAAAAGCCCTTAAAATCAGTATTTCATGATAAGTTAGAAACTTTCTGGCAGTCTTTGTTACATTTCCATGACAAATGTAATTTCTTCTTTTTTATCAAAAGGGTTCTAAAAGCTTGCCACAATTGGCATTTTGAGCTAAACTAATGCTATGAGAATCCAACAATTACACTACATTATAAAAATCGTTGAAACAGGAAGTATGAATGAAGCCGCCAAACAGCTGTTTATCACTCAACCTAGTCTTTCTAATGCCGTTCGTGACCTTGAGCGAGAGATGGGAATTGAGATATTTATTCGTAATCCTAAAGGAATCACTCTCACCAAGGATGGGGTTGAATTTTTATCCTACGCTCGTCAAATCATTGAGCAAACAGCACTTCTGGAGGAGAGATATAAAAGTAAGACGACTACGCGTGAACTTTTCAGCGTATCGGCTCAGCACTATGCTTTTGTTGTCAACGCCTTTGTTTCCTTGTTAAAAGGAACTGATATGTCTCAGTATGAGCTTTTTTTGCGTGAGACACGAACCTACGAAATTATTGATGACGTCAAAAACTTTCGTTCAGAAATCGGAGTTCTCTTTTTAAACAGTTATAATCGCGATGTCCTAACTAAGTTGTTCGATGATAGTCATTTGACCTACACGAGTTTATTTAAGGCACGCCCTCATATTTTTGTCAGTAAATTCAATCCTTTAGCTGATCGTCAGATGGTTTCGCTTGAAGACTTGGAAGATTTTCCTTATTTGAGTTACGATCAAGGGATTCATAATTCTTTCTACTTTTCAGAAGAAATTATGTCCCAGATTCCTCACAAAAAGTCTATTGTCGTGAGTGATCGCGCAACTTTGTTCAATCTTTTGATTGGACTGGATGGGTACACAACTGCAACCGGCATCCTCAATAGCAACCTCAACGGTGACAATATCGTGTCTATCCCACTTGATGTTGAAGATATGATTGACATTGTCTATATCCGTCATGAAAAAGCCAATCTTTCTAAGATGGGAGAGCGCTTTATTGAATACTTACTTGAAGAGGTTAAATTCGATGCCGACTAATCTAATCCTCCTTGAAACTCGAAACCTCGCCTGACTGGCTTGTTTTGGAAAATTTAAGTCATTTTTATTAAATATAAGTGCCACTCCAACTAAATTGGAATGGCGATTTTTGTAAGGATGTAAAGTCTCTTGTGTAGGCATACTATAATAACTTACTGTTAATGTTAGATTGTTAAAAATTATCAATAGCTAGATTCTCTTTGATGATAGCATTAACTCTGTCAAAATAAAAGTGTTTCCGATCGTAATGTATTCCAGCAAAGATTGCCAAATCTATGATTTTATTTAGAAAAGCCTGAGATGAGAAGTTTGTTGTCCGATGTAA
This sequence comes from Streptococcus orisratti DSM 15617, assembly GCF_000380105.1. Classification (GTDB taxonomy): domain Bacteria; phylum Bacillota; class Bacilli; order Lactobacillales; family Streptococcaceae; genus Streptococcus; species Streptococcus orisratti. The sequence continues at coordinate 139,322 of NZ_KB904448.1, forward strand.
TTCCTCTTCGTCAAAAGGTTTGATAAGGTGAGCAAGTGGATTGCGAACAGATTTTTCAAAGTCTCTAAGTTCCAAAATTAATTTCTTAATAGGTTTAGGAAGGCTAGTAAATTGTAAGAAATCAGCCAAGCTTTTAGAGGTTACTTTACCATCACGGCGAATTTTAAGGTAGTCATTAAAAATTTGGTAGTTACTCTGTTTCATTTTCAAGAAAAGCCATGTGTCATATTGATCATTTTTGGCATCATGAATAAATTGTCTGATATCTGGTACTTCTTTTTGCACTAAGCGAAAAAATAATCTGTACAAGATAGGACTGACTGAGCGGACAAAGTCTATGATTTCTCCATTTTTGACCTTGGCTTCAAGATCAAAGATGTAATTGGCTAAAAGTTCTTCCTCATAGGCGTTAGAAATCAGCTCAAAGTTGTAAAAGTCTTTGATTGTTTGATTTTCTAACCTATGTTTAAAAACAAAATCAATGTTCAACTCTCTGCGCTCTTTCAGCATTTCCAGAAGATAGAGGCTTTGCTCAGGAAAATTTGGAACTTGCTCTGCGATTTTCCAAGCATGATTATAAGCATAGACATCCAAGAGGATGTCTATGTGTTCATAGTTGTGAGACATCAGTCAGCGATGAGCGTTTCTAGCCCAACTGTCATCATATCGGTGAAAGTTGTTTGACGTTCTTCGGCAGTTGTATCCTCTTCTGGGTGGACAAGACTGTCAGAGATAGTCATAATACCAAGTGCTTGAACATGATGTTGGGCTGCAAGATAGTAAAGAGCGGCAGCTTCCATTTCAATGGCTTTCACACCAAGAGTTCCCAGTTTCATGTTACGTTCTGGCATATTGGAGTAAAAAACATCAGATGACAGTACGCTACCGACATGTGTTGTCATCCCTAGTTTTTTGGCAATGTGGTAGGCAGTATCCAAAAGTTTGAAATCCGCAATTTGTGGAAAATCATATTCTGGGAAATCATTTCGAATGATGTTTGAATTCGTTGCTGCAGCTTGGGCAAGAACCAGTTCACGCACATGGACATCTGGATCAATAGAACCTGCCGTTCCGACACGGATTAATTTGTTAACACCATAGTCAACGATCAACTCACGCACATAAATAGAGATGGATGGCATTCCCATACCTGTTCCCATCACAGAAACACGGTGACCTTTATAAGTTCCGGTATAGCCAAGCATCCCCCGAACATTGTTAAAACATACGGCATCCTCAAGGAAGTTTTCTGCGATAAATTTGGCACGCAAGGGGTCTCCTGGAAGTAAAATCTTATCTGCGATTTCGCCTTGTTTGGCTTCGATATGAATTGACATAATAGTTCCTTTCAATGTGTTCAATAATCGTTTTTGTAGCAAAGGCTACGATAACTGCGAGAAGTAAAATTGGAAGAGCAGTGAAAGATTGTCCCGTAAACGACACAACCAAACCAACAGCTGTTAAGGGAGCATTCATGGTAATGGTTAAGAAGACACTTGAACCAATTAACATAGCCGAAATTAGCGATAACTCTGGAAAAACAACCTGACACAGCACTGCAATCAAGAATCCTAGGACGGCGCCTATTGAAAATGATGGCGTCAGAGTACCTCCGTAAGCCCCATTTTTCAGCGTCAGCAAAACAAGTACAGCTTTAATAACCACGCAAGCTAAGGCATACCACACACCCGTCCCATCAAAAACAGCTTGTGCTAAAGCTCCGCCATTTCCCAAAATCTCCGGAAAATAGAGAGAAAAACATGCAAGAAGTAAAAAGGTTAGGGGAAGTTTCCACAAAATGCTTTTAGTCGTTACTTTGCTAGCTTGGGCTTTTTGGGTGAGGTGGCGAAATAGCTGCGCTAAGGGGGTGATAAGAATGGCTAGAAGCACTGCAAGACCGCATGTTTTAGCATCGAGCACGACTTGTCCCGATTGATAAAGTGGTGTGTCTGGAATAACCGTTCCCGCAATGAAACTAGCTAGAATCACTGTGCCTGAAACTGAAATAAGGTTCAAAAATGATAGCCCTAAACCGAGTGTTTCAAAAGCAAAAAAGATACTGGCAATCGGTACCTGATAGACAGCTGCCAACCCTGCTGACGCTCCACAAACGATAGCGAGCCTTCGGTCTTTTAAGGTCAATGCCATTCGGTCAGAAATACGACCTGCTCCTAAAGCTCCAAGCTCTCGTGGCGCACCTTCTTTACCAATAGGTGAACCAGCTCCGACTGAAGCCACTTGAAGAAAAATATGTATCAAGTGTATCCAAAGTATCGGACGGTCGCCGTCATCAGCAGCCTTTAGTTGTGATTTGATTGAGATAATTTGACGATTTTTATCTTGTAAAACAAACCAAATGAATGCTGAAATACTACCAGCTAATAGTATGATGGTAAATTGTAGGGTTGTGACAGGCTGTGCCCCTGTACTTTCCCCATGACCAAAAATCATCCCTTCAACCAATTCTAGTAAGTCATGAAGTAAAATGCCACCTACTCCTGCTACTATACTAGTTAAAAGGAGTGTAATGCTAAAACGTAACCAGTAAGCCCTCTTTTTAAATTGTTTATTCTGTGAAAGCATCTAAAAATTGTTCTAAAACATGATTCATTTCTGAATAATCGTAGGCTAAAATATCATGTTTAGCTTGAAGATATGAATGCGTCTTAACTTGTTCATCATAATCAGCCTCTTCTGCCAAAAGTGCTTCAACTAAGGGTTTTGAAAACTCTAAATGGCATTGAAAAGCATAGTGTTTATCACTGTATTTGACAATCTGCCTCGGGCATCCTTGACTGACCGCTAGTACCTCACTCGTCTCAGTCAAACCAGGCATATCACCGTGCCAATGACCGACTGTCAAACCTTGTCCAAATGTTTTTAGTCGCTCATCTGCCAATCCAGAGCCAGTAAGAACAATCGAAAAGTTGCCAATTTCTTTTTCAGGACTGTGTTCAACTTTTGCGCCATAGGCTTCGCCCAATAGCTGAGCTCCCAAGCAAACTCCAATGATAGGTTTATCAGCCGTGATAAATTCTTGTATCAAAGCAATCTCAGCTGCTGCATCAAAATAAGGGCATTCAGCAAGTGTCGTCCTAGGGCTTTGTGGACCACCCATAACAATTAACATGTCATAAGCGGAAGAATCCTTTGGCAAACGCTCTCCCTCATAAAGCTTGGTTAGGCTAAGTTCATGACTACGGTTCCTAGCCCACTCCCAGTAGGCTCCAGGTGCTTCAAAAACTTCGTGTACGATAAAATGAATCTTCATCAGAACTCCTAGTATTTCAATACTATTTTTTAGTGTCAGACTATAAAGCTGCTAAAATATCTTTTACAAGGCGCTTAAAATCTTCTTTGATTTGCTGAGTAACCGCAACGACTTCTTCATGGTTGAGTTCAGATTGGAAGCCAGCCGCAAAATTGGTAATGGCTGAAATTCCCAAGACCTTAAGGCCTGAATGAGCCGCTACAATGACTTCTGGTACAGTTGACATACCAACCGCGTCTGCACCTAGTGTCTTAAAGGCACGAATTTCTGCTGGTGTTTCATAGCAAGGCCCAGAAACGCCAATATAAACCCCATCATCTAACTTGATTCCAATCTCATCAGCCACTTCGTGAGCAACTTTGCGGTAATCAGCTGTATAAGCATTTGACATATCAGGGAAACGTGGGCCAAATTCATCTAGATTTTGACCAATCAATGGGTTTTGACCAGTCATGTTAATATGATCCGTAATAGCCATCAATGTGCCCGGTCCATATCCAATACCCCCTGCAGCGTTGGTGACAATGGCACCCTGACAGCCTAGAGCCTTCATGACACGGACTGGGAAGGTCACCACTTCCATGGGATTTCCTTCGTAGAAATGGAAACGTCCTTGAAGAGCCAAGACCTTGCGGCCTGCCAAATCCCCATAAACCAGCTTTCCAGCATGGCCAACAACGGTTGACTTGCCCCAGTTTGGAATATCGGCATAATCAATGATAATGGCATTTTCGACTTCTTCTGCCAATTCACCCAAACCTGACCCCAAAATCAGGCCAAACTCAGGTTCGGTGAGTCCTTTCTCCACCAAAAAGTCTTTTGTTTCAATAATTTTTTCTAAAAGTGACATAGAATTAAGATACCAAGCCCCACAGACGTGCAACGCAAAAATCATCTTTCTTGCACAGCTGATAGGGCGTGTTCAGTTAAATTCTTAACCAAACATTCATTCCTTTCAACATTTTTGTAATATTGTTCATTTTTCCAATAAGGCTGCTTGAACCTTTTTAGGCAACTTGCTGACAACGAGCTGGTAGGAGCTTGTAATGAGTGAGGCCAGCATTTCTTTACGAATCTCATCCGAGGTCAAATCAATGGAATTCCAATGAACTTTATTGGTGTAATAACCTGGTCGGATAGCTTGATAGCTTGCGCGCAGTTCTTCATTGACCTCGGGTAAATTTTTTAAGGTAATAAAACTTTTTCCATCAGACTTGGCTGACAGCAAACCAAAATACTTGCCTGCAATATCAAAATAGTAACAATCCCAATCTTCACGATAATAAACTTGAGCACCTGCTAGTTTATTCCCCTGAGCTATACAAAATTCAACCATTTCTTCCACTGACATAGTAGCCTCCTTACAAATACTCCGACCAGTCATATTCTGGCATTTTTTCTTGGATAATTTCAAGTGGTCTGCAGAGAAAAGCTGCATCTTCTCTTTCAATAATGGGTCTGTTGAGCAAGGTTGGATTGTCAACCATCAACTGAAGGAGGTCTTCTTCGGAGAATTGGGACTGTTCTTCTGGTGACAATCTGATGAGGGCAAAAGGCCGAGCTTCCATTTTAGCCAGAAGTCGCTCCATGTCTAGTCTTGAAAGGGGATTTTCCAGATAATTGACCCAGTCAACTTCCAGCCCTTGTCCGGCTAATAGCACTTGTAATTTCTTACATTTGCTACAAGCAGGGTTGAAATACACTCTCAGCTTTTCCATGATTATACTAAGCTCTGTAGGAATGACTCCCCAATCATAGCAGTATCCACACCAAAATTGTCTGCAATTGTAGCCGAGATATCTGCAAAATGTCCTTGTGGAATGACGCCGTTACCAGTAAATAATGGGCTGTAAGCCAGAAGGGGAATGTATTCGCGGGTGTGGTCAGTTCCAGCATAAGTCGGGTCATTACCGTGGTCAGCTGTGATGAGCAGCAAATCATCTTCTTTCATAGCTGCTATGATTTCTGGCAAACGGTTATCAAACTCATGCAAGCAATCACGGTAGCCGTGCGCATTGCGACGATGTCCGTAAAGAGCATCAAAATCTACAAGGTTCGTGAATGAGAAACCATAAGTGAATTCTTCCAACTTCATGGTCTTAATCAAAGTGTCCATACCATGGATGTTTGATTTGTTGTGCCCCATATCATGGTTAATACCAGCACCATTGAAGATATCGTTGATTTTACCAACAGCATAAGTATCAATACCAGCTTCATTAAGTTTATCTAAAACAGTTGGTGCAAATGGTGAAACAGCCAAGTCACGACGATTAGCTGTACGCGTGAAGTTACCAGGCGTTCCTACATATGGACGAGCAATAATGCGTCCAAGAAGAGCTGGGCGTTCTAAGGTAATGCTGCGTGCATACTCACAAATTCTGTACAATTCATCAAGCGGAATGACATCTTCGTGGGCAGCAATTTGCAAAACTGGGTCAGCTGATGTGTAGATAATCAGCTCACCAGTTTCCATTTGGCGCGGACCAAAGTCATCAATAACCGCTGTTCCTGAGTAAGGTTTGTTAGCTTCACGGATAACTTTGCGTCCTGAAAATGCTTCAATCTTTGTGATGATTTCTTCAGGAAAACCATTCCAGAAGGTATCAAATGGTTCCGTGATATTCAGCCCCATGATTTCCCAGTGGCCTGTCATCGTGTCTTTACCAAGTGAAACTTCCTCTAACTTAGTGGCATAACCTGTTGGATTGCTCTCAGATGGAACAGTTTTCAATGGTGTTTCACGTGGAATATTTCCCAGACCGATTCTAGCCATATTTGGCACATCAAGACCGACTGTTTTTGAAATGTGTCCCAGTGTATCTGATGCACCATCTGGAACGCCGGCATTGACAAAATTGTTGGCATCTGGCGCAGCACCAATTCCAACAGAATCCAAAACAACGAGGTGAATACGATTAAATTTAGACATTATTTTTCTTTCTAAGGGTGGTTACGGTTAGCACCCAGAACCTATATATGCTTTAGCTTACTTGATATAATCCAAGCACCACTTGCAACAAACTGCCTATTACTAAAAGTAAGTAAAAGGACTAAGAAATTACTTTTCTAAAACTTGAACGCCATTTTTACCAGCAACGATAACCTTATCAACCATGCCATTAAAAAGACCATGTTCGACAATTCCTGTCATAGCTTTAAGTTCTTGACCAAAGGCAACAGGGTTTTCAATGACACCAAGATCAAGGTCAATGATATAGTTTTTCATATCAGTAACAAAACGCTGACCATCCTTCTCACGAAATGAAGGCTTGTAGCCTTTTGCTGCAAATTCACGGAAGATACGCTCCGCACCATATTGAACCACTTCTACTGGCAATTTAAAAGCGCCAAGTTTTTCAACCATCTTACTCTCATCGACCACCCAAATGTATTCTTTAGTTGGCGTTGCCACAATTTTTTCCATAAGGAGTGCACCGCCGCCGCCTTTAATCCCATTAAAATCTGGATCAACTTCGTCTGCACCATCAACGGTGATGTCAATACAATCAATTTCGTCAACTGACTTGAGTGGAATACCAAGACTCTTAGCCTGAGCAGTTGTCTGACTTGAGGTCGTCACCCCAATAACATCAAGCCCTTCTTCTTGAACTCGACGTCCAATTTCTGCCACAAAATAATAGGCAGTCGAACCAGTGCCAAGACCAACCGTCATACCATTTTTAACATACTTCGCTGCTGTAACTCCAGCAAGTTTTTTTAGTTCTTCCATTTGTCTCTCCTTGTGAGGCTTGATTATTTTCTCCAATTACATATTATAGCATTTTGAGTTCTTTTTTGAAAACATTTTCCTCCCTCCTTCGTTAGATAGAGGGTTTACTCACTCTTCATTTTCTTGCTTACAAAGTTCTTTTGCGTTACAATAGTCCTATGATTACTAAAGAATTCGATACAATTACTGCTATCGCTACGCCTCTCGGAGAGGGAGCAATTGGTATAATCCGTCTCTCTGGTAGCGATGCACTAGCCATTACCAAAAAAATCTTCAAAGGAAAAGACCTCAGCAAGGTTCCTTCTCATACTTTAAATTATGGGCATATCGTTGATCCGCAAAATGGTGAAGTCCTTGATGAGGTGATGATTGGTGTCATGTTGGCTCCTAAAACTTTTACACGCGAAGATGTGGTGGAGATTAACACCCACGGTGGTATTGCGGTGACCAATGAAATTTTACAGCTAGTTTTGCGCCAAGGCGCAAGAATGGCAGAGCCGGGTGAGTTTACCAAGCGTGCCTTTCTTAATGGCCGTGTAGATCTGACTCAAGCCGAAGCTGTCATGGACATTATCCGTGCAAAGACAGACAAAGCCATGAATATTGCCGTCAAGCAACTAGATGGATCACTTAAACAACTGATTGACAACACGCGCCAAGAAATTCTCAATACCTTGGCTCAAGTAGAAGTTAACATTGACTATCCAGAGTACGATGATGTTGAAGAGATGACGACTGCTCTCATGCGTGAGAAGACACAAGAATTTCAGGCTCTTCTGGAAAATCTTCTACGAACAGCTCGCCGTGGTAAGATTTTGCGCGAAGGTCTTTCTACAGCCATCATTGGCCGACCAAACGTTGGTAAATCAAGTCTGCTCAACAACCTTCTTCGTGAAGAAAAAGCCATCGTTACCAACATCGAAGGCACCACTCGTGATATCATCGAAGAATACGTCAATATCAAAGGCGTTCCTCTCAAACTTGTTGATACCGCTGGGATTCGCGAAACAGATGATGTCGTTGAAAGAATTGGTGTTGAACGTTCCAAAAAAGCCCTTAACGAAGCTGACCTTGTGCTACTTGTCCTCAACGCAGCAGAAAAACTCACTGAACAAGACCGTACTTTGTTAGAACTCAGTCAAAATAGTAACCGCATCATCTTGCTCAATAAGACTGATTTACCAGAAGTCATTGAAGTTGATGAGTTGCCTAGTGATGTCATCCGTATTTCTGTTTTGAAAAACCAAAATATTGACCTTATTGAAGAACGTATTAATCAACTCTTTTTTGATAACGCCAACATCATTGAACAAGATGCTACTTACTTATCAAACGCCCGCCACATTTCTCTGATTGAAAAAGCTGTTGAAAGCTTGCAAGCTGTGAATGATGGCCTAGAATTAGGCATGCCTGTTGATCTTCTTCAAGTAGATCTGACTCGCTGCTGGGAAATCTTGGGAGAAATCACTGGTGATGCCGCACCAGAAGAACTCATTACACAACTCTTTAGTCAATTTTGCCTTGGAAAATAAAATAAAACGGAGACCATAAACTGTTTCCGCTTTACTTTTTTATAGACGTGGTTATCGTGTTTCTGTTGAATAAACCGTTATTTTAACTAACACTCTTGATTCGTTTAGCAGCCTTTTTGCTAAAATTTTTGAGACGTTGTTTTTCCTCCGGCCAAATCTTGGTGACTCTATCAACGGCAATGATAAAAACAATCACCGCTGTATAATCCTTAACATTAGCAATCAGTCCTAGACTTTCCGCAACTATCAGTAAGAGGTAAACACTGAATAAAATGGTCCGTTTTGGAAGTGCCATTAAACATTCAATACCTGCTTTATAACCTAGATAAATCTGATGATTGAGACCTTTTGAACGCTGTAAACGTTGATTGAGAAATGCTCTAATACGAGCATAGAACCAATCTGATGTGAAAAAGAGAGATTGAATTGCGATAGCTATCCATTCAACGTTATTGGCATATTTTTCCTCTAAACCTAGTAAACGTGCTACAATATAGGCCCATGCACCGTTATCAATACAAATATAAATTGAAAAATAAACCACTGCCCCTGCAATCAAAATCAAGGGCAGCGCTTTTATGATCGTTAAAAATTTCATTAGCTGCTCCCAATAACTTATATTCTCCGAAATCCAAAACGCACTTTCTCAACTCATTGAAGTATAGCTCAGAATCATCTATCATTTTGATTTTCATTTCATTATAATATGATTGAAAAAAGAAAGCAAGCTAGAAATTCGCCTAAATATGAATACATTTTCAGAAATTAAGCTATCAAACTCCAGTCTTTACTTTTGTACCCAACCACCGCAAAATGAAGATGAGGATGAGGGCAATGGGCCAGAGTTTGACCGGGAAAAAGAGGGAGATAAAGATACCCGCCAGCCACTCCTTCTGCAGCAAGGTGACCGCCAAGGAAAGGCTGACCACCAGAACGACAAGGAGGGGATCATAGCCCGGCAGCAACTGAGCGAAGGCAAAGCCCTGCAGGATACTAGCAAAGGTGATAGGAAAAATATCCCCACCTGTCCAGCCTGTTTCCAGACAGACTTCTAAGAAAATCAGTTTGAGGAGGGACAGGCCAAACAAAACTAGGACTGGCAGCTCCAGACCCATCTCCACAACTGAGTGCATGGCATGCTGGCCTGAAAAGAGCAAGGAGGGAGCAAAAACAGCCACTCCAAAGATGGCAGCTGCACCGATTAAGATTTTTCCAATCAGAGGCAAAGGCAATTTCTTCAAGCTTCCTTTTATCTTTTTCATCAGCCAACGATAGATTGTACCAAAGAGGAGGCCGTAGAACATGAGGGGCAAAATCAGAACCAACTCCGCCGCCTGCCACTGGCTGTCACCCAGCTTGGTGATAAAGGAAGGCTGCTCGGTCATCCGCATCAGCAGGACAAAAATAATCAGGCCGTTGACAATGAAGAACAAGCGCTTCTTCTTATCCGTTCCCTTCTGACTGGCTGGATAGGTCAGCAGGTATTGACTGGGATGGAGAAGCCTCACTAACCTGTCTTTGAGGGACAGGTGCTTCAGCTGCTCTCTATTAGCTTCCAGGTAACGGAGCTTGTCCGCCTGCCAGATGGAGTAGGCAATGACTGCACCCAGCAAGGGAGACTCTGGCCCAACTCCTGCTCCCAAGACAAGGATAATCAGGGCCAAGACCAGGCTGCGCCAAGTATGGCGGTAGTTGACCGTCTGCTCTTCTTTCAGCTCCTCCATCAGCTCATGGCTGCTTCTAGGCAGACTCCCCCACTTTTTCTTAAGTGCAAAGACCAAGAGGCCGCCCACCAAGAGCAAAAAGCCTTTATAAAGGCTGGGAAAGGGCACAGAATGCCCCCAGCTTTCCCAGAGCAGATGGCTGCCAAATTTTTCAGCCATCAGAAAGAGAAAGGAAACTAGGGCAATCAGACTGCTCAAGCAGAAGCCAGAAAGCAGGATCGTCACATTTTGTTTCTTCATCACTTTTGGTCATCCTCCTTGGGCAAGAGCTTGTTCATCTCCATGTAGTAGGTCACCACAATCCCTGACAGACAGCCGAAAAAGAGGAGGCCGTAGAGAGACAGGATAACACTGACAATCCTGCCAATAGCGGTAGTCACCACAATGTCTCCATAGCCAGTCGTGGTTGAGGAAACAAAGCAATACCAAATACTGTCACCGAATGTCTCAATGGCAGGTTCAGTAAAAAGCAAAATCAGGGCTGCCAGAAAGAGATAACAAACAAAGGACAGGATAAACTTGGAAAAATGGGTTACCTTGACAATGTGCCACAAGACCTGCAAGGGTTTCTTTTTTCTAAGATTAGCTTTCATGGTATTTCCTCCTAAAAGAGCGGACTCAGTACTCTCAAGACAGCCTGACCTGTCCGTTTCAGCAGTCCTTCTCCCAGCTCCTTCAACTGCACTTCTTCACTGACCGCAAAGGTTTCGAGATAGTCCTGTTTCAAGTCCTTGAGCGCATCCACTTCATAGAGGAAGGTACCGCATTCAAAGTGCAGGTAGAGACTGCGGTAGTCCATGTTGATGGTCCCAACGACACCGACCTTATCATCTGCCAGATAGCTCTTGGCATGAATAAATCCCGGCGTATAGCGATACAAGCGAACGCCTGCTTCCAGAAGCGGTCGGAATAAGATTCAGTCAGGGTGTAGACAGCCTTCTTATCTGGAATTTTTGGCACTACGATGCGGACATCCACTCCTCTTTTGGCCGCCATGGTCAGAGCCAGTGTCATTTCATGGTCGATAATCAGATAAGGGGTAAAGATGTAAACATAGTCCTTGGCATTCCAAAGAATATCCATATAAAGGTTCTCTGAAATCAGCTCCTCATCCAGAGGCGAATCGGAGAATGGCTGCACATAGCCCTTGGCCCTTACAGACTTCCTAGGCAGATAGGCCGCAATATCGGTCTGCTCCTTGCGGCAGGCATCCCAGACCGAGAGGAACATGAGGGTCAGTTTGGCAACCCCATCCCCTTCCAAGCGCAGACCAGTATCCTTCCAATGGCCCAATTTGCTGTCCACGTTGATATATTCATCCGCGATGTTGATGCCCCCGTTGTAGGCCACATCGCCATCAATGACTAAGATCTTGCGATGGTCGCGATTGTTCATCCCCAAGGCTAGGTAAGGAACCATGGGGTTAAAGGTTACCACCTTGACACCTTGACTCTCCAGCTCGGCCTTGAAGCCCTTTGGCAAGACCATCAGAGAACCCAAATCATCATACATGACACGGACATCCAGACCTTCCTGAGCCTTGCGAATCAGAATTTCCTTCATCCCATCCCACATTTGACCTTGGCCGACAATGAAATATTCAAAGAAGATGAAGGACTGGGCCTGCTCCATATCTTTGAGCATGGAAGCATACATGTCCTCACCCAGTTTGAAATAGGCCACATCTGTGTTGCCATGGCGGGCATAGGTGCCCTGACTGGCAATGTAGTCCGAAATACCCTTGACCTCATCTGCTATTGGGAGGTTTTGTTGCGGGTAGCTGACTTGCTCTAGCTGCTGCTCAATGCGGGCTTCTGACTCTTGGATGGCCTTTCTCAGCTTTTTAGCGGGCTGCTTGTTGGCAGAGATTAAGTAAAGAAAGGTTCCAAACATGGGCATGAGGCCAATCAGGATGAGCCAGCCAATCTTGTAAACTGGATTATCCTTGGAGCTGACAATAGCCAACATCATGAGGACACTGACAAGCCCAAAAATAGCTGTAATCACCGTGGAGTAACTTCTTAACTGGTAGAAAAAGAGCAAGAGCCAGACCAGTTGTAGCGAGAGCAGAATGGCCCCGATGGTCACCTTGTTAAAGAGGATATTTTTCAGCTTCTCCATATTGGAACCCTCCTTGTCTTATGCTTTTTTAGATTTGAAATAGAGAATGATACTCACAATACCTTGATAGATAAAGACAAAGGCTATGGTATAGGTCACAAAGATACCTGTCATGAGTGGGTGGCCCATCATGATGATCCCTGCGATAATACCCAGAATACCTGTCCAAAGAAGAGTATTCCCCAACTTCTTGTCCGCTTTTTTCACTTCAAAACTCATAATGGTTTTTGAAATACCTGTAAAGAGAGCCCAGAAAGCAAAGATGAATGGGATGAAGGTGACTTTTTCAAGGAAACTTCCTGAAAAGAGCCAGAAGGACAGCAATACAGTCATAATACCACTAAAAAGGTCCCAGCCACTCTTTTCATCAGCTGTAAAGAATTTGATAATTTCAGAAATTCCGTTAATCATAAAGATCAAGGCAAACAAGAAAGCAAAAGATAAAAGGCTTAGAGCGGGATTGACCAAGAGATATAGACCTGCCAGAATAGATAAAACTCCTGCTAAAATGGACAACCATGAATATTTTTTCGACATTATTTTTCTCCTAACTATAAATAGTGTATATCGTTTTCTTTTCTTTTTATGTTGAGGACAAACCTCATACTGGACGTCTAATCATGAATCCCCCCTTTCTCTTTATCGTCTAAGATGCCGTAAATCATCAGATGGAGAACCTTGTTGAGATCTCTTTCATATTGGCTAGCTAAAGAGGGAGACTCAGCTGACCCGCTGGCTGTCAGGTAGTAACTCCTAAAAAGCTGCTGGATAAAGGTCAGGTAATCCATAGCCTGTTCTTGACTGATATGATCTTTAAGAGTGGACTCCGCCAATAATTTTTCTGAAACCTGGCGATTCAAATCCTCAAAAACAGCCTTTTCCTTTGCCACTTCCTCGGCGATTTCTGCTGGAGTCATCAACCAAGCTTCAAAAAAAATATGGCTATGGTGAGGAAAGGCCTTGGAAAAGCGATGACGGCGTTCCACATAGTCTGCCAGACTAGGCACTTCCCCCGACTCTCCGCGAATCATAGACACAGCCTTGTGGAAACTCTCTCTAACGCAGGCCAGATAGAGTTCTGTCTTCCCAGCAAAATTGTGATAGAGAACCCCTTTTGAAATCTTGTGATTTTTACAGAGCTCATTGATCCCAAAGGCCTTATAGCCCTTTTGAGAAAACTCGAACAGGGCTGCTTCAATGATGCGTTCCTGAGTTAGCTTGGTCTTTAACTCTTTTTTCATCCTACTTCTCCTAAGCTTTTTTACAATTATAGACCATTTAGTCTGTAATGTCAAGCGTATCTGTACCAATATATAACAATCATATTAAAAATGAATCTGGAGACATATATCAAAAAAACGTCTCACATATCAATATGAGGCATTTTTGGTCATATCAGTAAACTTGATTCTTTTGGAGTACAGATGGAGACAGGAGCAATGCAGGTCATCATCATGTTTCTGAGTTCTAAAACAGTAGATAACATGGGTGGTATCAGCGATGTGCTACAAGAAATGTGTCAATATCTAAGAATCTGTATACACAAGTGAAGTACTTATTGATAAGAGATAGTTTTTCGCTAATCAAGGCAGGTTGTTGAGAGAATACTGACTGTATTTTGAAAAAAACTAACGATGAGTAGCTTAAAAACTAGCCTTCGATAGAAGTGCTGAACTGTGAATGCAGGTTCTAAGTATTATCGATTACTCCTCTAAAATTTTCCATACCAGCTGTCTTAATTCTGGTATGACCTCATTTTTAAACCACGGATTTTTCTTCTGCCAGATATTATTCCGAGGTGAGGGGTGAACCAAAGGAAAATAGTCTGGTAAAAACTCTTTATAGTTTTTAACATTATCAGTCAATTTTATGGATGATTTTTGTCGAAGATAATAATGTTGAGCATAACTTCCGACAAGAATAGTCAGTTGAATATCTGGCAACTCTGCCAAGATTCTATCATGCCATTTCTCCGCAAATCCTCTACGTGGAGGGAGGTCACCTGACTTACCGGTGCCCGGAAAATAGAAATCCATAGGAATAACTGCAAAATAACCAGATTCATAAAAAGTCTTGCGATCCACCCCAAGCCAGTCTCGCAAGTTATCACCAGAAGGATCATTCCAGTAGAGACGCGACTCCTGAGCACGAATACCTGGTGCCTGACCAACGATATTTATTCGTGCGGTCTTAGGCGCTGCAAAAAGTGGTTCAATACCAGCCTTAGTAAATGACTGATTTTGTGAATCAGCCATAATATCTAAAATAATCTTATCAAGTGATGTCATCATTTTCTCCTTACCATATAAGTTAAAAGAGCTAAATCATTGTCTTAGCTCTCTTAGTTTATATTATTTGATTAACTCATAAATAGCTTCAGCATAGATGGCTGCGGCACGGTAAAGGTCTTCTACATCAGCGAATTCATTGGCTTGATGCATGGTGTTTGTGTAGTCTGGGAACATGGCACCGAAGGCCACGCCTCGTTTTAAGAGACGTCCAAAAGTTCCGCCACCTATGATTTGTTCATGACCTTTGAGACCAGTTTGTTTTTCATAAACTGACAAAAGCGTTGCCACCAATGGATCATCTGCAGGCACATAGTGAGGAGTGTGTTCATGTTCTGACAAGGTCACCTTGCTAACGCCTTCTAATTTTTCAAGACCTGCTTTGATGGTTTGAGCATCTGTCCCTTGTGGGTAACGGAAGTTCAACGCAATGGTATTGTCAGCAGAAGTTTTATCAAAGTTGAAGACACCTGCGTTCATGCTTAGAGGCCCCATTTTAGCGTCTGTGTAGGCTACACCTAAATTTTCACCAGCAAAGTCTTCGTGAAGGACAGTTGCGGTGAGGTCAAGGTAAGCTTTAGCAGAACCTTCAAAAGCAAATTGATTGAGAAATTTGGCCAGATAAGTGGCACCATTGATTCCCGCTTCTGGTGTTGAACCATGGGCTGATTTACCAAAGACTGTCAAGACAAATTGATCCGCTTCTTCTTTAAGCTCAGCTGTCACTGGATATTCTGTAATAAATGCATTCAATTTTTCTTGTAAATCTGCTAACGCAAAATCTGCAGTGAAGGCTGCGGTTGCTGATTCAGGTACCATATTTTCACGAAGTCCGCCAGCAAAGCTATTCAAGGTAAATGCTCCGCTATTATCACCAGCAAAATGAAGATACTCTGTGATGTTACCTTTTTCACCATTGATGATAGGAAACTCTGCGTCTGGTGAGAAGCCGAAATCTGGATCTTTGAGACCATTGTGGGTGAAATAATAGTCCATGTCACCCCAGCCCGATTCTTCGTCGGTACCAACGATGAAACGGACTTTTTTAGACACTGGTAAGCCAAGTTCTTTGATGATTTTAAGAGCATAATAGCAAGCCATTGTTGGACCTTTGTCATCTGATGACCCACGCGCATAAAGTTTGCCATCTTTGATGACTGGCTCGTAAGGGTTGGTGTCCCAGCCACTGCCTGCTGGTACGACATCCAAATGGGCAAAAATCCCAAGAACTTCATCTCCCACACCAAATTCAAAATCACCAGCGTAATTATCAATGTTGCGGGCTTTATAACCATCACGCTCTGCCATTGCCAAAAAATGCTCTAGAGCTTTGACTGGTCCAGGTCCAAATGGATGTGTGCTATCAGCTTGAGAATCGTCTCGTTCTGAATTAATGCGCAAGAGGCTAAACAAGTCCTCCATCATGGCATCTTTGCGTTTGTCAACCTCTGCTTTAAAATCAATTGTCATATTTCTCTAAACTCTCTTTCTGTGCTACTTCTTGTAATGCTTTTAATGTTCTCATTGCCAAATCTGCTTTATCATAGGGCACTAAGATATGATCATGGTAATTTCCAGCTACCACATTGCAACTTAAACCAACTTCTCCTAATGCACTTGCAAAGGCGGCTGTTAAACCCACCGCAGCTAAATCAGAGTGAACATTTAGCGTAATCCAAGCTGATCTAAACTGAGCCTCTAAGCCATAGGCCTGTGCAACTTTTTCCGTGACAAGAACTGACAAACCTTCCTCTTCCTTAATACTCGCTTCAATCAAGTCAAAAGGAAGTTGTGACGAGGCAGTCAAGGTCGCAAACACAAAGACCTCTTCTTTTAAAACAGGCTCCATGCTCGCCAAAAGCTGATTTAAATCTTTGATGGCTGCCATTACCTTACCTCCATAATATCATCTACAGGTAAACGATAGGTTGGCTCAGCCTTTTCATCACTATACCCCACTGTCACTAAGACTTCTGGTCGAAAACGATGGTCAATCTCTAACACTTCATTGACTTTTGTCTTATCAAAGCCAAGAAAAATATTTGAAGCTAAACCTTGATCGGTCAGCGCTAAAACCAAATTCATCGTCACCAAACCAATATTCAAAGCTAGATAGTCGCTTGTGACTTGCGGGCTAAACTGCTGAAACATAGTGGGGTAGGCTTGCATATAGCGACTCAAGGCATCATCAGACAAAATTTTAACCCCATTTCGAGCAATTTTACGTGATCGTTTTGGAAGGTCTGTGTCGCTAAAAATAGCAATAACATATTGTGCTTCCTGAGCTTGATCTTTATTGCCACCATACATCACTTCTGCTAGTTGCTGTTTTCTCTCTTTTACAACCACAAACTTCCATGGTTGGATATTATGAGCAGAGGGTGCTAACGTAGCGATTTCAATTGCTGTGCGAACATCCTTAATATCCACTGCTTGATCCGTAAAATGTTTTATGGCATGACGTTTTTTATTGAGTTCTAAAAATTTCATGATGAAACCTCTCTAATTCTATCAGATGGGTCTATTCTACCATTTTTTGAAAGAGTTTTCAGCATTTTCGCATCATTTCCTTGGAAAATAGCAGAGCTTTTTGAACTTCACACTCGCTCAAAATGAAACATATAGCCATTCACCCTATCTTTGCTAAATATCAGAAAAAGCAGAGCTAATACTCAATGAAAATCAAAAGTAGCCTAGGAAACGAAGCCGACGATAGAACTTGAGTTCATCAAGGCAAGTTGACAACGGATAATTTTGATTTTCGAAGAGTATAACCTACATTTTAAGCTTATAGCCATAGACCAGATGACGCAATAAGCCCCTTGGCAATTTCATTATTTCTTAATTCTGTCGTTTGAAAAGCACTGAGTGACTCATAGAACTCCCTGACAGGCGCTGACAACCCCTTTTTGTCCTGTAAAAATTTGAGGGATAAACAATAGTAAAATAAACTGTGACTTCACACGTCTATTATAATTTCTTAAACTGTTCTAAAGTAGCATTCCAACTAATTCTTGTATCCTCTTGAAGTAAATCAGGATCCATTTTTTTATACCTTAAATTTGGTTGATAACTGACAGTGTTCATATGCCCAAGATGAGGCGTTACCAAGAAAGCATATTTACAATCACTACCTACCCTACTTCTAATGTTTTTGACAGCTCCATAAGCATCCCAAACCTCATCAGCTATAGAAGCAATAAACAAAACTGATGAGGTCAACTTCTCCACTGGAAAAAGGCTAGCATCATTTTTATGTAATTTCCTCTTTCGGGTAAAAATCTCGAACAAATAGTGTAACCATTGAAATTTGGTATAGGCTAATTCCAGCCCTCTGTATGTCCATGAAGATGTTCCTGATGGCCAGATACCGTTAATACCTTCAAAAACACAATCCGTGGGAGCATTGAGTACTAGGACTTTTAATGCGTTAAAATAACAAGCTGCTAGAAGGCCAAACTCCGCACCTTTAGAACGACCATAAAGCCCAATTTTATTAGAATCTACACACTTTAAATTTTTCAAATAATTCAATGCTTCCTCTATAATTTCAAGAGGAATCCGCTTTAACTGATTAGATAAACCATCTATACCAAAATAGGCTAGAGCTAATGTTACATACCCTCTGCTTGCTAAAAGTTGCGCAATATTTTGAGCTTTTTCAATCCCTCCCTCACTTCCACTAAGTACAATAATGGCTGGTGTTTTCTTCCACTCTTTTCCATAAAATACTCTACCAACAGGCCTTTTAAGGGTAACATTCTGGAAAGTAAGATTTTTCTGAAGGTAGTATCTCTTAAAAGAACACTTTCCTAAAAGTTGTTCATCTTGGTAAACGAATAATTGACAATCAAAAGAATCATTAAGAGGTATTTCATTAAATCTAGTGGTAGTCGAAGATCTTATCATTTTTTCAGGATGCAATCTTTCGAATAATGCCATTTGGTTAATTCCCCTATAATCTCCTCTGATTGCTGGACTTTGAGATAGAATAATTTCACCATCAGCACTTGTCAAAAAGACAGCAGATGATTGCCATTTAACAGATTTATCAAGTTTCATAGGAGCATTAATGCAGTAATAGTTTTCCAATTCAAGAACAAGCTTAACCTCTGTAAAAACAGGTAAGTTTTTTATAACTATATCCATAGGAACATCAGCAAGTTTACTTTCATCTTTGACAATCACTTGACATGCTTGCTTACATTTCTTGTATCCCATGGCAATTCCTCCCATACTTTTTCCACCTCCGCCATTAGGCTAAATAATTGCCTATAGAACGTATCTGGATAATTAGCTAAAACCCCATTTAATTGCTCAACCAAATACTCATGCTGGTATTGGTGGCTTTGATATACTTTTTGTCCGATTTTGGTTAAGTTAAAGGTATATTGTTTTGAATCTTTCTCAACACGACTGAGATAATTTTTAGTCTCCATACGTTTGACTAGTTGAGTAACCGCGCTTCGACTAGTCTGTCTTTTTCTAGCAATTTCTGCTAAAGTGAGTTGGGGATTTCTTGCAATTAAAACTAATGTTTCTACTTCAGCAAAATTTAAATCATCAATCTTGTGCTGTCTGTATTCTAATTCTTGATACTTCTTAAAAAATTGATTAAAGGTCACTATTACATCGTCATAAGTCATCTGCCATCTCCTTTTGTTAAGTATATTAACAAAATACAAGATAGACTGTCAAGAAAAAAGCGACTCTTCAAAAACTCCTTTTCACCGTTTAATATAAATACAGAGCAAATCTTAGTGATTATCGAATAGCATTTCCCCTTTTCAAGTACTCTCTAGCCAATGTTTACCAATCAGTCAAACCAGATATTCTAGATTTAATTCATTAATACCAAATTTTTGACTAAAAGCTATACCAAGTCCGATCAAATGTCCCTAAGTTGTTAATGTCAACCTTATTCTCATAGTTTAACTTCATAGGAAAAGTACCCCAAATGTTAGATTTTTCTCTAACATTTGGGGTAAAATTCAAGATATTTTCAATTTTTTTTGCTACCATAACGCTTCTGCAAATTATCCAATTACTAGTTATAATAGAGAGATTTGAATACTTTACAAGCCGTTTCCTCAAATACGTCTAAGACGATTTTGATTTTTTGAAATAAGTTTAATTTCCGAAATGTTTACTTCGTTGATAATATACAAGTTTAGTAAACATAAACTTATACTCTTCGAAAATCAAAATTATCCGTTGTCAACTTGCCTTGATGAACTCAAGTTCTATCGTCGGCTTCGTTTCCTAGGCTACTTTTGATTTTCATTGAGTATTAGCATGACATTTATTTTTTATGTTTTATATGCTCTTACTAGTTTTTAAACATATCAAACCGCCCTGTGTGGAGGTGATAGATATTCTCTCCTCCAGGCATTTTTGGTAAACCTAGAGAATCTGCTCGACTAAAGGCTTCTTTCAGCCCTGGTGTCCATGTCACATAGTCTAAACTTTCTGGACTAATTTCATGAAGAATCTCCTCCCCATGACCTTCTAGGACTTTTTTAGCAAATTGTGGCTCCACCAAGGTCCCACGTGCCACTGCAATCAAGTCCGCATAGTTTTCAACCGCATCTTGAGCCTCTTCTTCTGAGAAGACACCACCAACAATCATCAGCTTGGTTGAGGCATCAATAACTTCCTTGAAAAGTTGAGCATAAGATTTATCTGTATCTGCAGGGCCAGACCCATAGCCTGCCCAAAGTGATAGATGGATATAATCCAACTCCTGTTTCACCACCTGAGCAATCAACTGGGTGGACTCTTTATAAGTATAACCAATCGCATCTCCGTGAATTTCCTCTGGACTAATTCGATAGCCGATAATAAAGTTTTCTGGTCCTGCTTCTGCCACTACACGTTTAACTTCTTTAACAACTGCTAGTGGAAAGGCCATGCGCTTCTCCAGACTACCTCCCCACTCATCTGTACGATGATTAGATAAACTAGAAAAGAATTGTTGAATCAGGTAGTGATTGGCCCCATGAATCTCAACTCCGTCAAAACCTGCTTGAATGGCACGCTTGGTCGCCCTACCAAAATCCGCAATAATTTCCAAAATTTCTTCATGTGTTAATTCACGCACAGGATAGTCTAAAAATGAGAAATCAATAGCACTTGGTGCAACCACATCTTCCCCACTCACTGCACGCCCAACAGCAGCACGACCTCCATGGTGAATTTGTAAAACAGCTTTATTGCCATCTTTCTTCAAGGCCTGTGCTAGCCGTGTCAAGCCTTCTAAGTGCTCATCTGAATAAGCCCCAAGTTGCTCTGGGTAACCTGGGACATAAGCTGGTCCACCGTTTTCACTCACATAGTGAAACTCAGAAATTAATAAACTTGCCGCCTGTGAGCGCGCTTCATAGTAGCGAATGGTGTCTTCTGATACAAAGCCACCACGCTTACCTGAATGAGTTTGCATAGGTGCCATGGCAATACGCGAAGTCAGTTGAGCCCCGTGGCGAAGAGTCACTGTGTCTGTTACATGATGTGTCATAATTTTTCTCCTTTTTCTAAAAATATAGAACCTCAAAACGATATATCTAATTTTATCGATATATAATTCTAAAATAGAAGAGTCAAAGTTGACTCTAAATCTCTTTTTCTAACAAATGGCAGAGCTGAGAAATGGTTTCCTCATTTCGACGGTAATAGGTCCATTTGCCGATACGGGTGGCCGTTAGAAGATTTGCTTTCTGCAAGATAGCCAAGTAATGAGAAGTTGTCGACTGAGTCAGACCCAGTTTTTTCTGAATCTCTCCCACACAAACTCCAACACTGTCTTCATCTATCTCTGGATGTCCTTCATTTACAAAGTAATCCTTGGGAGATTTTAACCATTTTAAGATTTGCAATCGATGTTCATTCGCTAAAGCTTTGAAGATTTCTATTGTTTCCATAAGTTCATTATATCGTTTTTTCTCGATATGTCAATCTTTTTCTCAACATAGAAATTCGGAAATATAGAAAGAAGGTCCTTCAATAGAAACAGATCTTTCTAGGGATTTTATCTCAAAACCTTTTAAAAGAATTAATCCATAAGCTATTTTTTTGGTAGAGAGAGTTTAACCTGAGTTCCCTGTCCTTTTTGGCTTTGGTAGGAAATGTCAGCTTCCATGAGTGTCAAGATACGCTTAACCAGTGCCAAACCAAGGCCATTTCCTGAAATGTGACGCGAATCATCTGCCTGATAGAAGGGATCAAAGATATGTTCTAGTTCTTCTTTAGACATGCCAATGCCATCGTCTGAAATGACAACTTCTACGAAATCTCCCCTATCCCGAAGGCAGATTTCCAAATGTACTCTATCACTACTATACTTGACCGCATTTTCGATAAGATTTATCCAAATCATCATCAACCAGTCAGCATTTGTTCTGATACTAGTAGCTGGAGCATCAAAGGTCAAATCAATCTCTTTTTCCGTCCATTTTTCGGTAATTAGAATGAGAGCATGGCGTATCTGTTCATCTATCCGAACAATCTCATTTAGAGGCATCTTGTCCAAATAATCCAAGTGGGACAAGTCTAGTAGGGTAGTGGATAGATTGGACAGACGTAGGATCTCTGATTTTAGCAAAGTGAGTAAAGTCTTTTCTTCCTTCTCACTCAGCGCGCCATTTTCTAACAATTCTGCAATACTGACTAGTGAGGCCAACGGAGTTTTGAATTCATGGGAAACATTGCTGACAAAGTCCTTTTGCATCCTGTCCGTCCGACTTAAGGTACCGATCATACTGTTGAAACTTTCAGCCAGTTCATCAATTTTATTAAGGTAATCAGCATCTTTACGGAGGGATTGTTTACGCACAATCGTATGACTGTAATCCCCCTGAGCCGCTGCCTTAACCACCTGATTAAGTTCAACGATTGGTTTGGTAAAATGGTAAGCCCCAAACCACATGCTTAAGGCGCCAAAAAGAAAGGTCAGCAGACAAGTACAGAAAGACAGCACATATAAACTCTCCTTGGTTGGTATATCCTTGTAAAAAAGGCTATAAATGCCCAAAACCAAGACAATTGACAAAAGACAGGACAGAAACAGAATCACACAAAACAAAAAAGTGAAATAGGTTCTCAGTGGCAAACGAAAATACTTTTTAACCATCAAGCTTCTCCTCCCTGACAAGAGCTTTGTATCCTAATCCTCTGACGGTCTCGATGGAGACTTGAGAGTAGGGAAGAATTTTTTTCCGAATCTTTTTGATGCAAGTATCAACAACCCGCTCATCATGGTCAGTTTCAATGCCCCAAATACTATCAAGCAAATCTAGTCGGGTAAAAATTTTATTTGGGTTCCCTACCAATTTGTAAAGTACTTGAAACTCCTTTGGAGCAAAGTTCGTACTTATGACGCCATCCGTCACCGTTAGAGCTTCTTGATCCAATAGCAAAGCTCCAATTTGTAGTCGTTGACTGGTCTGAAGTCGAGCTCTTCTACAAAGCGATTCCACCCGCAAAATGAGTTCTTTAAGCTGTATGGGCTTAACCATATAGTCATCTGCTCCAAAACCGAAACCCTTTTCCTTGTCCTCCAAACCAGCCTTAGCGGTTAAGATTAAAATAGGCAAGTCGGGCTTAGTCAACCTAAGGCTATCAATCAGCTCATAGCCATTCACTTTGGGCATCATCACATCTGTAATTAAAAAATCAATAAAATCATGTTCAAAAATATCCAAAGCCTCTTGTCCATCATTAGCTAAGCTAACCTGATACCCCTCTTGACGAAGGGCTGTAGCCAGTAAATGCTGAAGAAGCTGATCATCTTCTGCCAATAAAATATGAAGCAAAGCATCTCCTTCCTACCCTACACACCGAACAGTTTTCTAAAAATAGTGCTGACTGAGATTAAACAATCAAATCATAAGAAAAGTGTTTCACACATTACTTTTCTTGAAAAAGCTGACCCTCTTTAAGTCGATAAACATAATCAACTACATCCAAAATTCGTTCATCATGAGTAACCATAATCGCAGCCGAGTGATTTTCCTTGGTCTCTTTTTGAAGTAATTCAGCAATTTGGCGACCCCGTGCTTCATCCAAGCTAGCCGTTGGTTCGTCAGCAAGTATCAAGGCAGGCTTAGCCAAGAAAGCTCTAGCAATCGCAGCCCTTTGTTTTTGACCACCAGATAATTGTTTAGGAAATTTTTTAGCGCAGTCACTAATGCCTAAATCATCTAACAACTCTTTTATGCGTTGATCCAAATTCTTGACCCGACTCATCTTTGCTGCCATGAGTAATTGGTCATAAACTGTCAGGTAAGGAAGTAGCTGGTGGTTTTGAAAGACAAAGCCAATTTTTTCACGACGAATACTGGTCCAGATTTTTTGTGTCGCCTGACTAATGTCTTGACCGTCCAAAATAATATGCCCTTTATCTGCTGACATGAGAACCCCAGCGATAGATAGTAGAGTACTTTTACCCGAACCCGACGGTCCCAAAATAGCTACGAATTCTCCCGCTGCCACTTCAAGTTGTAAGTTATTTAAAACAGTGCGTTTTTCTTCCCCATCTTGAAAGCTTTTTTGGATATCTTTTAAGTCTAAAATTGCTGGCATCATTCTTCACCTCCATTTATAATTTCAACTGGATCAATACGAGAAACGCGATGAATCGATACCAAACTAGACAAAACGGTAACGACTACAAATACCAGTGAAATAATGCCCATATTTTGCCACTGTAGATAAAACGGCATTTTAACTGGTAAGATACTAGCCATCGCTAGTGATAATAAATCTCCAAAAATGACCCCGATTAAAGAAAGTAAGAAAACTTGACTGATTTGCTGACTTGCAATGGCTGACATCGGCATACCAATAGCCTTTAATACGCCAAATTGCTGGCGCTTTTCTAAAGTGATAATGTAAAAGAAAACTGCTAATATGGCTACCGAAGCCACAACAAGTACCCAAAGAATCATTTGTAGGGTGGATTGTTCCGCTGAGTATCCTGGAATTTTATTGATAATTTCTGATTTTGTTTTAATCTCTGCCTTGCTAATGGTGGCAGTTTTTAAACTCTTATCCTTGCTCATGATGACCTGTGGACTGAAGCTATAATTGGGATTGCTGACTTTAACCAAGGAGGAATAACTTGCTTGACTGATAAAGCCAACTGAACTATGCCCATACATATAACCTTTGGTAAATCCCGTTACGACAAAGCTTGTTTCGCCATTTTTATCTTTTACCTTATCGCCAACTTCAACTCCATCTGCTTTAAAGCTCTCATCTAAAACAATGCCATTAGACTTGCTACTAAATGATTTACCAGTGGTTAATTTTGGCAAGAGTGTACTCTCATTTCCGAGGACGAAGTAAGTTACTTCCAACTTGTCTTTTTCTCCTTGAAGCGTCAAGGTGCTACGTTGGATATTTAACTCCTCAGTATCAGACAAATCTAAATCCAAAATGTCCGCCTGCTGCGCCTCCGTTAAGGTTGAGTAGGGAATGATACCCTCAGCATCTTCGTTGATGATAAAATACTGTGTGTCTAGTTGCTCAATTCCCGAACTAACAGCTTGACCAAGACCATTAGTCAAGCCAGACAAGAACATGACCATAAAAATCATGAGAATAACTAAACCTTCTACTAAGAAATATTTCTTCCTATAGAACAATATTTCCTTAAAAGCATATTTCATATGACATTTCCTCCATTCACAAAGCAGTATAGCACAGCTTTGTGACCTTAATATGACCTTTTTACAGGAAATGAGAAAATGTTTCAGCAGCCTACATGTTCAGATTAACAGCCTAAGTAAACACCGCATAATTTTTATTGAAGACTATCTAACCTTTCTTTGACCTCTTGTGCCACAGCACGTGGAATACCACAATTAACAATGTCGTCAATGTTAGCTTTTTGGATGTTGGGCAGGCTTCGGAAATGCTTCATAAGCAACTGCTTACGCTTTGGACCAAGTCCTGAAATACCATCCAATTTTGAGGAGAAGGAATTTTTTCCACGCAATTGCCGATGAAAGGTAATAGCAAAGCGGTGAACTTCATCCTGAATACGTTGGAAAAGAAAAAATTCTTCAGATTGCCGTGGTAAGGGCACCACTTTCAAGGGACTGCCAAAGAGGAGTTCGTGAGTCTGGTGTTTATCATTTTTTTGCAAACCAGCTATGGGAATATCTAGACCCAGCTTATCTTCAATGACTTCACGCGCTACATTGACCTGCCCTTGTCCGCCATCAATGATAATAAGGTCAGGTGGTGTCAAGTCATCCTTTAACACACGGCTATAGCGACGATAGATCACTTCACGCATGCTAGCATAGTCATCAGGGCCAACGACGGTTTTAATTTTAAATTTTCGATAATCTTTCTTACTTGGCTTGCCATCCACAAAAACCACCATAGCAGCCACAGGACTTGTTCCTTGAATATTGGAATTATCAAAGGCTTCAATGCGGACAGGTTTGGGAATATTGAGTAAATTACCAATATTTTCGATAGCACCGTGTGTTTTCTTTAGATCCTTTTCAACAAGATCAAATTTTTGCTGCAAACTAACTCGAGCATTTTTTATGGCCAGATTAACTAGCTGCTTCTTCTCGCCACGCTGCGGCTTGATAATCTTAGTATTAACCAATGCCTTGACCAATTCTTCGTCAATGTTCTTGGGAATAAAAATTTCCTTGGGAATAAAATGCCGCTTGTCCTGATAAAATTGTCCGATAAAGGTCAGAAAATCTTCTTCCTCTTCATTGTAATAGGGAAACATATTAACATCACGTTGGATGAGTTTCCCTTGTCTAACAAAGAAAACTTGAACACACATCCACCCCTTATCCACATAGTAACCAAAGATGTCTCGATCCTGCATGTCCTGATTCATGACGCGTTGTTTAGTTCTCAAAAGATTAACCGCTTCGATTAAATCACGATATTCGGCCGCCCGTTCAAATTCCATAAGTTCCGAGGCCCTGGTCATCTTCTGGCGTAGCTCATTCACAATCTTATCGTCCTTACCATTGAGGAAATTCTTGACATCTTCCTTTAATTCCTCCCAGTAAGCCTTATCAGTATGGCAAACAGTGTGAGCATGGCACTGCCCTAGATGATAGTAAAAACAAACTTTTTTGGGAGGATTAGTACATTTTTTAAAAGGAAAAAGCCTATCTAAGAGACGTTTAATCTCCGTAGCGGCTCCCGAGTCAGGATAAGGACCAAAGTAAAGACCACCATCCTTTTTGATTTGTCGTGTAATCACCAAGCGAGGGTAATGTTCATTGGTGATTTTTAAAAAAGGATAGGATTTGTCATCCTTGAGACGAATGTTATACTTAGGCATATTTTCTTGGATAAGATTGATTTCCAAAAGAAGAGCTTCAGTATTTGACTCAGTGACAATGTATTCAAAATCGGAAATTTCAGACACCAAAAGTTCTGTTTTGGTGTCGTGGCTACCATGAAAATAGCTGCGCACCCGATTTTTTAAGTTTTTGGCCTTTCCAACATAGATAATAGTTCCATTTTTGTCCTTGTGAATATAACACCCCGGACTATCCGGTAATAATTCCAGCTTATGTTTGATTAAATCGTTCATAGCTTTATTTTATCAAAAAATACCGGAAAGACCCAGGTAAAAACACCTCAGTATAAAGTACGCATGGTTGAATAAAAAAAGAAGCCAATACTTCCGTATCAACCTCTTTAAAGAATTTTTCCCTAAATGTTAGTGACAAAAACTAGTAACCCAATTGGCATAAGTTTCAAATTCTAGGTAACTTAATTCATGACTGTATCCAGAATTTCTGATACTGGTCAAATAGTGATTCTGGAGTTGAATTTCATCCTGATTTAATGGAGGACATGCCCGATTCAAGCTTGACAGCACACACTTGATACAATTTAAATAAACGTTTATCAAAAATAAGTGTCCTTGCTAGGTTAGAAAACATCTCCTCTAGCTGTCAATTGATACCCAATCATGACCACCCGTCTAACGGGTGGTTTGAACAGGGGCTATAAGCCCACATCACCAGCCAGCGCCTAAAGACGCTGGCTTTCACTTTGTTCAAGCCTAACTGCTTTTGACTCGTCACTTGCCTCTTAAAGAGGCGTTGGTATTACTTGCCATCATCCCTAAAGGGATCTTCGTATTCTTTTACGCTCAATTTATCTAGGGCGAGGTCATGTTT
>NZ_KB904449.1 GCF_000380105.1 Streptococcus orisratti DSM 15617
TATAGGCCCAGCCTCCTATAATGCGGTGAGTATCTTCTTCAGGCATATTAGCTAAAGCGTACTGAACCTTCATCGAGCCAAGAGAATGTCCGTAGGTTTTTATTTTAGCATTCGGATATTTTTTTAGAATATCATTAAAGGCCTTGGAAGCATCCTTTAGCTGAGCGGTGACATTTATTTTAGAAGGGTTAAGGATATTATAGGCCATCCCCGCATCAGCCTTTAGCCAATCATTAAGAACATCGGTATTAGTTATTTGTTCAGATTGGGAGAGGGAGGACCTTGTTTGGTCTGGCAGCCCAATTGGAGTGGTACCAGAGGTTAAGATACGAGTCCAGTCTATCTTATAATTGCCAAACCCAGTTGACCCACGAAAGAGAACAGTAACCTCCGAGACCTCTTTGGGATCTTTGTCATATTCCTGTTCAGAGACAACCGCATAAACTTGCTCACCATTGCCATGTTCGTTATCGTAGACTTTGGAGACACGACCGACTGTTATTTTGTTCTGAGTTATAACATAATGTCCTGTTTCAGTATTATCTTCATCATACTCACTCATTGCTATTTGTAAATTTAGATCGTTAACATATTTTTTCAACATTCCTTCCTCCTAGTTTCTTAGTTGTTCTCCTAGTCTTGATGACATTCCATAGTATGCAGAAGAATATGTACCATCTTCATTATCAATTAAGTTAAAATTAATTTTCAAATTCTGTTTATCGTTAACAATTACAGTAACCATCAAACCACCCATTGGATTATATTTCAGACTAGAAGTATCTACCTTGTATGTTTTTACAAAACCATTGCTTGTAAAGGCGTCTGGATCCTCATGTTTTATAAAATCTTCATAAACTTTCTTTGCTTCCTTACTTGTCGCAATCTTGACCATCTTCTGATGTTCTTGTTCTTTTTTGACTTGGTGTTGGTGTACCATATAAAATATTCCTCCGCTGATGAGACAAACTAAAGCGATTGGCAATAGCATCTTCCAGATGTTCTTTTTCATTTGTTCTCCCTTATAGTTGGTTTTGTTATTAAATTAGAAATAGGTTGCTAACATTATAGCATAATGTCCCGTAGAAGAACCATATTCGCATCAGCCTTTAGCCAATCATTAAGAACCTTATTTTTCGCCCAAATTAAAATCTGACTTTTAGTATGGTGACAAGTTGCCAATAAAAGAATTGGATTTATCTCATACAGGTTAAGGACAAGAAATATGGCATCAATGAGAGCTTTTAAAAACTTCCAGATTTCTCTTATCTTAACTAAGAATACCACTTAATACTTTGTCATAGATAGACAATCATTCAAACACAGCAACATTAGGGTTATCCCAGTAATTTTTTCTTACTACTAAAGGCTTGAAAAATGAGATTGTGAGATACTATAACTAACTCTTTCGTCTGATTGTTCAGAAATTATCCCAGAAAACTAAAGAGTCTGCTTGCCAACACTGCTTCACGGTATTAATAAAATAAACCATGAGATATCTCTTCGATTTTATTGTGTCACTTTGTAAAAAATAAAAGACCCTATCCAATTAATATTGGTATAGAATCTTTAACTTGATGTCATTGCTCAATAGAGCAAAACTAGTCTGATTAGGCTACTTGGTCAAGCAGTGATTGCAATTTCTTGAATTGCTCATCCGTCAAGTAAGTTTTGTAACTATTAATAAGTTCTTGGAGTTCTTCTTTTGAGTACAGCGATGTACTTTCTTTAATAGAATTATAGATACCTTCAAACTGTTCATCTGACATTTTGTAGTTTTGTTCAACAAGCTTGCCAAGTTCCTCCTGAGATAAAATAGCATTACTATTTGGAACTTTAATGTCCTTATAGGTAGATTTTTTATAAGTCATTGTCAAATGAATAGAGTCAATTCCGAGATTAAGGGCTTTTGCATAAACCAACTTAATATCAGCATTCCCACTGCCATCTTTATCTAGAGTCATAGTAATCTTGGAGTCATCAGAAACCGATGCTTTAGCTAAATCAATGTAAGTTTTCAGTTCCTCATCTTTCTTAGCTTGAGCTGAGTAGACCTTCAGTAACTCATCAAATGATAGCGTGGCTGTTACCTTATCGCCATCTTTTTTGAATTTTTTGTCCGATAATTTTTCTATCCAAGAATAATCTTGCTCTTTAGA
The DNA here is from genome assembly GCF_000380105.1 of Streptococcus orisratti DSM 15617. Lineage (GTDB taxonomy): Bacteria > Bacillota > Bacilli > Lactobacillales > Streptococcaceae > Streptococcus > Streptococcus orisratti. Next base: position 2,160 of record NZ_KB904449.1, read on the forward strand.
AAGTTCACTTAATTTAGGGAAAGATTCGTTTGAAAACTCAGCCAAATCAATGTATTTACCCTCAAAATTTTTACTATCTAACCCATAGAAAGTAGTGATGGCATCTGCATTGAGATAGGCCGTATCCTTAACGTAAAAAAGATTAAATTTGGGGAATGCTGCATTTATTTTAGATAAATCAGTTGAAATGCTTATTTTTTCATTTTTCAAATCTTGCTGTACTTGAAAATTCAGCGAAGCACCTTTAAACATACTCATATCAATACTTTCTGAATTATCAGAAGTACTTGTCTGAATATCCTTAATCTTAACGCTAAATTGATAAGCTGATTTGTCCTGGTCAGCATTCTGCTTTATCCGAGAGATAAACTCCTCTTTCGGACTCTTAGAGCAAGCCACAATCAAAAATAAGACTGGAAGCAAAAGTAAAATCCTAATTTTTTTCATTTTAAAGTCTCCTTTTGTAATCGTTTCCTCTATTATATCCTTTTTGCTTCTCATTTTCAATGAATATTCACAAAATATCACGACAAACGCATGAACCTTATTTTTCGACCTTATTTTTTGAGAAGGAAAGTGAGGAAATAGCAGAGCTAATAAGGTATTCGCTTTCTTTTAATCAGCATCCCTGAAGGGTTCACTAATGATTTTATCTAGGGACCTTACACTCAACTAAAATCAAAAACATTTATAATCACTATTAGTTGGAGAGGGGTGACTTATCTTGCATTTGCTCCAATGGTAAAAACAGCTAAAGTATCTGGTCCGACATGTGAAGAAATAACTGGTCCAAGTGGCATGATGAGGACATTATCAATTTTATCCTGCGCCAGCAGTTGTTCTTTCAGGCTTTCAGCCGACTCAAGGTCGTTCGCATAAGCCACAATAGCTGTGCTATGACCTAAGTCCTGTGTTGCCTGTGCGACCATTTCTTTCATGCCTTTTTTACGACCACGAACTTTTGCAAGGGGAACCAATTTCCCAGAAGCATCCAGCCAGAGTAACGGCTTGATATTCACTAGACTTCCGATAATGGCAGAGCTTTTTGAAAGACGACCACCACGCATCAGATGGTAAAGATCATCTACCAAGAAATACGTTCTCAGACGTGGAAGAATATCCTCAATCATAAGTTTAGTCGCCTGCAAGGTCTGACCTTGATCACGTGCATCTGCTGCTAGCATTGAAAGATAACCCTCACCACCAGCTGCTGCCAGTGTATCAACAATCTCAATAACGGCTTCTGGAAATTCCTCCAAAACCAAGTCTCTCGCCATTACTGCACTCTGATAAGTCCCTGACAAAACAGATGAGAATGCCAGATAGAGGACATCCTCTCCTTTTTCAGCATGATGTCGAAAAGACTCTTCAAATTGACCAACATTAATCTGACTAGTTGTTGGTTTGCCCCCATTCTTCATACTTTCTAGCAGGACATCACTAGTTAGCCGTTGACTTCCAACCGTTTCATAGGTGATACCTTCAAGTGTTATGGTCAAGCCAAGAATTTCCACGTCATTAGTATTTGCCCAATTTTCATCCAAGTCTGCCGTTGAATCTGTTATTAGTTTAAATGTCATCAGTCTCTCATTTCTTTTACGTTTATCCAAAACTAGTTTGATTATCAAAGTTTTACTTATTATAACAAAAAAAGATGCACTTGGCGAATTTTCTTGAAAATTATAAATCCTCTAAGAAATTTTTGAGTTGAGAAAGTTGTTGATCATCCCAAGGTCTAAGAGGAGGCCTACTAAGATCAATCTGACGTGATAACTTATCTAAATCAGATTTAACCGTATTAACTCGCTGCTCCATTTCTCTGGCAGTAACCCTTAAAGCTCGCTGAGAAAAGATTGTCCATTGCTCGTTGAGGTCGCTAGTTGCCACTTCAACTAAATTAAGGGGTGTGTTGAGCTGAGCCGCTGTACGCTCAATATAAGAATCTGCTGTCTCATTTTCCTCGGTAAAAACAACATCTACTTTAAATCTATCGTAACGTTGACGAACTCCTGGGACATACTGGGCATCAAAAACACAGATAACCTCTATATTCTCAAAATGAGCATAATTATGAAGTTTACGCAAAAGCACCTCTCGTGCTTCATCCAGTTGATTAGTCTTAAAAAGGTGACGCGTTTCTTGCCAGAAGGCAATCATGTTGTAACCATCAACCAGTAAAATTCTTTTTTTCATGATTGTCCTTTCTAGTCTTGAGCAAATAGAGGCGAAAGATTTATTTGGCGTAGAAAATAGTGCTGACAGTCATCAAAACATAGCACCAACGCCATCAACTCAAAGTTTGTTGCAGAAGACTTCATACATAAGAATAGCCGCCGCAACACTGGCATTAAGGCTTTGAACATGACCAGCCATAGGAATGGTAATCATCTCATCCACCTGCTTTTTAATATTAGCCGAAATGCCCTTGCCTTCGTTGCCGATAATGAGCGCCAGTTTCCCTGCGGTATTCCATTTGTAAGATGGGGTGCCGTTCATGTCGGTTCCAAAAATCCAAAAGTTAGCTTCCTTGAGCTTATCTAAGGTTTGACTAAGATTGGTCACTCGAGCAATGGGAACATGTTCTACCGCTCCAGTTGAGGTTTTAGCAACAACAGGTGTCACGCCAACAGCACGGTGCTTAGGGATAAGGATGCCAGTCACATTGGTTGCATCAGCCGTACGCAAAATGGAGCCAAAATTATGAGGGTCATTGAGACCATCTAAGATAAGAATGAGGGGATTGTCTTCTTGCTCTGCCTTTGCCAAAATCGTATCAAGTTCAGCATAGGCAAAGTCGGACACACGCAAGACAAAGCCCTGATGCACAGCACCATTTGTCATATCGCTAAGTGTTTTTTTAGGTGTCCAAGAGATGGAGACTTTCTTCTCTGCCGCCAAATCCTTTATCTTCTCAACGTTCTTGCCACGCAGGTCATCCTGAATGTACAATTTATTGCCGGTATTAGCTTGGAGGGCCTCAGTTACAGCATGGACACCGTAGACCATATCAGTGTTCTCAGTTTGATTCATTCGTTTTTCTTTCATGATGTTATTATAGCATGAAAAGCAGAGCTTGCTTAATAAAAAAGATTTCAAGTTGACAAGATAGTGTTCTAGTGCTAGAATATTATTATTCTAGTGCTAGAATAATAGGAGACTTATATGACCATTTCACTGACCGAACAATTGATTCTTGGTATTTTGCTTGAGGGCCCACAACATGGCTATCATATCGAGCAAGTCATCAAAGAACGCGGCATGCGCACATGGACAGAGGTTGGCTTCTCATCAATTTATTATGTTCTTGATAAATTAGAGAAGAAAGGACTGGCAACTGCTACTTCCGGCAAAGGAAAGGAGAAAAAGGAATTCCAAATCACCAAAAAAGGGCTGGAGGCCTTAAAAGCAAATTCTAAGAAACTCATTAGCGAGCGCAGGCCAGCTAACGCTCACCTGATGACGGGACTGGCAACTGCCTATCTTTTAGATGTCAAAGAGCTGCGCGCAGCATTTTTCAAGCGAAAGGAAAAGCTAGAGGACGATCTTGCAGATATGCAAAGCAAACAAAATAAGGAGCAGCATAAGGCTCCTATCGCCCAACAACTCTTCAGTCTTGGTCAGACACTGCTAGAAGCTGAACTTGACTGGATCAAGCAAGAATTACAGAAACTGGAGGACTAAAATGGCTTTTGATTTCAAAAAAGAATTTAAAGAATTCTACCAACCTAAGACAAAACCAAGCATTATCACTATCCCTAAGATGAACTATCTAGCCGTTCGCGGAACGGGAGATCCTAACCAAAAAGACAGTGCCTATAAAGAGTCTATTGAGTTACTGTATGGGGTTGCCTATACCCTAAAGATGAGCCATAAGACTGACTATAAGATAGAGGGATTTTTTGACTATGTTGTCCCGCCTCTTGAAGGTTTTTGGTGGCAGGAGGATAGAGAAGGCGTTGATTATGGGCATAAAGAGCAATTTTCTTTTATCTCCGTCATTCGTCTGCCTGATTTTGTAAGCAAAGATAATGTTGACTGGGCTATTAGCCAGGCAAGCAAAAAGAAAAAACGAGATTTTTCTAAGGTAGAATTTTTTACCTATGATGAAGGCTTGTGTGTCCAATGCATGCATGTTGGCCCTTACAATGATGAACCTAAAACCGTTGAAGCCATGCATCAATTTATGGAAGAAGAAGGTTATGTTCTTGACATCACGCTTGAGCGCATGCACCATGAAATTTACCTAGGGGATGTTCGTAAAACAGCAGCAGAAAAATTAAAAACAGTCCTTCGACACCCGATTAAGAAGAGCGTCTAAATACCGTTATTCCTCTATTTATAGCCAAAGAAAATCAGATTCAGATTTGGTGACAAATCTTCGCAGCAATACTGAGTTACAATAAGGTGAAGGCAACGGTATATCACTTTGGTTTCCAAAGAGAACTAACTAGTACTATAAAAGAGTTTGGAATATCTATCCCAAACTCTTTGTCTTATCTAAGTCAAATGATAAGTAACTGCCTCAGCTATAAATTTTGTCAGTCCAAGATTGCCATACTTGGCAAAATAAGCTTCAAAACGAGGATCACTGGTGTAGGATTTCGCAATATAAATCAAGACTTCATCTGAAAAATCACTAACCATTAATAAAGCTGATTTCCACTGTTCAACAGCTGCCGCTACTTCTGCTTCCGAAAGCGGTAAGTAACTGACTCGCTTAAATTCTTGAAAAGCTTGCTCAAGTTGCTGCTCAATTTTTGCATTCTGCTGAGCTTTTTCAGTAGCATTAAGTTGCATCTGACGGTCTTGATAGATTTGATAGGCTCTTGTTTCTCCATAGCGGAGCTCTGCTTCAGACTGATATTGGGAGCTCAATGGTTTTTCAAAGACAGCAAGATCAACCAGTAGCGCTCCTGCCAGAAAATTTTCCAACTCTTCCTTCTTTTTTTGTAAATCCTGAATTTTTTGAGTTAAGCTTGCTTGCTGCTTTTCTAAAATTGGACGCAAGTCCTCATCGCTGAATTTGAGTAAAGGCTGGATTTCTTTAATAGAAAAGTCCAAGCCCTTGAGAAAAAGGATCCGCTGCAAGTCAATCAAATCCTGCTGACTGTAAGTGCGGTAACCATTTGCTAACTTCCCAGCTGACAGAAGACCGATTTGATCGTAATAGTGCAATGTTCGTTTGGTCAGACCCGTAATGGTCATGATTTCTTTTAGTGTGTAGGTTCTGTCCAAAATTCTTCTACCTCCGCTAAAATTTCTGAAGCTGGCAAAAGCGTTGCTTCTTCAATTGACTGACCTGTTTTTTCTAAGTAGTATTTTACCAAATAATAGCCACAGGCATAACCCGCACAATAGGGCATACCAACCTCGTCCTGCCCCATCATAGCTGCAATCTCATCGCCATAGAGATAAGCAGTGATTTTCTGCATTCCCCTTACGTCAAGGTGCTTATGCAGGAAAGGTTTGATTACTTGATTGAGCATCTCTAAATCTGTCTTAGTCACCCAAGGACCCAGCTTTTCTTCGCCATACATCTGCACAGCAAAATTCTCTGCTAAACCTTCTGCCACAATCATTTCCTTCAGAGAACCACCATCCCAGTCGACAAATTGATATCGGACATTATGGTTGATTTCGTGAGCTAGCGCAGATTGGACACGGTTTAACGTATCAACATTAGGTACCAAAGACAATAAAATATAGCCGGGAATACCACCATCTCCGCTGTAACCATCATTGATTTTCAATATGGGTGCAGCTGGATTGGCTAGTAATGTCGTAAAAGTATAGTCTTGGACTGGCAACTGAAAAGCATTAAATCTTGCTAAACTATCTTGAATAGCTTGGGAACATTTTTTCCAAAAATCATCATCCAAACGGTCAACGACATCTTGATGTTGATTTGTCAGCATTTCAGGCATAAGATGCATCCAAGAAAGTAGCATCATGATATCAAAACCACCAACCTGCTTAGCCTCATAAGGAATTCCCTGTTTGTAGAATTTTGGTTTAAAAGGTGCAAGCACCTGTTCTTTAAAATAAGGCCTTCTTTCTGCCATAGGCATTTTCAGCAAATCACAATAGACCTTATCTGAACGAATCATATGAATGGTCATTTATTCTCCTCCTATACCTAACAGTATAAAGGGTGACGTAAGGTTATAGTCAAGTCGTTAAAAACAGTTTTCGATGAAAACTGTTTTTAACTATTCTCGACTACCTCAATACACCAATCAATCAACTCTTCTAACCGATCAACTTGATTAGTCATGTGAAGATAGCCCATGACCGCCTCAAAACCCGTTGACATCTTGTAGGTGACGACATCGGTATTTTTAGCCTTGGTATGGCTGTTGGCATTGCGGCCGCGACGGTAGATATCTTCTTCTTTTTCGGTCAATAGCTGCGCTTCCAGCATTTTAGTGATCAACATGGCCTGCGCCTTGGCTGATACATAGCGAGTCGCTTTGCGGTGCAGTTGATTGGGCTTGGTAAGCCCCTGAAAAATCAGGTGTTTACGAATATAAGTGGAATAAATAGCATCACCTTCAAAGGCAAGGGCAATCCCATTAATCAGATTGACATCAACTGACTTAGTCACGTGTCCACCTCACACCATCCTTGGTATCAAGAAGCTTGATGCCTTGCGCAGCTAATTGGTCACGAATAGCATCTGCGGTTTCAAAATCACGCGCTGCTCTAGCTAGCTGACGTTCTTTAATCAAGGCTTCAATATCTGCATCTAGCACTTCCTCTTCAAAGACAATACCAAAGACGGCTAAAAGTTTGGCAAAGGTATCCTTAACAGTTTGATTATAGTTGCCAGAGTTAATCCACTTGGCGAGGTCAAAAATGACTGTGATACCGTTAGCGGTATTGAAATCATCATTCATAGCCGCCTCAAAGTCAGCGACAAACCGAGCCAGTTGGTCAGCGTCAGTAACTTCTCCCACTGGCAGAGTGTAGGTATTTTTCAAATACTTGAGATTGACTTCTGCATCGTGTACCGCTTTTTCCGTAAAATTCACTGGCTTACGGTATTGTTGAGTGGCTAGGAAGAAACGAAGCACTTGCCCGTCAACAGTTTTCAGCATATCGTGAACAGTCACGAAATTGCCAAGTGATTTAGACATTTTTTCATTGTCCACATTGACGAAACCGTTGTGCATCCAGTAATTAGCAAAAGTCTTGCCTGTCTTGGCTTCCGACTGTGCAATTTCATTGGTGTGGTGTGGAAATTCCAAGTCTGCTCCACCACCGTGAACGTCAATGGTATCACCGAGGATTTCCGTCGCCATAACCGAACATTCAATGTGCCAGCCAGGACGTCCTTGCCCCCAAGGACTTGACCAAGAGACTTCGCCTGGCTTGGCTGCTTTCCAGAGAGCAAAATCAAGCGGATTTTCCTTGATGTCGCCTTCGCCATCCACACGACCACTAGCACCCACTTCAAGGTCTGCTAGAGTTTTGTTGGCTAACTTGGCATAATTACTGGACTTAGCCACACGGAAATAAACATCACCGTCTGCTTCATAAGCGAAGCCTTTGTCCACCAAAACCTGCACAAAATCAATGATTTCATCCATATAATCAATAACACGTGGATTTTTAGTCGCAGGCTTAACCCCAAGCTGCTTAACATCTTCCATAAAAGCTGCAATGAACTTGTCTGAGAAAGACTTGGTGTCCATGCCAGCTTCAGCCGCACCTTTGATGATTTTATCGTCAACATCCGTAAAATTGGAAATATAATTCACCTTGTAACCACGATACTCAAAGTATCGACGAATGGTATCAAAAGCCACGACGCTACGGGCATTCCCAATGTGAATATAGTTATAAACCGTTGGTCCGCAGACATACATGTTGACCGTATTATCATGAATCGGTACAAATTCACGCAGACTTCGGGTCATGGTATCATAAAGTTTAATTGTCATTTTAAAATCCTCTCAGCAAGTTAAGTTTTAGGAATTTTGCGGTAAGAAAGATAACGAACAATGAGCACAATAATCCAGATAAAACTAGCCAATAACCAGATAAGCCCCTCAAAGACATGAGCAACTGCGAATTGCAGAGCCGTATTGATAAGACTCAACACCACCATTAAAATAAAATACCAATTCTTCAGTAAAAATTTTTTCATTTCTATAATTCCTTCGCAATTGCTAATGCTACCTCAAAAAAAGTCATGACATCAGCTGTGCGCTCCTCATGTCGCTTATCCCATTCTTCGTTATGGTGATCAACGTAATCAGCTGTATAAAAAAATTGATAAACATTGGCCCGTCGAAATTGTGCCCATGCCATGAGTGCTGAAGCTTCCATATCAACGACCTCTGCACCAACTGCCATACGACGTTTAACTTTATCAGCTGTTTCTCGATAAAAAGCATCCGTCGTCCAGGTCTTGGCCCGCACATGCTCGATTCCAGCATTATTAAAAGCCTTTTCCATGGTCAATAGCAGAGCTTCATTATAAGAGATTTCATCACTAGCCGGGGCGTAGTGGTAACTTGTCCCCTCATCACGCAGAGCCACACTTGGAATGAGAATCTTATCCGCCTCAATTCTCTTATCCAAACCCCCACAGGAACCAAGGACGATAATGTTTTTGAAACCGACAGCTTTGAGTTCTTCCAGCTGACCGACAGCCATAGAAGCTCCAATTGGAGCCATCGTTACCGCAATTTTAACACCAGTCTTTTCATAGATGTACCAGGGGTGCCTACCATTCAGACTATAAATGGAGCCTCCCTCGTGAATACCTGCCATCTCCTTCATGCGATTGACGATTTCACCGTTAAAGGAAAAAATCAGCGTATCACAGACTTCTTTCACTTCTGCATCACTCGCCAGATGAGGCTCAATGACCGCTCGTCCTGGTTCGAATTCTGTTAATAGCATAAGCACCTCCTCATTTTGGGGAATCTAGGTAAACTACTTCGGTTTGCTTGGTAAAGCCAATCTTTTCATAAAGATGCTTGGCACCTCGATTATCATCATTCACCGCGATTTGGAAAGTCTTGGTATTTTTGTCAATCAGGTCATTAACCAAGTTCTGCACGAGATAGGTGCCCAGACCTTGACCACGAAAATCCTCTGCAACAGCCAAACCGTAAAGGTAATTCATATCACTGGACAAATCCACCGTACAGCAGGCCACTAGCTGATTGTCCTTAAACAAGACATATAGCAGACTATTGGGGTCTTTCAGAGCTTCCTTGATATAGCGCTGGCTGACCTCGCTAGTCTCACTAGGTTCAGCAAAAGCCTCAAAATGAATCTGCGCAATGGCATCTTGGTGACTATTATCAGCCAGTTGAACGTGAACGTCAGAACGTATTTCAAAGTCATAAGGCTGTCGGTCTCTTCCCAACCAAGTCTCGGTTTCTGTATCTTCTACCAAATTCCAGTGCCCAATCAATTTAGGATTTTTCTCCAAAAAAACGCGCTCCGTTTGGAAAGTAATTGATGCAATAGGATAGGACTTGGTCTCTTCTTGAAATCGAGTAAAGAGCTGTCTAGCAATGCCTTTGCGACGATAATCAGGGTGAACTAATATCGCCAGCTCTGCATTTTCATCATCCGCATAAACTGTCAACAAGCCGAGCAACTTCTGTCCTTCATAGTAGAGAAAGAAGGCGGGCATGTCAGGATCAAAGTTGAGCATACTTGAAAGGTACGGATCTCTATAAGTCTTATCATGTGCCTGACAGACACGAATAAGCTGTCTGGTAGCTAGCAGTTCTTCATCAGTTAGGTGACTTACCGCCTTCAACATAAAGCAATCCTCCTAGAGATTTGACGATCGATGGCTACGATCCCGCAGCTCCTCTAACTTATTAGTGTAATAGTGTGATTCGCGTTCTTCTTCAATCTGATGAATAACCAAGTCATCCTTTTTACCATGGACACGAACAACTTTAGCAGGAATCCCGACAACTGTAACATCCGCTGGAACATCTGATACCACTACTGCTCCAGCACCAACCTTGGCATTTTTCCCAATTTCAATTGGACCAATAACCTGAGCGTGAGCCGAAACAAGTGCTCCTTCACGAACAGTCGGATGACGTTTGCCGACATCCTTACCTGTTCCACCAAGGGTAACACCGTGATAAAGCATGACACCTTTCTCAACAATCGCCGTCTCTCCAATAACCAGACCCGAACCGTGATCTATAAAAACACCACTGGCAATTTCAGCTCCCGGATGAATTTCAATCTGAGTCCAAAAACGCCAAAATTGACTATGCATCCTCGCTAGTAACTTAAAATTATGCTTCCACAAAAAATGCGAAAGGCGATGAGCTGCTAACGCCTTTAAACCTGGATAAGTTAATATGACCTCTAACCCCGAACGCGCCGCAGGATCCAATTCTTTAACAATATCAATACTTTCTTTCCACCAACCCACGGCTCCTCCTTCCTAAGGGATAGTTCCAAGGACAACGCCAACACCTATCCCTAACTACAACTAATATTACTTAATTTAATCATCAACCTCTACTTCTGACCAATTAATCAAAATTTGTTGATCATCAAAAGGATTGATAACAACGCCAACCGTTTCATCAATATCATTAGCACCGTGTCCTGGTTGATAAATATCCTCAACCTTCCAAGTCAAAATAGTTCCATTGGCTTTTCTAAAAGGTGTCCCAAAATCCTTATGATTATACCACTTGGCAAAACTTTGAAGGTTTGAAAAAGCTGGAACATAACTCTGACCTTCTGGTGTTGACATCGTTGGGAACATGCGGTCAAAATTACCATCTTCACGTGGATGTACAAAGGCTGGCACCAAATAATATTTATCCATCGTATCAGCTTTTAGATTTTCATCACCCATCAATGTATTCAAAATTGCCGTAAAACTATTTAAAAATTGGACAAACTCGCTGCTTTTGAAGATAGTTGAATTGCCAAAATCACCTGTTTTCTTGAGGTTGAAAACCAGTCCTGTCAGCCCCTTGACGATAACTTCCTCTAAAACCTCCAAGGCCGAACGTTCTACCCAATTTTGTTCTTGGGCACTAAGCTGAGAAACTTTAAAAATCTCAAGGTCATTCTTATCTGTGAATACAGGTGTCACACGTTGCCCATCAATTTCAAGGGCATAAGGCCTATCACTGGCCCAGACTGGATTGTTATGGAGGGCATTTACTAGAGCAATACTATCTAAAAAATTATCTGGGGCATTGATAAAAGCTCGTAGGCGAATATCAAGTTCATTTGTGTTTGTCATTTTTTCTACCTTATTTGTTTCTCTTTTTTGTAAAGATTTATTCTTTATCTTTGCGTTCACGTAAATGTCCGCCAAAAGGACCTTTTCTGTCTTTATGATGACTTTTACGTTCTTTTTGTTCCCCTTCTGCTTTTTCAGCCTTAGGTGGACGAGGAAGCAAAGCCTTCATAGAGGCATCAATGCGCCCTTTGTCATCGATTTTGATAACCTTAACATCCACTTCATCTCCGACAGCAAGAACATCTTCAACATTTGTTGTGCGTGTCCAGGCAATTTCTGAAATATGAACCAAGGCATCTGTTGTGTTGAAGAGGTTAACAAAGGCACCAAACTTTTCGATACGAACAACTTTGGCATGGTAAACATCATCAACCTTAGCTTCACGAACAAGTTCTGTGATAATTTCTTTAGTACGGTTAATAGCATCCTGATCAGAAGAATAGATAGCTACATTACCTTCTTCATCAATATCAATCTTAACGCCAGTTTCTGCGATAATCTTATCGATGGTTTCGCCACCTTTACCAATAACAATCTTGATTTTATCCACATCAATCTTGATGGTGTCAATCTTAGGTGCTGTAGGAGCCAATTCTGCACGAGGTGCTGGGATCGTTGCTTCAATCAAGTCAAGAATTTCAAAACGGGCCTTCTTGGCTTGAGCCAAAGCTTCTTCCAAGATTTGCGGTGTAATCCCTTCAATCTTGATGTCCATTTGCAGAGCTGTAATCCCCTCACGAGTACCAGCAACCTTAAAGTCCATATCACCAAAGTGGTCTTCCAAACCTTGAATATCTGTCAAAACGGTATAGTTTGTACCATCTGAGATGAGCCCCATAGCAATACCAGCAACTGGTGCCTTAATTGGCACACCACCAGCCATAAGAGCCAACGTACCCGCACAGATAGAAGCCTGAGATGATGACCCATTAGATTCCAATACTTCTGCCACCAAGCGGATAGCATACGGAAATTCTTCCAAGCTCGGAAGAACTTGAGCAAGAGCACGCTCACCAAGGGCCCCGTGACCAATCTCACGACGACCAGCTGCACCATAACGACCAGTCTCTCCAACAGAATATTGTGGGAAATTGTAGTGATGCAAGAAACGTTTTTTATACTCAGGGTCAAGACCATCAATAATCTGCGTGTCCCCCATAGGTGCCAAAGTCAAGACAGACAAAGCTTGCGTTTGCCCACGTGTAAAGAGACCTGAGCCATGTACTTTTGGCAAGAAATCAATTTCGGCATCCAACGGACGAATCTCATCAACTTTACGACCATCGGGACGAATTTTGTCTTCTGTAATAAGACGACGCACCTCTGCGTGTTCCATTTGTTCCAAAATCTCAGCCACATCACGCATAATACGGTCGTGTTCTTCATGCTCAGCATAACGCTCTTCGTACTCAGCGGTTACACGTTCTTTGACAGTTTCGGTCGCAGCTTCACGCGCTTTCTTTTCTTCAACTTGAACAGCAGCTTGCAAATCAGTGTTGTAGGCTGCGATGATTTCAGCTTGGAGCTCAGCATCCACTTGCAAGAGTTCTACTTCTGCTTTTTCCTTACCGACTGCAGCGACGATTTTTTCTTGGAAGGCGATCAATTCGCGAACAGCTTCATGGCCTTTGAGCAGAGCCTCAAGCATGATGTCTTCTGACAATTCCTTAGCACCTGACTCTACCATGTTGATGGCATCTTTAGTCCCCGCCACGGTCAGTTCTAATAGCGAAGCTTCTTTTTGCGCAGCCGTTGGGTTGATGATGTACTCTCCATCAATGTAAGCCACTTGTACACCAGCAATTGGGCCGTTGAATGGAATATCTGAGATAGATAAAGCCAATGAAGAACCAAACATAGCTGCCATTGGAGCGCTAGCATCTTCATCATAGGAAAGGACAGTATTGATTACCTGAACTTCATTGCGGAAACCTTCCGCAAACATTGGGCGGATTGGACGGTCAATGAGACGTGCGGTCAAGGTTGCATCCGTTGAGGGACGACCTTCACGCTTCATGAAGCCACCGGGGAATTTACCGGCAGCATACATCTTTTCTTCATAGTTAACTTGTAGCGGAAAGAAATCACCCGTTGCCATTTTTTTAGACATAACTGCCGCAGTAAGCACCGTTGATTCACCATAACGCACTACTGCTGCGCCATTAGCCTGCTTAGCTACTTGACCAATTTCAACCACAAGGGGTTTTCCCGCAAAGGTCATTTCAAAAGTTTGTTTTGACATCTTTTAACTCCTAAAAATTGATTTTTTTGACACGTCTGTTTTCTACAAAGACCAACCTACAAAAATCTCGTAAACTCGTCTTTGCATAAAACTACGTATCTTCACTATTTTACCATATTTTCGCAAGAATAGCAGGGCTTCTAACAGGGATTTTTATACAAAATGGGAGCGGTGTGAATAGGATGAACATTTTTACCAAACAACCTAACAAATAACTAAAGACAGCAACTCGAAAAATTGCTGTCTTTATTGCCTTTGTTTCTTAGAACCTGTATTCACAAGTGAAGTGATTTTATATAAGAGATAGTTTTTCGCTAATCAAGGCAGTTTTTTGAGAGAATGCTGACTGTATCTTGAAAAAACTAACGATGAGTAGCTGAAAAACTAGCCTTAGATAGAAGTGTCGGACTATGAATACAGGTTCTTAATATGGGCATTCAACTTCTTAATAGCCCAATCGTAGTGACTAGACATTGAGGAAACGAAATAAGAACCTAATGTATTATTCCCTGTCCATCCAAAGATATTTTTGGTGAATAGCTCCTCATTTGAAAAACTCTCTACCAGCTGCAATGCTCTGCCATGACTGTCCTGCAAAAGACTCTTCGCTTCCTCTAAAGTCGTCTTTTCATGTTTTTTAACAAAGCTGATATTTATTTCACCGTAAGTACGCCAATTGTAGGGTTCTGGAAGAAAAGGCTGTGCTTGGCCTGCTTGATTATTCATCACGAAAGCAATCAAAAGCTGATGCCATTCATAAAGGTGAATAAGAACGTCCTTAACATCTTTATCGCGCGCCCAATGAGCTTCCTTACGCTTAGGCCCATCAGAAAAATCAAGTCTAGTGGTAATATTTTCAGCTTCCACATACTCCAACAAGCCCCAAAGTTTAGCGAAATTTACCTGAGAAGCCTCTAGCAAATCACTTTTACATGTTGGTCTAGGCATAGAGTCACCGGCCTTCTAATTTCCAAAGAAAAGATCCACCACAGCAATGACAATGATAGCCCCTAGCACTGATGGAACAAGCGCCATACCTGCCAATGATGGTCCCCAGTAGCCAAACAAAGCTTGCCCGACAGATGAACCAATCCAGCCTGCGAACATCTTGGTAAAACAGCCCATAGACTCACCACGGTTGGTGATTGCACCTGCAATCGCTCCAATTAAAACACCAATTAACATTGACCAAAGCATATATCTCTCTCCTTATATCATTTTTTCTTTAGTATACCATAAAAGTATTAACTTCGTTTTTTTAAACATAGCAAAGCTAATTATATTGCCCTATCTGGCTGACGCTTTACAAGGAGTGGCAAAAGCAGAACAAGTCCTGCAATGAAGCATAAGATTGCCAATGTTAAAAACAGATTTGAATTGCTACCACTCATAGCTGACAAGAAAGAAACTACCGATGCAGCCATACCGCCACCCAGATTACAGCCCAACAAAACAAGCGTAGTCCCCAAAGCTAATTGGTTAGTTCTCAATATTTCTGAAAGCCTGTGAAAAACCGACGTTACACCTATGCTGTAAACAAATCCAGTTGTTAGGGCACCTATTGCCAAAAATACTAAATTAGGAGCCAACCAAATGAGCACCAAACCTAGCGCAAGAGCCAAAATAACCAAAGGTTGCAGGAACTGCCTAAAGTGAGCCATCAAACTGGCAAAGAGCGTTCCAGCCAAAATCCCCATCAACATCATCAAACTCAAAATTAGACTAGAGTCGATAGCTGTTCCTAACTTAAGCTCTTCCGCCAACATAGGTAG
The DNA here is from genome assembly GCF_000380105.1 of Streptococcus orisratti DSM 15617. Lineage (GTDB taxonomy): Bacteria > Bacillota > Bacilli > Lactobacillales > Streptococcaceae > Streptococcus > Streptococcus orisratti. The sequence goes on from NZ_KB904449.1 coordinate 17,428, forward strand.
GCGGATGGTGATTCCAGTGTTAATTAAAATCACCGAACCAGCGTAGAGTGCCATGAAAACAATGTGCCATACCTGCCTTGCTGATAAAGCAGTTTTTGCTTTTTTAGGATGGTTGGCAACTTTAGACTTGTCATCAGATTTTGCATTTCCAAATAACAGGTAAAATCCTAACAATGGTAAGCCTAGCAGATAAATTAAGAAGCCTGACGACCAAGACCCGCGTAGCAATTGCCCAGCTAGAAAGGTTAAGGTGGCTGAACCCAAAACCTCCGTCGATCCCCGGATTCCCAACATTTTAGCACGTTCTGAGCCCGAATAATGCTGACTAATGATAGTAATAGCACGTTCATTGATTAGCCCAATTCCCAGTCCCAAGACCAGACGGGACATTAAAACTAATGGATAATCCTGAGTTAGAGCCGGCAAACTTCCCCCGAGTGAAATGCAGAGCAAACCTAGAACAAAAATCAACTTCTCGGTCAAAAAGCGACTGAGATAAGGGCTTGCTAAAAGCACAGCTATAATCATAAAAGAGGGAACCGATAACAAAAAATCAATTTGATTCAGCGAAATCCCTGCTGCTGTATAAGCTGCTGTCATTTCCGGCAACAAAGGAGAAATGGCAAAGGTTGAAACCAACATAAAGGACAACCCTAAAAGGCTAATTTTTTCAAGAATAATTTTCATAAAAGTCTTTCAAGTTTTTCTTTTCAGTATATAAGAAAATCCTTTACTTGGCAACACTCTTTCTCCAAAAGATTGAGCCTGAGAGCCTGTTCACAAGTCAAATATGAACTGACAACTTAGAACCTTTTTTTCAAAATACAGTCAGTATTCTCTCACAAAACTGCCTTGATTAGCGAAAAACGATCTCTTATCTATAAACACTTCACTTGTGAATACAGGTTCTTAACCCAAATGCTAGTCAAAGAACAACAGAAAAGCTAGAAGCTAAGTGTTCTTTTCAAGTATTGTTTTTTCTATGAACTAAACCATTCTTATATAGTAGTCCAGATGATTAATAAAAACCAACACTGATTTGGCACTTCTCAACATGCTAGCATGTTGAGTTCACCTTACCTTAATTCAGACTGAATTGATTTGATGAATTTCAATTCTATCTGCAATTGTTTGATTGATTGTTATTGCGGCGTAACATTCAAAAAACGCCTCGAAATCTTATTTCGGGCGTTTTGCTGTTGAGTTGCTTTTTTCTTGCGTCTGATTAGCGACGGAGGCCAAGTGAAGCAATCAATTCACGATAACGGTTAACGTCTGTGCGGCGAAGGTATGCCAACAAGTTACGACGGTGACCAATTTTTTTCATCAAACCACGGTAAGTTGCGTGGTCTTTTTTGTGTTGTTTGATATGGTCGTTAAGGTGGTTGATTTCCCAAGTAAGAACAGCTACTTGAACTTCAACTGAACCTGTGTCGCCTTCGTGACGTGCGTATTGAGCGATGATTTCATTTTTTTTCTCTTTTGAGATTGCCATAATATTTTCTCCTTTATATGCTTCATCCGAGTGATGGGTTTTGGCAGTTCCCATAACCAAGAAGAAGTTACTAGCCTTTAGGCTTCTTATATTTTAGCAAAATGGCCGAGCTTCGTCAACTCCGACCATCTGCATTTTATTTTCTCAATTTGCTAATAGAGCTATTGGGTAGGTTTTTCTTCAATTTAGCTTGACAATCTGGGCAGATTCCGTAAGCTGTTAACTGAATTCTAGTAACTTGATAACCCGTCTGTTCATGAGCTTCCTTTGAGACATCAATCACATCTGCATCCATAAAATCAGCAATTTTTCCACAAGACTCACAGACAATATTGACATGCTGGTGCCCCATAAAATCATAGTAGGTTGTGCTATAATTGCAGAGTTTCAGTTCTGTTACAAAACCTTCGTCCACGAGAACTTTGAGATTGTTATAGACAGTTGCCAAACTCATATTAGGATATTCTGGCAATAAGTCATTATATATTTTTTCCGCACTTGGATGCTCACGGCTGTTGACCATATAAGCAATGATTGCCTTGCGTGTTTCTGTAATTCGAATGTGTTTTTCTCTGAGGTGCTCCAGAACATTTTCATAGGCATCTAAAGTTTGGTGATGATGAGTATGAATGTCCATTTCCCCTCTCCTTTGTGAATTATCAGAAGTAATTATACCATATTTTTAGCATTTTCACAGAAAGAAAACTTGACTAATTCCCACCATCAAGCATTTCAAGATACTCAATCTTTAAACAGCGATTCATGACAATCTTTTGACAACCCGCTGTTCGTAGGATTTGTTCTGCTTCTTCATTTTCTAAACTAAGCTGTGCCCAGAAAACGTCCGCATCAGTTTGGATAAAATCCTTAGCCACGTCAGGCAAAAACTCGCTACGTCTGAAAACATCAACAATGTCCACATGAATAGGAATATCTTGCAGACAGGCATAAACTTTTTCTCCTAGAACCTCAGAACCAGCCAACTTTGGATTGACAGGAATAATCGTGTAGCCAGCTTCTTGCATGAGTTTAGAAACACGATAGGCCGCCGTCTCTTCACGATTAGAAAGACCAACAACTGCAATGGTCTTAGCACCTTTGATATAACTAAAAATCACGTCTTGACTAGGATTTTGAAATGAGTACATAGACAACTCCTTGAAAGTGTTTTCTTTAGTATATCACAAAGCAAACGACTACGCATGATTCGGCTATCATCCCTTGTACAAAAAGAAAGATAGAGCGTAGAGCAAGTAGATATGTGCTGGATAAAAAATATAGAACAGCCACTTAGGACCCCGACCACGCTCGCCATTATAAGCCAACATAAATGGGGCTGCAAAAATTTCCATCCACTCAAAGGCTTTGAACAAAAGGAGATCAGGGGTCAACGCCAGTCCCATAGTGGGTACAAGCAAGAACACACGCCCTAAGTCAACGAGCAAGGAAGCTAAGACAAATCCTAGCACCTCTCTTTTGAGACTCTTACGGCAAAGATACATAACAATTCCTACAATTAATGTCGCTGTTCCACCATCACTGATGGTAGTATGTAGCGGTAATATCGTAAAATTGATAAGACTAAGAGGAAAGGATAACCATTGGTTTCCAGACTGACTAGCCATTTGATAAAGAGGCATAAAGAGCCACGGTAGAATTATTGGTAAAATTGTTGTCACAATTCCTCTTAAATATTTTTTCTCTTCAAGCCAAACAATTCCTTGCAAAACTACCAACAAAATCGCAAAGGAAGACAGCATCATATTTTGCGGGAAGAAGCCATCTTTACGCACAAATTCCGATAAAACATTGTAAAATCCAAACTGAACAAGCCCCATCCCTACTGACAAACTATACATTTGCAAAAAGTAGCGTTTGCGATTGTGCGTGTGAACAAATCCTTCAATAACACAAAAGAGAAATAAAGGAGCTGCTAAACGCCCAATTTGTGAGAACCATAGAGGAATTTTTCCCGTAAATTCAAAAAAGTAGTGGATATGGTCCAGAACCATAAAAAACAAAGCAAAGTACTTTAAATCAAAATTATTTAATCCTTTTTTACCTAACATTTTTTCCTCCTTAATCCTAGTATAGAAAGAAAAGTTAAGGAATTTATAAGGAAAGTTAAATTTTTAGCCTTTTTATTGGCAACGTTATCGTAACCCGTGCACCACTATTGTGATTTTCCAAAATTAAGCGTCCATCATGCTTACTAACAATGTTATCAGCAATATATAACCCCATACCCAAATGGTCAGTCTGACTCCGACTACTATCAGCCCGATAAAAGAGCCTCTTTCCTTTTAGCAAGGCCTCTGGCGAAAAAACAATTCCTTCATTCTCACAGACTAACTTCAAAAAGACACCATCACATTGAAAAATTAAGCGGATATCGCTATTCTTCGCACTGTAATCCAAAGCATTTGAAACGATATTCATGACAGCTCTGGTCATCAGTGCTATATCAATATCAAGTACAAAATCCCCTCGACACATCTTTTCAATAGAAAGTTGACGCCCACAGGCCAGTGCCAAAGCATTTGTTTCCTCTGACAACTTATTAAGAAAAAACTCTCCTTTAACTGGTTGACGTTCTAATGTTGTCAAAGACTGCGTCATAGCCAATTGGCGTAGTTCGGTAAGATAGACTTCAACCTTGGTAATATTTTTCAAACTAAACTGTACATACGAAGCCTGCTGTGCTGATAAATCTGTCAAAGTCAACAACTCCGTATTACCTTTAATAACCGTCAAGGGGGTTTTTAGGTCATGAGTTAAAGCAGATAGCTGCTCCTTGCGTTCCTCTTCAAGTAACCAATTTTTCATAAGGGATTCTTTTAAAGAGTCCTTCATTCCATTAATGCTCTCCAACAAAGCATTGAACTCCTTAATTTGAGTGTTTGCTACTGAAAACTCTAAATCTTGCTGACCAATTTTTTCCGTCAACTCTACAAGAGGCGCCATCTGACGCTTCACATAGTGTGCAAATCGTATAGTCACTAACGCAAAAACCAGAAACCAGGTGATAATAAACATGGTGACCCAGACAAACTCAAAATTAGGTAAGTGCTCTTCCAACCAAGCCTGACCATAGTGGACACGGAGATCATAATGAACTACATATGTTCCTTCCTGACGCTCAATCTTAATAAAATAGCCCTGACTAGCTTGATTCCCCTTTTTCAAGAAAAGCTGAGCTTCTTTCTTTAAATTACTAGACATATCAGATTGCTTTATGATTTGTGACACATCAAAAAGAGCATAATTAGTTCCTAGAGGTAAATCTGTCACCCTGACTGCTTGATTGGAATTGGCTTGCAAGCTTTTCAATTGAAATTCAGCATTATTAGCAGGTAAAACCAGCCCACTTTCCATGATAGGAAAAAGTAAAAGCAAAAAGACAATTATTTGAACCAGTGATATCCCGATAATTGCCAGGAAATACTTTAAAAAAATTCCTCTAAGAGATGTTTGACCTTTTTTTAAACCCATTTGTAACCTACTCCCCAGACTGTCTCAATAGGCTCTGAACCAAGTTCACGAAATTTAGCACGAATGTTCTTAATATGCTCTGCTATCGCTTGTGGCGTTCCCCGTTCTGCATAGGCATCTAACCTATCATAAAGTTGTTCCTTCGAAAAAACCTGTCCCCTATGCCGTGCTAAAAATTCACAAAGTTCATATTCTGATTTAGTCAATGGCAGAGCTAAACCCGCAACGCTGACTGACTTAGCAGAAAGGTCAAAGTGCACCTCTCCTAAGGTTAGGTAGCTATGTTTCTCACGATTTTCCCTTCGTAGATGAGCACCAACACGCGCCAAAAGTTCTTGTACGCCGAAAGGTTTAACGATGTAATCATCTGCACCATAGGCCAAACCAGAAACGATATCACTTTCATCCGTCTTAGCTGTTAAAAAAATAATAGGACAATCAACTAGAGGACGAATTTCCTGACAAAAAGTTAAACCATCCATTTCGGGCATCATAATATCCAGAAGTATTGCAGCGTACTGTCCTAACTGACTCTTATCAACTGCCTGAGCACGATTAAAGACATCAACCAAATAACCTTGTAACTGCAAGGCATTTTTTATCAAAATTAAAATATCCACATCATCATCAACTACTAAAATCCTAGCCATATACTAGCCTCCCCTAAAATTCAGTCATTTTTACATCTGAAAGCTTCCCTTACACGTCGGTCATCCAATAATAAAAGACAAGTTCAAAATGTGTAAGCTAGTTTAATCCTAACACAGTTTTATCAGGAAATCATCAAGAGATTCTCCAAAAAAGAAAGAACTAGCAGGTGAGCTAGTTCTTTCAGGAGATTATGAAAAGAAAAGTTTTAGGATTGTTTATAGTATAACCAAGCTCCCTTAAATAAAACTTAATCGGAACTAATTTTTTATTTGGCTTCATACCAAGTTTGGCCTGCGCTTTCATCAGCAACCAGTGGAACTGAAAGTTCTATAGCCGACTCCATCGTATCTTTGACTAAAGATTTCACGGCTTTCAACTCATCTTGTGGAACTTCCAGCACAATTTCATCGTGTACTTGTAATAGCATTTTGGCCTTGTAACCTTTCTCAACCAGAGCCTTATCGAGGTTAATCATCGCAATCTTAAGAATATCAGCTGCGCTACCCTGAATAGGCGAATTGATAGCTGTACGCTCTGCAAAATTGCGGATATTAAAATTTCGAGAATTGATATCTGGCAAACTACGACGGCGTTTGAAGAGTGTTTCTACATAGCCCTTATCACGCGCCTCACGCACAACATTTTCCATATAATCTTTGATTCCAGGATAACGTTCAAAGTACGTTTCGATGTATTGCTTTGCTAATTTCCGAGGGATACCTAAATTATTAGCCAAACCAAAATCTGAAATGCCATAAACAATCCCGAAGTTGACAGCCTTTGCATTGCGACGGTCATTTGGTGTCACATCCTCAGCCTTTTCAATGCCGAAAACACGCATAGCTGTTGAGGTGTGAATGTCAGCCCCTTCACGAAAGGCAGCAATCAGATGCTCATCTCCCGAAATGTGTGCCAACACGCGCAATTCAATCTGTGAGTAATCCGAACTAAGCAGCACCGCATCATCATTCGAAGGAACGAATGCCTTACGAATAACGCGCCCCTGCTCCAGTCGAATTGGAATATTCTGTAGGTTAGGGTCAACTGAGGACAGACGACCTGTCTGGGTCAAGTCTTGTAGATAACGCGTATGAATTTTCTCATCAGCCAAGATATATTCTTGCAGACCAAGTACATATGTTGATTGAATCTTCGTAATCTGGCGATAGTCCAAAATCTTGGAAACTATAGGCGAGATCGGAGCTAAGCGTTCCAAAACATCCACTGCTGTTGAGTAGCCCGTCTTTGTCTTTTTAGTATATTCTACTGGTAGCTGCATCTTGTCAAAGAGAATCTCTCCCAACTGTTTGGGTGAATTGATATTAAATTCACAGCCTGCCAACTCGTAAATTTCCTTCGTCAGACGTTCTATGACCACCTGATTTTCCACTGCCATTTCATTAAGCGTCTGCCCTTTTACCTTAATTCCAGCAATTTCCATTTTAGCCAGCACATCGGCTAATGGCTGCTCAATATCAAAGAGAAGAGCCTGCTGTTCATGTTGAGCTAACTTATCCAGTATGACCGGCTCTGCCACTTCAAGCACCTTGATTTTTTTAGCCAAATGGCTGAGCAACGCAGTTTTCTCAGGGATGGCACGTTTGGCTCCTTTACCGTAAACCACCTCGTCTGCCTCTAGCGGCAAATCAGTATAAAGGCTTGCAATTGTTGAGATTTCATTATCTTCTACCGTTGATAGCAAGTATTTGGCCAGACGAGCGTCAAAAGCTGGCGCTGGCAAATCAATACCTAGATGACTAAGGAGAACTTTGCTACGCTTGAAATCATAGGTCTTGATAGACTGAGACAAAACTTGTTTAAACAAAGGTTCAGACAACAAGTTTACATCCGTCGAAGCATAGATAGCTCTGCTATTTCCCCAAGCAAAACCAATAATGTCCTCAACATGGTAGTTATCACCCAAAATCTCAAAATAGAAAAATTGGTCATCTTCAAACATTTCCGGACTCAGACGATCAACCTCGGTGAATGCCACTTCAAAAGTCGCCTGAGGGCTTTCACTATTCAACGCTTTTTTGAATTGCTTGAAATCCATCTCATCATAAAAAGGTAAAAGCTTCTCTAAATTTGGGCCCTCGTAGATGATGTCATCTAAGCCAATAGTGATTGGTGCACTAGTATCAATAGTTGCCAATGTTTTAGATAAGAAGGCTTGTTCCTTGTCGTTAATGAGATTTTCCTTCATTTTGGAAGCCTTCATGCTGTCAATATTAGCATAGATACCTTCCAAACTACCGTGCTCTAAAAGCAACTTTAACCCTGTCTTTTCACCAATTTTAGTAACACCAGGAATATTATCGGACTTATCCCCCATGAGCGCCTTTAGGTCAATGAACTGCTTAGGTGTAATCCCCATTTTTTCCATCAGGTAGGCTGGGGTAAATTCTTCAAAATCAGCAACACCTTTTTTCGAAATTTCGACAATAGTGTTACTATCTGTCAGCTGAATCAAATCCTTATCTCCACTGACAATGGTCACATCATACTCATCACCGTTTTCTGCCATCTTATCCAACGTACCAATAATATCATCAGCCTCGTAGTTGTCTAAATCATAAAATTTAATTCCCAGGCCTGTCAACATCTCTCGGATATAAGGTAATTGCTCTCGAAATTCTTCTGGTGTTTTGGCACGTCCAGCCTTGTATTCCGTAAACATCTCTGTACGAAAAGTCGTCTTTCCAGCATCAAAAGCAACCAATACATGAGTGGGTTGCACACGCTCCATGAGGTGATTGAGCATAAGATGAAAACCATAAATGGCATTCGTGTGCAAACCTGCACGATTTTTAAAGCGATCAATCTGATTATAAAGTGCAAAAAAGGCACGATAAGCAACAGACGACCCATCAATCAATAATAATTTCTTCTTGTTTTCCATAACTTTATTATAACACAGAACAGGAGCATTTCACGGATCCGAGAACCTTTTGAGCAAAAGAAAAACTTATCCCCAAAAAAATTCGTAGAATCTTACAAACCATCAAAGTAAGTTTAAAATAATGTTGTATTTTTGAACAAAAACGAAAAAAGCCCTTTAAATCAAGGGTTTTCGGGAGTTATTTATGCCGATTGCAGGGATCGAACCTGTGACCTACGCGTTACGAGTGCGTTGCTCTACCAACTGAGCTAAATCGGCTTACCTCATTATTTTATCACTTTGATTTTAAATGTCAATGATAAGAAAAAAGGTCTATCCTTTCGGACAAACCTTTATTTAATAACGTTTCAGAGCTGATTAAGCTTTACCTTCTGAACCGAAAACATCGATACGTTCTTCAACAGCAGCAGTGATTGCATCGAAACCTGGTTTCAAGAATTTGCGTGGGTCAAAGAGTTTTTTCTTCATGTATTCAGCTTCGTTAGCGTTGAATTCAGCAACAAAGTCACGAGTAGCGGCGCAGAAAGCCAATTGACATTCAGTATTAACGTTAACTTTAGCAACACCAAGTTTGATAGCTGCTTGAATTTGATCATCAGGGATACCAGATCCACCGTGAAGTACGATTGGGAATCCTGGAACAGCTTCTGTAAGTTTTTGAAGGTGATCAAGGTGAAGACCTTTCCAGTTTTCTGGGTATGGACCGTGGATGTTACCAATACCTGCTGCCAAGAAGTCGATACCAGTTTCAACCATTGCTTTAGCATCTTCGATTGGAGCCAATTCACCGTCACCGATGATACCGTCTTCTTCACCACCGATAGTACCAACTTCAGCTTCTACTGAGATACCTTTAGCATGTGCTTTTTCAACAACTTCTTTAGCCAATTTAAGGTTTTCTTCAACTGGAAGGTGTGAACCGTCGAACATTACTGAAGTGTAACCAACTTCGATACATTCAAGAGCATCTTCGTAATGACCATGGTCAAGGTGAATAGCAACTGGTACAGTAATACCCATTGATTCAACAAGGTTTTCGATAAGTGCTTTACAAAGTTTGTAACCACCCATGTATTTAGCAGCACCCATTGAAGTTTGGATAAGAACTGGAGCTTTTTTAGCTTCTGCTGCACGCAAGATAGCTTGAGTCCACTCAAGGTTGTTTGTGTTAAATCCACCAACAGCATAGCCGTTATCACGAGCTGCTTGGACAAATTTTTCTGCTGAAACGATTGCCATTATAAGGCCTCCTATTTATTTTTTGGGGTTCAACCCATTACATGTCCATTCTATCACAATTTTCTTATTTTTTCCAGTATTACATGAAAAGATTGAAAAGACTATGCATACCGATCAAAACCTCAATCAGCAATTCACTATAATAGCAATATACCTGAATATCATTTGTGATTACTTTATAACCACAGCCTCATTTTCTGATATTAAAACAAAAAACCAACAGCCTCGAGCACTGTTGGTTCTAGTTTATTATCAAGACAAATTAAGCTGACAATACTTTACGTCCTTTACGACGACGAGCTGCAAGCACGCGACGTCCATTTTTAGTTGACATACGGTGACGGAATCCGTGTTTACGTTGACGACGGATTTTACTTGGTTGATAAGTACGTTTCACGATGAATACCTCCTCATAGATTTTCGTATTCGTTTAGCCGGCTATGTGATCATTACTAAACATACCATATCATTTTATAAGAAATAGCTGAGCTTGTCAAGATTTATTTTCTCTATTTTCCTGCAACTTCCTGTTAATCCGACTAACGCGACGGAAAAAAGTAATATAAACCACAAACCAGATAACAAGATAGGTCATTACAAAACCTGCAAAGAAATTGACTGACAAAGGATTGACCAGATGATTTAACTTATTCATCAAAAATATCAAACCATAAATTGCGATAAAGTGCAATAAAATCTGCCAGAGCAGCGGTGGACTTTCCAATTCATAAATCATGGTCACAAGACCAATCAACCCACTAATCCAAACAACATTGACAATCTGGCTGACCGTTTGCATCTGAACTCCACCAGACAACAAACTAAGAACATATACAACTCCTCCGAAACCAACACCAACAATAGCATAGATTACAATTTTTCTAATATCTATTTTCATTTCTATTCCTCACAAGCCCAAACGTTGTTCTAGATTTTTTAAGTAACGACGACTGACATGTAGCTTACGTTTGCCTGTTAAAAGCGCTAGCATATTTCCCGAAAAACTAGCCTCTAGAGCCTCTAAATGGTTAATATTAAGTAAACTTTGTTTGGAAACTTGTACAAAATCAGGATTGTTGAGCCGTTCCTTAAATTTATAGAGACGCCCCGAGATAATGCGTCTGCCCTTGAGCGTTTCCAAAATCAAACTTGTATCATCTACATCCACATAGATGAGGTCATCAATCTTGAGCATTTCAATCCTATCAGCGCCTTTAATAGGAATAATAGCTGGCGCCTCAGCCTCATACTGAGCAAGATAGTCTAAGATACGCTGAACCTCTGCTGTCAAACTTTGGCTGCGCACCAATACTTCAATCTCCTCTGCTGTCAGATTCGGTACTTCTTCAAATCGAAAATCCATGACAATCCTTTCCAAGCCCTTTTTCCCCTATAGTACCCTTTTTTGAGGCTTCACGCAAGTTACAGGCTAGGCAAGGAAAATCATTAGGCACAAACATAGAATATAAAGATTAGTAGAATAGAGAAATAGCCGTTCCAGCAAACCAAAATAAGGTTTAAGCGGAGGAAAAATCATGGCTGCAACAAGACCGTAAAGTCCAACCTTGACCAATTGCTCCAAGAGGTGGCAAACGAAATATATAGTTGGGTTAATAGGACCGATGCTTTTGGTAACATTGAAGATAAAAATAGCAAGCGCTGTAAACTGCAAAATAGCAAACAATAAATGCAGGGTACCTGTAAACGTACGCTTTTCGCCTTCAAGATCCGTTGGAAAAATAGCAACACCTACAAAACCAATTAAGGCCAAGACTAGCAGTTCAATTCCCTTAATCTTAAAAGAAAATGGATAAGACCAGCAGAATAGGGCTAGTATCAATGCGATAGTCCTTACCGTACTGACCAAACCTGCCAGTTTAAAATATTTTCGATGAGACCCAACGCCATAATCACTAACCGCATGCTTGATAGGATTATAGATTTCCCTATTTTTAAGATGAAGTACTACCATTAGGTAACCATAAGTTACAATACATAGAATGGCTACAAGACTAAATCCTTTTGAAATCATGTCGCATTTCCTTTCTTCTAAACCATTTATCACAAAGCAAGGCTAACCATATCAGCTCTTTACTGCTAATTTTCCTAGACACGTCTTGCCTTGTCCTTCTACCCAAAGAAAGCTAAAAAGGACAAGAAGACTGACAACAATCACGGCAGCTATAATAAGGATATTTTGCTGACAGGTCAACAGATGGTCTCCCCACTTAAACTCAATACCAAGGTATTCTTTGATGTCAAGACTAGACTTCCATTTTGGAATATCATCTCCAACCAAAATTTGACGAAAGACTGAGGCTACATAGGCACCTGGTACCAGTTTAATGATCTTCTGAGCAACATCGGGAAGCGTTCCTATCGGCATGTAGACGCCCACCAAGAAACCTGATGCCGTTCCAATGATGGTTGACAGACGTTCTGCGACTTCTACAGTTTTCACAAATTGAACCAATAGCAAGGCAAGAAGGGCTGACATGACTGAACTTAAGACAATCACTCCTAATATGGAAGGAAAATTACTCACCTCAAAACGCAGACCATCTTGGTAATAAAAATAGAGAGACATGATGGTATACATAACAACCTGCATAACACTGCCAATCACACCGGCACTGATCAGATAGCCAACATTCAATTGGAAATTAGTCGTATCTGTTAGCAGAAAATCAGAGAATTTCTGGCTTTCCTTATCACGAACCAACCTTTCCGTCCCCGACCAAGTTGTCGTAATACCAGTAACGGCTAAAATACCGCCCATCACCCAGCGATCCAAAAATTTCTCAGGATGAGACAAGCTGCTCCAAGCATCTAGCATATTCTTTTGCAAGAAAATGATGTACAAAACAAAGGCAATCCAAGCCCCCATCAGTGAGAAAAAGACACTGGCCTTGTTGCTGAAATAAAGTTGTAAATTGCGTTTAACGGTCGTTAGCATCAACTAATCTCCTTTCCTGTAATGGCAATAAAGGCTTCATTGATGGTGCCTTGTTTAAATTCGAAGTCTGCTATAGCTTCTCGGTACTTGCCCAGTAGACCAATAACCTCCTGTGATGACACCCCCTCTATCAAGTAGCCTGCTTCCGTTTCTTTTAGGGGAAATGGCAGAGCTGCCAAGCTTGTTGGGTCTGCAACCTTGAGGAGCAGTTGACTCTTGGCATATTCCTTAACAATGTCAAAAGCTGTACCCTGTGCTAAAATTTTCCCGTGGTCAATGACATAAGTGACTTCAGCATTTTCAGCCTCTTCTAAGTAATGAGTGGTCAAGAAAATGGTCAAACCTTGCTCTTTTTTCAAGCGGTAAAGCAGCTGCCAAATCATTTGGCGGGTTTGAATATCAAGCCCAGTCGTTGGTTCATCCAGAAAGAGAAGGTCTGGTTTATTGAGCAAAGCTCGTGTAATGTCCACGCGCCTGCGCTGACCGCCAGATAAGGTCCCGTACTTTTGCCCTAGAAAACCACTCAAGCCTGTCAATTCTACCAATTCATTTAACCAAGTCTTATCAATGTGCTGATAAAGCCCTGCACGGTTCTTCAAGTTTGCTCTGACAGTCAGTTCCTCATCTAGCACACTGTCCTGAAAGACAATGCCGATTTTCAAATCGGATGCCAGAATCACCTTACCAGAGGTTGGGGCCAGCAATCCCGTCAACATCTTGATAGTCGTTGATTTGCCAGCTCCGTTGGTTCCCAAATAAGCGACTAAGCTACCCTTTGGAATTTCCAAGTTAAGCTGATTGACAACTGTTTTCTCTCCATAGGTTTTTGTGAGATTTTTGGTTTCAATTAACATTACTTCGTCCTCCACGTTTATATCCTAACAAAAAAAGCGCCTCTCTAGGACGCTTTTGCGGTAAGTGGTTAAAAGAAAGAGGCAAGCGGTAAAAAAATAAATAGAAAGCCAGTTGACTGACTTTCTATACATCATTCTTCATCTTGAAGAAGGCTGACAACAACATAGCGGTTGGGGTCATTTCCCTCTGAATAACTCTCGACACCTTCAATTGCTGTAACAGTTTTGTGAACAATTTTACGTTCGCTGTTACTCATTGGATCCATGACATAATCTTTGCCTGTTTCCAAGACACGCGCAGCTGCTTTTCGTGTAAAATCAATCAAAGTTTCTGTCCGATGTTCAACATAATCATGAACATTTAGGACAACGGAAAAATTCTTAGAATAGCGATCATGCAAGAAATTCTGTGCCAAAAGTTGTAGAGATTTTAAAACTTTACCATGATAACCAATAACACGGCCTGCTTCAGGTGTTTCAATCTGTAAATTGATTTGACGACGATTATTGCTTGTCTCAATCGTTGCTTCAATATCCATTTCATAGATAATTTTTTGAACATAGTCAGAAACTTCCTGTGCCGCTTGTTCAATATCATTACTTAAAGTTGGCTTTTCCGAAGCAAACTCATTAGCAACAAATTCTTCAAATGATGCCACTTCATCAGGAGTTGACTCTTGAGGTTGATGGTCTTTGGCCGTTGTTTTCTGCTCTAACTGTTCCAAAACGTCCGAGTAACCTGTTTCTTCAAGAATAGTTTGTGTCATTTTTTTATTTTCAAGAAGAGCTTCTTTGACAACTTCATCGACAGGGTGACCTTGTTCTTCAATTTCTTTAAGAGCTTGAGTCACCTTACTAAGTTCAATGGTGTCTTCCAATTTTGAAGATACAGGCTCATTTAAATTGTTGATGGCCTCTGGAACACCCTTAACAGCTTTTTGATTAGCCTTGTGGACCGTTGTTTCATTAATACCCTCAATATCAACCTGAGCAGGTTGTTTTCCAAAACCAAGGAAACCTTTTTTCTCGCGAGAGATAACTTTAATATGTGCTTTGAGGCGGGAAAGTTGTAACTCTGCCAGCCCTTTTTCAATAGCTTCTTCTACAGTAGTCCCTGTGAATATAACCATAATCTAAACTCCTTATTTTCTATTCTTTTGTGCTCTTTTCTTAGCGCGACGTATTCTTGCTTGGCGTTCTTTTTCTTCTTCTTCAACTCGCAAACGCTCCGCAATGATTTTAAAAGGATTGTTGAGCAGCAGAATTTGAAAAACCTGAAAGGCATTGGAAATCGTCCAATAAAGAACCACACCAGATGCCAGACTAAAGCCCATGAAGAAAATCATCACTGGCATAACATAAGTCATGATGACCATAGCAATATTCTTCTCTTTAGCAGCCTTGTTCGTCAACCAAGTTGACAAGAATGTAAAAAGGGCTGCCAAAACAGGAAGAATAAAATAGGGATCTGGTTGGGATAATTCTAGCCAAAGGAAACTTCCAGTTTTCAAGAAAGCAACACGGCTCAAGGCTTGAAAGAGGGCATACATGACTGGAAGCTGTATGAGAAGTGGTAATAAACTAGAATAAGGATTGACACCGTATTTTTTATAGAGTGCTTGACTTTCCTGGGCCAGAGCCATCCTACTATCCGTATCTTTACCAGGATACTTAGCCTGTAAAGCGCGCAATTCTGGCTGCAAGTCTTGCATTTTTTGACCAGATTTAATCTGTATATTAAAGAGTGGCATTAGGATTGATCGGATAATAATTGTAAACAGTATAATCCCTATCCCAATAGAACCACCAAAAGACAAGAAACGGATTGCCTGAGCAAAGAAGTAGACCACTTGCTCCCAACCATTTGTAGACGAACTTGTGACCTCACCTCGTCCGCAGGCAGACAAAACTAGCAAGCCAACACTCGCTAGGCTGATAAAACTAATTTTCTTTTTCACACTCTAAACCTTTCTGATAAAGTTTTGCCAACCTCAAAACATGCTGAAGATTTTTCTTAACCTCATGATAATCCAATTCTTCAACACCTTTTCTGGCAATAATCACAAAATCATGATTGGTTAAATCAGGGGAAAGCTCCATGATGGCATGACGAATTTTTCGCTTAACGGCATTTCTCGTGACAGCGTTACCAAGCTTTTTACCAGCAGAAATACCCACTCGGTAATGTTTCTGATTTTTTTCTAGCTGATAAACGACAAATTTCCGATTAGCAACACTGGTTCCCTTATCAAAAATCGCCTGAAAATCTTTGTCACTTTTGACACGAAAGCTTTTCTTCACCGCACAACTCCATTCTAAATTACTCCTATTATACCACAAAAAGCAAAAAAGCCTCAACCCCTAGGAATTTCGGCCTTTCTTACAATTCGGTTACAGTTCTGTTTGAGCTTGCTTAATTTGCCATGTCACTTGGTCAAATCCCGTCCCACCCAATGAATGGCGGCGTTCAACAGCAGTGTGAGACTGCAAGGTCACATAGATATCTTGGTCAATCAAATCTGAAATTTCTTGATAGCGTTCAAAAGGAACATCTTGCAGATAAATTCCCTTCTTTGTACACTCCAAGACCAGCTGACCAACAATTTCATGTGCCTGACGGAAAGGCAACCCCTTAGCCGCCAAATAATCTGCTAGTTCCGTAGCATTTGAAAAATCTTTCTCTGTAGATTTCGCCATGTGCTCCTTATTGACCGTCATGGTATTAAGCATACCTGCCAAAATATCAAGGGCTACTGTGATAGTTTCAACCGTATCAAACATACCTTCCTTGTCCTCTTGCAAGTCCTTGTTATAAGCCAAAGGTAAAGATTTCATGACCGTCAAAAGACCAAAGAGATTGCCATAAACACGACCAGATTTTCCACGAATAAGCTCTGCCATATCTGGATTTTTCTTCTGCGGCATAATAGATGAACCCGTTGAGAAAGTGTCGGACAAGGTTACAAATTGGTATTCATTAGAACACCAGTTGATGATTTCTTCGCAAATACGGCTCATATGCATCATCAAAATGCTAGCATTAGACAAAAATTCCAGAATAAAGTCACGGTCGCTTACAGCGTCCAGCGAGTTACTGTAAGGTTTGGCAAACCCCATAAGCTCTGCAGTCATCTCACGGTCAATAGGAAAGGTAGTTCCGGCCAAAGCTGCCGCTCCAAGTGGTGACATATCCGTATGTTTAACATTAAACTCAAAACGCTCACTATCACGGGTAAACATATTATAATATGCCATTAAATGATGTCCAAATGAAATGGGCTGCGCATGTTGTAGATGCGTGTATCCTGGCATAATAGTGTAGGTGTGCTCCTCTGCCAATGTGACAAGACTGCTACGTAAATGATGTAATTTTTCAATGACCTCTGCTAGCTTGGCTTTAAGATATAAGTGCATGTCTGTCGCCACTTGGTCATTCCGTGAACGAGCCGTGTGGAGTTTTCCTGCCACTGGACCAATTTTCTCAGTCAGGAGACTTTCCATATTCATGTGAATGTCTTCGTTAGACACATCGAATTCGATTTGACCAACCTTGTACTCCTCAAGAAGTTCTTCCAAACCAGCCTTAATCTGTGCAGCCTCTTCCTTGGCAATAATCCTCGTCTCACCTAACATGGTCACATGGGCAATCGACCCTTTTAGGTCAAATTCCGCCATTTTTTGGTCAAAAGAAATGGACGCCCCAAATTCCTCAACCCATTTTTCAAGCCCAGCTTCAAAACGGCCACCCCACAGCTTATGATTTTCTTTAGTCATTTTTTATCACCAAGAGCAACTCTGCGCTCTACTTTCTCTTTTCTTACTTGCTTGAATAAAACAAGCCCAAGGAGCTACCTCAGACTTGTTTGGTGTCTCACAGGACAAATTTCTTAAATGATTCTCTCTGAATATCATTATTTAAGCTCGAGGTGCCTCTCTGAACACCTTGACGAGAATTGGTAAGTTATAAGAAAAGAGTCTCAGATGGGCATCTCTGTACCCTTTTATCTGAAATTTTCTTTCCTTTTTACAATTTTTTTAATGGTAGGGACACCAGCGATTTCCTATGAAATTCCATGGCTAAATTTTGAACCAAAGTCTCAAAATTTCCCAGACAATTAGTATTCTTGCTGATTGTCTCTTTACCACAGCGAAAAGTGCGAAACTGAAGCGCTACTAACGTAGCTCTTTTAATTTGTTCTGCTATAAATTATTTATTGTTAACTTGTGAGTTTACCTGTGTTGGCAGACCCCAAAGTTTAATGAAGCCAACTGCCGCGTCTTGATCAAAGCTGTCAGCAGATGTGTAGGTTGCCAAATTTTCATCGTAAAGTGAATTTGGTGATTTACGTGCAACAACTTGAGCATGGCCTTTGTAAAGTTTGACCTTAGCCGTCCCGTTAACCACTTTTTGTGTTTCCTTGATGTAGGCAATGATGGCTTTCGTTGCTGGGCTGAACCACAATGCATTATAGATAAGATTTGACAATTCATTTTCAAGAATTGGTTTGAAGTGTGACACTTCACGTACCAAGGTCAAATCTTCAATTTCCTTGTGAGCTGTCAAGAGGGTAATAGCTCCTGGGCATTCATAAATTTCACGCGATTTAATACCTACCAGACGATTTTCAACGTGGTCAATACGGCCGATACCATGTTTGCCTGCAATAAGGTTGAGCTCTTGAATGAGGTCAGCCAATTTCATTTCTTTGCCATTCAAGGCAACTGGCTTACCAGCTTTAAACTCAATGTCAACAAATTCAGGTTGATCTGGGGCTGATTCTGGTGAATTGGTAATGCCAAATGCTTCTTCTGGCGCTTGATTCCAAGGATTCTCAAGAACACCGCACTCATTAGCACGCCCCCAAAGGTTTTGATCCACCGAATAAGGATTATCAAGGTCAGCCGGGACTGGAACGCCATTTGCCTTAGCATATTCAATTTCTTCTTCGCGAGACCATTTCCATTCACGAACAGGCGCTATAACTTTAAGACTTGGGTCAAGGGCTGCAATGGCAACTTCAAAACGAACTTGGTCATTCCCCTTACCAGTACAACCGTGAGCGATAGTTGTCGCCCCAGTTTTATGCGCAATTTCAACCAATTTTTTAGAAATAATAGGACGGCTGAGAGCTGATACCAGAGGGTATTTTTGTTCATAGTAAGCGTGTGCTTGAAGAGCAGGAAGAACATACTCCTCAGCAAACTCATCCTTAACATCAAGAACATAAGACTCAATAGCTCCAACTGTCAAAGCCTTATCATGAATAAAATCAAGATCTTTACCTTCGCCAACGTCCATACAAACAGCAACGACATCATAATCTTTTTTAAGCCAAGTAATGGCAACTGAGGTATCGAGACCACCGGAATAGGCTAAAATAACTTTTTCTTTCGACATATGAATTTCTCTTTTCTTAAACTTATTGTTGATGTTTTTTTATCAACTATATGTGTATAATTATACTCTCGATTTTGACATTTGTCAATCTTTTTTTGAATATTTTTTCAAAAAAAATAAAATATCCACCATTTTACGCATAATGTAGTAATTTATGCAAAATATATCCATAAAATATAAAGTAAAACAGACAGACTGCTATGCAAAATTAAATGGTTAAGGTGAACTTCCTTAAAGATAAAATACCCATTTATCGGACGTAAAGTCGTTGCCATCATCAGTAAAATCGCCACACTGAGCTGAAATATTTCTGCCGAAATTATGTTATAATGTAACAATATACAGGATAGAATTCCCATTATCAGAGGAAGACAGTTACAAAATAACAACAACTGGGAAATATTTTCTTTTACACTAAGCGCTGCTACAGCCAAGCTGCCGAGATAACCAAAAACTAACACGAGAAAGAACATGAGCTTTCCCTCCTTTCATTTGCTATTAAAACATGAGGGGCTAAGCCCCTGTCAAGGAGAAAAAGATGAAAACTGGTCAGGTCACACAAAATTTCATGATTACACGCGATACGCTTAGACATTATATCAAGGAAGGCCTGCTGTCCCCTAAACTAGTAAAGGGTAAGTATGATTGGTCAGAAAAGGACATTGAAGATTTAGAGACGATTCTAGGATTACGTCAGATGGGACTTTCTCTTCGTGCTATTTCACGCATCAAGTACCTACATGAAAACGCCTGTTCAACATCGGAACAATGGTTGGAAAATCAGAAAGTCTTTGAGGAAGAAATCCAAACCTGCCAAGATAAAATCGAAATACTCCTAAAACAAAAATCTCTATTGGAAGAAGTACTCATGCAAATTAACCAAAAACTTGAAAAGCCCGACAACTAACCCAAAAATCGCCGATAATTTTTTAATGTTGCTGGTTAATTTATGAACTGCTTTTTAGCCAGATATAAATTTAATAAGCTACCTCATCCTAAAAACAATTTCAAATACAATGCCCTTATGTTCTTCAAAAATTAAACTCCGTCATCATTGCCTTGATTTTAGTACAAGGCGAGTTAACGAAGTAATTAAAGATAAACTAAAAAACTATACAAGGCAACGAGCTGCCGGTTGCTAGAACAGCCTCTAGGCTGTTCTAGGTTGGAAATAGAGAGTGGGAAAGACATCCATGATGGCTCCGCCCATCCCCCTTACGTCGAAGTAATTAAAGATAAACTAATTGACTATATAAATTTCAATTCTTTCTGCATCAATTAATCTGATTTTGATTTTCTCTGAGTGTTATTTTCATCCTATCACAGTCAAACAAGAAGAACCAAAAAAATCAACCTAGGTACACTAAGTTGATTTTTCAGATTAGTTTAGTTTTTCACGGTACTTAGCCACTTCAGCTTTATTTCCCCAGACAAAGTGCCCAGGTTTGATTTCAACCATTTCAGGAGTATCAGTTGAGTAATCATGTTGATTTGGATCGTAAACAATCAATTCTTTCTGACGTTCCAAGATTGGATCTGGAATTGGTACAGCTGATAAAAGAGATTGGGTGTAAGGATGGATTGGATTTCGGAAGAGTTCTTCCGTTTCAGCCACCTCAACGATAACTCCCTTATGAATAACTGCAATACGATCTGAAATAAAACGCACAACAGATAAATCATGAGCGATGAAAAGGTAGGTTAGTCCTTTTTCTTTTTGAATTTTTTTCAAAAGGTTGAGAACTTGAGCTCGTACGGAAACATCCAAGGCAGAAATGGGTTCGTCTGCAATGATAAATTCTGGTTCCATGACCAATGCACGAGCAATACCGATACGCTGACGTTGACCACCTGAGAACTCATGTGGGTAACGTGTCAAATGTTCAGCTAAGAGCCCAACTTCCGCCATCATATCTGTAACTTTTTTCTTGCGATCTGCTTCATCTTTAAAAAGTTTGAAATTATAAAGACCTTCTGAAATGATATAATCAACCGTTGCACGTTCATTCAAGCTTGCGGCAGGGTCTTGGAAAATCATCTGAATTTTTGAAATCAATTCATTTTGCTCAGCACGCGTTTTCTTTCCGTTGATACGCTTACCATTATAGAGAATGTCCCCCGCACTAGTTTCATTCAAACCAATGATAGCACGACCAATGGTCGTTTTACCGGAACCAGATTCACCAACAAGTGAGAAGGTTTCTCCCTTGTTAATGAAGAAGTTGGCATTCTTAACTGCAACAAATTTCTTTTTTCCTTCTCCGAAGGAAATTTCCAAATCTTTAATTTCGACTAATTTTTCAGTCATTTCCTTCCTCCTAGTTGATCATTTTTTGAGAAATTTTTTGGTGCAAATCCTGAATAACTTCTGGTTTGTCAACCTTTGGTGCATCAGGATGAAGCAACCAAGTCTTAGCCCAGTGTGTTTCAGAAACGGCAAATTTAGGAACATCTTCTTCAAAATCAATCTTCATAGCATAGCGAGAACGTGGTGCAAAAGCATCACCTTTGATTGATGTATAAAGTGAAGGTGGTGTTCCAGGAATTGAGAAAAGGACACCTTTTTCATCAGCCAACTGTGGCAAACTTGACAGAAGACTCCAAGTGTAGGGGTGTTTTGGATCATAAAAGATTTCTTCTACCGTTCCATATTCGACAATATCACCCGCATACATAACAGCAACCTTATCAGCAATACTTGCTACCACGCCAAGGTCATGAGTAATGAAGATTGTTGTAAAATTATATTCTTTTTGAAGATTTTTGAGCAAGTCAATAATTTGTGCTTGAATTGTCACATCAAGCGCCGTTGTTGGCTCATCACAAATCAAGACATCTGGCTTACATGCCAAGGCAATGGCAATAACAATACGTTGACGCATCCCCCCAGAATACTGAAGAGGATATTCGTCATAACGTCTCTCAGCTTCAGGGATACCAACTTTTTTCATGTAGTCAATAGCCATTTCCTTAGCTTCTGCCTTAGTTTTACCTTGGTGTTTGATAATAACTTCAGAGATTTGTTTTCCGATGGTTTGAATCGGATCAAGGCTGGTCATTGGGTCTTGGAAAATGGTAGAAATTTTTCCACCACGAATTTTTTCCCAATCTGCATTGGATTTTAAATCTGTCAATTCTTGACCGCGATACTTGATAGAACCATTGGCAATACGGCCGTTAGATTCTAACATTCCTGTAAAAGTTTTAGTCAAAACAGATTTACCGCTTCCTGATTCACCAACGACGGCAAGAACCTCACCCTCGTAGAGATCAATGGAAATATTACGAATAGCAGTCAAGACACGGTCACGAACATCAAATTCCACGACCACATCTTGAGCACTTAAGATTACATTATTAGTGTTAGTCATTGTTACTCCTATCTATGTGTACGTGGATCGCTGGCATCCGCAAGGTTTTGACCAACGATGTAAAGTGGCAAGGATACCAAAATCAAAGTTGTCAACGGAATCCAGAAAAGATATGCATTAGTTGTCAAATTTGATGAATAATTAGCAATCAAACGTCCTAAACTTGGCTCTGTTACTGGCAAGCCAATACCAAAAGCCGAAAGGAAAGCTTCATAAGAGATATAAGCTGGAAGCATTTGTGATACCAAGGTTACGATAACTGAAACCAATTGTGGCAAGAGATTTTTGACAGCAATTTTAACCGTTGAGGTTCCCAAAGTACGACTTGCAAGGTTATACTCCAAATCACGGTAGCGCATGACTTGCACACGAATAGAATAGGCAATCCCAATCCAACCCGTGATACAGAAAGCTAAGATCAAATTCCAGAAACCTGAACCAAGAGAGTAGGTCAAAATCATAACAATCATGATGAAAGGAAGGTTTGAAATGACATTGTAAACCTCAATCATGACTTTATCAACCGCCTTAGACACACCCCAAAGAGCACCAATAACGATACCGAGGACAATATTGATTAATGTTGCAATGACCGAAATCAAGATGGAGTTGCGGGCACCATACCAAACACCATCAAAGAGTGACTGACCATTTTTATCAGTACCAAACCAATACTGCGCATTTGGCCAAATGTAACGTTTTGAAAAGTCGTTGATATCACTAACATCGTTGAAGTCAAAGTTCGCAAACATTGGATAGATAAAACTCATCAAAATGATAGCAATCAGAAGAACCAACATAAAAATCGTTGATTTCTTTGAGAAAAATTGTCTGAAGACCGATTTCCAATAAGAATAGGTAGGAGCATCAATGGTTTCAGACGCGTAAGTGTCTAATTCGACAAATTCAAATTTACTTTTGTCAATCGTAGCCATTATTTACCTCCTTTTGTAGACAATTTGATACGTGGGTCAAGGACAGTCATCAAGATATCCCCAACAAGAAGAGCGAAGATTGCCAATACTGCAAAGATAAAGACAAGACCGACAACCATGGCATTGTTTGCTGCAGCGATAGCATCAATCAGCATTTTACCCATACCAGGGAAAGCAAAAACTTTTTCTGTCAATGTTGCTCCTGCAATTGTTGCAACAATAGCCCCTGGAATCCCATTGACAATCGGAACCATGGCATTTTTGAAGAGGTGATGACGTGAAATCTCAGCTTCAGATAAACCTTTAGCTCGGGCAAAACGAACAAAATCACTTCCTTGCAAGTCAACAATATAACGACGGAACCAAATGGCAATACCTGGCGCTCCCAAAACCCCCAAAATGATAGCTGGAAGAGCATAAGAACGAGGATCGCTAGCTCCCAAAAGTGGGAACGTATCTGGCAATCCAAAAAGTTTAGAACCAATGAAACGAATGACGTAAATACTTGCAATACTTGGCATAGCAAGCATAAAGGTTACTGTCGCAGTAGAGAAGCGGTCAAAGATTCCATCTTTATAACGAGCCATCAACAGACCTACTGGCAAACCAATGATATAAGATAGAAGAACCCCAATAAGACCCGCCTTCAATGAGTTTGAAATCATTGATGGTTCGGAGTAATTGTTTTGTGTGGCCGTATAGGCATCACCCTTACCAAAATTAGAGATATCTCGAGCATCAGCTTGTTTAGGTGACTTATAGGTCCGTGAATAGATATCAATTGATGACACTTTGGTTTGACCAGTTGGGAATTTCACTTCTTGAGCCAATGTTTTCCCTTGACCTTGAGTGATGACTTGCAAGACAGGAATATTAGCAAAAGTAGGATAAGATGTTCCTAAATTAAAAGTTACGATATTTTGATGGATAAATGGGAATTTCCCGTTAAAGTAAATCAAATATTTATGCTTCGTTCCTGAACCAACAAGGGCAGGGCCAACGGCAGGATCATTTTCAAAACGAACGTAGCGTTTCAAATTTGGATTTGAAGCGTCTTGAATTTTCCAAGGATGGTCAATGACAATCAGATTAGAGTAAAAACTCCAAAGACGTTCATAAATAGGAATTTCACGCGTTGCGTAATATTGACCAGATTCAAACTTTTGAAGTTTCCAATTGCCACCTGCCGATTTGAGGTAAGCTTGATAAGCCTTTTTATCAGATGCACTTCCTTCATTGGTAACTTTTGAATCAACTTTTTTTGTAGCAGCAACCAATTCCTTAGTACTAAGGTAATCAATATAGCCCATTCTTTCATAAATGGTATTTTCGTAATCAGCCTTTTTATCTGGCGTCACGGCAATCTTGGTATAATTCGGATCCTGTTTAAAAATCAGCTTCCGTGGTACAAGAGTGAAGACGATAGCATAGGTCAATGTCGTCACTAAAAATATGGAGACTAACGATCTCAGTATTCGGTTAAAAATGTATTTCTTCATATTCTTCCCTAACAGTTCAAAAGAACTTTCCCAATGAAAGGAGAAAGTTCTTCAGGAACATTTTAATTATTTTTCAACGTGATCTGCAAGCTCTTTTGCAGCTTTAGCGTTTGATTTTTCTTTTGCAGCTTGGTACTTCTTAAGAGCTTTAGCGTACTCTTTAGCCGTAACAGGTTTGTCTTGAAGCTTCATGTATTTGTAGCTAGTAGAATCACCTTTAACCCCAACATAAGAATTAGCTCTTGTAAATGGAACGATTCTAGTAAGGCTTGGTACAGCACCTTTCGAAATTGTTGGAATCATAACAGCGCTATCTGTCAACCAAGCTTGAGCTTTCGCATAAGCTTCGTAACGTGCATTTACATCGTCTGTAATCGCATTTGCTTCATCAAGCATTGCTTGGTATTTATCCAAACCTACTGATTGAATCATAGCTGTATCAGTATCAGCGACACCTATACGATAAGTTGTGGCAGCACCTTTCTGTGTACCGAAGATATCTAAGTATGATGATGGGTCAGAGTAGTCTGGTGACCAACCTGAGATTGACAAGTCGTAGTCATTTTGCTCTGGTGTTTCAGCTTGGTAGGTTGCTGCTAACCATTCATCTTCAGTGACTTGTTTGATATTGATTTGAATGTTATCAGAACCAAGGCTCTTTTCAACAGACTGTTTGAACGATTGTGCACGTTGTACAGAAATTTCGTCTGTTTGTGAAACTGGGAAGTCCAACTGAATTGGGAAGGTTACACCTTCAGCCGTAAGTGCTTCCTTAGCTTTTGCAAATTCTGTTTTTGCCTTTTCTGGGTTGTAAAGACCATCTTGTGCATCTGAAAGATCAACGTCTTTCCATTCATCACCATATGAAGCCAGATCAGCCTCTACCGTATCACCGAAGTCTTTACCATCAATTTGAACAAATGCTGGTGGAACCAAGGTATTACGCAAAGCTTTATCCTTAGCTTCTTCACCATTTCCTTGAGCATTGAATGAAGCACGGTCAAAGCCAAAGGTTACCGCTTGACGGAAGTCTTTGTTGTTCATAGCCTTCTTAGAGTCTGACAATTGTGCATCAGTCTTATCTGAGATTTTATGCAAAGTACGGTTCATGTTGAAATAAATCATGTAAGTTGAACCATCTTGTTGGCCGTAAACAATGTCGTCACCGTATTTCTTCACAGCTGTCTTATAGCTTGGTGCTGTTGGGTACAAGCGTGCAGCTACATAGGAACCTTCGTCAAAGTTGTTGTATTGTGAGTCTGGGTCAGAACCATCATAATAAGTCAATTTAACGTTGTCAATATGGACATTGTCAGCATCCCAGTAGTTAGGATTCTTTTCAAATTCCATTGATGACTTAGCAGTGATTGATTTCAAGAGGTATGGACCATTGTAAAGAAGTGAAGATGGGTCAGTTTGTTTACCGAAGTCTTTGCCTTTTGATTTCAAGAATTCAGCGTTGACTGGAGCCATAATACTGTAAGTCAATTTAGAATTCCAGTAGGTTTCAGGTTTGTTAAGTGTATATTGAACAGTGTGATCGTCAACTGCTTTAACACCTACCGTTGAGAAATCCTTAGTCTTACCATCAATATAGTCTTGGAGACCTTTGATAGAGCCTTGGACAACGTAAAGAGCTTCTGATTCTGAATCAACGGCATGTTTTAGACCAGTAACAAAGTCCTGTGCTGTAACATCAGCATACTCTTCGCCATCAGCAGTGTACCATTTAGCATCTTTGCGAAGTTTGTAAGTGTAGGTCAAACCATCCTTAGATACTGTCCAATCCTTGGCAAGCGATGGAATCAAGTTACCGTATTGGTCGTTTTCCAAAAGACCATCAATGAGGTTATTAGTGATTTCACTTGTCCCTGCTTGGTTCATCTTGATGTAATCAAGAGAGACTGGTTCAGATGGATATATGTAGTTGTAAGTTGATGATGAACTAGTGCTGTCAGAACTCTTGCTACCACATGCAGCAAGGAAAGATGCAGATAGCAATGTTACTCCTGCGGCAAAAAGCCATTTGCTTTTATTCTTCATAAAAGTACCTCTAAAAACTAATTTTTTCATTTTTCGTACAATTCATCGTGTACGTTTATGTGTGTTATTATACCATAAAATTTTCTTAAAAAAAGCGATTAAAGCTAAAAAATTGTCTGAAAATTGTGTGCAACTTTTCAAAAAATGCTTTGAAGCTTGAAATTACTGACTTTTTATGGAGCAAAAAAATTTTTAAAATAAATTTTTTCTTTACGAATGCGCTTTCCTACAAACAACCAATTTAATTTCTTCTGTTAACAATTATGTTGAAAAAAGACGCTACTCCTCAAAATCAGGTTGCATTCTTTAGGTTACATTTCAAACTAGCATTTGGCATAAGATCATCGTGCTCACCGACCATTCTCCAAAGATAAACTGGTGTACTATTTTTTTGATTTTTCATTGGAGAACTTCAAAAAAAGAAGAGAAGAGTCAACAAACTTTTTTAGCTTGTCAATTCTTCTCTCCAACTCGAAGTTGATATCACTATTCTAGGTGATCTGCTAGTTCTTCTTCATATTTGGCATTTGATTTGGCTTTTTCTTTCAACCATTTCTCCCGCGCTTTATTAAATTCTTTTGAGGTGACAGGTTCATCAAGAAGTTTCTTATATTTGAAACTAGAGTTCCCTTTTGTCCCTGTCCATGAGAAAGCACTTGAGTAAGGCTTGAGTTTAGTAACAATTGGACTTCCGCCACGTGTAAAAATTGGAATCATAACCGCACTGTCTGTGAAGGCTGCTTGTGCTTTTGCATATGTTGTATAACGTTTTTGCAGATCATTAGTTTCCTTAACGGCTTCATCCAGATAATCTTCAAAAACATCCAATCCAACTTGGTGAACAATATCTGCATTCTGACCAGGATTTAACCCAACATAGTGAATGTAGCTGCCGTCTGTTGGTCTATAAATATCAAGGAAAGTAGAAGGATCATCATAGTCTGCTGACCAACCCTCAATAGCTAAATCCCAATCCTTTTGCTCTGCATTATTTGCAAAATAGGTCGTGTTGTTATAATCATCAGTAGTCAACTGATTGATATCAATCACAACATTGTCTTTCCCAAGAGAAGCTTCTAGGGATTGTTTGAGAGAGTTTGCTTGATTGACACCCACCGAATAAGTTTGGTCAACAGAAATATCCAAGTGAATCGGGAAGGTAACACCTTCTGATTGAAGAACTTCCTTAGCTTTTTCAAATGATTTTTTTGCTTTTTCTGGATTATAAAATCCATCTTGTGCATCTTCAAGATTGACATCTTTCCAAACATCTCCATAATTGTCAAGTTCTTCTTTGACCGCGGTTCCAAAATCTTTGGTGCCAATTTGAACAAATGTTGGAGGAACTACTAAATTACGGAGCGACTTACTAGCGGCTTGTTCTCCAACCTTTTGAGCATTAAAAGCCTCACGATTAAGAGCAAAGCCGATTGCTTGACGGAAATCTTTATTCAAGATAGCTGTTTTCGTATCATTTTTCTGACTGTCTGATGTTTTTTTGGTAAATTGGTTAGCCGTACGATTCAAATTAAAATGCAGCGAATAAACAGTGCTATCTTGAAGTCCAAAAACAATATTTTTATCATACTTCTTAGCCGCTGACTTGTAACTTGAATCATTAGGATTCAAACTTAGAGCCGAATACACCCCGTCATCAAAATTTTTGTAGATGGACTCAGTTTCAGAACCATCATTGTAAATCAATTTGATTTGGTCAATGTGAACATTTTTCGCATCCCAGTAATTAGGGTTCTTCTCAAAAGAAATTTCAGACTTAGCAGTTAGATTTTTCAAGAAGTAGGCACCATTATATAGGATACTTGAAGGATCCGTTGTCCCAAATTTTTTCCCTTTGGATTCGAGAAATTCTTCGTTTACAGGAAAGAGAATCTGTGCCGTCGTTTTAGAATTCCAAAAACTTTCTGGATTATTTAGTGTATATTGAACGGTATAATCATCCAAGGCTTTGACACCAACAGTTGAAAAATCTTTCGTTTTCCCTTTGACATAATCGTCCAAGCCCTTGATGGAATCTTGAATGAGATAAAGCGCTGAGGATTCCCCCTCCACTGCATGTTTAATACCTGCCACAAAATCATTGGCTGTAACTTCAGCATACTCTTCTCCCTCAGAAGTGTACCATTTGACACCTTTTCTGAGTTTGTAGGTGTAAGTCAATCCATCTTTTGAAACTGTCCAATCTTTCGCTAGCGATGGGACTAAGTTTCCGTATTGGTCATTTTCTAATAACCCGTCAACTCCATTTGTAGTGAGATCTGAAGTTGTCGCATTAAAATTGACAATATAATCCAGCGAATCTGGATCGGTTGCATAAACGTATTGATACACTTTCTCACTTGAACTATTCTTATTGCTACCGCAAGCTGTCAAAGCCAGAAGAGATAAACTAGCAACTCCCAAAACAAGAAGTTTTTTCCTCATCAATGTCATAAAGTTCCTCCTATTTATTAGAACAGATGGTAATAAAAATTCATATTATTTCATTGTCCAATCCATCACAATAGGCTATTTCTTCATTTTTATTCAAACGAAGGTCTATTGCTTGTATTTTATTATATCATACTTTTTAAGAATTGTTTATGTTTTCTGAAAATTTCGCTAATTTATTTTTTTACAAGACTTGTGATATAATGAAGAAAAATGGTTTTGGGATACTGATATACATATGAAAAAATTTTTTGCGCTCTTCATTGTTTGCCTTACCCTCGCAGGTACAAAGGTTAAAGCTGAAGAATTTGATGTTGCAGCTAATCATGCTCTAGCTGTTGAACTCACTACTGGAAAAATCCTTTATGAAAAAAACGCCGACTCTCTGCAGTCCGTAACGTCTTTAAATAAACTTTTGACCATTTACATGGTTTACAAAGAAATTGCTGCCGGTAGATTATCTTGGCAAAGTTCTGTTGATATTTCTGATTACGCTTATGCACTAACGACTGATTACTCTATTAGTAACGTGCCTCTGGACGCTCGGAAATATACTGTTGAAGAACTTGTCAAGGTAACACTAATCGCTAATGCAAATAGCCCTGCCATTGCCCTAGCTGAGCATATCGGAGGCAGTGAAAGTAAATTTGTGGATATGATGCAGGCCCAACTTCAAGAGTGGGGAATTACCGATGCTAAGTTAATCAATGCTTCTGGACTACCAAATAGCTATCTTGGAGATAATATCTATCCGGGATCTAGTAAAAAATCTAAAAATAAATTAAGCGCCTACGATCTTGCTATCATTAGTTATCATTTGGTCAAAGATTTCCCAGAAGTTTTGAAAATAACAAGTTCACAAAGCACAGACTTTGAAGGCTATACCTTGTACAACGACAACTATATGCTCAAAGACTTGCTTTATCAACGTTCCGGTGTAGATGGGCTTTTATTGGGAACTTCAAAAACTGCCGGTGATTCTTTCATAACGACAAGTACTGAGAATGGTATGAAGGTGCTGACAGTTATTCTTGGAGCTTCTGGTGCTGAGAGCAACAGCTATGCTAGCTTTGATGCAGCAAATGGATTGCTTGACTACATTCAAACTAATTTTAAACTTTCAACCGTTCTAAAAAAAGGCAAAACTTACCAAAATAGCTCTGTCAAGGTCATTGATGGTCAGGAAAACCAAGTAGCTAGCGTTGCCAAAAATGATTTTAAGGTGGTAAAAAGTAAATCTTCCTCTTCCAAACTCTCACTTAAAGTCAATTTCAACTCAAGGGCTCTTGTTGCTCCTGTCGCAGCAGGGCAAACGGTTGGAACAGCTAGTTTTGAAGACCCTGCTTTGATTGGTCAAGGCTACTTAGAACAAAAGCCAAGCATAGAACTCATCACAAAGACTAGCGTGAACCGAGACTTTTTCCTTACCGTTTGGTGGAATCACTTTGTTAATTATGTTAACGAAAACCTCTAAACTTTAAGAACTTTTTGAATTCTAAACTAATAACGAAAAATTAGTTTAGAATTGAGACAAAAGCAGCCAGCAGGCTGCAACTTCAGCTTTCTAAAAAGTTTCCCCTGAAATTTCAGTTGGCTCTCGCTACTAAATGACACATGCACGCTTCAGCTTGGAAGCCACAAACATGAAAAACAAACCAAAAGAATCTAACTATAGTTAATTAGTTTATCTTTTATTACTTCGACGTAAGAGGAAACTCCATTTTCTTATTTCCAACTTCAAAAACTCCACTGGATTGTTTGAACTCACTTTGCCGTACTTTACGAAAGTGACTTGCTTCGCATGTCTTATTTCCAACCTAGAACAGCCTAGAGGCTGTTCTAGCAACCTGCAGCTCGTTGCCTTGTACTAAAAGCAAACTAAAAGACTATAACAGTCATTTGTGAAAAAGAGAAAAACGATTAGACCAACCCCCGTTTCTTTCTTATTCCTATCTTCAAACTTACTTGGACAAACCTTTGACCAAGCGTGGGTAACTTGTTACAATAATGCTATGAAAAAATACATCCTAAGTCTTTGCTTTCTTTTAATCCTGTTTTTCACCTCTGCTGTTGCTGCCGAGGAACCTGACATCGCTGCTCAAAATGTCATTGCTGTCGAGACCAGCACAGGGAAAGTTCTCTACGATAAAAATGCTGACAGCAAAAATTATATTGCCTCCATCAGTAAAATATTGACTATTTACTTGGTTTTGGAAAACATTCATGAAGGAAAATTAAGCTGGGACACCGAGGTAAGTTTGTCTGACTATGCTTATGGATTAGTTGAAGACCCAACCATCAGCAATCCCGGAATGACCAACCGCGTCTATACTGTCCGTGAATTAGTCAATGCCAGCATGGTAGTCAGTGCTAACAGCGCAGCCATTGCTCTAGCTGAAAAAGTTGCCGGTAGCGAACCAGCCTTTGTGGATCTGATGCGCGCTAAGCTTGAGGAATGGGGAATTACAGATTATCAAATTGTTAATTCAAGTGGCTTAAACAATAGTGCCTTGAACGGCAATATCTATCCTAATTCTGGTGAAAATGATGAAAACATGCTCAGCGCCAAAAGCGTTGCCATCATTGCCTATCATCTCATCCAAGATTTCCCTGAGATTTTAGATATTAGCAGTCAGTCTAGTGTTGAGTTGGGAGATGAAAGCTATGCTACCTCTAATAAAATGTTAGCAGGGCAAATTTTGGAGCGTCAGGGGGTTGATGGTCTAAAAACTGGAACAACAGAGTTAGCGGGGCAAACCTTGGTTATTACTAGTAAAGAAAATGGCATGCGCATTATAGCTGTTATTCTTCATGCAGACAATGCTGACAGTGATGACTATGCACGTTTTACTGAAGCCAGTAAACTACTAGATTATCTCTATCAAACTTTTGAGTTGACCGATTTATATAGCTCTGGACAACATTTACATTCACTGGCAATCAGTAACGAAAGCACCAAAAAAGTGACCCCTTATGTCAAAGATAGCCTAACTGTCGTTAGACGAAAGGGGAGCGATGTCAGTGAAACTATCACACTTGACTTAGCTTATAATAAACTGACCTCCCCTATTTCTAAAAATCAAAAAATAGGCCGGTTAATTTTTAACGATCCAGATGTAATTGGTGATGGTTATCTCTTTAAAGAACCTTCCATCTCTCTTTACTCGTCTGAAAAAATCACACAGAGTTGGCAAAGTCACCTTAAAGCCTTTTTTCAAAACCTTCTTAAAAAATTTTTCTAGCTTTAGGAATCAGTAAAGACATTTACTGATTTTTTTGTTATGATATAATCATACAACACAATCTGTCTGAGGAACTAAATTTGAAAATCCTATTATATATTTTGACTTGCCTTTTGGCTTTTACTACTGTTTCAGTCGTTGCCGCAGAAGACAGCAGCGCCGCTAGTACTAAAGATATCATGCAGATTACCCGTGATGCAGGATACGATGTTTCTGACATTAACCGCCCAAAATCTTCAATTGTAGTTGATGGCAGCACTGGCAATATTCTCTGGGGAGATAACATTGACGAGGTTCGCGATCCCGCTAGCATGTCCAAAATGTTCACTCTCTATCTGCTTTTTGAAGAGATGGCTAAAGGAAAAATCACACTTGATACCACAATTACAGCCACTGAAACCGATCAAGCAATCAGTCGAATCTACGAAATTTCTAACAATAATATCGTAGCGGGCGTTGCCTATCCTATCCGTGATCTTATCACCATGACCATTGTCCCTTCATCTAATGCAGCAACAATCATGATTGCGAACTACCTTTCTAATAATAACGCGTCAGATTTTATTGATACTATCAACAAAACCGCTAAATCACTTGGTATGACTAACACCTATTTCAGCAATGCCAGCGGAGCTGTTGCCGAAGCTTTCCAGGGTTACTATAACCCTGAACGCTATGATTTAAGTGCAACAAATAAAACTACTGCACGTGATCTAGGTATTCTCATTTACAATTTTATGCAAAAATATCCTAATATTGTTAATTTTGCAAATCAATCTGAAGTAAGCGTTATGGTAGGAACTCCTTATGAAGAAACTTTCCATTCTTACAACCATTCTCTTCCTGGGGGCGCCTACCCTCTTGAAGGAGTAGATGGTCTAAAAACTGGTTCAAGTCCAAGCGCAGCCTTTAACAGTATCGTAACAGCCAAAAGAGGAGACACTCGCTTGATTTCTGTTGTCATGGGAGTTGGAGATTGGTCTGACCAAAACGGTGAATACTATCGCCACCCCTTTGTTAATGCCCTGTTAGAAAAAGGTTTCGCTGATGTTCAGGAAATAAACAAATCGTCACAGGAAGATAGTAAAGTCGAAACCGTTGCTCCTCGCTCTACCACAAAGACTGTAAAAAAGACTGAGAAGAAGACTTTTTTTGAAACTGTTGAGACTTTTATTAGTCCGCATAGCCATTTACTTATTGGTCTTATCGGCTTCCTAATTGCTCTGCTATTTATCCTACTGCTGATTACCTTTAGACAATCACGATCATAGAATCTTTTAGTTGAGCTTTTATAACTTTATGCAATAATCCAGCACTGCCTGCAAATCGTTGGAACATGCGGAAATAAAAACCATTACTTTTGTGACAAGCTAGTAAGATAACTCACTATGAGGTGTATTCATTTATAAGCTTTGTTTTAGCATAAAGTCTTCTGATTTTCTTCAAAACAAAAATGAGTTGTTTTTTCAACTCATTTTATTTATACTTAAACGTCTTAGAGTAGGCAAGAAAACCAAGGTAAGTTTGACCCCCCTCTAAGACAAGTACTTCATTTAAAGTATTACCCTTAAATTTGCTTGCAGAAAGGCAGCTTTTTTAGTGTAGGCATTCAGTTTAGCTTTTGCAGTTCGTTAGACGGAAAACTCCGCTTACAGCTGCATAGCACCTAAGAACAAACTAAACTGAAAAACTATTTTTCAACGATATTAGCCGACAGAGCCTTCCATTTCGTAGCTAATTAGACGATTAAGCTCAACGGCGTATTCCATTGGTAGTTCTTTGGTAAATGGCTCCACAAATCCCATAACAATCATTTCTGTCGCTTCAGATTCAGACAACCCACGACTCATGAGGTAGTAAAGCTGTTCTTCTGAGATTTTTGAAACTTTAGCCTCATGCTCCAATGCTACTTGCGAATTGTGGATTTCATTGAATGGAATGGTGTCAGAGGCCGATAAGTCGTCCATGATGATAGTATCACATTCAATGTGGCTGACTGATTTAGTTGAGTCTTTATTAAAAGTAACCTGACCACGATAATCAACTTTGCCACCACCCTTGGCAATTGACTTGGAAACAATAGATGAAGAGGTGCGTGGTGCATTGTGAATCATCTTAGCGCCTGTATCTTGGTGTTGACCTTTGTTGGCAAATGCGATAGACAGCATTGTTCCACGCGCTCCTTCACCATCTAGGTAAACTGATGGGTATTTCATGGTTGTCTTGGCACCAAGATTACCATCAATCCATTCGACAGTAGCGTCTTTCATCGCCTTGGCACGTTTGGTTACCAAGTTATAAACATTGTCCGACCAGTTTTGGATTGTTGAATAGCGCATATACGCCCCATCCAAGGCAAAAATTTCAACAATGGCCGCATGTAGGCTAGCAGTGGAATAAGTCGGAGCTGTACATCCTTCTACATAGTGAACACTCGCTCCTTCATCAACGATAATAAGAGTACGCTCAAACTGACCTGTGCCTTCATTATTGATACGGAAGTAAGTTTGCAGTGGAATATCTACTTTTACACCTTTTGGTACATAAATAAAAGTTCCACCAGACCAGAAAGCAGAGTTTAACGCAGCCAACTTGTTATCAGTTGGAGGTACTAATTTGGCGAAGTATTTTTTAAAAAGCTCAGGATATTCTTTGAGAGCAGAGTCGGTATCAGTAAAGATAATACCTAATTTATCATACTCTTCTTTCATATTATGGTAGACCACTTCAGATTCATACTGAGCCGAAGCACCCGCCAAAAAGGCACGTTCAGCTTCTGGAATACCAATTTTTTCAAAGGTATCTTTAATCTTTTCAGGTACATCATCCCAAGAGCGAGCAGGTTTATCGGTCGGTTTTTGATAATAAATAATATCATCAAAATTAATATCGGACAAGTCTGCTCCCCAAGTTTGCATAGGCATTTTGTTGAAGGTTTCTAGAGATTTCAATCGAAACTCTAACATCCATTCAGGTTCACCTTTTATTCGTGACATTTCACGAACTGCAGCTTCTGTTGGTCCCTTTCCTGTACTTGCGATAGGTTTCACATCATCATGGAAACCAAATTTATAATCACCGAGGTCAATCGGTTTCGGTTCTACTTTTTCGTTTTCTGACATAGCAGCCCTTTCCTATTTTTTCTTGACGTTCAATAACTTTTTATCAAAAACTAAACGACAGTGATACAGATAGACTTGAAATTCATCATATCAAGTCAACATATCTGAAATTGATTCTCAAATGAGTGGTAAACGGTACTAGCTATCTAACGCTGTCTGACAGCTTACTGTCCTAGTTCTTTATTAGTGAAGAGACAACTTTTCCTTAAGAAGTCTCCTCACTGCGTTCAATTGACTTTTTCAGCGCATTCCAAGCCAAAGTTGAACATTTGATACGCTGCGGAAATTTTGACACTCCTGCGAGTAAGCTAGCTTCTCCAAGACTTTTTTGTTCAGGACTTTTTTCTCCTTGAACCATTTTTGAGAAAATTTCAGCTAATTCTAAAGCTTCTTCTTTTGTTTTTCCAATTACTGCATCCGTCATCATGCTTGATGAGGCCGTTGAAATCGTACAACCATCTCCTGCAAAAGCAATATCCGAGATAAGATTGCCATCAAACTTCACTGACAAACTAATGACATCACCACACGTTGGATTATTAAGCTGAACTTGTTCTACCCCTTCTAAAAATCCATGATGGTGAGGATTTTTTGAGTGATCAGAAACCACTGCCATATAGAGACTATCTAATCTAGAGAGTGCCATTGAAAAACTCCTTTGTTTTGATAATGGCTTCGACAAGTTTGTCGCAGTCTTCTTTCGTGTTGTAAATGTAAAAGCTAGCGCGGGCAGCAGAATGAATTCCTAGATGACTAATAAGAGGTTGAGCACAGTGATGACCCGCACGCACTGCTACACCTTCATAATCAAGGGCGGTCGCTACATCATGTGGATGCAACCCATCAAGATTAAAAGCAATAACACCAGTGTGTTTACTCACTTCTTGAGGACCATAAACTGTCAACCCATCGATAGCTTGTAGTTTAGGTAGAACATAGGATACCAATTCATGCTCGTGAGCTTGAACCTTGTCCATTCCCAGTTCTGTTAAATAATCAATAGCAGCACCAAGGGCAATTGCGCCTGCAATATTCGGCGTTCCAGCCTCAAATTTCCAAGGTAGGTCAGTCCAGGTAGATTTCTGTTCATGAACAAAATCAATCATTTCCCCACCAAATTCGACCGGGCTCATTTGGTTTAGAATTTCTTCCCTACCATAAAGAACACCGATACCTGTTGGCCCAAGCATCTTGTGACCAGATAAAGTAAAGAAATCACAATCTAATTCTTGAACATCAATAGTCATATGAGGAGCTGATTGAGCACCATCCACAACCATATAGGCTCCAACCTCATGAGCTAGCTCTGCTATCTCCTTAACTGGATTAACACAACCTAAAACGTTAGAGACGTGGGCAATGCTTACAAATTTTGTTTTGCTTGAAAGTTTGCTACGCAAGTCAGTCATATCTAGAGCGCCATCTTTAAGGTAGACATAAACTAAGTGTGCGCCGTTTTTGCGACAAACCTCTTGCCAAGGTACAACATTGGAGTGATGCTCCATAATAGAGATAATAACTTCATCATCTTCTTGTAGCACTTCATCTGCAAAATGAGTTACCCAATTAAGTCCTGTTGTAGTCCCTCGAGTAAAGAGAACCTCTTTGGTTGATTTAGCATTGATAAAAGCACGCGCCTTTTCACGACTAGCTTCATAAGCTGCCGTCGCACGTTCTGCCAAAGTGTGCACCCCACGGTGCACATTAGCATTATCCTTTTCATAATAGTTATTCAAGACTTCTAAAACTTGCTTAGGTTTTTGTGTCGTAGCTGCATTATCAAGATAAACCAATGGTTCATCATTAATAATCTGCTCAAGAATAGAGAAATCCTGACGAATTTTTTTATCTAGTAAAGCTGTCATCTTATCGTCCATCCAATTTGTTATCGAGTACCTCAATCATTTCATCACGAACTTCCTTAACTGGAATTTCAGTAATAACTGTCCCTAGGAAACCGCGAATCACTAAGCGTTCAGCTGTTGCTTTATCCAAGCCACGACTCATCAGGTAATACATGTCTTCTGGATCTACTTGACCAATCGAAGCCGCATGACCTGCCGTGACATCATTTTCATCAATTAAAAGAATAGGATTGGCATCTGAGCGGGCTTGGTCGGATAGCATCAGCACACGGCTTTCCTGCTGAGCATCTGCTCCCTTAGCTCCCTTGATAATATGACCAATTCCGTTGAAGGTCAGGGTGCCACGCTCTAAAATAACTCCGTGTTGTAGAATATGACCGACAGAGTTGCAACCATAATTGGTAACGCGTGTATCAACCCCTTGTACTTGACGACCAGATGAAGCCGCAACAACCTTGAGGTTAGCATGGCTACCATTACCAATTAAGTCAGAGTCGAAGTCTGCAATGACATTACCTTCGTTCATAACCCCCAATGCCCAATCGATAGTTGCATCGTTGCCATGACGGCCACGACGACTGATGTAGGTCGTGACATTAGCACCAAGACGATCAATGGCTGAGAATTTCACTTGGCTGCCCGCCTGAGCGATAACTTCCACACTAATGTTGGCTGTCGCTTTCTCACTACCATCACCGATAGTCTCAAAGCGTTCCAAGTAGTTGACCTTAGCATTTCGACCTACAATGATGAGGATGTGTTTGTTAAATGGCACAGCGCTTGTGCTATCTTGATAAAAAATTCCTTCAATAGCCTGGTCAAGTTCGACATTATCAGGAACGTAAAGAACTGCTCCGCTATTGAAATAAGCCATGTGATAAGCCGATAATTTATCCTCATCAAAGGTAAGAGCTGTCCCAAAGTGCTTCTCCATTATCTCCGGAATTTCTTCCAAAGCAGAATAGAAATCTGTGAAAACAACTCCCTTAGCCGTTAGGTCCGCTGGCAATTGTTCAAAGACGGTTTGTGTACCAACTTGAACCAGCTTAGGATTATCCCCTAATGCTGTAAAGTCTGGAACATTTGCCAAATACTCGCTCTCCGCAATCGTACCATCACCTAAATTCCAACGATGGAATTTGACACGTTCGATTTTTGGTAACTCTAAATCATCAATTTTATCAAAGGCAGCTGAGCGGCGCTCTTGCAGCCAGCTTGGTTCAGCATGTGCTTGTGAAAAAGCTATAATTGTATCTTTTGTCATCTTTTGTACCTCTTTTCATTTGTTAGAAGTGACAAATCAGACTTCTTCATTGTACTCAAGACCGAGTTCTTCGGCTAATTGGGCATAACCTTCTTTTTCAAGGCGAGCAGCAAGTTCAGCTCCACCTGAAAGAACCACACGACCGTCCATCATGATGTGAACCACATCTGGTGTGATGTAGTTGAGGAGGCGTTGGTAGTGAGTGATAATCATAGCTCCAAAACCTTCGCCGCGCATAGCGTTAACTCCTTTTGAAACAACTTTGAGGGCATCGATGTCAAGACCTGAGTCAATTTCATCAAGAAGAGCAAACTTAGGTTCAAGCATGAGGAGTTGAAGAATTTCATTACGTTTTTTCTCACCACCTGAGAAACCTTCATTAAGGTAGCGCTCTGCCATTTCTTCTTTCATACCTAAAAGTTCCATTTTTTCATCCAATTTTGTGATGAAATCCATGACTGAGATTTTGTCATCATCCTCTTTGCCAGCATTCATAGCTGCACGGATAAATTCGGCATTGGTAATCCCCGGAATTTCTGATGGGTATTGCATCGCTAAGAAAAGTCCCAAACGTGCACGCTCATCAACTTCCAATTCCAAAATATTTTCTCCATCAAAAAGGATCTCACCTTCTGTAACTTCGTAGTTTGGATTGCCCATGATAGCTGCTGAGAGGGTTGACTTCCCTGTTCCATTTGGTCCCATAATAGCTGCAATTTCACCTGTTTTAAGGGTTAGATTAACACCTTTGAGAATTTCCTTATCCTCAATCGAAACGTGAAGGTTTTTTATTTCAAGTACAGACATAGTCCACTCCTTAATCTATCAGACTAGAGCATTGCTCTGATAATCTATTATATTATTTTATAGAATATTATAACAAAAAAAGCCTAGAATGGCTTTCTTCGTGTTTATCATTTTTTCTTTCTTTGTTGCCATTTTAAGAGACTAGCTTGACGGTAATCGCTATTTCCGATGAATTTTAGAACGTTAAAAAGCGGTGTCCGTCCTTTTCCCAAAATTTCTATACCTTCAATCAGAATTTCAATACCAAATAAAAGTCCGACTATGAGCAGAAGTCCACCAATACGGCTAGAGAGGTTGAGTAAAAGCGATGTCAAAGAAAAGAGCATGGCAATTCCGTAAACAACCAAAACTGCTCCACGATGGGTAAAGCCCATGGCTAGCAGACGGTGATGCAGGTGCATTTTGTCAGGTTCATAAAATTTCTTCCCCGACAAGGTTCTGCGAATAATGGCTACAAACGTATCAACAATAGGAACTCCCAATATGATAACGGGTGTCACAACTGCTACAGCAGTGGCATTTTTTAATCCTTGAAGTGATAAAACAGAAATTAAAAAGCCTATCAAAAGTGCCCCAGTATCTCCTAAATAGATAATGGCTGGATTATAATTATATGGGAAAAATCCCACAATAGAGGCTATAAGAACAAATATTGTCAAGGTCAAAAATTGATTAGTGCTTGGTAAAAAGAACTGTGAGACAATTCCCATTGTTAAAAGGCTAATAATAGCAACACCACTCACTAAACCATCAAGCCCGTCCATCAAATTGACAGCATTAGTAATTCCTACAATCCATAAAATAGTAAAAATAAAGGTAAATAGAGGTGTAAAATGAATTAGAGGACCTCCAAAAGGAATTTTAAAACTGTCAAAATGAAAATCGGTAAAAGCCCAAATTACCAGAGCTCCTGCAATTATCCCTATCAATTTTATCTTGGGAGAAAGCTCCTTAATGTCATCAATTAGTCCCGTCACAGCAATAATAACCGCTCCTACTACAATCGGCAGAATGAAGTCAAAGTAGGTCTGTCCAAAGACATTCTTTTCAGTTACAAATGGCATAGCAAACAGTGTACTAATCAAAAAAGAAATCAGAATAGCAAGTCCACCTGCGCTTGGCATAGGAACCTTATTGATACGTCTCGCATTCGGATTATCAACAGCTCCAATACGAAAGGATAAAAATCGAACAAGTGGAGTTAAGATAAGAGATATCAAAAATGCACCGATTAAGACCATTATGTATTCAATCGTAAATGAGTTCATATCACACCAATTCAATTAAACGTAAATTTTCAACAGCATTCTCTAGTAGGAGTTGTACACCATGTTCTTGTAAATAGGCACGTGTCTTCGTTCCAGGAGCGGCGTGCTCCAATAGACGAGCGTACATCACATTGGCATAATAACTCGGTTTGTCAATCAAACTAAGCAAAATAGTCATATGGTAACGATCTGCTTGCTTATAAAGTTCAGAAGCCTCTACTTCAAAATCAATAGCCTTTGAAAAGGAGATAACATCCTCCAAGTTTGCAAAATCCAAGACGTAATGAACATACTCTGTAGGGTTGATTTCCTCTTCTTCAGACAACTGTTCATCTGCCTGAGTTTCACTGATAGCCGCTTCCACCATTTCTTCAATTTTTTCAAGCTTTTCATGCGCCTCAGTGTCACCCTTGGAGCGCATAGATTGCTCTAAAGTCTTGAAAAAATCTTCCGGAGACATGTTGGAAACATCCCCAAACTCAGACAAATCTTCAAAATTCAAATCCTTATTCAGTTCAGACTTGGTCACAAAGACATCAATGCGATCCTTGCGTGGTGTAACTCGAAAGCTCAACATACCGCTATTTTTAAAATTGTCAGGGAGATCAAGTTCATCCATTACTGCATAGAAAAATTCCTCAGTCTTCTCCTGTGGTAACAAGAAATCTTTAAGCTCCATACCATGTTCTTCCAAGTCTTCCATACTAATCGTAATCTTCAGCGTTGTTTCGCTAATTTGTTTCATTTCCATATTTATTTACCTCTTTACCTCGCACGCGTAGTCATTCCATTATACAAGAAATGTACTTTTTTTTCAATTTTTTAAAGCAATGAATCAAAACCACCCGTGAGAACGGGTGGTTTGCTCTTCGGCTGAAAGCCTCTGCTACCGGCCGAGGCCTAAAGGCCTACCGAATGGTTTCCCTTCAGCACCACCTTTGCTAGCTGACCCGACTAGCGGGTCTCTTTAAGACTACTTTCTTTTATTCTTCTCACCTGTAAACGGATCATATTCCTCGAAAAGACTGAGCTGATCTGCTATCACGTCTTCTTGTAATTGATTACGAATATATTCTTCAATTCGCTTCTGATTTCGCCCAACCGTATCAACATAAAACCCTCGACACCAAAATTTGCGATTCCCATATTTATACTTTAAATTAGCGTGTCGGTCAAATATCATTAAGCTACTTTTACCCTTTAAATATCCCATAAATGAGGAAATACTTAGCTTCGGTGGTATACTCACCAACATGTGAATGTGATCTGGGCATGCTTCTGCTTCATGAATTTCAACACCTTTTCTTTCACATAATAACCGTAAGATTTGACCAATACTTGCTTTGTATTTCCCATAGATTATCTGACGTCTATATTTTGGGGCGAAAACAATATGATACTTACAATTCCATGTAGTATATGCTAAACTATTATTATCCTGTCTCATCAGGGGTCCTCCTTTTGTATATTAGTTAGTGGTCGGGAAACCTTATCTAATATAACACTTTAGGGGGACTTTTTGATACATCGCTAAAAGCTTTTCGGAACCACTAGCACAGCTAGTGGTTTTCGTGAGACAAAAAAAGAGATAGTTTTTATGACATTCTATCAATCATAAAAACTATCTCCGCTCATATTTGTCTAAAAAATCCAAGTAATGAAAGCGTAAACCAAAAGAATCGTTCCGAGAACAATGCGATATTTCCCGAAGATGGTAAAGTCATGTTTCTTGACATAATCCGTTAAGAACTTAATAGAGTAAAGACTGACCACAAAGGCTGTTACGCTTGCTACAAGTAAAATCAATACTTGTCCAAAATTAAGCACATTACCATCTAAAAAGAATTTTACAGCTTTAAGACCGCTATACCCAAACATGGTTGGAATCGCCAAGAAGAAGGTAAAATCTGCCGCAACTGAACGACTGGTTCCAACAATAATGGCTCCCAAAATGGTTGCGCCTGAACGACTAGTACCTGGAATAATAGCTAATACTTGAAAAAGACCGATGAGAAAAGCTGTCTTGTAGGACATTTTTGCTAAACTAGTCACCGCAGGTTCAACAGTCGCATTCTGTTTCTCAATCCATATGAAAGCAATCCCGTAAACAATTAATGCGATTGCAATTGGTACCATAAAATTAAAGTGAGCTTCAAACCAATCATCAAAAGGCAATGCAATAATAATCGATGGGATACATGCAATAGCAACCTTAAGCCAAAGTTGCCAAGTTAAACGTACCTCACGTGCCGATTTTCCCGGTTGAAAAGGATTAAGACGCTCAAAGTAAATCACGATAACCGCCAAAATCGCTCCTAACTGGATAATAATATTGAACATATCAATAAAATCCTTAGATTGATTGAGTTTCATGAACTCTTGAACTAAGATTAAATGCCCCGTACTAGAGACAGGCAGCCATTCCGTAACACCCTCAATAATCCCCAAAAAAAGAGCCTTGAGCAATTCAATAATTAACATAGTATCTCCTCAATATGTATTCGTTCTAATTATACCAAATTTTAAGAAAAATAGCTGAGCTCCTTGGTACTTTTTATCCTATCACGACCATTTTGATTTAATCAAATTTTACTTACTGTATAAATATTCTATATTATAAGGCCACTTGTATTGAAATCAAGACTTTTTTCCTGTAAAATGTAAACATATAATTTAGACAGGAGACTTTAATGAAAAAATTTATCTTAAGTCTATTCGCTGCTATTCTCATGACCTTTACAGGTATTACAGTTCAAGCAGATGAATACCTTCGTGTCGGTATGGAAGCAGCTTATGCTCCCTTTAACTGGACACAAGACGACGATTCTAATGGAGCTGTTCCCATTGAGGGAACTAACCAATACGCCAATGGTTACGATGTACAAATCGCTCAACAAGTGGCTAAATCAATGGGTAAGAAATTATTGGTTGTCAAAACCTCATGGACTGGTCTGATTCCAGCCTTGACTTCTGGCAAGATTGACATGATTGCTGCTGGAATGAGTCCAACTGAAGAACGTAAAAAGGAAATCTCATTTTCTAATAGTTACTACACTAGCGAGCCCGTCTTAGTGGTTGTCAAAGATGGCAAGTACGCTAACGCCAAATCAATCAAGGATTTCAAGGGAGCCAAGGTTACCGCTCAACAAGGTGTCTGGCATGTCAATCTCTTACCACAGCTGGTCGGAGCTAATGCTCAAACACCAATGGGCGACTTCTCACAAATGCGTCAAGCCCTCGCATCTGGTGTCATTGATGCTTACATTTCTGAACGTCCTGAGGCCATGACAGCTGAGCAAGCCAATAAGAAATTCAAAATGGTCACC
This sequence comes from Streptococcus orisratti DSM 15617, assembly GCF_000380105.1. Taxonomy (GTDB): domain Bacteria; phylum Bacillota; class Bacilli; order Lactobacillales; family Streptococcaceae; genus Streptococcus; species Streptococcus orisratti. Next base: position 61,605 of record NZ_KB904449.1, read on the forward strand.
CTCAAAAAGGGATTCACCGTCTCTGAATCAGATGCTGCTATCGCTGTTGGTCTGCGCAAAGATGACTCAGCCACTCTCGCCAAGGTCAACGATGTCCTTGCTACTATTTCAGAATCTGGCCGTATCAGGCTCATGGACGATATGATTAAGAAGCAACCAGCTGACACTAGTTCCAAGGAAGAAAACAAACAAAATTTCTTCCAACAAATATGGTCTATCCTCAAGAAAAATGGCAACCAATTTCTACGTGGAACAGGTGTTACCCTCTTAATTTCAATCATCGGCACCATTGTCGGAACACTTATCGGTCTTTTAATTGGTGTTTACCGTACCGCTCCCAAAGCTACCAATAAAGCGCTAGCTATTCTACAAAAAGTATTTGGTTGGCTCCTTAACGTTTATATTGAAGTCTTCCGCGGAACCCCAATGATTGTACAAGCTATGGTTATTTACTATGGGACTGCCCAAGCCTTTGGGATTTCACTCGACCGTACGCTTGCTGCTATTTTCATCGTGTCTATCAATACTGGTGCCTACATGAGTGAGATTGTTCGTGGTGGTATTTTCGCCGTTGATAAAGGACAATTTGAAGCTGCAACAGCTCTTGGTTTCAGTCATGGACAAACCATGCGTAAAATTGTTCTGCCACAAGTTATCCGTAACATTCTTCCAGCTACAGGTAATGAGTTTGTCATTAACATCAAAGATACCTCTGTGCTGAATGTGATTTCCGTTGTAGAGCTTTACTTCTCAGGTAATACCGTAGCAACACAAACTTATCAATATTTCCAAACTTTCACCATTATCGCAGTCATCTACTTCGTGCTCACCTTTACCGTGACACGTATCCTCCGTTATATTGAAAAGCGTTTTGATGCTGATACTTATACAACTGGGGCTAACCAAATTCAAACTAAGGTGGTGAAATAATGACACAGACAATTATAGAAATCAAACATTTAAAGAAATCTTTTGGGCAAAATGAAGTCCTTAGAGACATTTCACTTGCTGTCAACAAAGGTGAAGTTATCTCTATCATTGGTTCATCAGGCTCGGGGAAATCAACTCTTCTGCGTTCCATCAATCTTTTAGAAACACCGACTGGCGGCGAAATTCTCTTTCATGGACAAAATGTTCTTAACAAAGGTTACAACTTAACCGAATATCGTGAAAAACTCGGTATGGTTTTTCAGTCCTTCAATCTCTTTGAAAACCTTAATGTTCTTGAAAATGCCATCGTAGCCCAAACAACGGTTCTCAAACGTTCTCGCACAGATGCGGAAGCTATTGCCAAAGAAAACCTTAATAAGGTTGGGATGACTGAGCAATACTGGCAGGCCAAGCCAAAACAACTGTCAGGTGGGCAAAAACAACGTGTGGCTATTGCACGCGCCCTGTCTGTTAATCCAGAAGCTATGCTTTTTGATGAACCTACCTCAGCTCTTGACCCAGAAATGGTCGGTGAGGTACTTAAAACTATGAAAGTTTTGGCAAAATCAGGCCTCACCATGATCATTGTTACTCACGAAATGGAATTTGCCAAGGAAGTTTCTGACCGTGTCATTTTCATGGATCAAGGCGTTATTGCTGAAGAAGGCACACCACAACAAATTTTTGAAAATCCACAACAAGAACGTACCAAAGTATTCTTACAACGTTTCTTGAAATAGAAAATCAGAGTAAGGACTAGAAAGTTTGCTTAATTTGCAAAACTTCTAGTCTTCTTTTTTTCCTTAAATTTCCTTTAAGTTTTTAATGTTAGACTTGAAAAAACAAAAAGAAGGAGGAACTTCCTATGCAAAAGACGAGACATCCCTACATTTTCCAAATATTACTCTTCTTGCTCTGCTTTTCTCTTTCAAAATGGTTTTATGATAGCTACCTTATTTCATATTCCTACTATATCTCAAATTATGGTGTTGACTTTGCCTTGTCCCTCAATATCATTATTACTTTAATAATCAGCTACTTTACTTATGTTTTTTTAAACCTTTGTACAAATAGACAAACGAAAAGTTCCACCCTAATTTCTTGCTATTTCATCTATTTCTTCTCGCTAGTTTATCTTCTTTTCCTAAAAAACATAGGAATGCAAGGATTTTCTTTAAATCCGCTGTCCTTCATTGGAGAAATTGAAAATGGCAGTCGCTTTGTGCCGGTTATGAACCTTCTCATGTTCATTCCCTTGGGGTTCCTCTACCCTCTGTCCAGAAAAAATATCTTACTAGGATTCTTAGGTATCCTCATGATTGTATCCTGTCAATTTGTATTTCGTTTAGGGATTTTTGATCTTGGCGATGTTAGTCTGAACCTATTGAGCCTCACTATTGGAAATCTCTTTTATCACTTCTTTCTGCAAAACTGGAAACAAAAACATGTCATTATAGTCTTTTAGTTTAGTTTGCTTTTTAGTACTAGGCAACGAGCTGCCGGTTGCTAGAACAGCCTCTAGGCTGTTCTAGGTTGGAAATAAGACATGCGAAGCAAGTCACTTTCGTAAAGTACAACAAGGCGAGTTTAAACAATCCAGTGGAGTGTTTGAAGTTGGAAATAAGGAAACGGAGTTTCCTCTTACGTCGAAGTAATAAAAGATAAACTAATTGACTATATCTCAAACTATCTCTAATTTCATCCCCCATCCATCCTTTCTGTATTTAAGTCATAGAAAATGTTAGAACCTGTATTCACAAATGAAGTGTTTATAGATAAGAGATAGTTTTTCGCTAATCAAGTCAGTATTTTGAAAAAACTAATGATGAGCAGCTCAAAAACTAGACTTAAATAGAAGTACTGAACTGTGAATACAGGTTCTTAATTAATCTCAAAAATTTTCTACAAGCTTTTTTATTTTGAATATCAAAAGTGATTGTTTTCTACCAAATATCGACGATATTAAGATAACTTTTTTACTTTACCGGTTAAGTATTTTGTGTTATACTTTTCTTGTTAACGTTAATAATTTCTCATCAAAGGAGGTTTTATGGCTGAAAAAACAGACTTATCTTCAGCCTATCGTAGACTGAAGAGCCCAAATATCAAAACCCGAAAACGTGCCTTGAAAATTATTCATGAGCATAAACGTCAAGGAAAAAAATATTAACCAACCCCAGAATTTTTAGAAAAATAATCTGAAAGATTCTGGACTTCTTCATTGTATAATTCTTTTCCAATCGCCAGACAAAAACCTGCTAGAAATTTCCCTAGCAGGTTTTATATTATTTAGCTTTTAGAGAAGACAAAATTTGTGTACGAATATCTTCAACACCCTCTGGATTGTTAGGCAAGAAGATTGTTTGATTCCCTTTAACCGCAAAAGTATTCAGAGTATCAAGGTATTGGTTGGTCAAGAGAATTGACATAATTTGTTCTTCTGTCATACCAACATTGGCGTCTTTAAGTTCTTGAATTGACTCAGCCAACCCATCAACAATAGCCTTACGTTGTTGAGCAATACCGACACCGTGGAGCCGGTCTTTTTCAGCTTCGGCTTCAGCAGCTGTTACGATTTTAATCTTATCAGCATTAGCCAATTCTTGAGCTGCCACACGTTTACGTTGCGCAGCATTGATTTCATTCATGGATTGTTTAACTTCAGCATCAGGTTCAACCTTAGTAATCAAAGTTTTAACGATAATGTAACCGTATGTTGACATTTCTTCAGCTACTTGATGTTGTACCTCAAGGGCAATCTCATCTTTTTTCTCAAATAATTCGTCCAATGTCAATTTAGGAACTGATGAACGTAGAGCATCTTCAATGTATGATTTGATCTGAGCTTCCGGTTTCATAAGTTTGTAGTAAGCATCAGTCACATTTTGCTCGTTGACACGATATTGAGTAGCAACATTTAGAGTGACAAAAACATTATCTTTTGTCTTGGTTTCTACAACGATTTCACTTTGAAGCAAGCGTAATTGCACTCGCGCAGCAATTTTATCAATGCCAAAAGGCATACGGACATGAATCCCTGAGCCAGCAGTTAATTGATATTTACCAAAGCGCTCGATAATAGCAACGGATTGTTGGCGCACTACATAGAGAGTACTAGCAATTACCGAAAGGATAATCACTAAGACAAAAATCACAAAAACGATGAAAAACATAAAACTTTCCTCCTTATTTTTTCTTGCTGCCCCAAAGACCAGCTGTAATAGCAATAAAAACAAAAATCCAAAAGTAAACCGGCATAAGATCTCCTTTGTTTCGTTTCCTTAGTACAATTATATTATCAAATAAAACAAAAGTCAATCATTGTCTGATATTTTAAGCTTAAAAAGACTAAACCAATATAGAAAAAGAGTCTGTCTCTGCAGCGACAAACTCCTCTTAGTTCTCTATTGATTTATAAATTTATTATACTCAATTCTTGAAACTCGTCAAGAAAAATCCTGAGTCAAGCCTCCAATTCTTTGACCATTGTTGACTAAATTATACCAATAAATTATAGAGGCTTTCATTACCATGAAGGTTGATATAGGACGGATCAAAGGCCGCTAAACGTTCAATAAGGAGTTCATAATCATTCTTATCCCCTAGAGTAATCCCAATTAAAACAGGTCCTGTCCCTTTATTAGCACGTTTGATGTATTCAAAACGCGTGATGTCATCATTTGGTCCCAAGATATTATTTACAAACTCACGTAGGGCACCTGGTCGTTGTGGAAAATTAACAACAAAATAGTGTTTCACACCATCGTAAATAAGTGCCCGCTCTTCCATTTCTTGCATACGATTAATGTCATTATTCCCACCAGAAATGATGCAAACAACCGTCTTACCTTTGATTTCATCCTTCATGACTTCCAAGGCAGCTATGGAAGCTGCTCCAGCAGGTTCTGCGATAATGCCTTGTCTAGAGTACATGTCAATCAAGGTTTCTGAAATTAGACCTTCATCTACTCCGACAAGCTTATCCACATACTTACGAGCCACTTCGTAGGTATTCCTACCGACCTGTTGTACGGCAATACCATCTGCAAACTTATCAATTTCTTCCAATTTGACAGGACGTCCCCTATCAAAAGCTGCTCTCATGCTACGTGCACCAGATGCTTCCACTCCGATTACTTCTATTTCTGGAGAGACATCTTTGATATAAGTTGCTACACCTGAAATAAGACCTCCACCGCCAACTGGAACAAAGATTTGGTCAAAATCAACCCCTTCTTCTTGGGCCTGCTCATAAATTTCATAAGCTACTGTTCCCTGACCAGCTTGAACATTAAAATCGTCAAAAGGATCAATGAAGGTCATACCTTCAGATTTGGTAAATTCTTGAGCTGCTTGAGCCGAAGCATCAAAAGTATCTCCTACCAATTTAATGGTAACATATGGACCCCCAAAAAAACGGACCTGTCCAATTTTTTGCTGCGGTGTTGTCACGGGCATAAAAATAGTTGCTGGAATTTTCATCTCATGACAGGTAAATGCTACCCCTTGAGCATGATTCCCCGCAGAAGCACAAACAACACCTCTTTGCTTGTCTTCATCAGATAATTGGTGAATCGCATAATAGGCCCCCCTGATTTTAAAAGAACGTACCTTCTGCATATTCTCACGTTTGAGATAGACAGTTGCTCCATATTTTTCCGATAAATATCGATCAAAATCAAGTGGCGTACGCTCTACAACGTCTTTTAATACATCATTGGCTTTGATAACATCTTTTGCTGTAAGCATAAATTTTCCTTCTTTTCAAAATTTTCTGTCTTTTTAGTATTATAACATATTTTGTCAGTTTTGAATGTGGGTTTATGAGTTTTCCTCAATTTCCTGAAAATATTCCTAAAATGCTTCATTATAAAAAGCAGAGAAAGAACTCTCCCTGCTTCCTATTAGACTAAGTTTGAAAAATTAGTTATAGATTTTGAACGCATCGTCATCGTTTTGTCCAACAAATGGCATAGCTTTACGAAGTTCTGCACCAACTTTTTCAATTTCAAGTTCAGCAGCTTCTTTACGATAAGCTTCAAGGCGTGGACGACCAGCTTTGTAATCTGATACGAATTCATCAGCAAATTTACCTGATTGAATATCAGCAAGAACAGCTTTCATATTTTCTTTTACTTGAGCTGTGATGACACGTGGTCCTGAAACATAATCACCAAATTCAGCAGTGTTAGAAATTGATTGACGCATTTTTTTGAATCCACCTTCGTAGATAAGGTCAACAATCAATTTCATTTCATGAAGAACTTCAAAGTAGGCCAATTCTGGAGCGTAACCTGCTTCAGTAAGTACTTCAAAACCAGCTTCAATAAGTGCAGTTAAACCACCACAAAGAACGGCCTGTTCACCAAACAAATCTTCTTCAGTTTCTTCTTTAAAGGTTGTTTCAAGAAGACCAACACGAGCAGCTCCTACACCTTTAGACCATGACATTGCAATGTCTTTAGCATTTCCAGTAGCATCTTGGTAAACGGCATAAAGTGCTGGTACACCAAATCCTTCAGTATAAGTACGACGTACCAAGTGACCTGGCCCTTTAGGCGCACACATGAAAACATCAACTGTTTCAGGTGCCTTGATATATTCAAAGCGAATGTTAAATCCATGAGCAAAACCAAGTGCAGCACCATCTTTAAGATTTGGAGCGATTTCAGTAGCGTAGAGGTCGGCTTGGATTTCATCTGGTGCCAAAATCATGACAACATCTGCTTGTTTGACAGCATCAGCCACTTCAAATGTTTCAAAACCGTCTTCTTTAGCTTTATCAAATGATTTACCTGCACGTACACCGATAATCACATCGTAGCCTGAATCACGCAAGTTTTGTGAGTGTGCGTGTCCTTGTGAACCATAACCGATAACGGCAATTTTTTTGCCTGCAAGTGCATCAACTTTGACATCTTTTTCGTATTCCATTGTTACTGCCATAGTAATATGTCTCTTTTCTATTTTTATTTATAATACTTTCCCAAAAAAGAAAGCAATAATTTTGCCTAAAGGCAAGATTAACTAAATTTAGGAAGGATTTAAGAGAAATCTCTTGAAAATCCTGTTGCTCCCGTGCGAGCAAGATTTTGAATACCATAAGGTTTAACTACACGGATAAGAGCTTCAATCTTATCAGCATCACCAGTTACTTGAATAGTGATTGATTTTGGTGCCACATCAACAACGCTAGCTCGGAAAGGTTGAATCACTGCCAAGATCTCTGCGCGCTTGCTTGTTGGAGCCGATAACTTGACGAGGATAACTTCACGCTCTAGGTGAGGGATATCAGTGATATCTCGAACTCTGATAACATCAATTAGCCTATTGAGCTGCTTAATGATAAGTTCCACCTCTTCAATACTCTCCACATCAATAATAATGGTGATTCTCGAAATGTCTTTTTCAACCGTGTGTCCAACTGAGATAGATTCAATATTGACTTGACGGCGAGATAAGACACCTGTAAAGCGATTCAAAACACCTGTTGAGTTTTTAAGTTTGGCCGTTAACATTCTACGCATTAAACTTCACCCCCAACATTTCAGCATTTGATTTTCCAGACGGAACCATCGGGTAAACGTGCTCCCGATTAGAAATGCTAATTTCAATCAGCATCGGCTTGTTTTCAGTGATAACCTTCAGATCTTCCTCCAAGGTATTAGGATCTGAAAATTGGTAATGAGCAATGCCATAGGCTTCCGCCAAGAGTTGGAAATTCGGTTCATCATCAAAGGTTGATTCTGAACGATGCTCGTCATAGAAAGACTCCTGCCATTGACGAACCATACCGAGCGAGTGATTATTAATCAGAACTACTTTAATAGGAACACCATAACCATTTAAAATAGCTAATTCTTGATTGGTCATTTGGAAACCACCATCACCAACAAAAAGGATAACTTCCTTGTCTGGATTGGCCAGCTTAGCGCCAACCGCTGCCGGAATTCCAAATCCCATCGTTCCTAAACCACCTGAAGTGATAATTTGACGTTCGTACTTGTAAGGATAGAATTGAGCTGCCCACATCTGGTGTTGACCGACATCGGTAACAATGATTGCCTCACCACTAGTGATTTTACCGATAGTTTCAATAGCATGTTGAGGTTTGATGATTGTTTCGTCAAAGTCATAACCAAACGGTGCCTTGGCCTTGTTAGCCAAAACTTGCTCTGTCCATTCTGCATGTCTGGTTCTAACCTCATCGGCTTCAAGTAAAATTTGTAAGGCTTTTTTTGCATCTCCGACAACAGGAATTTGAGTTTTAACAACCTTGCCAATTTCAGCAGGATCAATATCAACATGAGCAACCACCGCTTTTTTGGCAAAAGTTGCAGGATTTCCTGTCAACCGATCAGCAAAGCGCGAACCAAAATTAATCATAAAATCAGCTTGGCTCATTGCCATATTTGCTGCATAAGAACCATGCATACCTCCCATACCTAGCGATAGAGGGTGTTCAATTGGCATAACTCCTAAACTAAGGAGCGTTGATACAACTGGTACATTGTATCGTTCAGCAAAGGCGACCAATTCTTTAGAAGCACCAGCATAGTTGGCTCCGCCACCTGCAATAATAACAGGTTTCTTGGATTTCTTAAGTTGCTCTAAAATCTTCTTAACTTGAAGGGCATTTGGCTCAATAGTTGGTTGATAACTTGGAATATTTATCGTTGGATCATGATAAACGCTTGTTTTAACTTCAGTAACATTTTTAGGGAGGTCAATGACGACAGGACCAGGGCGGCCTGTTGTTGCAATATGGATAGCCTCAGTAATCACTCGTGGAATTTCTGTGACATCGCGAATCTGATAATTATATTTTGTAATCGGCATGGTTATGCCAATAATATCCGCTTCTTGAAAAGCATCTTTACCAATTCCAGGCGTGGCAACTTGCCCAGTAAAGATAAGCATGGGTACACTATCACTCATTCCATCAGCAATACCTGTAATGGCATTGGTGGCACCAGGTCCGCTTGTTACGATAGCAACACCAATCTTACCAGTAGATTTAGCATAACCTTCAGCCTCGTGGAGAGCACCTTGTTCATGGCGAGCTAAAATATGGCGAATTCCTTTGTCTTTATAATTGTAAATGGCATCATAGAGTGGCAGTACAGCACCACCAGGGTAACCAAAAATAGTATCTACGCCAAGCTCTATCAAGGTTTCAAGTACGAGTTCAGAACCATTCTTAGACTCTCTTAATTTGACTTGTTTCACTAGCTCCTCCTTTGCAGTTAAATTCAAAATTGTCGAAAAATTCCAACACCTTGCATCTATGATAACATTTTTTAAAAATAAAGCAAGGGTAATTCAGAATTGTTGACGTTTACAGTGTATTCTTTTTTGCTTTGCCAAAAGTGGTAGCCTCTTCGGCAAAACTACTTATTAACTTTAGAAATAAGTCAATGTTTCTTTGAGGCCTCACGCTCAGCCTTTCGTTCTTGGAATTCTTCTTCGGTCATCATTGAACCACCGTAATTAGCTGATGAGGCAAATGCGGTGTAACGGCGAAGCCAACCACTAGAAATCTTAGGTTTAAACGCCTTCAAGGTCTTACGACGTTCAGACAAAGTAGCTTCATCGACCATCAAATCAATGGTACGGTTAGTCAAATCAATGAAAATCTCATCACCATCTTCGATGAGAGCAATATTGCCACCTTCGGCAGCCTCTGGCGATACATGCCCGATAGCAATGCCACGGGTTGCACCAGAGAAGCGACCATCCGTAATGAGAGCAACATCTTTACCAAGACCACGCCCAACAATCTTAGAAGTTGGCGCTAACATTTCTGGCATTCCTGGACCTCCTTGAGGTCCTTCGTAACGGATAACAACAACATGACCTTTTTTAACAGTGCCATTATCAATCAATTCAAGAGCCTGATCCTGCGAATCACAGCAAATCGCTTTACCACGGAAAGTTTTAACGGATGGGTCAACCCCACCAACCTTGATAACAGCACCATCTTGCGCAATGTTACCATACAGAATAGACAGGCCACCAACAGGTGAAATCGGAGCTTCAATTGGATGAATGATTTTCTCATTTTTAATCTCAGCACCAGCAACATTTTCTTTAAGAGTTTTACCCGTAACAGTAATGCGATCACCCTTAATTGAGCCATTTTTTATCAGCTGATTGATAATCGCTGAAACCCCGCCTGCCTCATGAACATCGTGCATTGTATAGACACTAGATGGTGCAATCTTAGAAAGATAAGGCGTTTTCTTAGCAATTTCATTGATGTCCTTGAGATTATAATCAATCCCTGCTTCACGAGCGATTGCCAAGGTGTGCAAAACAGTATTGGTAGATCCACCCATGGCCATATCAAGCGCAAAAGCATCATCAATAGCTTCTTTCGTAACAATGTCACGAGGTTTGAGATTATTTTTAACGTTATCCATCAAATGCTTGGCTGCTTGGCGAACTAATTCACGACGGGCATCAGAAACAGCCAAAGTTGTTCCGTTACCAGGAAGAGCAAGTCCCATGACTTCCATCAAACAATTCATGGAATTGGCTGTAAACATACCTGAACATGAACCACAGGTTGGACAGGCATTTTGTTCCAAGAAATCAAGTTCTTGTTTTGTCATATCCCCTGCTTGGTAAGTTCCAACTGCTTCAAACAAGCTTGAAAGAGTCGCTTGGTGTCCTGTCATATCAACACCGCCCTTCATTGGACCACCCGAACAGAAAACAGCAGGCACATTGGTCCGCATAGCTGCTAAAATCATACCTGGAGTAATTTTATCACAGTTTGGAATGTAGAAAACACCGTCAAACCAGTGAGCGTTAATAACTGTTTCAGCCGCATCAGCGATGATTTCACGAGAGGGGAGGCTATAGCGCATCCCAATATGCCCCATGGCAATACCATCATCAACACCGATAGTATTAAATTCAAATGGGATGCCTCCCATTTCACGGATAGCTTCTTTAGCAATATCAGCTAACTCACGCAAATGAACATGCCCAGGTACAATATCAATGTAAGAATTACAAATTGCGATAAAAGGCTTTTGCATATCCTTAGCTGATTTGACTTGTCCTGTTGCATATAACAGACCACGTGCAGGTGCCTTATCAACACCAACTTTAATCATGTCACTTCTCATTTTATGTTACTCCTTCGTACTTTCAATCTTACACTCTATGTTAACATTTTCTAGCGTAAAGTCAAGGAATTTTCAGAAAATTTAGTATTTTAGAACCACTATTATATTTTTTGATTTTTCACAAGTTTGCTTTTTATTTTTTAGGAAAATAGCAGAGCTAGGCATATCTATTTTCTCTTTTAAAGTAAAAAAAGACAGCTTAATCATCAGCCGTCTTAATCATATAAAATTGTCTTGGTTTCTCCAATGCAGTGATTGGCTTCATCCCAGTAATGAATGCGTTCAAAAGAGCCCCTACGCCAATAAAGTGGCAGACGATCACGAATATCATCCTGCATCTCTATTTTATCTATGTCCGTAATTTTATGCCATTTGGGTTCACCCTCATGATCATTGCCCTTAAGTTCACCAGCAAAATCTTCACACAAAAAATCATAATAGACATAACGTTCAGGCTTATCAGGATTTGTAAAACCAGAAATCCCTTTTAGTTGAAGGTTAAGAGCAGTCAGCCCAGTCTCTTCCTTCAATTCTCTTGCAGCAGCTTCAAAGAAGGACTCAGGAAATTCCACTTTCCCACCCGGCTGTATCCACCCTTTAAAATTGTCATGTTGGCGATTTAACAACAGAACTTCATCACCCTTTTTGACACATATATTTACCCAATTTAAAATATTCTCTGCCATATTAACTCCTAAAAAGTCACCTTAGCATGGGCTAGGTGACTCTATCATTATAAAATTACTCAACACTCATCAAATAAGGATAGACTGGTTGGTCACCTTGATGGATTTCAACCTCAATATCCTCGTAAGTACCTTCAAGATAGTCTGCAATCTCTTGAGCAAAGTCAGAATTACCGTCTTCACCAACATAAATTGTTACGATTTCACTATCCTCATCAATCATCTTAGCGAAAGTTTCCTTCAAGGTAGCTTCCATATCAGGGTTTGACACCACAATCTTACCATCAACCATGCCAAGATTATCATTTTCATGGATTTCAAGACCATCAATACTTGTGTCTCGAACAGCCAAAGTGACACTACCACTAACAACATCTGACAAGCTAGCCGTCATGGCTTGAATATTTTCTTCAAGACTGTTTGTTGGATCAAAGGCTAATAAACTAGTAAATCCTTGAGGAACAGTTCGCGTCTCAACAACAGCCGCAGGAATATCAACCACGTCAGCTGCTGATTGGGCTGCCATGAAGATGTTTTTATTATTTGGCAAGATAATCACATTCTTAGCATTAACAGCTTCAATAGCTTTGACAATATCTTCTGTTGATGGATTCATGGTTTGTCCGCCAGAGATGATGTAATCAACACCTTGTGATTTGAAAATGTCAGCCAATCCTTCACCAGCAACAACCGCAATCAAACCAAATTCTTTTGCTTCTTGAACTGACACAGAAGCACTAGCTTCTTTTTCAAGAACAGCTTCGTGCTGACCACGCATATTATCCACTTTAACCTTGATAAGTGCACCGTACTTCAGTCCTTCTTGCATAACCAGCCCAGGATCTTCTGTGTGGACATGAACTTTCACAATTTCATCATCATTGACCACAAGCAGAGAGTCTCCTAAACCACCCAAATAACCTTGAAATTCATCATAATTGAACTCTTTAACGTAAGTTGGACCTTGTTTAAGTGCCACCATGATTTCCGTACAGTAGCCATATTTAATGTCTTCAGTTGCGACATGTTCAGCAACAGATTTGTGGTGCTCAGCATTAATCATTTCAGTCATTACTGCTGGAGTTGCTTTAAAGTCTTCGGAGGCGATATAGTCACCAGTGAGAGCTGACAAAAAGCCTTCATAAATAAAGACCAGACCTTGCCCACCTGAGTCAACCACACCAACTTCCTTCAAGACAGGAAGCATCTCTGGAGTCTTAGCCAAAGCACGTTTTGCGCCTTCCAGAGCTGCACGCATCACTTCTGCGGCATCCTCTGTTTCTTCAGCTTTTTTAATAGCGGCTGTCGCTGCACCACGAGATACTGTTAAGATTGTTCCTTCAACAGGCTTCATAACGGCTTTATAGGCTACTTCAACTCCTGTTTGAAAGGCTTGCGCTAAATCCTTGCCATCTAGTTCTGTTTTGTCCTTAATTGATTGACCAAATCCGCGGAAGAGTTGCGAGGTGATAACTCCTGAATTTCCACGAGCTCCCATCAATACCCCTTTAGAGAGAATCTGACCAACTTGACCAACAGTACTTGCTGGTTTGTCAGCGACTTCTTTAGCACCATTATCCATGGTCATGCTCATATTAGTTCCTGTATCTCCGTCAGGTACAGGAAAGACATTGAGCGAATTAACATATTCTGCTTGTTTTCCAAGTCTTGTAGCGGCTGCTTGCACCATTTCTTGGAATAAACTTGTTGTAATTTTTGACACTAGTTTTCTCCTACAACTTTGATGTTTTGAACGTAAACATTCACCATATCAGCAGTTAGACCGAGTTGATTTTCAAGGTTAAATTTCACACGTTCTTGGATGTTTTTAGACACTTCAGAGATTTTGACACCGTAAGACATTACAGTGTAGACATCAACAGTAATTCCTGTATCCCCTGCCTTAACCACAACACCTTTGGCATAGTTTTCACGACGCAAAAGAGCTTGGACATTATCACGAATGGCACTTTTACTAGCCATGCCAACAACCCCAAAAATTTCTGTTGCAGAACCACCAACGACAGTTGCAATCACATCGTCGGATAGTTCAATTTGACCATCTTTTGTATTAATTTTTACAGTCATAGTTGACTACCTCTCAAGTTTTTATCACTTTATTCTATCATAACTTAGACTTCTTGTAAAAAAATATAAGCATTTGAAGGAATGAATTCGCATTTACAGAACTTTTGTACCTTTTCTTCTATCAGCCCAAATAACAAAAAAAGCCTTCTGAGAGGCCTTTAGTTTTTATACGCGTTCTACTTTACCAGATTTAAGCGCACGAGCTGATGCCCAAACTTTTTTAGGTTTACCATCAATAAGAACAGTTACTTTTTGAAGATTTGGTTTAACTGTACGTTTTGTTTGGTTCATCGCGTGTGAACGATTGTTTCCTGATACAGTTTTACGACCTGTAAAATAACAAACTTTAGCCATGATTATCTGTGTCCTCCTGCTTAGAATTAAGGGTGTATCACACCGCATACCATAAAATTTTAACACATTCCACTCGAATAAGCAAGCTAAATTTTTCAATAAAATCAGATAACTTTACCTTTTCAGCATCCTGTCAACTTTATTTTCGCATAGTGTCATATTTGAAAGACACTAAAAAACTGAACCCTTGGCATGGTTCAGTTAATCTGCGGAGAGTGGGACTTGAACCCACACGGCCTAAAGCGGCCACAGGATCCTTAGTCCTGCGCGTCTGCCAATTCCGCCATCCCCGCTGTTCCTTAACAACATGAACTATTATATCAAGTCATAGGAACTCTGTCAACATTATTTTTCAGTTTTTTTCAAAAAGGCTGAAATCTTTTCCTTATATGTTTTCGGATCGGTTTCAAACGATTTTGCATGTTTAGCATTTTTTACTAGATAAAGTTCTCTCTCTCCTTGGGTAGCTTTGTAATTATCATAAACCATAGAGGTCGGAACAAAATCATCTGCATCACCATGAATAAAGAGAACCGGTAGCTGATTTTTTTGAAGTTGCTTAACACTACTAGCTTGTCCGTAAGAGAAGCCTGCACGAAGTTTTGAAATTGCTGAAACTTCATACAAGATTGGAAAGGCTGGTAGCTTGTACATTTCTTTAGCCTGATACTTAAGTTCTTCCCAAACACTACTATAGCCACAATCTTCAATAATATTAACAACTTGTTTAGGAAGGTTATCCTCACCACTTGCCATCATAACCGTCGCAGCCCCCATTGACAGACCAAAAAGAGTTATTTGGCTTGAAGGATTTCTCTCAACCAGTAGCTCCGCCCATTTGATGACATTGAGACGATCATTCCAACCATATCCGATAATGCGACCACCACTGTCCCCGTGGGCCATATTGTCAGGGACAAGGACATTGTAACCTAAATCATGAAACAGCCACGCATAAGGACTCATATCCTCCTTATCACTTGTAAAGCCATGAACAACTATAACCGTTTTCCCCGTCTTTTCTTTAGCTGGAACATACCAGGCATCTTGTTTAACACCTTGGTTTGTCATCCAGAGAGTTTCCTTATCCAATTGCTTAAATTGTTGCTCGTACTCATAGAGGGGGTTATCTTTCTTTCGAGCAGAATTATTGATAAATGATTTTTCTTCACGAATTTGAGCGACATGGAAAAAATAAAAGCTAGCGCCAACTGAAAGTAGAAGTACAATTAAAAACAAATGGGTAAATAACTTTGATAATCTTATTTTTTTCATATCAGTATTTTACAAGAAAATAAGAAAAAAAGAAACAGCAAAATTTCGCGAGAAATATCAAGAAAACGTAAAGATGTAATAAACGATGCCCTTATCTTTTATTTACTGGCAAGCAAGTAGAATTGATAGTAGCTACAAGAGGTGGTGTCATTTCCTGTTATGATATCATATTCATGTTATTTGAGAATACCAATTTATAGCCCTTCGGTTTGCTTTTAGTACTAAATCCACCAATCTGGGTGAGACTGACGGATCTTGGAAATGAAGCAATTCTCATGCCTCTGACCATAGTAAAAGAGAGGACCAACTCAATCAGATCCTCTCTCATACTTAGTTGTAAATTATTTACTATCCCTGAAAACTGAGGGTAGCTCTTATTTAGCATTTTCAACCGCAGCAGTTACAAAAGCAGTATAAAGTTCTTCAGGTCGATTTGGGCGGCTTTGAAGTTCTGGGTGATATTGGGCAGCTACAAAGAATTTTTTATCTGGTAATTCGACTACTTCCATAAGACGATTGTCTGGTGATACTCCTGAAAACACAAAGCCTGCAGCTTCAAATTGCTCACGGAATGATGTATTAAACTCATAACGGTGACGATGACGGCGTTGTACCACTTCCTGATTATTGTATGCTGCTGCCGCTTTTGAACCTGCTTTTAATTTACATGGGTAAAGTCCCAAACGAAGCGTTCCACCCATATCTTCGATATCAATCTGATCACGCATAATATCAATGATTGGGTATTTTGTCTCTGGATCAAGTTCAGCCGAATTAGCACCTTCCAAATGAAGCACATGACGGGCAAATTCAACACATGTCAACTGCATTCCTAGGCAGACTCCTAGCATAGGAACATCATTTTCACGGGCGTAACGAATGGCTTGAATCTTGCCTTCAGTACCGCGCTGACCAAAACCACCTGGTACAATAATACCATCTGCATCCCCCAGAAGTTGAGCAACATTTTCAGCGGTAACATCATTTGCATTGACCCAATTCAAATCAATGGCTGAATCATTAACATAGCCAGAATGTTTAAGGGCTTCAACGACCGATAAATAAGCATCTGGTAACTCAACATATTTCCCAACCAAGGCAATCTTGGTGGTTTTCTTGAGGTTAAGAACCTTGTCAACCATTGCTGTCCATTCTGTCATGTCAGCTTTTGGAGTGTCCAACTTCAGATGATCGCAGACAATTTGATCCATACCTTGAGCCTGCATATTGAGTGGTACTTGATAAATATGTTCGACATCCATAGACTCAATAACAGCTTCTGGTGCAACATCACAAAATTGAGCTAATTTATTTTTAATACCTTGCTCAACTGGTTGTTCTGTACGAATAACCAACATATTGGGTTGAATTCCCAAACCGCGCAATTCTTTCACCGAGTGTTGAGTGGGTTTAGTTTTCATTTCACCTGCAGCTTTAAGATATGGCAAAAGTGTGGTATGGATATACATAACGTTGTCAGCACCCACATCTGCTTTCATTTGACGAAGTGCTTCCAAGAAAGGAAGGCTTTCGATATCACCAACGGTTCCACCAACCTCAGTAATAATAACATCTGAATCGGTTGTGCGCGCAGCACGTTTAATCTTATCTTTCAATGCATCTGTGATATGAGGAATTACCTGAACGGTTGCCCCAAGGTATTCCCCTTTACGTTCCTTACGAAGAACTTCGCTGTAAATTTTACCAGTCGTCACGTTTGAATATTTGTTTAAGTTAATATCAATGAAACGTTCATAGTGGCCAAGGTCAAGGTCAGTTTCAGCACCGTCGTCTGTAACATAAACTTCACCGTGTTGGTAAGGGCTCATTGTTCCTGGATCAATATTGATGTAGGGATCAAATTTTTGAATAGTCACCTTAAGTCCACGATTTTTCAAAAGACGACCAAGGCTAGCTGCCACAATCCCTTTACCAATAGATGAAACAACTCCGCCTGTAACAAAAATATACTTTGTCATTAAATACACTCCTTATAGATATTACTAGGAAAAACAAAAAATCTCCCAAATATAGGGAGACTTTTTCATCAGACCTCTAAAAAGAGGTGCCCAAACAATACTATAAACTAAGTTGGGTAATTTGTCAATTTGATTTTCAGCTATTTTCTGAAAAATTTGAGCAGTTACTGCATTACTAACGTTCAAATTATTGATTTATTTAGCCTTAATTTTTCGTCAAAATTTCAAGGGTTTCAATGAGATTTTCGGCATTCACTTCAATCGTGTCACCACTTGCTTTGATTTTGACTTCAACGATGCCTTCGCTAGCTTTTTTACCAACGGTCACACGAATCGGAAGACCAATAAGGTCGCTGTCTGAGAACTTAGAACCCACACGTTCATTGCGGTCATCTGTCAAAACATCATAACCTTTATCCATTAAATCAGCTTCGATTTTGGCAGTCAAAGCTTGAGCTTCGTCATCCTTGGTATTAACCGTAATTATATGCACATCAAATGGAGCCAGCTCCTTAGGAAAATTGATTCCCCAAGCAAACTTGAAGTCACCTTTTGGCGTTTTGTTGACAAAGAGACGGGCATGTTGTTCAATGACTGCTGAAAGAATGCGACTCACTCCAATACCATAGCAACCCATCACAATTGGGACAGCTCTGCCATTTTCATCAAGAATATTAGCTCCCATACTATCAGTGTAGCGTGTGCCAAGTTTAAAAATGTGACCAATCTCAATACCGCGAGCAAATTTGAGGACACCTTGACCATCTGGTGATACTTCCCCTTCTTTAACTTCACGAATATCAACGTATTCAGCCTTGAAGTCACGCTCTGGGTTAACACCAGTCAAGTGGTAACCATCTTCATTAGCGCCAACAACTGCATTGGCAAGGTCTTGAACTTTACGATCAGCAATGATACGGATATTTTCAGGAAGAGCTACTGGGCCAAGTGAGCCGAAGTGAGCACCGAAAACTTTAACTGCGTCCTCTTCTGTCGATGGTTCTAGGAAGTCTGCACCTAGGTAATTTTTCAGCTTAACATCGTTAACTTGGTCATTGCCGACAAGAAGAGCTACAACTGGCTCGTTATCAGCTATGAAAAGAAGCGTTTTGATGGTTTGTTCTTCCTCAACTTGCAAGAAAGCAGCCACTTCATCGATTGATTTGCAGTTTGGCGTTTCAACCTTAGCCACTTCTTCTTGTGAAACAACTTTAGTTGAAGGTTTGTATTCATTGCTTGCCATTTCAAGGTTAGCAGCATAGCTTGATTCACTTGAGTAAGCAATGGTATCTTCACCAGAAACCAGCCATGAATTCAATTCTTGCTTGATTTGTTCGAGAATATCCGCTGGAATTTCGTCAATTGAAGCAATAGATTTATCGAGAACCAACCAGCGTTCAAGGTCTGTACGGTCTGGTGTGATAGCCATAAATTCTTGTGAGTCTTTGCCACCCATAGCTCCGCCATCACCAATAATACCTTTGAAATCAAGACCAGCACGTGTAAAGATGGCTTCATAAGCCTTGCGGTAGTCTTCATACGTCACATCAAGATCCTCGTAATTGGCGTGGAAACTGTAACCATCTTTCATGATAAACTCACGCGTGCGGAGTAAGCCATTGCGTGGACGTTTTTCATCACGATATTTTGATTGAATTTGATAAAGGTTTAGTGGCAACTGTTTGTATGATTTGACAGCATCACGAATCAACATGGTAAACGTTTCTTCATGTGTTGGACCAAGGATAAAGTCAGATTGATCACGATTTTTAAGTTTATAAAGGTCCTCACCATAAGTTTCGTACCGTCCAGATTCACGCCAAAGGTCTGCCGTAAGAAGCGCTGGCGCAAGCATCTCAACGGCTCCAATTTTTTCAAATTCTTGACGCATAATAGTTTTAAATTTTTCAATGGTGCGATTAGCTAGCGGTAAATAAGCATAGATTCCGGCAGAAACTTGTCGAACATAGCCTGCACGCAACATGAGTGCATGGCTGATAACTTGGGCGTCACTTGGCATTTCGCGAAGTGTTGGGATTAACATTTTAGATTGTTTCATAATTGAGTTTATTAGCCAGTAAATATTATTTTACTGAACTGTGTTCATTGGCGAACACTTTCCTTTCACTAATTTTCACTAGGAGACAAACTCTCCTAGAACTTGATAATCATAGTTTCCTTGGCTATAAGTATAACAGAAAAAACTAAAAAGGTAAATCTAGCAAAGCTGGACTTACCTTTACAAAAGAAAGCGGAACAGACAGCTTAAAAGAAAACCCTAAGGATGTCGTTCCAAGTGACGGCAATCATCAGAACAACCATAATAGCCACACCTACAAGCGTAATGTAAGTCTCTGTTTCTTGTTTCAATGGCTTACGGCGCACCAGTTCAATAAGGTTAATCAAGATCTTGCCACCATCCAAAACTGGAATTGGAATCAAATTAACAATTCCAAGATTCATTGACAACGTGGCCATCAAAGTCAGTACATCTTCAAAACCATTTTGAGCAGCTTGATTAGACATCTGATACATAGCAACAGGACCACCAAGTTTGTTCAAAGAAAAGCTAGAAATTAAGTTTTTTAGAGCAGAAATAATCAGCGTTGCAGCATGCCAAGCATAGCGGAAACCACCCGTCAGCTTATCCCAAAAGCCAGTTTTAAGACCTGGCTTAACTCCGAGGTAAAACTGTCCATTCTGCTTTTTAGGAGCGACTTTCAACGATTGCTTCGTGCCATCAGTTTTTTGAATTGCAACCGTAATCTCATCTCCCGTAGAAATGCCAGTTGTCGCTTCTTCAACTGCTTTGGTCAGTTCAGCCCAATTTGAAACTTTGTGATTGGCAATTGAGAGTACACGGTCACCAGTCTTAGCACCCGCTGCTGCCAAAGCACCATTGGGTACGACCTGAATCTGATTACTTGATTCATCAGCAACACCGCCCTGCATAAAGACTAAAAGAATAAAGACCAGAGTTCCAAGAATGAAATTATTCATTGGTCCTGCAAAATTGGTAATCAAGCGGCCCCAAATAGAAGCATTTTGATATTGAACATCCAAAGGTGCAATGCGAATTTCGGTACCGTCTTCTTCAATGATTGTCGCATCATGATTTACCGAGTAAGTTTTGGTTTCATCAAGGACAACTCCTGTGATTTCTAATGCATCCTCTAAATCATAGGTCAGAATATTGATTGGCAAGCTAGTCATATCAACCTGCTTTTGTGATAAATTGATACGAACAACTTGCCCTTCAGCATTTAAGGTCAGGCTAGCAGGCGTCCCTGTCTTAATTTCAGTGGTATCATCACCCCAACCAGCCATACGAACATAACCTCCGAGCGGAAGGATTCTAATTGTATAAGCAGTGCCTTCTTTGTCAATATGAGAAAAAATCTTCGGCCCCATACCTATAGCAAACTCTCTCACAAGAATGCCAGATTTTTTAGCAAAATAGAAATGTCCAAACTCATGGACGAGTACAAGTACTCCAAAAATGATGATAAAAGTTACGATTCCTAACATGCAGTTCCTTTCAGGTAAAGATTATAGACCTTGGTATTCTCCAAAGTCCAAGCAACGTCTGTCAACAGGATTAGAACAAGCCAAACAAATGCATAATTGGAAAGACAAAAATCATGCTATCAAAACGATCAAGAATACCGCCGTGCCCTGGGATAAGCTTTCCAGAATCTTTGACACCAAAATAGCGTTTAATGGCACTTTCAACTAAATCTCCAAATTGACCAAAAATACTGAATAAAACAATGAGAACTAGCATCACTAGAAACGAATGTGGTGCATAGACGGATTTGTCAAATAACATGAATGCAGCTCCCACAAGAACTGCGGCTAAAATACCACCGAGACTACCTTCAATAGTCTTATTTGGCGAAACTTTAGGCAATAACTTATGCTTTCCAAATTGACGACCAATCATGTAGGCTCCAATATCCGTTGCCCAAACAATAAAGAGGGCCAAAATAACCTTATCTAAGCCATCCATACGTGCAGTAACAAGATTGTGAAAACCGATACCAACATAGAAGCTAGCCGCAATAGGATAGGTTGCATCATCAAAAGAATAGGTAGAACTCAAAACCGTTCCTGCCAAAATCAAGAACACAATTAAACTGTAAACTGAAAGACTGGCATCCACTGGCAAGAAAGATAAATAATTATCAAGAGGAACTGTCAACACAAAGGCAGCGAGCATAGCTAGAACACCTTCGAAAGAAAAAAATTCCAACCTTTTCATGCGTAGCATTTCAGCCACACCTATCATCGCTAATAAGCCAACAAAAAATTGAAACGGAAGACCTCCCATTAAAAGAAAAGGAAGGAAAATAGCAAGGGCGATCGCCCCCCAAATCACACGTTGTTGCATAAAACTCCTCTTTCTATACTCCACCAAAACGACGATGGCGACGATTGAATTCCCTAATTGCTTCAATTAAGCCATCTTTTTTGAAATCCGGCCATAGAGTTGAAGTGAAATAAAATTCACTATAAGCGGATTGCCAAGGCAAAAAGTTGCTCAAACGTAACTCTCCACTGGTTCGAATAATAAGCTCTGGGTCACGATACAAGTAAGGCAAACTCTGTGTCATTAAATAATTGGCAATTAAATCTTCAGTGATATCACCAGGATTTAATTTTGCATCTAAGACATCTTTTGCAATTTCTTTGACAGCATTAGTGATTTCTGCTCGCCCACCATAATTCAGTGCAAAATTTAAAATAAGACCAGAATTATGTTTGGTTTTCTCCCGCGCACGTTCCATAGCGTCAAAAGTCTCCTCTGGCAACCGGCTAGTATCTCCAATTACCTGCACGCGTACATTGTTCTTGTGAAGTTCGGGAACGTATTTATCGAAAAATTCAACAGGTAAATTCATGATAAATTTTACCTCATCTTGTGGGCGTGACCAGTTTTCTGTTGAAAAAGCATAAACGGTCAATACTTTGACTCCTAAATCAGAAGCTGCAATGGTCACATCTTGTAAGGCATCCATTCCAGCCTTATGTCCCATCACACGTGGCTGTAAACGCTTCTTAGCCCACCGACCGTTGCCATCCATAATAATTCCTATGTGATTTGGAATTTTATCCAAAGTCACAGGCTGCTCTGTTTTCTTAAATAATTTCAGCATATAAATCCTTAAATCGTTACTATTCTCCTTATTTTACCATATTTTAGTAACAAATAAAATAATAGCCAGCCACATTAGAAATATTTCTTAAACAAAGGGGAAGAGCAATACTCAACCTGGTATTCATACCAAATTCAGACATTGTTGCTCTAATCTTCAATGAGTATGGTTTATCTTACTCATTAAGACCAAGACTAAGACAAAAAACTTTTTTATTTTTAAGTCAAGAATTTTATTCAATGTAAACTGCTGTCAATCCTATTCTAATACTCAATGAAAATCAAAAGTAGCCTAGGAAACGAAGCCGACGATAGAACTTGAGTTCATCAAGGCAAGTTGACAACGGATAATTTTGATTTTCGAAGAGTATAACCTTAAAAATCACATCATTTGTCTCTACGGTAACAAAAAAAGCTAGATGTTAAACATCCAACCTTCATCGTGTCGTTGAGTTAGTCTTCTTCAATAGCAGTATCGCCTGCATCATCTGCTTCAACAGCGGCTTCTGTGTCAGCTTCTTCAGTTGGTGCTGGGACAGCTTGAGCGGCTTTGTTAACAACAGTCTTAATAGCTGATAACTCAAAGGTCAAATAAACGCCATCAACATCTAGGACGATTTTTTTAGCATCTGTGTCAACCTCATCAACAAGAGCATACATTCCACCAATAGTGATAACTTCATCACCTTTCTGGATGGCATTCAATTGATTTTGACGGCTTTCCGCTTGTTTTTTTTGTTGGCGTTGCATGAAAAAGATCATCCCAACCATCACGACAAGCATAATAATCATTGGCATAGATAGGTTCCTCCAAATTTTAAAGTCAAGACTTACTATACCAAAAATTCAATGACAGGGCAAGGAAAGACCATCAAAATTAGCCTCCCTGTACAAGCTTTTGGCTTTTTAAGAAATAAAGTCTATAATGTCTTCTTCTGCAAGAGAGGAGTCACACACAACTTTAGCTGTGCCATTTTCAGCCACAAAAAGACCTGGAACGGTCGCGATACCATATCGACGACGAAAAGCTTGAATCTCTTCTATTTGCACTAAATCTTCGCTGTTAATATAGGCAACTTTAGCGCCTGTCGTCTGCGCAACGTTGGCTAATTTTGGGGCAAAGCGTTGGCAATAAGGGCAGCTTGGACGGCCAATGAAGAGGATAAACTTGTTGCCTGCTTCAATTCGCTCACGCGCTGCGGCTACCGTGATTGGTTCAAAAGCACTAACGGCTTGTTCAAATGTCATATTTCACACCTCGTTTTTAATGATAGCCCTATCATACACGATTTTCATTCAAAGCTCAATTTTTTGCTATGCTCTGCTCAATAAGCCAAGGATGCTATAATCTTAATTTTATAGCTACTGCACCTGAATAAATTCTAAGCTATAACTCTTTTTTATAGCCATCCATAAAAAATCAAGATTATGCAAACGTTTCATTTTTTGATAAGCTAGATAGCAATCAAGCAAAAGGAGGTTTCTATGGGATTATCAATTATATCTGGAGGTCTAGTTGGTCTGGTCTTTGGCTTTATTCTTCAACGAACGCGTTTCTGTATGACGGGCGGTTTTAGAGACATGTACCTCACTAAAAATAATCGCCTCTTCTATGCTTTTTTAATTGCTATCTTTATTCAAAGTATCGGAGTTGTGAGCTTAATTAAATTAGGAATAGTCGCAAATCCATATGAAGATTACTCAGTCATTGGCGCAATTCTTGGCTCTTATCTTTTTGGTATTGGCATTGTTCTCGCTGGTGGCTGTGCAACTGGAACGTGGTATCGTTCAGGCGAGGGACTAATTGGGAGTTGGATTGCTCTAATCCTTTACATGCTAAGTGCCGCTGCAATGAAATATGGAGCTCTTCAAGCACTTAATCAAAGTATTGCCAGCCAATGGGTTATCAATGACAATTTAGCTGGACAACTGGGCATTTCGATTTGGTTATTAGTTGGCATATTGGGGATCGTGACGTCCTACCTAGTTTGGACCGAGTTAAGAAAACCTAAACGTCAGGTTGCCAGCCTTCCTCAGAAATATTCTGGGCTGCGCCACTATCTCTTTGAAAAGCGTTATTATCCCTTTGGAGCTGGTATAGCTATTGGGCTGATTGCACTTATTGCTTGGCCAGCTAGTCAAATTACTGGTCGCAACGGTGGGCTTGGTATCACTACTCCGTCTGCTAATTTGATTCACTTTATTATTAGTGGTGATCAAACCAAGCTAAATTGGGGAGTATTTCTTGTTTTAGGAATCTTGCTAGGATCCTATCTAGCAGCTAAAGGAAACCACGAATTTAAATGGCGCTTACCTGATATTAAAACTATCAGAAACAGTGTTATTGGCGGGATTTTGATGGGAATCGGTGCTTCTTGGGCTGGAGGTTGCACAATCGGAAATGGTCTCACCGCTACATCTGTTATGAGTAGCAAAGGATGGATTGCTCTTTTATTCACCATCTTAGGCGTTTGGACAGCATCCTACTTTATCTTTGTTAAACCACAACATAAGGAGAAAAATCATGCGTTACACCTTAGAAACCGGAGGGCTAGTGTGTCCCTTCCCACTGATTGATGCCAAACAAAAAATGGCAGAGCTTGAAATCGGAGACGAACTTTATATTCGATTTGACTGCACTCAAGCAACTGAGAGTATTCCTAACTGGGCTGCCGATGAGGGATACCCAGTTACTCATTTCGCTCAAATTGGTAATGCTTCTTGGGAGATTATTGTCCAAAAAGCTTAAAACCAACTTTAGAACTTGTATCCACAGTTCATCACTTCCATCTAAGGCTAGTTTTTAAGCTACTCATCGTTAGTTTCTTTCAAGATACAGTCAGTATTCCCTCAAAAAACTGCCTTGATTAGCGAAAAACTATCTCTTAGATAAAAGTACTTTACTTGTGGATAATGTATAAAAGCCTCACGGTGATACTCAAAATCGCTGTTGAGGCTTTTTGGGATTGGTCCCTTTTTTTACCATCTGAGAAATAAGCTGAGCTGCCTGTTGAGCGACTTCCTCGTTTGATAGATTGTCCGTTTCTAGAAAAATGACATTTCTCTGTTTTGCAAACCATTTTCTTTTTAGAGGAAGAAGCTTTTCTAGCTGAAAATCAAAGAAATTTCGTGTACGTGTGTTATCCGAAGCTTTGCGTTTCCTGAGCGTCTCGTTCCTCGCCTCCAAAAAAATAATATAGTCTGGCAGACAATAGCTAAGCTGCGTTAGCTCATTTTTCAAAGAAGAAAGAACATGCCACTCCTGACCAATCGCTTGAGGATAAAAACGTGTGTAGAAATCAATCTCCTCGGCACCAAAGTCCATAAAAACTAAGGGATAATCCTTAACCTTTTGGTAACGCTGCACTTCATGGGCAATCCAAAGTTTTTGAATGGCTAGATAGTCTTCAAAAATCGTCTTATCTAGGTGTTTTCGCTGAATATCACCTATCACTGGAGTCACATCTTCGTAACTGAATACCGCATCTGGAAATTTCTTCTGCAAATTCGCTAATAAGGTCGTCTTGCCAACGGCCATAGATCCTTGAATTGAAATAATCATTATTTTTCCTCCCAATCAGATAAGAAATCAACTAATTCAGTCAGACAAGATAGCGTCGCATCTGCTTGCTCATTTTCAGAAGTAACGGGACAATATTGACCAAATCTTCTCATCACACGAACAGTTTTCATACCAAGCCGTTTTGCTGGCTTAATGTCATTATCCAAACGATCACCAACCATAACAGCTTGTTCAGGCAAGCAATCGGCCATTCCAAGAGCCTTTTGGAAAATGCCTAAGGCCGGCTTTTCAAAACCAATTTCGGCAGAGGAGATAACAACTTGAAAATATTGAGCAATACCAAAGTTGACCAAACGTTCTTCTAAGCCCGATAACTGATTGGCTATTAGACCCAGATGATACTGGGTTGACAAGCAATCTAAAACTGACTGAACTTCTGGATAGAGATGTTCATCTTGAAAAGTCCATTTCGGCAGAGGTTTGTTTAGCCGTTCTGCCAATGCGAGGTCTCCGCGTAGCCCATTTTTATAATCCTCAATAAGTCTTTCCCAAGTTTCCTGATAATCTAGCTCACTTCCCGCCAGTAAAGTCTTAACACGATTCTCATAGGCCAAACTTTCATCAACCAAAGTTGAACCCAAATCAAAAAAGAGCCATCTAATTGCCATATTATCCCCCTTAGCACAAAAAAGCTGGATGATTCCATCCAACTTTTTTCTTTAACCTCTATCATCATATCCATTTGGGTGGCTTGAGTGCCATGCCCATGCTGAGGCAATGATTTTTTCAATGTCATCAAATTGTGGTTTCCAACCAAGGACTTCACGCGCTTTGTCAGATGACGCAATCAAGGTATCTGGGTCACCAGGGCGACGGTCAGCCAGTTCTGCAGGAATTTCTTTGCCAGTCACTTTACGAGCTGCTTCGAGAATTTGAAGATTTGAAAACCCTGTTGAAGAGCCTAGATTGAAGGCTGTTGATGGGTTACCTTCACGCAGATATTTAACCGCAAGCAAATGCGCATCTGCTAGGTCAAATGGGTGAACATAATCACGGACATTTGTGCCATCTGGCGTGTTGTAATCATTACCAAAAATCATAATTTTTTCACGCACACCTTGTGCCACTTGCAAAATAATTGGTAACAAATGTGTTTCTGGACCATGGTCTTCACCGATTGAACCGTCTGGTTTTGCACCAGCAACGTTGAAATAACGGAGCGGTACAAATTTAATACCGTAAGCTTGGTCAGACCATTTCATGATGGTTTCCATCATGAGTTTACTTTCGCCATAGGGATTGATTGGGCGTTGCGGTGTTGTTTCTTTGATTGGAATTTCATCTGGAAGGCCATAAGTTGCTGCTGTTGATGAGAAAACAATGTATTTCACGCCAAATTCATTCATCACTTCAAGCAATTTAACCATGCCTGCTGTATTATTATCAAAGTATTTTAAAGGTTTTTCCATTGATTCAGCAACCAATGAATAAGCCGCAAAGTGAATGACCGCATCAATATCTGGATTTTCTGTAAAGACTTTACGCATAAAATCTTGGTCAGCAAGGTCGCCTTGATAAAATGTCGCATCAGGGTGAACCGCAGCACGGTGTCCTGTCACCAAACTATCAACCACGATGACTTTTTCCTCTCCTTTTTCAACCAAACGGTCAACCATGTGAGAACCGATGTAACCAGCCCCACCAAGCACTAAAATTGACATTTTCTATCTCCTATTATTTAAATATTGTCCCAATCAACTCTGGCAAACTCTTCAACCACAACTTCACCGAAACCCCAAGCCATCCAATTTGCCATTTCGTAAATATCACGAAATCTCTTTTGGTGCTTGCGAGCAAAGTCTGGATTGCGTTCAGCTTCGTTCATAGCTGCGATAAAGGCTTTCGCAGTTGTATCATAAAAATCCTCGTACATGTCACCATAGTCATAGGTAAACACTGTCGCATAATAAGCGAAACTGAGGTTGATTTCAGCTAGCAAAGTAACATCTGTTACAACCTTCTTGGTCTCTCTGAAAAGTTTTTTGGCATTTTTAAACTCAAACGATCGAATGCGCCTATACATTTTCTCAAGTTTTTGATCAAATTCTCTAACAATCGTTTCATTGGCTTCCGGCCCTAAAAACAGTTGTTCCAATAAAAGGCTAGCTTCATTACTTTTCTTATATAGATGGCAAATCAAATCTTCTCTTTCTTTTTCAGATAAGGCACGGATGTGCTGACGCAACTCTCTGATTCCCAACTGTTTAGACATTGATAACTCCAATACTTTCTACAAAACGCATAAAAGCAGCTTGACCTTTTTCATCACGTTTGTAAACACCTGCATCTTCTAAAACACGAACAAAGGTTTGCCCGACAGCTTGTTTGACGATTTCTGAAACATTATCTGCATCCACTTCTGGATGGACAACCTTAATGGCATCCGCCCAATCCTTGTGATAGTCTGCTACTTCATTATACTGGTTCAGGAGGTATTTTTCAACCTCTGTCAGTTCATTTTTGAGCCTTGGCGGCAAAATAGCTAAGCCCATGACCTCAATCAGACCGATATTTTCTTTCTTGATATGCTGCACATCAGCGTGCGGATGATAAACACCGTCTGGAAATTCAGCGGTCGTGTGATTGTCACGCAAAACAATATCCAATTCAAAGACGCCATCACGTTTACGCGCAATTGGTGTCACGGTGTGGTGCGGTGTGCCTCCTGTATAAGCGACAACATCAACACTATCATCAGAATAATCACGCCAAGCCAAGCGAATGCTTTCAGCCAGTTCAATCAAACGGTTTTTATCAGCGCTACGCAAACGAATAACAGACATGGGCCAGTTGACAATACCAGCTGTCACATCAGAAAAGCCTTTGAAATGAAACTCACGGTCTAGCTCTGCTATTTCCATAGGAAAGACATGACGGCCGCCTTGGTAGTGATTGTGCGTCAAAATTGACCCGCCAACAATTGGTAAATCAGAATTTGACCCTGCAAAATAGCCTGGGAACATATCCACAATGTCCAATAATTGCGCAAAAGTATCCTTACTAATAACCATTGGCACATGCTGGGTGTCGAGGAAAATGCAGTGCTCATTGAAATAAGCATAGGGTGAATACTGGAAGCCCCATTTTTCATCACCCAAATTCATACGGATAATGCGGTGATTAGCGCGGGCAGGATGGTTAATCCGACCTTGGTAACCTTCATTTTCCATGCAAAGCTGGCATTTTGGATATGAAGAAGCTTTGACCAGTTTAGCTTGTGCGATAGCTTTAGGATCCTTTTCAGGTTTTGATAAATTGATTGTGATTTGAATATCGCCATATTGTGATGGTGTTGTAAAGGCAATATTTTTTGCGATTGCGGCAACTTTAATGTAATCGTTGCGCTTGCTAAAGTCGTAAAAATCTGCGATAGCTTGCTGAGGAGATTGTGCATAAGTATCCCAGAATTCACGGTTCACCCGACTTGGGACAGGCGTGATAAAATTCATTAGCTCAGCACCCAAGCAGTCTTTTTCTTCAGCCAATTCTCCAACCTTGCCATTTTGCACGGCTAGGTCAACCAGTTCATCTTTGAGGGCAATAAGCTCTGTTTGCTTCGTTTCTTGCTGTGCGCCTTCTTCGCCAACAAGGGCAAGGACACGGTTACGCAAGTAAAACATATCATCTGCTGTGTAGTCGCTAACTGCAATGACTTTAGCAACAAAAGTATCTAAAAGTTTCATTTTTCTTCTCTAATCTTACTTATTTCGAGACAAGACGCGTGATCCACCTGCAATTTCAGCAATGTAGAAAGCTGGCGCATAGCCAATGATTTCTGTATAAACCTTGCCGACATTTTGGGTGAATTTATCAACTTTATCTTTAGCGACAATGGCAATACCGCAGCCACCAAAGCCCGCTCCTGTCATACGAGCTCCAAGGACACCTTCTTGTTGCCAAGCGGTATGAGCAAGGGTATCAAGCTCAATACCAGTCACTTCGTAATCATGCTCAAGTGACACATGTGAGGCATTGACCAAACGACCAAATTTTTCAAGTTCACCTGCAATCAAAGCTTCTTTGGCTTGAAGAGTGCGTTGATTTTCCCAAACAGCGTGACGAGCACGTTTGAGACGATTAGCATCTTTAATGAGGTAACTGTATTCATCAAAAGCTTGCAAATCAAGTTCACCAAGTGTCTTGATATCAAGCGCTTGATTCAATTCTTCAACGGCTTTTTCACATTCGGCACGACGTTCATTGTATTTTGAATCAGCCAATTCACGGCGTTTGTTAGTATTCATGATAACAATGACATTGTCACCTAAATCAAGCGGCACAAGGTCGTATTCTAATGTGTTGGTATCAAGGTAAATAGCTTGCTTGTCAGCTCCCATACCGATGGCAAATTGGTCCATGATTCCTGAATTAACGCCGATAAACTCATTTTCAGTCTGTTTACCAATTTTTACTAAGTCAAGACGGTCTAATTTGAGGTCAAATAATTCTTCAGCAACAATTCCGACCAAGAGCTCTAACGAAGCTGATGATGACAAGCCTGAACCGTTTGGAATATTCCCATTGACATAAAGGTCAAAACCGGTAGCAATCGTATGTCCAGCTTCTTGCAAGCATTTGATGACCCCTTTTGGATAATTGGTCCAGCTGTCTTTTTTATCAAAGATAAGATTAGCAAGGTCAACCTCGATAATGCCTAAATCAGCAAAGTTTGCTGAATAAAAACGAAGCGTTTGGTCATCACGTTTGCGAGCTGCACCGTATGTTCCAAGGGTGATAGCCGCTGGGAAAACATGACCTCCATTGTAGTCCGTATGTTCACCAATCAAATTGATACGTCCTGGTGAAAAAAAGGTAGCATCTGCTTCATTGCCAAATACGGCTGTGAAGGCTTCTTTTAATTCTGTAATTTTCATGAGGGTCTCCTTTTTATTTCTTCTACGATTACGGTTTCATTGTACACCTGTCCTTATTCCAAGTCAACAATTTTACTAAAGTTTTACTTAAATTTTCTTTGTGTTATTTTTTGTGCTATACTAAAGAAAAGATAAGAAAGAAGGGATGACTTATGGCTACATTAAAAGACATTGCAAAGTTGGCAAAGGTTTCATCAGCAACCGTTTCTCGGGTGCTCAATCAAGATGCTACCCTCTCTGTTAGCGAGGAAACACGGCATCGCATTTTAACCGTTGCTGAAGAGTTGGGGTACGAAAAGCATAAACGCAGCACAAATATCTTACAAGAACGGCAAAAAATTGCTATTGTGCAATGGTACAGCAAGCAAGAAGAACTCAATGACCTCTATTATTACAGCATTCGTATCGGACTCGAAAAACGCGCTCAAGAGCTGGGATATGATATTATTCGTTACTTTAATAATGATATTTTAACGATTTCTGAAAACATCTGTGGTATTATTGCCATCGGTAAATTTTCTAGCGCACAAATTTCAAAACTCGAAAAATTGTCTCAAAATCTTGTGTTTGTTGACAGCGACACACTTAATGCAGGGCACCCTTGCGTAACCACTGATTTTGATAACGCTGTTGTCAAGGTGCTTGATTACTTTATGGATCAAGGGTTTACAAAAATCGGGATGATTGCTGGCGAAGAACGCACAACCGACCAACAAGAACTTATCGTTGACCAACGCTTCCGTACTTTTAAAAATTACGCCTATGAAAATAATCTCTACAATCCTAACTACGTATTTGTCGGAGATTTTTCAGCACAAGCAGGATATGAATTAATGAAAAAAGCCATTACCGAACTTGGTGATGACCTCCCTCAAGCTTTCTTTGTTGCCAATGACACCCTTGCAATCGGTGCGCTTCGCGCTCTCCAAGAAGCTAATATCATCGTACCTGACCGCGTCAGCCTCATCTCTTTTAACGGCACCCCACTAACGAAACAAGTCTTTCCAGCCTTATCAAGCATCACTGTCTATACCGAAGAAATGGGACGGACTGCCGTTGACATCCTTAACCGCCAACTTATCAACCATAATACTATCCCAACAATGACAAGACTCGCAACCACACTAACATTGCGAGACAGCACAAAATAAAAGATGTCAATAAAAAAGTGAGACAAAGACGCGGGCAAAACATCCATGATTGCTCCGTCCTCACCCACAGAATAATGAAAACAAACATAAAGCCCTCACTAGGTGTATAATCTTAGTGAGGGCTTTGTGGTTGACGAGTTAATGATGTTAGTCATCTAGGGCAAAACTATTGAAAAAGTAAAAACGCATAAAATCAAGTTATCAAAAACATTGATTCTACGCGTTTTTTTTACTGTAAACTTGTCCAAATTATTAAAGCCGGATTACGTTTTGACCAACCTCTTCATGAGCCTAAAAAGCAAATTGGGAATTGTAAACCTAATAGAGCCAAATTGCCGTAATACCGCATTTTCTAGGATAATCAAGCATTGCTTCATTCCGCTAAAAAGAAGACGAGTTCTCTTCTTTTTGATTATAAAAAGACAATCTCTTTCCCGTTTTCTTTAACCGTATAACTTAAGTCTTTTAGATTGATTGTAGCGTCTGCAACCACACTGCTACCTTGATTACGGCGAGTGATTACAAGCGTGTTTTCATCTAATACCTCTACATCAATACTGCCATCAAGGTCAAAAGCAGCTGAGTGATTTCGGAAAGTAAAGAGTTTGAGCAAAGCTTGAACCACTGGGCGTTTGACTTCTTCAGCAATTTCTTCACTCGTGTAATAATGACGATTGATGTTGCGGCCTTCTTTTGTTTTTTCTAACAAATCAAGGTCATTTTTTCCTGCTAAAAAGCCAACATAATAAACTTGTGGAATACCTGGTGCAAAAGCCTGAATCAAGCGTGCTAAGAAATATTTCTTGTCATCATCACCGAGCGCAGAATAATAAGTCGAATTGATTTGATAAATATCAAGATTATTGTATTCAGCAGATGAGTATTTGCGTTTGACATTAGCACCAACTTTATAAAGTTCGCTTGAGGTATAATCAATTTCCTCATCTGTCAAAATATCTTTAACATCAACCACACCAATTCCATCGTGTGTATCAAGCGTTGTAAATTGCTTCATTGGCGACATTTTCAACCAGTTCGCCAAGCGGCCAACTTTGCCGCTATATAAGCTATAAAGCGTCACCATGGGAAGTGCAAAATCATAAACATAATAGTCATGCTCAGCAATCTTAAACTGGATTGAATAATGCTCATGAATTTCTGGAAGTAATTCTGTGCCAGATTGAGCTGCAATATCACGCACTTTATCAAGTAAGTCCCAAATGTCTGGCTCTACGAAGAAATCATTGGTATCCAATTTCTTAACCGCATAAGCAAATGCATCTAGACGGATGAGGTCACAGCCATTTTCTGCCAAATGTTCGATGGTCTTTCGAATGAAATCCATGGTCACCTCTTTTGTCACATCAAGGTCAATCTGTTCCTCACCAAATGTATTCCACAAATGCTCAACCGAACCATCGGCAAAATGAATTTCTTGTTTTGGTGCACGATCTTTACGCTTATAAATCAAGTCCACATCAGCTTGTGTCGGACGATTCTCTGGCCAGAATTTATCCCAATTAAGGAATAAATCTTTATAAGCGCTGGCTTCGTGTTTTTCTTGATAATCTTTATAATATTTTGATTGACGAGAGATATGATTAATCATGAAATCAAACATGAGATAATACTTTTCACCTAAATTCTTCACATCATCCCAAGTACCAAATGCAAAATCTACCTCGTCATAATCAACAGGGGCAAAACCGCGGTCACCCGTTGATGGAAAGAATGGCAAAAGATGAATACCACCAACTGCTTCCCCAAAGTACTTCTCAAGATTATCCGCTAATTCTTTCAAATTCTTACCCAGACTATCCGAGTAAGTGATTAACATTGTTTTATTTTGAATTCCCATAATGATTCCTTTGTTTTATTTTCATCATTTATTTTGTGATATCGTTGAACACGACCTACGAGCAGAGCAAAAAAGATAATGTTTCCTAGAACGTACACGTTCTTCGTCAAAATTCCTATTTTTGCTACGCTCGCTATACGGCCCCTATGTCCTTACTTCACTGCGCCGTTGCTCATTCCTGAGATGATGTGCTTTTGGAAGATGAGGTAAACGATTGTGATGGTAATAATACCGACGACGTATGAGGCAAAGCTTGGGCCGTAATCGCTGAGGTATTGACCTGTGTAGTTATATTGGAAGAGTGGCAATGACCATGACTCTGAAGATTTATTCAACATCAAGAGGGGTAACATGAAGTCATTCCAAAACCAAAGAGCATTGATAATCAAAGTTGTGGCATGCATTGGTTTTAGCATAGGAAAGACAACTTTGCGGTATGTTGTAAATTTATCAGCTCCGTCAATTTCAGCAGCTTCATCCAAACTATCAGGAACACTCAATTTGATGTAACCAACGTACAAGAACAGAGTTTGAGGTACAGCATAAGTCAGATACAAGATAATCAAGCCCCAAATATTTGTCAAACCAAGTCGGCTCATCATAACTGTGATTGGAATCATGATGACTTGAAATGGCACGAAAATTCCCAAAATCAACAAGCTATACATAATGTTAAAAGCACGTTTTTTGCTCATATTACGCGCAATGGAATAGGCTGCTGCAGGAATAAATAGGGTTACTAAAAGGACTGAAACCACTGTAATAATGGTTGAGTTCCAGAAATAGTGTCCGATACCGTCTGCCAGCAAACGTGCATAGTTGCTTAATGTAACTGGATTTGGAAAAGCAAAGAAATGTTGCATGATATCTTTAGTCGTCTTAAATGAACTAAAGACTGTTGCTAGCAATGGAATCAAAATCAAAATTGATCCCGTGACTAAGAGCACATATTTCCAAAAAGTATGATAACGTTCTTCTTTTTTCATATTTCACTCCATTTATACTTCGAAACGACTTGATAATTTCAATTGCAACATTGATACCAAAACAATAATAGCAAAGAGAATCAAGGCAATGGCGTTAGCATAACCATATTGGTTACTTGAAAAGGCATAATTGTAAACCAAAAGACCAATTGAAGTCGTTGAGTTACTTGGTCCACCACCAGTCAAAGCAAAGATTTGGTCAAAAGCGGTCAGCCCTGATTTTAGTGCCATGATGAAAACCATGGAAATACTTGGTAACAAATAAGGCAACTCAATGTTCCAGAAAGTTTGTTTGCTGCTAGCACCATCAATTGCTGCCGCTTCTGTGATTTCACTTGGAATGGTTTGAAGCCCAGACAAGAAGAGAATAATTGGCATCGCAACACCTTGCCATAGCATAACAAATATTGCTGCAAAAATGGCACCGCCAGACGTTCCTAGAAGGCTTGTTTTCAAAAATGCAATGTTCAAAGCTTCGCCAATGGCAGGTAAACCGTAGTTAAAGACTTGTTTGAAAATCAAAGATACCGTCAACCCTGATAAAACAGCCGGAAAAAAGAACCAAGCTCTAAAGAAAGTTTTCCCTTTGATTTTAGCATTCAAAGCACGCGCCACCCAAATACCAATGACAATTTCTCCCACAATTAAAGCAAGAGTTAAAATTAAGGTAAAGCCAAGCGCCTTAAAGAATTTAGTATCTGTCATCAAAATTTTATAGTTATTGACACCCACAAAATCAAAATGATAAGTCAAACCAGTCCAGTTTGTAAAGCTATAAAAAGCTCCCTGAAACATTGGAAAATAGAAGAAAATAGCTTGTAAGATCAAAGGTACAATTAGAAACGTCCATCCCCAATACTTATTTAAAAATTTTCGCATAATCTACTCCTCTACTTCTTCACATCAGCTTTCATTGGGTTGAAGAAGGCATTTAACTCACTCGTGTATTGCTTAGCATCTTGATTCAAAAGATAGTTAGCTGTCAAGTTAAAGAAATCTCCTTCACTTGTCCAACTTTCACCAAGCCAGACATAATGTTTATCTGTAAATGCTAGCTGATAAAGCGGTGCAAGTGGAGAATTGTCATCTTCAACCACACCTTCTACAGATACTGGTGAGCCATCAACATCATAGTATTTCTGCATAGCTTTAGCTGATGCCATATAGGAAATAAATGTTTCACATTCTTTTTTGTGCTTTGTTGATGATGAAATTGATAGCGCCAAATCTCCCGCACCGACAGTAACTTCTTGACCAACTTTTTCACCAGGAAAGGCAAAGGTTGAAATTTCAAAATCAGGATCTTGCTGTTTAATCGCTGCTAGTACCCATGAGCCACCTGGTAACATCAACGCTTTTTCAGTCGCAAATGCCACAACGGAATCGTTGTAAGAAGCACCTTCCCAGTTAGTTTGTTGATTGCCTTTATCAGCAAGTAAATCCAAACGCATTAGAACCTCTTTAACCTCGCTATCAGAAGTTGAAATAGAATTAACAGGAGAAAAACGAAGATAGTCATTTGCCTTATCACCACTACCAGTCACACTAATATAGGCTAATTGATGATAACCATTTAAAGTCCAACCTTCACTACCAGCGAGCGCAAAGGGTGTTTCACCGTCAGCCTTGATTTGTTTTACCAAAGCCTCAAATTCAGCCCAAGTTTCTGGAACTTTAAGTCCTAATTCGTCAAATTTTGTTTTATTAAAGTAAATTCCTGAAACATTGGCAGATAACGGCACACTATAAATTTTTCCGTTTACTGCATAGTTTTCTGCATAGTTATTTTTTATATTCTTGAGGTAGGATTTACCTGTCATATCTTCAAAATAACCTGCTTTTGCCCACTCTTTAAAATCGACATTCTGAGGATAAATGTTAATGACATCTGGAGCGTCACCTGCAAGCATACGTGTTTTTAGAACTGTTCCAGCACTTGGAACGCTTGTCATTTTAACGTGAATGTTAGGATTTTCAGCTTCAAAATCCTTAATAATCTCTTTTAACGTATCCACCATTTCTGTCTTTTGATTGAAATATTCAATGGTTACCTTGCCATCAGCCGATGTGTCATCCTCTTTTGAACACGCCGTCAATGTTAAACTAGCAGTGACAGCTAAAGCTGCTATGCCAGCAGTTATCAATCGTTTACACCATTTCATTGAAAACCTCCTTACTGTTTCACGAAATAATATTGTTGACTAAGGTAATCGCCTTGTGGGAGAGTTACAGTCAAACCTGCA
Source organism: Streptococcus orisratti DSM 15617 (assembly GCF_000380105.1). Lineage (GTDB taxonomy): Bacteria > Bacillota > Bacilli > Lactobacillales > Streptococcaceae > Streptococcus > Streptococcus orisratti. The sequence goes on from NZ_KB904449.1 coordinate 98,903, forward strand.
TACATCAGTTCTGCACCTGAGAAGACTTGTCCTGTTTCTTGTAGACGATAGGTTGCCACTTCCTCTAAACCTTTCAGTTTGAGCGTTGTTTCGATTGTTTCAATCGTTGAAAGTGTGCGAACGTAAGTTACAACAGTTTTACCTTCATAGACAAATTGCACAGCCGCTTCATTTGCACCTTGTTCTGGATTGATGAGACGATAATGCTTCCCAAATTGAACAACTTGGCGAATATCTTTGTAATGAGCGACTTGAGCAGCAATCACTTCTTTATCGCTTTCTGGTAAGCTTGTCAAATCAAGTTCGTAGCCAAGATTTCCCATCATAGCAACATTTCCACGTGTTTCAATTGGTGTGGTACGCCCCATCTGATGATTTGGGCTTGCGGAGACATGTGAACCCATTGAGATAATTGGGTAAAGATAACTTGAACCATATTGAATTGGCAAACGAGAAATGGCATCTGTATTATCACTAGCCCAAACTTGTGGGAAATAACGCATCATACCAAGATCGTTTCGACCACCTCCCCCTGAGCAAGATTCAAAGAGAATATTGCTATGTTTTTCAGTCAAATAGGACACCAAATCATACAAACCTAGCATGTAAACATGGGATTGCATCTTGGTAGCAAGAGCAGAATCACCATTTCCGATATTTGTGATGTTACGGTTATAATCCCATTTGACATAATCAATAGCATTTTCTGTCAAAATCTTGTCAATAGCTGATTTAATATAAGCTACCACATCAGGGTTGGCAAGGTTAAGTACCAATTGATTACGAGAATAAGTATGAGCACGACCCTCGGCTTGAATAGCCCAATCAGGATGAGCACGGTAAAGGTCACTATCGACAGAAATCATTTCTGGCTCAAACCACAAGCCAAATTTCAAGCCTTTGGCATGAACTTTATCAATCAAATCACTCAATGGTCCACCGAGTTTTTCTTCATTGACAACCCAGTCACCAAGCGCACGATTATCGTCGAATCGATTTCCAAACCAACCATCATCTAAAACAAAGAGTTCAATACCGAGTTTACTTGCTTCATCAGCTAAATCCAGCAATTTTTCTTTCTTGAAATCAAAATAAGTCGCTTCCCAGTTATTGATAAGAATCGGACGCTCAACGTGGGCAAATTGTTTTGGCATGATGTGATTTTGCACAAATAACTGGCTTTCTTGGCTTAAATGTGTCAAACCTTTTGCCGAATAAGTCATCAAAGCCACTGGCGTTTCAAAATTATCTCCAGCTGCTAATTGCCAAGCAAAGTTATCATCATTAATGCCAATTCCCAGACGAACTTCATTCAATTGATTTTTTTGGACAAATGCTTGGAAATTACCACTATAAAGTAATTGAAGAGCTAAAGCCTGACCAGCCTCCTCCGTCGCTGTCCCATCACACAAAATCATAGCTGGGGTCTGAGCGTGACCAGAAGCTCCGCGATTCGAAGCGATGCTAAAGATGCCTTGCTCAACTTTTTGACGACGAACTGTTTTCTCACGCGCATAAGCGCCTTGCAAAGTTATCACATCATAATTGCTAGCTGGCACGTCAAGCATTGTCGATAAGGCACGATTGATAACAACAGCTTTATCAGATAGATTGCTAATCTTAGCAAAAGTTGAAATGCTAGTACAGTCTGCATAAGCTGTGTAATAAAGCGTCAGACGCAATTTAGCAAATTCATCTTCTAAGACAAACACTAGTGTCTCGGCGCTTTCTGTAGAATGAGGACTAGGTAATCCTGTTGCCTCAACAACTCCATGTAAAATGTGACTATCTTTTAACTTAAATTGTGTTAATTCATTGTTATCATGTTGGATTTTAAGTGATGGGCAACGAAAATCACCAAAACCATGTACCCCGAAAATCTGACGTTGGGTATCATAGCTAAACGTACGATTATCAGGAGTCGGATTGCCTGAAAAAGCATGATCTTTCTCCAATATCGCATTTGAACCGTGATAGTTAGCGATTTTGCCCCCAATATGACGAAGAAGCAAATCACCTTCTCGGTTCTCAATAATCATTGACATCTCTTTACTCTGAATGTAGAAAAGATTTCCTTTAATTATAATTCCCATTACGCTTTCTCCTTAATGTTTACTAAAATTTTACCACCAAATTCCCCTTTGTTAAATGGTAGGATGTTGGACAAATATGGTAAAATGTTGCTTATAGAGGAGATGATAATTTGAACGTTCTAAATACCTATAATGAATTTGATACCAATAATTTTGATCTAAATGTTGACCACTACGGTGCTGAAATCTGCGAAGGTAATTACTCTTTTGGACCAACCCTTCGTGATAATTTTGTTTTGCATTTTATTGTTGATGGCAAAGGAAAATTTACTATTGATGGCCAAACTACCGAACTTGGTGTCGGTGATATGTTTATCCTTCCCAAAGGAAAAGTGACCTTCTATCAAGCTGATAGCAAACACCCTTGGACCTATCTTTGGGTGGGCTTTAGCGGGTCAAAAGCTGAAAATATTTTAAGTAAAACTCAGCTACTAGAACAATACTTCTGCCATTCGACACTTAAGTCCAAAGTACTTGATCAAATCGTCAAATTAACTCAATTTCGCGACCAAAAACTCGATGACGTAACTGAACTTCAACTGATTGCTGAACTTTATAAATTACTTGCCTACTTAATTGAAGAATCTCCCAGTAAAGCAGTCTCTGATGGTAGTATTCTTATTCAAAACTATATTAGACAAACTAAAAAAATAATTCATTCACAATATGGAACTTCTTTAAAAGTGGGAGAAATCGCAGATAAACTCAATCTTAACCGTAGTTACCTTTACAAGATTTTCAAAGAAGAAACTGGCTATGCCATCAAAGATTACATCGTCCAAGTTCGCATGGAAAAAAGTGCTGATTTACTTACCAACACTACTTTTCATATTTCAGAAGTCGCAAACGCCGTAGGCTTCACAGATGCCCTCGCATTTAGCAAAGCCTTCAAAAAATACTTCAACCAAAGCCCAAGCAATTACCGAAAAGCACTGAAAAAATAAGCAAAAAGCGGTAGGATTCTCTTACCTAACGTTTTTTTGACAGCACTCAAATCCCCCAGGAGTCTAAGCTCTTGGGGGTGAAATGAAATGTATAACTAAGCGACTTTGACAAGTCTGACGTTATCAATGTTTAACCATTTGTTAGCAGAGGCGTTGACGTAAATGCCAATTTCACATTTCCCATTTGTGACTTGGATGTTATCAATCGTGTACGTTTTCCATGTGCTAGAGTCTTTTAGGGAGATGTTTTGCTCACTGCCGCCATAGTTTTTGATATAAAGCTGAGCAGTCTCAAGGCTAGTGTCCCCCATGGCGTCAATGCTTAATTTGTAAGTACCTGAGCCGAGGTTGCTAATCGTTTGATAAATGGAACTTTCAAAAGCTGTGTCTGACCAGAAAGTGAGCTTGTAACGTGTATCGTCGTAAACTTCTGTCTTGATACCTGCATTTTGACTGTTGGTCCATTTGTTCCAAGAAGATGGGGTTTCGGTATAACCGTCCCATTCAAAACTGTTATTAGCAACAACGTTTGTTAGGTTAGCGTAATTAAAGGCTTTGACGGCGCGTAGAGCATTTCCTGAGAAATCAAAGACCGCTTGATTTTCCCATTCATTACCCGTCACATCTGAAACACCAAGATATGACATACCTGCTTGTGTTGCCCATGAGACGTTGCCATTATACCAAAGTGGTTCCCAATAGAAGAAACCGAGACCGTTGTTATTTTTGACGTCTTTAATTTTATCAACCAAGTCTGTCAAAAATTCATACTGACCATCTTGGTTAGCTTTGTAACCACCAGCAGTCTCTTCTGTTGCCGTAAAGGCATTTGTTTTCTGGTCAGCATTATCAAGGGTATTTGCATAAGCTGTTTCAACCACAACAACTTTTTTGTTGTAGCGTTCGCTGATATTATCCATATTTTCAGAGAGTTCCGCTAATGTACCGTGCCAATATGGGTAATAAGAAATACCGACAATATCAAAATCAACGGATTGCTTAGTGATTTCGTCCAACCACCATTGAAAAGCTGATTTGTCACCGCCGTCTGCTAAATGAAGCATAATTGGGGTGTTGCTTTGCTGCGTGTCTTTCACAGCTTGAACACCAGATTTTAAGAAAGTCGCTAGGCGAGTGAATTCCTTTCCATCACCGCCCCAGCTTTTCCCGTAAGGCCAAAGCATACCGCTGTTTAATTCGTTTCCGATTTGCACCATATCAGGGTAAATGCCTTGTGACTTCATCTGATTAAGGACATCAGTTGTGTAAGAATACACTGTTGAATTTAATTGTTCAAAGGATTGATTCTGCCAAGCTTTGGGAAGATTTTGTTTTCCGGGGTCAACCCAGAAATCGCTGTAATGAAAATCGATTAAGACTTTCAAGCCTTTATCTTTAGCACGTTTGGCTAATTTGAGTGTTCTGTTTAAGTCATTGGTTCCTGCGCCGTAAGCATTGCCATTTGCATCATAGGGGTCAACCCAGAGTCGCAAACGAACGTAGTTAACACCATTTTCTTTCAAAATGGTCAGCGGGTCTTTTTGAGTACCATTACTCTTGTAAATCACTCCGCTTTGTTCCATTTCATCAAGAATCGAAATATCAGCTCCGTTGATGAACTCATCTGCTTTAGTCACGGTATTTCCAAGCGCAGCAAGACCAATAAGGGCAACAGTCGTCAAAAAAATCTTTTTTAGTATTTTCATAATCTTTCTCCCTAGCTTTTCTAAAATAGGTTAGGCAAAGTAAGACATTACGAAGGCTACGGCACCTTCTGGGTCACGTGTTAATTTAATATATTCAGCACCTTTTGTAGCTGCTAACTTGATACCAAGCGCGTCAGTATCTTTCTTAATATCTTCGTAGAATGAATTAACTTGGGGAGCAAGCACAATCATGTCAAAATCTTTCATAATCTCATAATGTGAACCGTAAGCACCTGCTGACGCTGTGATGTTTGCACCTGTGGCAGCGGCACCTTCAGTAAGAGCATTAGCAAGCATAGCGCTTGTACCAGCACCAGCACAAAGGACCAAAACGTTGATTGGTTTATCAGTCGTGACTTTAACAGCTGGTTTTTCCTCAACAACTTTTTCAGCTGCAGTTTTTACTGGAGTTGCACTTTCAGTAGCGGCTTCTTGCGCAGCATTTTCAGCTTCTTCTTCAAGAAGTGAGGCATCATAAGCTTTGATGAATGGGAAGTAGATAATCGCATCAACAACGATTAAAACAAGGACAAGAACAACAGCTAGAAGGCTAACGCCTGTACCAAGAATAAGTCCGATTGGCGCTGGTGTTGCCCAAGGAAGAACATACATGAAGCTGTTCATCTGAAGCACATCAACGAAGAATTTGAAAATCCAAACGTTGGCAATTGGTGCCAAAAGGAATGGAATAAAGAAATATGGATTAAGAATAATCGGTGTTGCAAAAAGCAATGGTTCGTTAACAGCGAAACTTACTGGGATAAATGAAGCTTTACCAACAGCCTTTAGTTGTTTTGATTTTGCAAAGAGTAGGAATAGGAAGGGAACGACTAAAGTAGCACCTGTGCCACCCATTGTACCAACAAAGTTTCCAAGTCCGGCTGTAAGAACATTCGAAGCATGTTCCCCTGCTTTGGCTAACTGTAAGTTAGTTTCAACATTAGCGTAAATAACTGCAACAATAGCTGGTTCTACAATTGATGGACCATGCACACCAACGAACCAGAAGAGCGCCATAGCACCCCAGATAATGGCAATTCCAAGGTAACCGTCTGCTGCTGTAAACAATGGTTGAAGAAGTGTGATAATTGCTTCTGCAAATGACGTACCAAAGAAATAACGGATGGCAGTATCAATGAGAACAGCAGCAAAAACTGCAAATGAGAATGGAAAGACATCACGGAATGTTTGCGAAATAGTCCCTGGTACTTCCTTTGGCATCTTAATGGTGATATCGCGCAACACACAGAACTTGTAAACATTGACGGTGATGAAGGCGGCTACAAAAGCAGCTAGAATCCCTTTTGTCCCCATATAGCCATTTGCCAAACCACCATCAATTTGATCTGCGCTCAACAAAAGGAAACTAACAATTGATGCAAGCATAACAGAAACCGCATTGATTTTTTTATTGCTTGGCATTTGACGATTGACAGATTCTGCCAAACAGCGTGCCGTAGTTGCCGCAACAAGAATTGCAACAACCCCCATAGAATAACCGTAAACCTTCCAAAGCCAAGTAGAAAAAGCTTCTGGAAGTGTTATTCCTACAACTTCTGGCAAGGCAGCAATCAAGATAAAGATACTAGAAAAGAGAATCGCTGGCATGGCTGCTAAGAAACCATCACGTATAGCACCAAGGTAAATATTGCGAGAAATTTTTTCAAAAAAAGGTTTCCCTTTTTCAATTTGTTGAATGAGTTTGTTCATGATACAACTTCCAAAGAACATAGGCTTGGTTAGTTATTTCTGACACATCTTTAAAAGAAATAGGAGATGTCAAAAATGACTATCGAGAGGAGATTATGCTGTTACTAAGCCCTAGTTCAACTTCCTTTCTTTTTTCAAAAATTAGCGATTTTTATATAATTCAATAAAATCCGTAATGAGGTCACGTAGCAACAAGGTTGTCATCAAGTGGTCTTGACCGTGAACAAAGATGAAACCAAGTTCCAAATCTTCGCCACCTGCTTCTTGTGCTAACAATTGTGTTTGAGCATTGTGAGCTTTAGCCAAATTTTCGTCAGCATCTTTAATCGCTTTATCAACATTATCAAAGTTGCCAGAGCGAACTTCCTTAAGCAATTGAAGAAGTGTGCTTCTTGCATCACCTGAGTAAGCCACAATTTCAAAACCTAACATTTGTAATTCTTTTTTATCCATTTTCTAAATCCCCTATTCTACAATTTTTGTATCGCTGATGTGTTTGTACCAGTAAGCTGACGCTTTTGGATAACGTTTTTGTGTTTCAAAATCCACATAGAACAAACCATAGCGTTTATTATAACCATTTGACCATGAGAACAAATCCATCAATGACCAAAGGAAATAGCCTTTAACATTAACCCCAGCATCAATTGCTTTGGCAAGAGATTGCAAGTAAACTTTCAAATAATCAATACGCGGTTGGTCCATGATGAGACCATCGTCAAATTCATCTTTATAGCCCATACCATTTTCTGTGATATAGATTTTATTGTAATGCGGATAATCCGATTTGATACGAAGAAGCAAATCATACAGACCTTCTGGATAGATAATCCAATCCCAGTCCGTTCTTGGAATACCTTCTTTGTAAATGCGTTCGCCAATACCTTTGACTTTGTAAACAGATGTTCCTTTGTCACCTGTACCGTTGTGATGAATGGCATTTTCGCCATTGTAGGCTTTAACAAAGTGACATTGGTAATGATTGATACCAAGATAATCGTTGCGGTGGCTGGCTTTTTTCATTTCCTCAAAGTCGCTATCAAGGAATTCGTAGCTGGCATTGTTAGCTGCACAGATTTCGTTAAGCGCTTCCATTGTTTCGTTTGAATAATAACCTAGATAAGTTGCATCCAGTAAGAATCGAATAGAAAGGGCATCATCTAAGAAAGCAGCATGTTTATCTTCTTCGCTATCTGTTGCTGGGTATTTTGTTTCAAGAGAATGTACTACACCGATCTCACCTTGATAGTCACCGTCTTTGAACAAATTAACCACACGCGCATGCGCATACATCATATTGTGCAGACATTGAATGACTTTTGACAGGTCATATTTGATTCCTGGTGGGAAAATACCAAGCAAATATTGGTTGGTTGCTACTGGGTAAATTTCATTGAATGTGCTCCAATGACGAACTTCTGTAAATTCTTCAAAACAGAATTTTGCATAGTTAACAAAAGCTTCAATCGTGTCACGGTTTAAGAAATCCCCATTGTCAAACAAAACTTTTGGCGTGTCAAAGTGATGGAGCGTGACAAAGGCTGTGATGTTGCGTTTTTGACATTCCGCAAACACTTTGTGGTAATAATCAACTCCTTCTTGGTTGACCTCACCAGTACCATTTGGGAAGATACGGCTCCAAGCAATGGATAAGCGAAGTCCGTTGACACCAAATTTTTCACAAAGTTCAATATCTTGTGGGTATTGATGATAGAAATCACTAGCAGGGTCTGGGCTGAAACGCCCTTGTTCTGCTAAGAAATCGTCCCAAGCTACTGGACCTTTACCACCTTCTTTAGTAGCTCCTTCAACTTGGTAGGCTGCTGTTGCCCCACCAAAAATAAAATCTTCTGGTAATTGATACATAATTTTCTCCTTATTTCAATAAGCGTTGAATGTGAATCACAAGGTAAACACGTTCACTACGCGATAAATCTATGTTTAGTTCTTGTTCAATCAAATCATAAATAGCTTGCCCAATTTGATAGGCTTGCGGATAATCTGATTTCACATATTCTTCCAAATTAATCAACGATGCATTATCTTGCTGATTCATCTGCAATCGATTAATGAGGTAGGTTAAATGAATCATCAAACGGTCGTAAAGATTACTATTTTCTGCGCTGCGCTTGATATTATTTTTTGCCAGCTCGTCTTCAATCAAAGTTAGCACTTTTTTCGTTGCATCCTCTTTGTTATTATCAAAAACTTCGTAATCACCTTTGGCATTAATGAAATGCAAAGCCATTCGTCCAACTTCATCTTCTGGAAAAGTTACTGACAACTTTTGACTTAAAACGACAACAGCCTCTTTCGCCATTTGAAACTCAGTAACATACGCTGCTGAAATATCTGGTAAATGACTCTCCTGATAAGTTCCCTTTAAAAGCTTTTGATACACCGAATAAACGTGGTCGGTAAGGGTTACATATAGATATTCCTGAACCGGAAAATGATATTTTGCTACCAAATCATCAATCATGTTATAAGTCACCGTTAGGATATCAAGCGGAATATTTTTCAAAAGGGTTAAAAAGTTTTCTTTGGATTCCTCTGTTTTCAAAAGGAAAACTTTCTCGACCTTGCTTGGAGTGATCAAATCACCTTTTTTCTTTTGAAAGACTATTCCTAGCCCCATGACAACGGCTTGTTCATCTTGTTCGTTTTTCACTAAGGCAACATTATTATTGAGCGCTTGTATAATCCGAAACATTATATCCTCCCTTAAAAGATTTTGACAAATAAAAAACCGCAAACAAACTAGAGCCTCCTCCTCTAGGTCATTTGCGGTCTTGCCTAATTATCTTAGTTACAATCCACTCTATTAACTTCTACGGTTATAATATAACACACAATTTCGATTTTGTAAACCCTTTCTTTGTGTTTTTTTGTTTGTTTTAAACATTTGGTAAATTCTCAAAGTAAGTTCTAGTTCCCGTCCTTCCAGAAGTTACTCTGAGAAAACTGCATAAAACCAACAGAATTTAGTCTCAGACTAAGTTCTGTTTTTGCCTAAAATGC
>NZ_KB904450.1 GCF_000380105.1 Streptococcus orisratti DSM 15617
CAACTACAACGACTACTTCAGAAGAGCCAACTACAACGACTACAACTACTACAGGTGAGAAACCAAACCAACCAGAAACAACAACTACTAGCAAACCTAAAAAACCAGGTCTTCCATCGACAGGTGAAAAAGGTGGACTTGTAGCGACTGTTTTAGGAGTTATTGTTCTTGTAGCAGCAATTGTAGCAGCAGTGGTATACTATCGCAGATCTAAAAACGCTTAATCGTAAGTGTTTGAGATGACGTGAAAGGGAGAACGAGATTGTTCTCTCTTTTCTTTTGTTTATACCACCAAAGTGGAAGTAACACAGTAGTTGTTCCTTCGATAGCTTTAATAAGTGCTAGGGCAACAGACAGTGATATAGAAAACGGGAATACATTTAGTGATAATGTCATCTATAAGCGCTATATGCAGGAGGGTGCAACTATTATTTGGAATGACACGATAGGCAATACAGATTGGGGTAGTCTAGCTTCGATAGCACTTCATTTATTTATTCGTGATATAATAAATGTTTTTTCAATAACTCCCTCAAAGCGTTGTGTTTTATTCCCTAAAATTTGTCAAAACTACTAACTAGTGTTAAAATTAAATCAACGAGTTCGAAAGAAAGGAAATATTATGACTCAATTCAAAAATGCAGCAGTTAAGTCTATGGTAGTCATGCGCAAGGCTTTTCGAACTATTGATGCAAAGGTTTCGGAGTCTTTTAGGGAGTTTGGATTGACACCTACACAATTCGGTGTGCTAGATGTGTTATTTGCCAAGGGGGGTGCGATGAAAATTGGAGAGCTCATTGATAGCATGTTGGCAACTTCTGGTAATATGACAGTTGTTATTAAAAATATGGAAAAAAACGGTTGGGTAACTCGCACGACCTGTCCTACAGATAAACGTGCCTATCTGGTGACTTTGACTGAGGCTGGGCGTGACTTAATTCAGAAGGCCTTGCCAGCTCATATTGTAGCTGTTGAAGAGACTTTTTCTGTTTTAACAGAAGAAGAACAAGAACAATTGATTGAGCTTCTTAAAAAATTTAAAAATTCCTAGGTAAAAAATTAATCTTTTGTGAGCAAAAAACTTTACAAAAGATTTTCTTAGGGTTATAATTACTACATAGTAATAAAAACTACTAATTAGTAGTTAAAAGGAGCCGAGATGACAATCTTAGACACTTTAAAAAATTTATTTCAAAAAGAGGAAAAAGACATGAAAAATATCTTATTTATCGTTGGATCACTTCGTGAAGGATCATTTAATCACCAATTAGCGCAAAACGCTGAGAAAGCTCTTGAGGGTAAAGCAACCGTTTCTTACCTTGACTGGAAAAATGTTCCGATGTTCAGCCAAGATCTTGAAACTCCGGTATTGCCAGAAGTTCAAGCTGTACGTGATGCCGTAGCGGCAGCAGATGCAATCTGGATTTTCTCACCAGTTTATAACTTTTCAATCCCAGGTTCAGTGAAAAACTTGCTTGACTGGCTGAGTCGTGCGGTTGACCTTTCAGATACAACTGGTGTGTCAGCTATTAACGAAAAAGTAACAACGGTTTCTCTTGTTGCTAATGGTGGGCACGAACAAGCAGCCGAAATCTACCGTAATTTGTTACCGTTTATCCGTACAACTTTTGTTGATGAAATCACAACATCAAAAGTAAATGATTCTGCATGGGCAGATGGCAAGTTTGTGGCAACTGAGGAAGTTCTTGAACAGCTTACAAAACAAGCTGAAGCTGTCCTTGCTGCAATAAACTAAGAACATATCTATTAATAGCCTACCAAATTTAAAAATTTTCGGAGAACGTTTGACACTAGTCAAGCGTTTTCTTTATTGACATTTTGTGATGTGGTCGTATAATAGGAGCATGACAGATAGACAACTAATATTCAACCCTAATATAGCAGAGCAAAAGCCTAGCAACAAGGACACCTGCCCGTTCTGTATTCAAGATAATCTAGGCAAAATTTTGGATCAACGTCAAGATATGATTTGGGTAGAGAATAAATACCCGACCTTGGAGGCAACCTATCAGACTCTTATTATTGAGTCTGATAATCATCTCGGTGATATTTCCAACTATTCTTTAGAAAAAAATCATCAGCTCTTTTCGTTTGCATTTGAAAAATGGCAGAGCTTACAGTCCAGCGGGCGTTTTCGCAGTGTCATTATGTACCGTAATTTTGGTCCTTTATCTGGAGGTAGCCTTAGGCACCCCCACCTACAAATTGTTGGATTGGATAATATTGATGGTCAGGAAAAAATTAGGATTCAAGATTTTCAGGGCTTACTAGTTACTCAAGAGACAAATGAGCAACCTGAAATCACTGTATCTACTAAGCCTATGATTGATTTCACTGAATTTAACATCAAGGTGTCCAGTTTATCACAATTAGACCAACTAGCTGATGGGGTTCAATTCATTTCAGATTACATTTTGACTATTTTTCTGGGTGGTCGGTGTAAGTCCTATAATCTTTTCTTTTACCAGTTTGAAGACAGCGTTTACTGCCACGTTGCTCCTCGTTTTGTGGTCTCCCCTTATCAGATTGGTTATGGCATTCATCAAGTTAATCAATTAAAGCAGCTTGAAAAGATTTGTCAGCAGTTACAAGAATTATGGAAAAAACGTTATAGTAGCGGACTGAAATGGTAGCTATCGACTGTTTTTAGTATGGGGTTACCCAGTAGCTCTTGTGGCTGTTAGAGCAGTTCATCACGTTTCAGAAAGCTACGGACTATGCTGAAGTAGTAAAGTGAACTCAGTAATTAAGTGAATTGTTATAAGCGGGGGTTGTTTTTTCCAATCGTTGAAGTCATAATCGACGATAACATTTTGAACCTCTGCAATATCACCTAAGGTGATAGAGCCATTTTATCTCCGTGATAAAAAATTGCTATTGGAAAAAATGCTAAAAAAAGTTTACAATAGACATATTCTGAATTGGGATAAAAATAAGAGAAAGTGAGAAGCAGTGATGAAGCCTATTATTGTTGGAATTACAGGAAATGTGAAGGAAATGCCAGCTATGTCAGGCATTCATTTTGATGCAGTTTCACGCCAGCTTTCAGAAGGAGTTAAGGAAGCTGGAGGTGTTCCTATCGTTATCCCTGTTGGAACTCCTGATTTAGCAAAAGTCTATGTGAATATGGTTGATAAGCTTATCCTATCAGGTGGTCAAAATGTTGACCCCCGCTTTTATGGTGAGGAAAAGGAAGTTGATTGTGATGATTATTGCCTTGAACGTGATGAGTTTGAACTAGCTCTGGTTAGGGAAGCACTAGCACAAGGAAAACCTATCTTTGCTGTCTGCCGGGGCATGCAGTTGCTTAATGTTGCCTTAGGCGGTACGCTCAATCAAAATATTGACAATCATTGGCAGAGCAAATTCCGAGGCACTGCTCATGAGGTAGAAGTCAAGCCTAATAGTCGGGTAAGCCGCTTGGTGGAGTCTGGTAGTCGAATCAATTCCATCCATCGTCAAAGTGTGAAAGAACTAGCACCTAGCTTAGTAGCGACAGCACGTGATCCGCGAGATGGCACTATTGAGGCATACGAAAGTAAACATGGAACACCAATTTTGGGTATTCAATGGCATCCAGAATTGATTTTGGAAAGTCGCAGCAGTCAACATTTATTTAAATTTTTGGTACATCAACTGTAAACTCAGGTATTTTATTATTACTCTTTTAAATTTCAACTTTTCAAGGTCAAGCTGTCAGGATATGCGATAAGCTTAATGAGAATAAATAGCATTGTAAATGAGGAATTACCTTTGTCAGAATGTCAATTTTATGAAAAACTAAAAAGTGCATGTAGCTAGAAAATGGATACATGCATTTTTTCATGCGTATGGTGTGATGAAGACAAAAGTCCTTAGAATGTGGACAAATTGTTTTATACTCAATGAAAATCAAAAGTAGCCTAGGAAACGAAGCCGACGATAGAACTTGAGTTCATCAAGGCAAGTTGACAACGGATAATTTTGATTTTCGAAGAGTATTAGCAGTAAATTAGCTAGGAGTCTCTACTAGAAAAAGTAACGATTAGTTTTTACGAGTAAAGTGAGCGCTAAACTAAGGTTTTTTATACGATAAAAATACCTGAATCTGCTTGGTTTCAGGCATTTGGAAGATTTGACTTAGGTATGGAATTTTGACGGAAGTCGCTACTGTCCACTTATCACCTAAGGGAAATATACAAAGAAACTTTGACTCATGGCCTTTTTCTCCTTTTCTTATAAACTGCTGTAAGAGGTATGTTATAATAGCAGTATGATTACTATTGAAGAAATTGATAAAATTAACAAAAATAATCTTTCACCATTAACAGTGCTAGCTGGTGAAGATATGGGGCAGTATGCTCAGTTGAAAGAACGTCTTTTAAAAAAAATAGGGTTTGACAAGGATGACTTAACGTATTCTTACTTTGATATGGCGGAGACTTCCTATCAGGAGGCTGAGATGGATTTGGAAAGCCTCCCTTTCTTTTCTGATAGTAAGGTTGTGATTTTTGATAATTTGCTTGACATTACAACGGATAAAAAATCTTTTTTGGACGAGAAAGAGCTCAAGCGTTTTGAAGCTTATCTGGAAAATCCTGTGGAGACAACTAGGCTTATCATCTGTGCTCCTGGGAAATTAGATGGCAAACGTCGTCTGGTCAAACTTCTTAAGCGTGATGCCAAGGTTTTTGAAGCGGGGCAGCTAAAAGAAGCGGAGTTGAAAACGTATTTTCAAAAATATGCCCATCAAGAGGGATTGGTTTTTGAAACGTGTGCCTTTGAGGAATTGCTGATTAAGTCTAATTTTGATTTCAGTGATACCCTGACCAATATTGCCTTTCTTAAGTCTTATAAGAAAGACGGTCATATTACCTCTCAGGATATCAGCGAAGCTATTCCCAAGACATTGCAAGATAATATTTTTGACCTGACCCAGTTTGTACTGTCAGGAAAGATTGATGGTGCGCGTGAATTGGTGCGCGATCTGCGTCTGCAAGGCGAGGATGAAATTAAACTTATTGCTATTATGCTGGGGCAATTTCGTACCTTTTTGCAAGTGAAAAACTTGGCTAGTCAAGGCAAATCTGAGCAGCAAATTGTAACGGATCTGTCTGATTATCTAGGCAGGCGGGTTAATCCTTATCAGGTTAAGTTTGCCTTGCGAGATTCAAGAACCTTATCGTTACCTTTTTTGAAAAAGGCTGTCGTGACCTTGATTGAGACGGACTATGCCATTAAACAAGGTAAGTTTGATAAGGATTATCTTTTTGATATTGCCCTGCTTAAGATTGCACATGAAAGAAGCTAAGCTCACTTTTATTTTCAGTCAAATTCTTTGAAAGCTCTGCTATTTTACGGTAGAATAAAGAAAAATAAAAGAAACGAGGAACCTCTCATGGCAATCACTTTACCAGACCTTCCATACGCATATGATGCGCTTGAACCATATATCGATGCAGAAACGATGACATTGCATCATGATAAACACCACGCAACTTACGTGGCAAATGCTAACGCTGCTCTTGAAAAGCATCCAGAAATCGGTGAAGACCTTGAAGCTCTTTTGGCAAATGTTGAACAAATTCCTGCTGACATTCGTCAAGCTCTTATCAACAACGGTGGCGGACATCTTAATCACGCTCTCTTCTGGGAACTCCTTTCACCTGAAAAGAAAGAAGTCACAGCAGAAGTTGAAGCAGCTATCAACGAAGCTTTTGGTTCATTTGCTGCCTTCAAAGATACTTTCACAGCAGCAGCGACAACTCGCTTCGGTTCTGGTTGGGCTTGGCTTGTTGTTAATAAAGAAGGCAAACTTGAAGTACTTTCAACAGCTAACCAAGACACGCCAATTTCACAAGGTTTAAAACCAATATTGGCTCTTGATGTTTGGGAACATGCCTATTATCTCAACTATCGCAATGTACGCCCTAACTACATCAAAGCATTCTTTGAAATTATCAACTGGGATAAAGTTGCAGAACTCTATGCCGCAGCAAAATAAGATATTGAGCAGGACTTCCTGCTCTTTTTGATTTTACTTGATTAGAAGCAGCTAATGGAACGATAGATTAGGACTAGAGCACTAGGACTAATTTTTTGTGTGTAAAAAGTTTGCTAAGATAAAAATAATTGTTTAGAAAACAATGAGAAAGAACGTAATTTATAGCTATGGATGATAACAATATTTTAGAATTAGGATGTTAATCAATCAAACTTTTAATATTTCAATGTATCCATATTATGAGGAATTATAGATTTTTGCTATTAATCATTTATTATCTATACTATTTTTTCTTGAATTTTTCTAATAATGTTATAAAATAGATAGCAGGGAGAAATGATTTGAAAAAGAAAGAACACTTATGTATAGGGGTATGCTTCTCTGTTTTGGCACTTTTATTGGCTGCTCTGCTATTTATCAAAAATAGTCAGGAGTTGAAAAAACAAGCAAAAGCTGACGTTTCGACGAAGCAATCGTTTTTGAAAGCTTCAACGGAAGGCATGTCAAAACAAGAAGTAGCGGATAAACCAGAGTTAAAAAAGAGCGACGTGGATAAACAAGCCGTCATGGAGGCGGATTTGGAACGAATGAGCTCGCTAGGATTATATTATGATTATGCACATTTGAGTCTAGTTGAGGTGGTCCAAAATTATTTAACAGAGTGTGGAATTGACGTGTCTCAAGTAGCTTTTACTTATAAGAATCCTAAGACAGGTCATCAATTTTCGATGAATGATACTCAGCCTATGACAGCGAGAAGTACCTATAAATTGCCACTGAATATGCTTGTTGTAGATGCTGTCGATGAGGGAAAGCTGTCTTTGACTGAGCGGTTTGACATTACTCAGACAGATTATGAATATAGACCAGAACATGATGCCTATGTGGGACAATTTAATGGCGCAATGTCAATCCCAGATATGCAAGAGTATTCCTTAGTTTATTCGGAGAATACTCCTGCATATGCTTTGGCTGAAAGACTTGGTGGTATGGATGCCGCTTACACTATGTTTGGTAAATATGGACAATCAAAAGGAGATGTCAAGACTATTCGTCAAGAGGACAATAAGACGACAACGGATTACTACATTCAGGTTTTGGAGTATCTTTACAATCATCAAGAGAAATATGCTGATATTATCAACTTCATGGATCAATCCTTTACTGGACAATATTATGAAACCTACCTTTCAGATATTCGCATCGTTCAAAAGCCGGGCTATGTGCGTGAGGCGCTTAATGTTGATGCTATGGTTTTTGAAGAAAGTCCTTACTTGATTGCTATTTACACTCGTTATCTTGGAGGATCTACCGAGGAATCAGATGAAATCAATGGCTATGGCTATATGCAACTAGCAGCTCTGACCTATGTTATCAATGAGTGGCATCGGGTTAATGAAAATGGTCTAGCCTAAAGTAGTATGGTCAATTAGTTTATCTTTTATTACTTCGACATAAGAGGAAACTCCGTTTCCTTATTTCCAACTTCAAACACTCCACTGGATTGTTTGAACTCACTTTACCGTACTTTACGAAAGTGACTTGCTTCGCATGTCTTATTTCCAACCTAGAACAGCCTAGAGGCTGTTCTAGCAACCTGCAGCTCGTTGCCTAGTACTAAAAGAGAATGCAGTAACCTCATGATTACTGCATTTTTGTTGTTTTGGAGAAGGCGATTTGGTAGCTTTTGATGAGGTTTTGAAATTTTTGAGCTGCTTCTTTGGTTAATTGTTTAGAAGATTTTCCTTTACGACTGAAAATTTTGTTGTGCTTGTCTCGCTGTTGTTTTTTACTTGGTTCAACAAAGAGAGAATTGCCATCTATCATTGCCTTTAAGGCGAATTTTGGTTCGTTGTCGTTGATGGGAGTGATGTCTAGTTGACGATGGCGATTGTCATTTTGATTGGCATAGTTAAAGCTAGCGCTATTGACGATACTATTTTTTGTCCGAGTTTGTGTATCAATCTCATTAAGAAATTGTCCAGATTCTGATAGGATAAACTCAGAGTGAAAGTGGATAAGCACCTTGAAATTGCTTTGCTTGACATTGTCACTATACTTGGGGACTTTTCTACCCGAAGTGTTGGTTTCAATGGCAACCTTATTATGATAGCGGGAAGACTCGGTCAGACTGTAATCTTGCTCAGGTAGTTTTGTTAAATATTTGGCTAAGGCATCTGCATCGCTGTCTGTTTTGGTACGGTAGTGTTGACGAACCCAGTTGGCTTGCTGGGCAGAGATAACGTAGCGAAGTTGATGGATTTGTTTGGAAAAAGTGTCCGTTTGTGAGAAGGTGTCGTCTGGAAAGGCTATCTGTACCAGAGAGGCTAGTTCGGTCCAGAAAGCATCGGTTGGTGAGAGGTTTGCATCAAAATGCCTTAGAAGGGCTCTGGTCTCATTGGTATTACCACTAAGTTCTTTAGGTAAATTGATGAAATGAGTGAGGAAAGCGAGACTTTTTTTCGCGTTTTGGGTGGAATCAAGTTTAACTTGACTATGCCACATAGCTCTAAAGAGAGGACTGCCAACTTTTTGAGCTTCTAAAAATTGACTTTGAAAGGATTTTAAATTAGGATTTGAACGCTCATCTAAAAAACTCAATTTCTTGATATAGATTTCTTTAATGACTGTCTTAGACCATCCTTTTTGTACCAATTCTTTAAATTGCTTTAATAAAGCAGGACGGAGCTGCCACTTCTCTAAAAGTGGTAAGGAGTGATACTCCTCATTTTCAGCGGTTAATGATTCATAGAGATCTTGATAGGCATGATAAATTTTTTCAGATTGGGCTTGTTTTTCTTCGTGCCGATAGGCAGTAAAACCTAAAATACTTAACATAAAAATGGTAAGGTAAATTCTTAAAATCTTTCCTTTCATCTGTACCCTTTCTCTTTGAATGTTGACTTTATTTTAACATAAAATGCTAATTGCAAGTGTTCAATGTATCAGACTACGTTATTGTAGTTCTCTTGTGTCATCGTAACACTTAACGAAAGCGAAGTTGCCTTGTTAAATTATCAATATACTTTTCACAGAATATCAGTAAAACAACGTCTCCTTATCGGTCTGATAAGGAGAGGCTTTCCGTTATTTGACAAACATAGCGTCACCAAAACTGAAAAAGCGATAATGTTCATCGACTGCGTGTTTATAAGCATCAAGAACAAATTCACGGCCAGCGAAAGCAGAAACTAACATCACTAAGGTAGATTTAGGGAGGTGGAAGTTTGTTGAGAAAGCATCGACAACTTTAAAGCGATATCCTGGCTTGATGAAAATGTTGGTCCAACCGCTGTCAGCTTTGATGTGACCATCAAACTTTGAACCGATAGTTTCAAGTGTTCGAATGGAAGTTGTTCCTACAGCCACCACACGTTTACCTGCTGCTTTGACTTCACGCAGAGTTTGGGCTGCGTCTTCGGATAAGTTATAAAACTCAGAGTGCATCTCATGTTCATCAACATTATCAACTGAAACAGGGCGGAAAGTGCCTAAACCAACATGAAGAGTGAGGTAAACTAATTTCACCCCTTTAGCTTCAATTTTTTCTAATAATTCTTCTGTAAAATGTAAACCAGCTGTAGGAGCCGCAGCAGAGCCATTTTCCTTGGCATAGACGGTCTGGTAACGCTCTCGATCTTCAAGTTTTTCGTGAATATAAGGTGGCAATGGCATTTCGCCAAGGCTTTCAAGAACTTCTAGGAAGATACCGTCATAGGCAAATTCGACAATTCGACCTCCGTGGTCTAATTCTTTTTTTACCGTTGCTGTTAGTCGACCATCTCCAAAAGAAATTTGAGCACCGATACGAAGACGTTTGGCAGGTTTTGCTAAAACTTCCCATTGATCGCCTTCGGTATTTTTAAGTAAAAGCAATTCAACATGTCCATGAGTATCAGGTTTTTCACCGTAAAGACGGGCAGGAAGGACACGCGTGTTGTTCATAACTAAAGCATCACCCGGATTCAGTTGATCAATAATGTGGTCAAAATGGGTGTCTATCATGCTGTGATTGTCTTTGTCAATGACTAATAATTTCGAACTATCACGTTTTTCCAGAGGTGTCTGTGCAATGAGTTCCTCTGGCAAATGAAAATTAAAATCTTCAGTATTCATTATATTCCTCGTTAACTCTCTTTTTAGCCTTCCTATTATATCACGATAACTGCTTGCCGTCATCTTTGAATCACTTAATTGTAATCATTCTAAATAAATGATACAATAGTTATAAGAAGGATAGCTATCTCAATTTTATACTCTTTTAGTTTATCTTCTCTTGCTGTAGTTCAGTAGAGTTTGCAAATCTTTATTTTGAATTAAAAACCTATATTCACAGTTCAGTACTTTTATCTAAGGCTAGTTTTTGAGCTACTCATCGTTAGTTTTTTTCAAAATACAGTCAGTATTTCCTCAAAAAAAAACTGCCTTGATTAGCGAAAAACGATTTCTTATCTATAAGCACTTCGCTTGTGAATACAGGTTCTAAAAGGCTACCTAAAAGGTTAAACTAAAAAGATAGAAAGTTGGTTTCAAATGGCAGTCAACGATTATGCAAAGTCCATAGTTTATGGCGGAATGGATGGCATTGTGACAACTTTTGCCGTAGTGGCAGGGTCGGTTGGTGGAAATCTTGGCGTAGCCCCCATTATCGTTTTAGGATTTTCTAACTTACTGGCTGATGGTTTTTCCATGGCAGTTGGTGATTACCTCAGTTCAACAACTGAGGAGCATGTGGACAAGAGAAAGGCGGTTAAAAATGCTGCTGCGACCTTTATTTCATTCAATTTTTTTGGTCTGATTCCCTTATTATCTTATCTCTTGTTCAATATTTTCAGTGCTTTTCAAGATAATACGTTCACCATTGCCTGTGTCTTGGTTTCTTTTGCCTTAGCACTTTTGGGATTGGTTAAAGCACACATAACAAACAGAAATAAGGGAAAAGAACTTCTGCGTACTCTAATAGTTGGTCTAACGGCGGCCTTATTTGCCTACTATGTTGGCCAACTTTTGGGAAATATGGCTGACGCTTGGTTACAAAAATAGTCTATAATTAAAAAGAAGCTGGATGACAAATCACTATTTCTCATAGGTTTGATTTGTCATCCAGCTTTTTCTTTTGCACCTTTTAAGAATGAGAAAACTGTTTACCAAAGAAAATCAAAAACGAACTAGGCGATGAAGCACAAGAAATACTGACATAATAAGGTTAACTAAGTTGTGAACGTCGCTCTAATGTTCAATTGCTTCCTGCTTTCGAATACTTGGTCTTAGGTTACTACTGAGTACGAATTTGCAAGGGAGTTTTTTAACGGATATGAGCAGAGATGATTTTTTAAAAAATGTATTTTAGAGCGTTTCTGAACTGTCAGAGAGTTGGAAATGTGGTAAAATGAAACATATGGAAAAACGTATCAAAGAACTGGTTCATTTACTGAATCAATACAGAACCGAATACTACACCCAAGACAGTCCTACAGTGACAGATGCTGAGTACGACAGGCTTTATCGAGAGTTGGTTGAGCTAGAGAATGAACATCCAGAGTTTATTCTCCCAGATAGTCCAACTCAGGCTGTCGGAGGTGTTATTTTAGATGGATTTGAAAAATACCAACATGAAACTCTGCTTTACAGTTTGCAGGATGCTTTTTCACGTGGAGAATTAGAAGACTTTGATAATCGAGTGAAGCGTACTTTTCCAGAGGCAACCTATATGGCCGAACTAAAGATTGATGGGCTCTCGGTTTCTTTAGTTTATGTTAATGGAGATCTTCAGGTTGGCGCGACTCGAGGTGATGGCAATATTGGTGAAAACATTACTGAGAATCTAAAACGGATTAAAGATATCCCGCAGCGATTATCTGAACCTTTGACAATAACGGTTCGTGGAGAAGCCTACTTGCCACGACTCTCTTTTGATAAAATCAATCAGGAGCGTCGTGATAATGGGCAGGCTGAATTTGCCAATCCAAGAAATGCTGCTGCAGGAACGTTGCGACAGTTAGATACTTCGGTCGTTGCCAAAAGAGGACTAGCAACGTTTCTTTATCAAGAAGCAAGTCCAACAACACGTCGTACACAAGATGATGTCTTAAGAGAACTTGCTGAATTTGGTTTTTCTGTGAATCCTCGCCGTATTGTAACCCAATCAATAGATGACATCTGGCGATTTATTCAGGAGATTGCTGAAGAACGTGATCAACTACCATATGACATAGATGGTGTTGTTATCAAGGTTAATAGCTTAGCTATGCAGGAAGAACTAGGATTTACCGTAAAAGCACCTCGCTGGGCCATTGCTTATAAGTTTCCAGCAGAGGAAAAGGAAACAAAGATTCTTTCTGTTGATTGGACTGTCGGTCGAACAGGAGTAGTGACACCAACAGCAAACTTGAGTCCAGTTCAGCTAGCAGGAACGACTGTTAGTCGGGCTACGTTGCATAATGTGGATTATATTGCTGATAAGGATATTCGCATTGGTGACACTGTGATTGTCTATAAAGCTGGTGATATCATTCCTGCTGTGTTACATGTGGTTGAAAGCAAGCGGGATAAGCAAGAAATTATGCCTATTCCTAAAACTTGTCCATCCTGTGATAGCACTTTGATTCATTACGATGATGAAGTAGCCTTACGTTGCATCAATCCGCTTTGCCCAGCTCAAATTTTGGAGCGATTGTCACATTTTGTCAGTCGTGATGCCATGAACATTGCTGGCTTAGGACCATCAGTTATTGAAAAATTATTCAAAGCTAATTTGGTTCATGATGTTGCAGATTTATATCAATTATCAGTTGCGGATTTTCTATTACTTGACGGGATAAAGGAAAAATCGGCGGAGAAATTTTATCAAGCCATTCAACAATCTAAAGAGAATTCAGCAGAAAAACTTTTATTTGGTCTGGGGATTCGTCACATTGGTGCCAAGGTTAGTCGCCAGTTGCTTGAAACATTCGGTGATCTTAAGAGTTTGGCTCAAGCAGATGTGGAAACCATTTCTGCTATAGATGGTTTAGGGGATACGGTTGCCAAATCTCTGCGCAGCTATTTTGATAAGGAAGAGGCAGAAAAGCTTTTAGAGGAGCTAAGTCAGGTTGGTCTGAATTTATCCTTCAAAGGTCAAAGGCCACAGGCTGATGCCCTATTATCAGGCTTAACGGTAGTTCTTACTGGAAAACTAGAACGTTTAACTCGAAATGAGGCTAAAGAAAAGTTGCAAAATTTAGGTGCTAAAGTGACAAATTCTGTGTCTAAAAAGACAGATTTGGTAATTGCAGGAAGTGATGCGGGCTCTAAACTTGAAAAGGCTCAAACACTTGGTGTTGATATTCGTGATGAAGCTTGGTTAGAAAGTTTATAAGAGGAAATCTTATGGTTAAGAAACAAAAACGTGCGCGCTTGATTTACAATCCGACATCTGGACAAGAAATCATGAAGAAAAATGTTGCAGAAGTTTTGAATGTTTTGGAAGGTTTTGGCTATGAAACATCTGCTTTTCAGACCACTCCAGAAAAAGATTCTGCCAAAAAAGAAGCTGAACGCGCTGCCCTTGCAGGCTTTGACTTGGTTATTGCAGCTGGAGGGGATGGAACGATTAATGAAGTTGTTAATGGGATAGCACCGCTGAAGAAGCGGCCTAAAATGGCTATTATTCCGACTGGAACGACTAATGATTATGCACGGGCATTGAAAGTTCCGCGTGGCAATCCCGTTGAAGCGGCCAAGTTGATTGGTAAAAATCAACTGATTAAAATGGACATTGGTCAAGCTTACGAAGATACTTATTTTATCAACATTGCTGCGGCTGGTTCCTTCACTGAGTTGACCTACAGTGTCCCAAGTCAGTTGAAAACCATGTTTGGTTACTTGGCTTATTTGGTCAAGGGAGTTGAGTTATTACCGCAAGTCAGTAAGGTTCCTGTTAGAATTACGCATGATAATGGTGTTTTTGAGGGTGACGTTTCGATGATTTTTACTGCCCTCACTAATTCTGTGGGCGGATTTGAACAAATTGCACCGGATGCTAAGCTAGATGATGGGAAATTTACCTTGATTTTGGTCAAGACAGCTAATCTGATTGAGATTTTGCATTTGATTCGCTTGGTCCTAGACGGAGGCAAACACATCAACGACAGACGTGTTGAGTACATTAAAACTAGCTATATTGAAATTGAACCAAAATCTGATAAGCGCATGATGATTAATTTGGATGGCGAATATGGTGGAGATGCTCCGATTACTCTCAAGAATTTGAAAAATCACATCACTTTCTTCGCCAATACGGATGAAATTTCAGACGATGCTCTGGTATGGAGTCAGGAAGAATTGGCACTAGAAGCTATCGCTCAGAAATTTGCCCACGAAGTTGAAGAACTCAAACCTGAAATAGAGGAGTAGAATAATATGGAAAACACTGTAATCGTGCACTACCATAGCCGTCAAGGTAGTTATTTCGACCGAAGTTTATGGCAATGGCGTGACGGTCACTTGGGGAGAGATGCCCGCTTTTCGCGTTATGATAGCTTTGGAGCAGTAGCGACTTTAACTGAGCCAGCACCTTATTTTTTGAGTCATATCTACGTAATTGTTAAGAATCGAGATTGGAGTTATAAGACTGTTGACTACCGCATCAATCGTGAAAATGGTGGTTCTAAAACAGAAGTTTGGTTAGTTGATGGTGATAGTACAGTTTACTATTCTCGTCAAGCAGCAGTTGCAAGCCATTCCTACGGTCGGAGACAACCTCATGCATTTGATATGGGAACTAATAGTAAAGTTTTTGATCAAAAATGGGGCTTTGATGGTTGGTTGGGAGCTAAGTATTCTGAAAGGTTTACAGAATTTAGACTCTGGGCACCAACTGCAGAAAAAGTAGAGTTAGTACTTTACAACTCAACAGATGAAAAAGCCAGTGTGGAGCGGGTTTTTCCTATGGTACGGGGAAACGAAGTGAATCATTCAGACCACAGTAAGAATACACATGGGGTCTGGTTTGAAACCATACAGGGAAATATGAATTATCAGGCTTACTGTTACCGCATATATTATCGTAAACGAACCTTTAGGGATACCAGAGATCCCTATTCTATTGCAACAACAGCGAATGGGCGCCGCTCAATTGTCATTGCTCCTGAACATCTTATTCCAGAAGGTTTTAGTATCAAGCATGGAAAAGAAGCTGCTTGGCGGTTATCTAACCCAAATCAAGCAGTCATTTATGAGATGCATATTCGTGACTTTTCACAATCGGAAACATCTGGAGTCAATCCTAAAAATCGCGGAAAATTTCTTGGTGCCATTGAAACAGGAACGCGTAATCAGTTTGGGGATAAGACTGGTTTTGATTATGTAAAAGACTTAGGAGTCACTCACATTCAGTTACAACCCATTTTTGATCATCATCAAACCTTTGATGCTGATGGAAATTATGCTTATAATTGGGGCTATGATCCAGAAAACTATAATGTTCCTGAGGCGAGTTTTACAAGTAAACCTCATGAGCCTGCAACTCGTATTTTAGAATTAAAACAACTTGTTCAAGCCTATCATGATGCAGGGCTTGGGGTGATTATGGATGTGGTTTACAATCACACCTATTCTTCACAAGATTCGGCTTTTCAATTAGCGGTTCCAGATTATTATTATCGTATGAATTCTGATGGTTCTTTCCAAAATGGCTCTGGTTGTGGCAATGAGATGGCTAGTGAGAAAGAAATGTATCGAAAATACATGATTGATTCTATTCTTTACTGGGCTCAAAATTACAATTTGGATGGTTTTCGTTTTGACTTAATGGGGCTTCATGATGTTGAAACGATGAATGCCATTCGGCAAGAGTTAGACAAGATTGACCCTAACATCCTTCTTTACGGTGAGGGTTGGGACATGGGTATTGGTCTGATGCCAGAGGATAAAGCTAAAAAAGATAACGCACAGCAAATGCCAAACATTGGTTTCTTTAACGATGATCAACGTAATGCGGTTAAAGGTGCGGAAGTTTATGGTGACTTTAAGCGAGGTTTTGTATCGGGTGCCTCCTCGGAGGATAAGGTTGCTAAGGCTATTCTTGGAAGTGATGAACTTGTTAATTATTTGGCTCCAAATCAAGTGTTGAATTATGTTGAAGCTCATGATAATTACAATCTTAATGATCTTCTTTTAGAGTTACATCCTACTGATAGTGTTGAGGAACATGTTCGTCGAGTTGAGTTGGCAACAGCAATGAATCTTTTAATGCAAGGGATGAGCTTTATGCAGTTGGGACAGGAATTTTTAAGAACAAAACTTTATCCAACGGGTCAAGATGGACAACTGACTGATGCAGACAAGGAACGTGCAATGAATTCTTACAACGCACCTGATAATGTCAATCAAGTAAATTGGCGTCATGTGACCTACCATAAATCAACGATTGAGTTTGTTAAAAAAGTTATTCAAATGAAAACTCAAACTCCATATTTTTCATACCAGACATTTAAAGATGTGCGTGAGCATGTTTATGTTAATAGTGCTGTTACTGGGACTGGTTTTATTAGCTTCATTGTTGAAGACGAAAGGAAATACAAAGTCATTTTCAATGCTTCTGGAAAACGCTTGCAAACTAAACGATTTAATGATATAATAATAACAAATGATGAGAGTTTTCGAAAAAATGAATTAATGCTTGATAATTTGACAGCGGCGATCCTTGATATCACGGAATAACCTGAGGTTTCTCGGGTTATTTTTGTTTTTTCGAGACATATATTAATTGAAAATCGAAATAGTGTAAAAGTGACATGATAATTTTGATTTTCTTTCAATATTATTTTGTCATTTTTTATTTTTTAACACACTATGGGGTGCTCTAAGGAGCTAAATTTTCAATAATATTTGTTCGGTTTATCTTTTGTTACTTAGACATAGCTAGTGAGATTTATTTTATCTGTATTGTTATAGTATGGGTGATTAGAACACATATTGTGTGAAATTTTACTGATAAGGGCAATCAGGATAGTGGTTTAGAGGGGGGATTTGATGGATAATAAAGAAGCGCTCTACACTTTTGGAATAGGGGAAAATTTCCATATTCAACAGTATTTTGGGGTGCATTGTGATCACCAAGAGGATAAAGATGGCTATGTTTTTAGAGTTTGGGCACCAAATGCAGAACTTGTTCAGCTGATTGGTGACTTTACAGAGTGGCGCAATGAACCGCTTCAAATGACTAAAAATGAAGCGGGAGTTTGGGAAGTTTTTACGGACTTACCCAAGGAAGGACAACTTTACAAGTATTTAGTGACACGAAAAGGTGGTCAAGTTGTTGAAAAAATGGAACCAGTAGCGCTCTACTTGGAGGAACGCCCAGGGACTGCGGCTGTTGTCAAGATCCTTGAGGATAAAAAGTGGAAAGATGGTCTTTGGATGGGACGCCGTAAACGCTTCGGTTTCAAACAACGGCCGGTTAATATTTACGAAGTCCATGCCAATTCATGGAAAAAGGATGAAACTGGAAAACCTTATCAGTTTAAAGAGTTAAAAGAGGAATTGATTCCTTACCTAGTGAAAATGAATTATACCCATGTGGAGTTCATGCCGTTGATGGCGCATCCCTTGGGGATGAGTTGGGGCTACCAGTTGATGGGGTATTTTGCCTTCGAGCACACTTACGGGACACCGGAAGATTTTCAAGATTTCGTAGAAGCTTGTCATCAGAACAATATTGGTGTTATTGTTGACTGGGTTCCAGGACATTTTACACAAAATGACGATGCCCTAGCTTATTTTGATGGAACGCCAACTTATGAATATCAAGATCATCATCGCGCCCATAATTACCGTTGGGGAGCATTGAACTTTGACCTTGGTAAAAATCAAGTGCAGTCTTTCTTGATTTCAAGTGCCTTGTTTTGGATTGAGTTTTACCATATTGATGGTATCCGTGTTGATGCTGTCAGCAATATGCTTTATCTAGACTACGATGATGGACCATGGTCGCCAAATCAATTTGGGGGAAATCGTAATATTGAAGGCTATAATTTCCTTCGCCGTCTTAATGGGATTGTCAAGTATCATCACCCAGACGTTATGATGATTGCTGAGGAATCAACAGCTGCAACACCAATTACCAAACCGCTTAGTGAGGATGGCTGTGGTTTTGACTATAAATGGAACATGGGCTGGATGAACGATATCCTCAGATTCTTTGCAGAAGATCCTATTTATCGTCAATATGACTTTAACTTGGTCACTTTTAGCTTCATGTATGCATTTAATGAAAATTTTATCTTACCATTTTCACATGATGAAGTTGTTCACGGCAAAAAAAGCATGATGCACAAAATGTGGGGAGACCGCTATAACCAGTTTGCGGGATTACGTACCCTTTACACTTACCAGATTTGTCATCCGGGTAAAAAATTACTCTTTATGGGGTCGGAATTTGGTCAGTTTTTGGAATGGAAGTATGATCATGAGTTAGAATGGGGAAATCTTGATGAAGAAGATAAACTCAACTTAAAAATGCAAGATTTCACCAGCCATCTCAATCAATTTTATAAGGAGCATAAAGCTCTATGGCAGATTGATGATTCCTATGAAGGACTTGAGATTATTGATGCCGATAATACTGCGGAATCTGTTCTATCTTTCATTCGTAAGAATGACAAGGGAGATATGTTGATTTGTATCTTTAACATGACGCCGGTCGAACGTAGAGATTTTACTATCGGTGTACCGGTTGCAGGCATCTATGAAGAAGTTCTTAATACGGAGTTAGAGGCTTTTGGTGGCGTTTGGAAAGAAGGTAATCCAAATGTTCGGACGCAGACTGGACTTTGGAAACACTATCAAAACACGCTCACTTTTACCCTTCCAGCACTTGGAGCAAGTATCTGGAAAATTAAACGTCGTTTGAAAAAATAAACCTAAGAAAGGAAAACTACATGAAGAATGAAATGTTAGCTCTGATCCTCGCCGGAGGACAAGGAACTCGTCTTGGAAAATTGACACAAAGCATTGCAAAACCTGCGGTTCAATTTGGAGGACGCTATCGTATCATTGATTTTGCACTTTCAAATTGTGCAAATTCAGGCATTAACAATGTAGGTGTTATTACACAGTACCAACCCCTAGCTTTAAACAGCCACATTGGAAACGGATCATCATGGGGACTTGATGGTATTAACGCGGGAGCTACCATTCTTCAGCCTTATTCAGCGACTGAAGGAAATCGTTGGTTCCAAGGTACTAGCCATGCCATCTATCAAAATATTGATTACATTGATAGTATCAATCCAGAATATGTTTTGATTTTGTCAGGAGATCATATTTATAAGATGGATTATGATGATATGCTCCAAACCCATAAAGATAATTATGCTAGCTTGACAGTTGCCGTTATTGATGTTCCTCTCAAAGAAGCCAGTCGCTTTGGTATTATGAACACCGATTCAAATGACCGAATTGTCGAGTTTGAAGAAAAACCAGCTGAGCCAAAATCAACTAAGGCATCCATGGGGATTTATATCTTCAATTGGCAACGTCTTCGTACCATGTTGGTAGATGCAGAAAAGAATAATGTTGATATGTCGGACTTTGGTTCGAATGTCATTCCGGCCTATCTTGAATCGGGTGAACGTGTTTATACTTACAACTTCCAAGGTTACTGGAAAGATGTAGGTACCATTGAATCACTTTGGGAAGCCAATATGGAATATATTGGTGAAGACAATGATCTTCATAGTCGTGATCGCTCATGGAAAATCTACTCCAAGAATTTGATTGCGCCACCAAACTTTATTACTGAAACTGCCGATGTCAAAGATTCATTGGTTGTGGATGGCTGTTTTGTATCTGGAAAAGTTGAACATTCCATCCTATCAACTAATGTTCAGGTAAAAGAAGGTGCTGAAATTAAAGATTCCTTTATCATGAGTGGCGCCATTATCGGTGAAGGTGCAAAAATAACCCGTGCCATTGTTGGTGAAGGTGCTAAGATTGCTGAAGGCGTTGTTATTGACGGAACGGATGAAGTTCAAGTTATTGGTTATAATGAAGTAGTGG
This sequence comes from Streptococcus orisratti DSM 15617, assembly GCF_000380105.1. GTDB lineage: Bacteria > Bacillota > Bacilli > Lactobacillales > Streptococcaceae > Streptococcus > Streptococcus orisratti. Next base: position 20,045 of record NZ_KB904450.1, read on the forward strand.
GGGTACCAAATGAAGATTGATAAATATTCTGCGATTCTTGGAAGCACAATTGGCTTTCATGAAATGGAAGGATTAACAGCTGAACGACCATTAGCTAGTTTGCCATTTGATGGTAAATATCGTCTGATTGACTTCCAACTTTCTAATCTGGCAAATGCAGGTGTGCGTAGTGTTTACGGTATTTTCCGTGGGCAAAATGTCCGTTCCATTTTTGACCATATTCGTTCAGGACGTGAATGGGGGCTGAATACTTTGCTTAGCCACTATTTCCTTGGCTTTTACAATGCAAGTATCGGTGAAGAAACTGCTGATAAAGATTATTACGATCAAATTTTAACCTATCTCAAACGTTCTGGTTCAGACCAAACCATCTACATGTCTTGTGATATTCTTTGTAACATTGATTTAGCGCAAGTTATTCACCTTCATAATGCCAATAAGCGTAACATCACAGTTGTTTATAAAAAAATACCAAAATCTGGTATCTCATCAGCAAATGATATTTTAGAAATAGATGCTAGTGATACAGTAACTGGTCGTAGAGATGGTCTCACTGGAGAAGATTTTGAAAAGATGTCAGCTGGTATTTATGTTGTTAATACCCCTTGGTTGATTGAGCAGATGGAGAAAGAGGCTGAGGTAGCAGAACCACGCAAATTACGCTTCTTACTACGTGATTTGACTATTACCTCCAACGCTCTAGCTTTTGAATATACAGGCTATCTTGCTAATATCTCGTCGGTAAAATCGTACTACGATGCTAACATGGATATGCTAGATACACAAAAATTCTATTCATTACTTTATTCAAATCAAAAGGTTTATACAAAAGTTAAAAATGAAGAATCCACTTATTTTGATGTTGCTTCTACTGTTAAAAACGCTCAGTTTGCTTCAGGTAGTATCGTAAAAGGTAATGTTGAACATTCTATTGTTTCACGTAACTGCCAGATTGACAAGAATTCACGAGTTGTAAACAGTGTGATTTTCCCTAAAGTAAAAATTGGAGAAGGTGCAATTGTTGAGAACGCCATCGTTGATAAAGGTGTTACTATCGCTGCGGGTGTCACTATTCGTGGAACTCAGGAAAAACCAGTTGTTATCGCCAAGGCTAGTGAAATTGTTGAGGATATTGTTGGATGAAAATAATGTTTGTTGCGGCAGAAGGAGCCCCTTTTGCCAAAACAGGCGGCTTAGGTGATGTTATTGGAGCATTGCCTAAGTCACTTGTTAAAAACGGAAATGAAGTAGCAGTTGTCTTACCCTATTATGATGTTGTAGATGCTAAATTTAGTGGGAAAATTGAAGATGTCCTGTATTTCTACACTTATCTTGGTTGGCGTCGCGTTTACGTCGGTGTCAAACGTATCGTACGTGATGGAGTGACCTTTTATTTTATCGACAATCATGATTATTTTTTCCGTGGGCATGTTTATGGAGATTGGGATGATGGCGAGCGCTTTGCCTTCTTCCAAATAGCTGCGCTTGAATTGATGGAGAAAATTGACTTTATTCCTGATATTCTTCATGTACATGATTATCACACTGGAATGATTCCTTTCTTGTTAAAAGAAAAATATCACTGGATAAATGCTTACAAGGATATTAAAACGGTCTTTACTATTCATAATATTGAATTTCAAGGTCAATTCGATCCGGGAATGCTTTGGGATTTGTTCGGTGTAGGTTTTGAGCGTTATGCTGATGGAACTTTGCGCTGGAATGACTGTCTTAACTGGATGAAAGCAGCGGTACTTTATGCAGATCGTGTAACGACTGTATCGCCTTCTTATGCCGAAGAAATCAAGACGCCTCAGTTTGGTAAAGGTCTTGACCAGATTATGCGTATGGAGTCAGGCAAGTTATCAGGGATTGTCAATGGAATTGATACAGAGCTTCTCAATCCTGAAACAGATCCTTATTTGTTAGCACACTTCTCTGCTGACGACCTTTCGGGCAAGGCCAAAGATAAAGCTGCGCTTCAAGAGCGCGTTGGTCTGCCTGTGCGTGATGATGTGCCTTTGATTGGTATTGTGTCTCGCCTAACGGACCAAAAAGGTTTTGATCTTGTGGTCAATGAATTGAATAACATTTTACAAAATGACCTGCAAGTTGTCGTTCTGGGAACAGGTTATGCAGATTATGAAAATGCTTTTGCTTGGTTTGGACGTAATTATCCTGAAAAATTATCTGCTAACATTACTTTTGACCTTGAATTAGCTCAGCAAATTTATGCAGCCTGTGACCTCTTCCTTATGCCTTCAGCCTTTGAACCATGTGGCTTATCACAAATGATGGCTATGCGCTACGGAACGTTGCCGTTGGTACATGAAGTGGGTGGCCTGCGTGATACAGTAATTCCTTACAATCGTTTTGATAAAACGGGAACAGGTTTCACCTTTAATAATTTCTCAGGCTACTGGTTAACGACGACTCTAGCCTTTGCATTAGATGTTTACTATCATCATAAAGAAGATTGGCGAGAGTTACAACATAATGCCATGACAAAAGATTTTTCATGGGATACGGCTAGTCTCGCTTATGAACATCTCTATAAAGGTCTAAAATGATGAAAAATTAATTGTGACAAGGAACTTTGTGACTAGAAGAACAAGTGTGACCTTTAATCGGGAAGAACTTGTTGTGCCGTGGGTGCAGTTAGCGGTATCGTGATTAATGACGCTAGCTTCTTTCTCGCAGAGTTTCTTTGTTTGACATTTCTCGAGAACCAAGATAGAAGACACATCTTGATGTTTAATCGCTCATACTCTTCGAAAATCAAAATTATCCGTTGTCAACTTGCCTTGATGAACTCAAGTTCTATCGTCGGCTTCGTTTCCTAGGCTACTTTTGATTTTCATTGAGTATCAATTAAATTTTTAGCCTCGTATTCAGTGAGACCTATAGTTTTTTAGTTTGTTTTAGTACTGGGCAACGAGCCGCAGGTTGCTAGAACAGCCTCTAGGCTGTTCTAGGTTGGAAATAAGACATGCGAAGCAAGTCACTTTCGTAAAGTACGGCAAAGTGAGTTCAAACAATCCAGTGGAGTGTTTGAAGTTGGAGATAAGGAAACGGAGTTTCCTCTTACGTTGAAGTAATCAAAGATAAACTAATTGATTATAAAACTAGATTTTCAATTTGTCTCAGTTAGTAGTAGCGCTATTTTATAGCTTTGATTTAAAGCAGTGTGAGAAGCTATTATGATTGTCTGTCTTGATTCTTGTACGAAAAGGAGTTCGGCTCTACGTTGAAGGCTAAGCATTTATCAAAATAAAATGTGTCTATCCAGTGCAGCTATATTGAATATGAATAAAAGAAAGGACTTTTATGCAACTTACAAAAGAACAATTTATACGTGATTTCAAAGATACACTTCACCAAGAGCAGCTGGTAAAAGTGCCTGCTGCAACACCATCGGAACTTTTTACAACTTTAGCAAAATTAGTTCGTAAGTACTACACCAAGACATGGATTGACCGTAATCACAATTTATCTGACAAGCAACAAAAAATTGCTTACTATTTCTCGATTGAATTCTTACCAGGACGTATGTTGGAAACGAATCTTTTGAATTTAGGGATTTTGGATCTGGTTAAGGAAGGGTTTGCAGACCTAAATGTTGACTTTGAAGCGGTTAAAACAGCAGAGCATGACATGGCTCTAGGTAATGGTGGGCTTGGACGGCTGGCTGCTGCCTTTATGGACTCGCTTGCAACAACTGGTTATCCAGGCTTTGGGAATGGGCTCCGCTATAAATACGGACTTTTTAAGCAACGAATCGTAGATGGTTATCAGGTTGAATTACCTGATTCATGGTTCGGTTCTATTGGGAATGTCTGGGAGGTGCGTAAAGACCATGACATCGTAGATGTCAAATTATTTGGAAATGTTTATCTCAAAGCTGAAGAAGGGAAATTAGTACCAGTTTATGAAGGCGCGCAAGTACTCCGTGCCGTACCTTACGATGTGCCACAAATTGGTTTTGAAAATGGAGTAATTAACAATCTTCGCCTTTGGGACGTTGAAATCCCAGAAGAGTATGAATTGGATTATCCAACGATTGAAGCACTTCGTAGCGTTCGTGACATCACTTCGACCCTCTACCCAGATGATTCTAATTATGAAGGTAAGCAGCTTCGACTTGTTCAAGAATACTTTATGACAAGTGCTGGTCTGCAAACCATTATCAAATCTTACCTCAAACAAGGTCTGTCACTTGAAAATATCCATGAAAAAGTATCTGTCCATATCAACGATACTCACCCTGCGGTGGCACCAGCAGAGTTTATGCGCCTATTGGTTGATGAGTACGGCCTTAACTGGGAAGAAGCATGGAATGCAACTGTGAAAACTATGTCCTACACGAATCATACCATTCTTTCAGAAGCTCTTGAAAAATGGGATGCCGAGTTATTCAAAAAAGTTTTGCCACGCGTTTACCAAATTGTCCTTGAAATTGACAACCGATTCGTTATTGAAATGGCGCAAAAAGGCATTGATCCAGCGATTATCGAAAATACTCGTATTGTGAAAGACAACCAAATTCATATGGCTAATCTTGCCATTATCGGTGGTCACTCTGTCAATGGTGTTGCCAAGCTTCACACAGAACTCCTCAAAGAAGATACACTCCACGATTTCTACACCCTTTACCCAGAAAAATTCAATAACAAAACAAATGGTATCGTGCAACGTCGTTGGACACAAATCGCGGCTCCAGAATTATCATATGCTATTGATCAAACCATTGGGACACAATGGCGTAAAAATATCCATGAACTTCGTAAGTTGAATGACTTTGTTGATGATAGTGCGGTACTTAATAGCTTTTACCAAGTCAAGCAAGATGCTAAAGCACGTCTTGCAGCCTTCATCAAGGAATCAACAGGTGTTGAAGTATCAACAGAAGCTATCTTTGACGTGCAAGTCAAACGTCTTCATGCCTATAAACGTCAATTGCTCAATGTGATGCACATCATCAAGCTCTATAACGATTTGAAGGACAATCCTGATAAAGATGTGGTGCCTCGCGTCTTCATCTTTGGAGCTAAAGCAGCACCTGGGTACCACTTTGCCAAATCTGTTATCAAGATTATCAATGAATTGGCAAATCTTGTAAACAATGATGAAAGCATTCAAGGCAAACTAAAAGTTGTCTTCTTGGAAAATTATCGTGTCAGCCTTGCTGAAATCATTATTCCAGCAGCTAATGTATCTGAGCAGATCTCATTAGCATCCAAAGAAGCATCAGGAACATCTAACATGAAGTTTATGATGACAGGTGCTATTACTTTGGCAACCTTGGACGGCGCTAATATTGAAATCAAGGATGAAGTTGGTGATGATAACATTGTTATTTTCGGTATGGATAAAGATGATGTTTATCGTCATTATGCTGCTCATGATTATTATTCACGTGGTGTTTATGAAAACAACCCAGTCATCAAGCGTGTGGTGGATAGTTTTGTTGATGGTACTATTCCAAACATCCAAAATGAAGGCATGGAAATTTACGAAGCTCTTATCACTCACAATGATGAGTATTTCTTGCTCGAAGACTTCCCAGCCTACGTTGAAGCACAAGAACGCATCGATGCGCTTTACCGTGACCGTGAAACATGGTCTCGCATGTCTCTGCGAAATATTGCCAATTCAGACAAATTCACTTCTGATGATACCATCACAGAATACGCTGAAGAAATCTGGCGTCTAAAGAAATAACGTCTAAGAGATTGTAAAGAGGGCAGGTTAAGAGACACCTTACCTGCTCTTTTTGTGTTTTGGATGATTTTCAGAAAACAATGTTATAAAATCTAACATCATGGTCTATAAAGGTTAAAGAAAATTTAAGAAAACGCACTCAAAATAGGGAAATTCGTTGACTTTATTGAAAAATAGGACTAAAATAGCAAGGTAAAAATTTTTTAAAGGAGAATTCATTATGTTGAATTTAAAGATCTTGGCACTCGGTATTGCCGTTCTAGGCGTTAGCCTTGGTGAAGGGATTTTGGTGGCTAATATTGCAAAATCTGCTGCACGACAACCAGAAATGTACAGTAAGTTACAAACACTTATGATTATGGGGGTAGCCTTTATTGAAGGTACTTTCTTCGTTCTACTGGCGTCAACTTTCTTTGTCGGATAAAACGATTAAGAATTTATAAAAAAGAAGGAGGGGGTAGAGTTGGAAACTTCTGTAAATCCTACAATGGAATTTTTAGGGGTGAAATTCGACCTAACCATTCTCGCTATGTCCCTCTTAACTGTACTTTTGACATTTCTAATTATATTTTGGTCAAGTCGCAAGATGCAGCTAAAACCAAAAGGTAAGCAGAATGTTTTAGAGTGGATATATGAGTTTGTTCAGGGAATTATTAAACCCAATCTTGGACGCTATACTGGTAATTACAGTCTCCTCTTCTTTGGCTTATTCTTCTTCTTACTAATTGCAAATAATATTGGCTTAGTAACAAAACTTGAAATTGGGGATTATAACTTATGGTCTTCTCCAACTTCGAATGCGGCTTATAATTTTGGCTTAGCCTTGTTAATTGCCATTATTGTTCATTTTGAAGGTATTCGTAAAAATGGTATCAAAAAATATCTAAAAGAATATTTGTCGCCAACACCAGTTATGCTGCCGATGAACCTTCTTGAAGAATTTACTAATGTTATTTCGCTGACGTTACGTCTGTATGGTAATATTTTTGCTGGTGAAATTGTTCTGAGTTTGTTGACTAGCTTTGCGCATTATAGCCCAATTGCTTGGCCGGTGGCGTTCATATTGAATGTCCTTTGGACAGGATTCTCAGTCTTTATTTCAGCTATTCAGGCATATGTATTTGTCATGTTATCGTCAACCTACATTGGTAAAAAAGTGAATCATGAAGAAGAATAAAGGAAAGGAGAAAGCATATTATGTCAACTTTGATTAATGCTACAAGTCTTGGTAATATTATTATCGTGACAGGCTCTTTTCTTCTTTTGCTTGTTCTTGTCAAACTATTTGCCTGGGAGCAAATTACAGGAATATTTGCAGCACGTGAAGAAAAGATTGCAAATGATATTGATGGTGCAGAGAATGCACGTCAAGAAGCAGAAACTTTGGCACAAAAGCGTGAAGTTGAATTGTCACAAGCTAAAGCGGAAGCTGGTCAAATCGTAGAAGAAGCCAAAGAGGCAGGAAATCATAAGAGTGAACAGATTGTCGCAGAGGCTCGCGATGAAGCGACTCGTTTAAAAGAAAAAGCAAGTCAAGATATTGAACAAAGTAAAGCAGAAGCTCTTTCTAGTGTTAAGGAAGAGGTTGCTGACTTAACAATCCTTTTAGCTGAAAAAATCATGACAGCTAACCTTGATAAGGAAGCGCAAAGTGGCTTGATTAACAGTTATCTTGACAAACTAGGAGATGCCTGATGACAAATAAGGAACAGGCTCTAATTGAGCAATATGCAAAAAGTCTCGTAGAAGTAGCTTCAGAGAAAAACTGTATCCCAAGTGTTCAAAGCGATATTCTAGCAATACTCAATGTTTTTGAACACACGGAATTAAGTAAAACTTTAGCTAGTTTGGCTGTTCCACGAGAAGAAAAAGCGACATTGGTTAGGTTACTTCAAGAGTCTAGTTCAGTTTATCTAAACAATTTTCTTGAGGTAATTTTGCAAAATGAGCGCGAAGTCTATCTTCAAGCAATCTTGCGCGGAGCTTTGGTAGAAATCGGGCGTATCACAAATGAGTACGATATTGTTGTAACAACAGCAGTGTCTTTATCCGATGAACAAAAGACACGTATTCGTGAGACTGTTGCTCGTAAATTCGATGTCAAAGCGGGACGTTTGATTGAGAAGATTGATCAGTCTATCATTGGTGGCTTTGTCATAAATGTTAATAATAAGGTGATTGACGCAAGTATTCGTCGTCAATTGCAACAAGTAAAAATGAATTTAAAATAGAAAGTGGTGTGACTTTTGGCAATTAATGCACAAGAAATTAGCGCTTTAATTAAAAAGCAAATTGAAAACTTCCAGCCAAATTTTGACGTCACAGAAACTGGTGTCGTTACCTATGTGGGTGACGGTATTGCGCGTGCTCGAGGACTTGATAATGCCATGAGTGGGGAACTGCTTGAGTTTTCAAATGGTGCTTACGGTATGGCACAAAACCTTGAGTCAAACGATGTTGGTATCATTATCCTTGGGGATTTTTCAGCTATTCGTGAAGGTGATGAGGTTAAACGTACTGGTAAAATCATGGAAGTGCCAGTTGGTGAATCTCTTATCGGTCGTGTTGTCAATCCGCTTGGTCAGCCAGTAGATGGGCTTGGAGAGATTGTAACAACAGCGACTCGCCCAGTTGAAACGCCTGCACCAGGTGTTATGCAACGTAAATCAGTTTCTGAACCTCTCCAAACAGGTTTAAAGGCTATTGATGCCTTGGTTCCAATTGGACGTGGCCAACGTGAATTGATTATCGGTGACCGTCAAACAGGTAAAACATCAGTTGCGATTGATGCTATCTTGAATCAAAAAGGTCAAGATATGATTTGTATCTATGTGGCTATTGGTCAAAAAGAATCAACCGTTCGTACACAGGTTGAAACGCTTCGTAAATATGGAGCACTTGATTATACAATCGTTGTAACAGCCTCGGCATCACAACCATCACCACTGCTGTATATCGCACCTTATGCTGGTGTTGCAATGGCAGAAGAGTTTATGTACAATGGCAAACATGTTTTGATTGTTTACGATGATTTGTCAAAACAAGCTGTAGCTTACCGTGAATTATCCTTGCTTCTTCGTCGTCCACCAGGTCGTGAAGCTTATCCGGGGGATGTTTTCTATCTTCACAGTCGTTTACTTGAACGTTCAGCTAAGGTTTCAGATGCTCTGGGTGGTGGCTCAATTACAGCCCTTCCATTTATTGAAACGCAAGCTGGTGACATCTCAGCCTATATTGCAACAAACGTGATTTCAATTACTGATGGACAAATTTTCTTGCAAGAAAATCTCTTCAATTCTGGTATTCGTCCAGCCATTGATGCGGGTTCGTCAGTGTCGCGTGTTGGTGGGTCTGCCCAGATTAAGGCTATGAAGAAAGTTGCCGGTACCCTTCGTCTTGACTTGGCTTCTTACCGTGAACTTGAAGCCTTTACGCAATTTGGTTCTGACCTTGATGCTGCAACTCAAGCGAAATTAAATCGCGGTCGTCGCACAGTCGAAGTATTGAAGCAACCGCTCCATAAACCACTTGCTGTTGAAAAGCAAGTTGTCATTCTTTATGCATTGACACATGGTTTCTTGGATGATGTTCCAGTTAATGATATTTTGGCCTTTGAAGAAGCTTTGTATGATTATTTTGAAGTTCACTATGAATCAATCTTTGAAACGATTCGTACTACTAAAGATCTTCCAGAAGAAGCAGTGTTGGATGCTGCAATCCAAGCCTTTAAAGATCAAGCGAATTTTAACTGATAGGAGGGTTTATTATGGCAGGCTCTCTTAGTGAAATTAAAGCCAAAATTGTTTCAACGCAAAAAACCAGCCATATTACTGGTGCTATGCATATGGTTTCTGCTAGTAAACTGACCAAGTCAGAACAAGCTGCTAAAGATTTTCAAGTCTATGCAACTAAAATACGTCAGATTACAACGGATCTCTTGCATTCAGACTTAGTCCACGGTTCCAACAATCCAATGTTGGCGACGCGTCCTGTCAAAAAAACAGGTTATATCGTTATCACATCTGATAAGGGTCTTGTTGGTGGTTATAATTCTAAAATTCTCAAGGCTATGATGGACATCATTGAAGAGTATCACAATGAGGATGACTACGCTATTATATCTATCGGTGGTGTAGGTTCAGACTTTTTCAAAGCTCGTGGTATGAACGTTTCTTTCGAACTCCGAGGGCTTGAGGATCACCCATCTTTTGAGCAAGTTGGACAAATTATTTCCCAATCTGTTGAAATGTATAAAAGTGAACTCTTTGACGAACTTTATGTGTGTTATAATCACCATGTCAATAGTTTAACGAGTCAAGTACGTGTGCAGCAGATGTTGCCAATAGGAGACTTGGATGTTGAAGAGTCCGAAGCTCCGGCATCAGCTAATTTTGAATTGGAACCAAATCGTGAAGCTATTTTAGAACAACTCTTGCCTCAATATACAGAAAGTATGATTTACGGGGCTATCGTTGATGCTAAAACGGCAGAGCATGCTGCTGGAATGACAGCTATGCAGACTGCTACAGATAACGCTAAAAATGTTATTAACGAGTTGACCATTCAATATAACCGTGCACGCCAAGCAGCCATTACGCAAGAAATCACAGAGATTATTGCGGGTGCAAATGCGTTGGAATAAGAAAAGTGAGACATTCAACTCATAAAAAGGAATATATCTAGAAATCTAAAAAGGAGAAATAGATGAGCTCAGGCAAAATTGCTCAGGTTGTTGGACCAGTCGTTGACGTTGCATTTGCAGCAGGCGACAAACTTCCTGAGATAAATAATGCGTTGATTGTTTATAAAAATGGCGATAAAGCGCAAAAAATCGTTCTCGAAGTTGCTCTTGAACTTGGTGACGGACTTGTGCGTACAATCGCAATGGAATCAACTGATGGGCTTACACGTGGGTTAGAAGTTTTTGATACTGGCCGTGCAATTAGTGTACCAGTTGGTAAAGAAACTTTGGGACGCGTTTTCAATGTACTTGGCGATACCATTGATTTGGAAGAACCATTTGCTGAAGATGCTGAACGACAACCGATCCATAAAAAAGCACCATCTTTTGATGAATTATCAACAGCATCAGAAATTCTTGAAACAGGTATTAAAGTTATTGACCTTCTTGCCCCTTATCTAAAGGGTGGTAAAGTTGGACTTTTCGGTGGTGCCGGAGTTGGTAAAACCGTCCTTATTCAAGAATTGATTCACAACATTGCACAAGAACACGGTGGTATTTCAGTGTTTACTGGTGTTGGGGAACGTACACGTGAAGGAAATGACCTTTACTGGGAAATGAAAGAATCTGGCGTTATTGAAAAAACAGCCATGGTCTTTGGTCAAATGAATGAGCCACCTGGAGCACGTATGCGTGTTGCTTTGACTGGTTTGACCATTGCCGAGTACTTCCGTGATGTAGAAGGGCAAGATGTGCTTCTCTTCATTGATAATATTTTCCGTTTCACTCAAGCGGGTTCCGAAGTATCAGCCCTTCTTGGTCGTATGCCTTCAGCCGTTGGTTATCAACCTACTCTTGCGACTGAAATGGGGCAATTACAAGAGCGTATTACATCAACTAAAAAAGGTTCTGTCACTTCTATCCAAGCGATTTATGTACCAGCTGATGACTACACTGACCCAGCGCCAGCAACAGCTTTCGCTCACTTGGATTCAACAACTAACCTTGAACGTAAACTGACTCAAATGGGGATTTACCCTGCTGTTGACCCATTGGCTTCAAGTTCACGTGCTCTTTCTCCAGAAATTGTTGGTGAGGAGCATTATGCAGTAGCAACAGAAGTTCAACGTGTTCTTCAACGTTACCGTGAATTGCAAGACATCATTGCTATCTTGGGTATGGATGAATTGTCAGACGAGGAAAAGACTCTGGTAGGTCGTGCTCGTCGTATCCAATTCTTCTTGTCACAAAACTTTAATGTTGCAGAACAATTTACTGGTCAACCAGGTTCGTATGTACCAGTTGCAGAAACTGTTCGTGGCTTTAAAGAAATTCTTGAAGGAAAATATGACAATCTTCCTGAAGATGCCTTCCGTAATGTTGGCCCTATTGAAGATGTTGTTGCTAAAGCACAAAAAATGGGCTACTAATGAGGTGATGTCATGAAATATATGACTGTTCAAGTTGTCACACCTGATGGTGTTCGCTACGACCATCATGCCACATACATTTCTATTAGAACTCTTGATGGGGACATGGGAATTCTCCCCGATCACGTCAATATCATTGCGCCACTTATTGTTCATGAAATGAAAATTCGTCGTATTGATGATGAAAATCATGTGGACTGGGTTGCTATAAATGGAGGGATAATAGAAGTTCGTGATAATTTTGTTACAATTGTTGCGGACTCTGCTGAACGTGAACGAGATATTGATGTCAGCCGTGCAGAACGAGCGAAGTTGCGTGCCGAACGTAAAATACAAGCCGCTCAGACGACACATGATATTGACGAAGTCCGTCGTGCTCAAGTTGCTCTTCGCCGCGCTCTTAATCGTATCAATGTTGGAAGTCACCGTTAGGTTATCTACTTTTTTAGGATAAACAGCAAAAACCGCACTGAGGCGGTTTTTTTGCTGTTTGTATCTTAGGGGTTCATGCTATAATGGAGAAAAAGGAGTCATCATGCGTTTAGATAAATTTTTAGTAGAAGCTGGAGTAGGTTCGCGTACAGAGGTAAAGCAGCTTTTAAAGAAGAAAATGGTTAAAGTCAATGATGTTGTGGAAAGCTCTGCCAAGCGTCATATTAATGAAATTACGGATAAAATCACTTGTCAAGGTCAAGCTTTGACTTACGAAAAATATGTTTATTATCTTCTCAACAAGCCTAAGGGAGTTATTTCGGCGACTGAAGACAATCATCATCAAACGGTTCTTGATTTGCTGGATAAAAAAGCCAGGGACAAGGCAGTGTTTCCTGTTGGTCGTCTGGATATTGATACACATGGTCTGCTTTTGTTGACTAATAATGGACCTTTGGCACATGCTATGCTATCGCCCAAACGTCATATAGATAAGCTTTATCAGGCTAAGGTCGAAGGCATCATGACTGACGAGGATGTTGAGGCTTTTGAAAAGGGAATTATTTTAGAGGATTTTACCTGTCAGCCGGCGCAACTGGTCATAAAAGAGATTGACAATCTTACTCAGACGACTATAGTGCAAATTACGATTAAGGAAGGGAAGTTTCATCAAATCAAGCGAATGGTGGCAGCATGTGGTAAGAAGGTAGTAGATTTACAGAGATTAGGCATGGGGCCGCTGGCTTTGGAGAAAAACTTGTCCTTGGGACAGTGGCGTCATCTGACTTCTGAGGAATTGGAACGTCTGGTGGTCTTCAACGTTGATTTGTAAAAAGCAGGGTCAAACAGAAATAAATATATATTGTTACCGCTTAGTTTATTTTTACTGCTACAATGGATAAAGAAATTTCGTTTCTGTAGCAGCTGCAATAGTGTTAGAAGTCTATATTCAATTTTCAATACGAGGAGTTTATTTACCAAGGTAAAACTTAGAACCTGTAGTCATGATTAGCGCTTCACTTGTGAATACAGGTTCTTATTTACAATCTTTATTTATAGCTATTTAGCTTACATTTATGACTTCGCCTAATGAGGGAACTTCAAATAATTTGAGCATTTAATGGAAGTGACAAACTATCATAAGCTTCATCTCCTACAGGAAACAATCCTTCGAAATGTACAAGCTACCCGCAGCAAATAACACGAACTTCATTTATTCTATTCCTCACCTCCGTTGGTCTTTACCTAGACTGGTGGATAAAATCTCACAGCACACTGAATGACTAAAAAAGCTTAGAGATTGTGTAAAAGCTTAACTCAAGAATCAGTGGCGCTGATTGAGGTAGAATAGAATTTCACCCAATAAAGCCAATAACATTGGATTAGCATAAGTGGGGGCGGGCTGTCAGTGTGCATAATGATAAAAGTGTAAGAAGTTGACTATTTTATTCTCAATAAGTCAGCTTTTTAAATAGCCCATTCTCCGCCTCGGAAGATAGGGACGGTTTTGCCATCTGCTGTGATACCATCAATATCCATTTTGTCTGAACCAATCATAAAATCCACGTGAGTAGTTGAACGATTGAGCCCAGCTGCATCTAACTCTTCTGAAGTCATTTCAGTTCCTTTTTCAATGTTAAAAGCATAGGCTTGCCCGATTGCCAGATGATTAGAAGCGTTTTCATCGAAAAGTGTGTTGAAGAATGTCAAGCCAGAAAGTGAGATAGCTGTCTTGTGGGGAACAAGAGCAACTTCTCCAAGTGAACGGGCACCATCATTTTCCTCAATAAGGCGTTTGATAGTTTCTTCTCCTTTTTTGGCTGTCACCTCGATGATTTTACCGTTTTGGAAGGTGAAGGTCATATCTTCAATCACCACACCAGCATAGCTTAATGGTTTGGTGGAAGTTACATAGTCATCAGCACGATGATAATCAGGAGCGGAAAAGACTTCCTCAGTTGGCATATTTGCAATGAAGAGTTCACCTTGAGCATTGATACTACCTGCTGCCTCCCAAACATGATTTTTAGGCATACCAAGCGTCAAATCTGTTCCAGGTGCGATGTAGTGAAGAGCATCAAACTGAAACTTGTTAAGGATATCAGCTTTTGATGTCAGACGTTTTTGATGTTCATCCCAAGCCTTGATTGGATCTTCCTCGTAGATACGGTTCATTTTGAAGATGGCATTCCAAAGAGCATCAATTTGTTCTTCGGGAGTACTTAGCTCTGGAAATACCATAGCTGCCCATTCGGGACTTGTGGCAGCTGCTAGAGTCCAGCTAATCTGATTGGCCTGAGTGGCTGTCCGTTGAGCGTCAAGTGCAATAGCAGTAGCACGTGTGGCTGCGGCCAGAAGATCTGGGTTTACACTTGCAAAAACATTTGGGTCTGCTGAGCGAACGACTAGCCGACTGGCTTTTTTAGCTAAAAAATGATCAGATTTTGCAACAATGTAATCAGCAACAGAAGTTATTCGATCTTCGTCTGCGTGGAGCAATTTTTCTAAGGTAATCTGGTCATCCACATAATCTACTACAACCTCGGCAGCGCCGTAAGTATAGGCAGTCTTAGTCAATAGGCGTGCCAAGTGGCTATGTTCAACGGCAATCGTAATAATAAGGGTGTGTCCTTTTTGGATATTTACCCCTTTTGCAATGAGTAAGTTGGCATATTTTTTTTAAATTTTCTTCAAAGTTTGGTAATACCATAAAATTCTCCTTTATTTTTTCTTACTGACTTACTCTAGCATATTTCAATAAAAATCACAAGAAAGCTGAAAACGTTTCAATTGAATTCAAATGGCTAGTGTTTGCTTTATTAGCAAAATCATGTTAAGATAGAACTAGCAAAATTCAGTAAAAGAGGTGTGGACTGTGGCTTTTGGAGAAAATGGACCACGTAAAAAAACAGCATTTGAAAAATTGACTTTGTTTGTTGTTATTTTGATGGTTCTTGTAACCGTTGGTGGATTGATTGCGACAGCGATTGCGTCCATCCTGTAAGACGCTGTTAAGCGTTTTTTTATGCTTGCAAATGAGTGCGAGTCATTTTATAAAAAGTAGGAAAAAAGTATGAGTATGTTTTTAGATACTGCCAAGATTAGCGTTAAGGCTGGTCGTGGTGGTGATGGTATGGTGGCCTTTCGCCGAGAAAAATATGTGCCAAATGGCGGTCCTTGGGGTGGCGATGGCGGCAAGGGAGGCTCGGTTGTCTTTAAAGTAGATGAAGGGCTTCGCACCCTCATGGACTTTCGTTACAATCGACGTTTTAAGGCAAAAGATGGTGAAAAAGGCATGACTAAGGGTATGCACGGACGCGGGTCAGATGACTTGATTGTGCACGTGCCTCAAGGGACAACTGTCCGTGATGCAGAAACTGGTAAGGTCATTACAGACCTTGTAGAAAACGGTCAGGAATTTATCGTGGCTCATGGTGGTCGTGGTGGCCGAGGGAATATCCGTTTTGCAACCCCTCGTAATCCTGCGCCAGAAATCGCTGAAAATGGCGAACTCGGTGAAGAACGTGAGTTGGAATTAGAATTGAAAATTTTGGCAGATGTAGGACTAGTTGGCTTTCCATCTGTCGGGAAATCAACCCTTCTCAGCGTGGTTTCGGCTGCAAAACCAAAAATTGGTGCTTACCACTTCACCACAATCGTGCCCAATCTTGGGATGGTACGTACGAAGTCTGGGGATAGCTTTGCCATGGCTGATCTCCCAGGATTGATTGAGGGAGCTAGCCAAGGTGTAGGACTAGGAACGCAATTCCTTCGACATATTGAGCGTACTCGTGTGATCTTACATGTTATCGATATGTCAGCTAGCGAAGGACGTGATCCTTATGAAGATTATTGTCAAATCAATAAGGAGCTAGAAACTTATAATCTTCGTCTCCTAGAGCGTCCTCAAATTATCGTAGCCAACAAGATGGATATGCCGGAAGCTGAGGAAAATCTGAAGGTCTTCAAAGAAAAATTGGCTGCTGAATATGATGAATTTGACGAATTGCCAATGATTTTCCCAATTTCATCTCTGACTCATCAAGGTTTGGAAAATCTTCTGGAAGCAACTGCAGAATTACTTGAACAGACAGATGAATTTCTTCTTTACACTGAGGATGACATGGAACAAGAAGAGGTTTATTATGGCTTTGAGGCTGATGAACGTCCGTTTGAAATTAGTCGTGATGATGATGCGACTTGGGTTCTATCTGGTGAAAAACTTGAAAAACTCTTTATCATGACTAATATGGAGCGTGATGAGTCTGTCATGAAATTTGCACGTCAATTACGTGGTATGGGAGTTGATGAAGCACTTCGTGAGCGCGGTGCCAAGGATGGAGACCTTGTTCGTATCGGTAACTTCGTTTTTGAATTTGTGGATTAACTTCAAAGGTTTAGTTGCGCCTAAAGTCAACAACTAAATCGTAGAGAGTGAACAGAGGTCATGAATTTAGGAGAAGTTCGATTTCGTTGTCTCAACCTCTAGTTTATTCGTTTAAAAGGTGATTAAATCAGAATTACTTTTCTCACATCATAAGTTTTTGAACAACGTATCAATAAGATAGTGGAACATAAGTACGTTATCTTCAATTTCTTTAATCATTCAAGTAAGTGAGGTATTTTATGGGAGATAAGCCGATATCATTCAAGGATAAGGATGGAAATTTTGTTTCAGCTGCCGATGTTTGGAATGCTGAAAAATTAGAAGAACTCTTTAACGCGTTGAATCCAAAGCGAAAATTACGGCTTGAGCGTGAGCGATTAGCCAAAGAAAAGTCTAAAATAGAATAAAATCGGGGCAGTGAGTCTGCTCCGATTTTTGTTTAATACTCTTCGAAAATCAAAATTATCCGTTGTCAACTTGCCTTGATGAACTCAAGTTCTATCGTCGGCTTCGTTTCCTAGGCTACTTTTGATTTTCATTGAGTATAAGCGAGTTCTTTTAGAGTAACGTGATCTAGCTCATACGATTTCTTGGCTACCTCCTTGATAAATAACCGATCATGAGAGACTGAAATTAAACATCCAGGAAAATCTGCCAACAACTGGCGAATAATTGGTTGACTGGTCGGTGAAAAGTGACGTGTTGGCTCATCTAAAATAAGGACATTATTTCCTGCTAAAACCATCCTAGCCAGAAAGAGTTTTGCTTTTTGTCCACCGGAAAGATGGCTGACAGAGTGAGTAATTTCTTCGCGAGTGAATTGTAAGCTAGCCAACAGCATCCGGGCTTTCTCCTCACTGCTGACTGCTGTGAGAAATTGTAGGGCGGACTGCCTGTCATCCAGCAGGTCTTCGTAGTGTTGCGGCATGTAGCCGACAGAAAGCTCTGACTTTGTGTCCAACTCAGCGATAAGTTCTTTTAGCAGGCGGGTCTTGCCGATACCATTTTGCCCCGTGATAACCAGCTTATCCTGCCCCCGAACCTCTAACGCAATCACCTGACCTGTTGGCAAAGGATGTTGCTCCCAGCGAAGTAGGACTTTGCTAACTGGCAAAGGCTTGATATGAGAGAAAAAGAGATTGATAGCCTCCATATCTTGAGGGATTTCATGAAAATTCTCAGCTTCCTTGGCGTAGCGCTTTTCCTGCGACAGGACATTTTTCATTTTCTTAGCAATAAGTCGGCCAGCGGTAGCGTCATGCGTATTTCGAACGGTGTGCTCCACACTCTGATGGATGCGATGATGTCGCGCCATTTTCTTGGCATGCTCCTCGCGTTCTTTTTGTGCTACTTGCATCTGTTTGTTGAAGGTTACCTGACGCCAGGTCTTGTATGAATTATAATCTCCTTGGAAATAGCTAGCGCGGGGCTCCTGACGCTTTTTTAGTAGTTCAAGGTGGAGAATAGCGGTAGCTGTGTGTTCTAGCAGAGCTTCGTCGTGGGAGATGAAGATAACGGTCTTATCCGTCTCATGGATAAATCTCTCTAACCATTTTAGACTGCCTAGATCCAAATCGCTGGATGGCTCATCCAAAATCAGTAAATCAGGATCCGTTGCCAGTAATTTGAGTAACTGACATTTGATTTTTTCACCGCCAGATAGACTTCTCATGAGTTGCAGATTACTGTCTAGTCGCTGGCTACTCATCTGCAGTAGCTCTGCCATTTTATAAAAAAGATTAAAATCAAACTGGTTGTAATCCAAATCTTGAAAAAGAAAGTTGCTGACAGTTTTTTCCAAATCCTCTGTTGGTAAATCTTGGGGCAGGTAAGCAGTGTTGACGAACTGATTGTGAATCTTACCATCAAGGATGGCATAATTGGCAAGATGTTCAGGTGAGACAATAGCTTTGATGAGAGTAGATTTGCCAGTACCTTCTTCACCGATGATGGCTAGCTTGTCACCATGATTAACAACGAGTGATAGGTCCTTGATGAGCGTCTGTAAATCTTTTTGATGACTGATGGTTAAGTGGTCAATTTTTAGCATATAAAAATTCCTTTCAAATAATAAAAACTCTCTACCTTACCAAGTAGAGAGTTGAAAGTGAGCGGGAATCTGTTAAGCAGTAAGTTCGACACCAAGTCACAGGAAAAGTGATATTGGTGTAGCTAAAAAGACTTACATTTGTTCCTTAAAGGCAGAGCAAGAAAGCGCACTAAAAAACATAACTTGATAAGGAATATCAACAATTAGTTTCTTAGTTTTTCATGGCTCCTTGTACCTCCGAGATTTATTCGTATATAGTCTAACAAAACGTTTTCAAAAAGTCAAAGAAAATACTACAATATAAAAATTTAAGAAGTTACTAATGAAGAGATGATTGTTATTGGATATTCAGAGAGTGGCAGACCAACTTTTTCAAAAAATTAGCAGATAAAACGAAATTACTGTTCGTTACCTTGGATTGTTAATTGGAAAGAAGGTAAAAGTGGTATCCCCCGAAATATTTGTTGAATGGACTCCTTAATAGGTTATAAATGGTAATTACAATTAGTTTAAGCTAGATGTTTTGAAGCTTATGAAACGGTCTTCTTTCTGGATTGCCCCTTGGTAGTTTGTCTTTTAGAAATTGAGAAAAGAAGATGAGAACTTTATAGTCTTCATGAAAAAATTTTCGACTGAAGATAAGCTAAATCTTTTTGAGTAGCTAGCAACTTCTCAGAATAGATACTACATATTTTTAAGAAAATGAGCGATGCTGATAACATTATAAAAGGAACCGCTTGTTTGCGATTCCTTTTTATGTTTTTACACATTCAAGACCTTATCCAAGAAATCTTTGAGACGTGGGTGTTGTGGGTTGTCGAAGATTTGTTCTGGTGTGCCATCTTCGAGGAATTGTCCGCCATCGGTGAAGATGACGCGGTTGGCAACCTTGCGAGCAAATCCCATTTCGTGGGTAACAATCAGCATGGTCATGCCCTGTTCAGCCAAGTCTTTCATAACGTTGAGAACGTCTCCGACCATTTCAGGGTCAAGTGCTGATGTAGGTTCATCAAAGAGCATGATGTCAGGATTCATGGCCAAGCTTCGTGCGATAGCGACACGTTGCTTTTGACCACCAGACAAACTGTCAGGTTTAGCGGTAGCTTTGTCAGATAAGCCAACTTTTTCCAATAATTCTAAGGCGTGCTTTTCAGCCTCTTCCTTGTTTTCCTTGCCCAGTTCAATGGGAGCAAAGGTAATATTTTCAAGAACAGTCATGTGTGGGAAAAGGTTGAAGTGCTGAAATACCATTCCGATATTTTCACGTGCTTTGTCAACATTGGTACTTTTATCTGAAAGTTCATAACCGTCAACAACGACTTTTCCACTTGTGATTGTTTCAAGTAAGTTGAGAGTACGAAGGAAGGTTGATTTACCAGAACCTGAAGGACCGATGATACAAACGACATCACCTTCGTAGAATTTGGCGTCAATACCTTTTAAAACTTCATTTTGTCCATAAGATTTGTGTAAGTCTTGGACATCAATTTTTAATTCTGCCATTATTTAAGCCTCTTTTCTAATCGTTTTGCGAGACGTGTCAAAATAGTAATCATCACAAGGTAGATGATTGCCAAGATAGCATACATACGGAAGGATTGATAGTTGCGAGCGATGATGATTTTACCTGTTTGGAAAAGTTCGACAAGTCCGATAGCCGACACGATAGTCGTATCTTTGAGTGAGATGACAAACTGATTGATAAAGCTTGGAAGCATTAATTTTACAGCCTGTGGCAAGATAACCTTACGCATGGTTGTATTGTAGGAAATACCTAAACTTCGACTGGCTTCCATTTGTCCTGATGGAACAGCTTCAATACCACCACGAACGATTTCAGCAATATAAGCTCCGCCATTAAGCGAAAGTGCAATTGTGGCAGCCATAAAATCATTGATTGGACTTTGATGACCTGTGATGGATTCAATAAGGTTTGGGATTCCCCAGAAAATGAAGGCTGCTACAATCATAAGTGGAATACCGCGTATCACATCCACGAAGATAGCTGCGATTGTACGAAGGACATTACTTGGACTGACGGCCATCATACCAAAGATGATACCGATAATAGTAGCAATGGCAAAAGAAATCAGGGTCAGGCTGAGGGTTGTTCTCAGACCTGAAAGTAATTGTTTGTAGTTGTTTGAAATTAAGCCAAAAATAGTCGTTTCGTCAACTGTTTTTGTTGATGTTTTTTCTTCTGTACCGAGGTATTTAGCGATGATTTTATCGTATTTTCCAGATTTTTTAAGGGCGGCAAGACCATTATTGAACATTTGGATGAGTTCAGGGTTTGTTCCTTTTTTAACGGCAAATCCATATTCACCAGAAGGTTCGCCATCAATAGGCGTTTCAAAGTTACGACCTTGGGTAATAGCATAGCGTAATACCGCTTCATCGTCCATGAGAGCATCAATGGATCCAGAATTCAAGCTATCATACATGGAAGAGGCTTCGTCAAAAGCTTTTAAAGTGTAGCCGTACTTGTCAGCATTCTTTTCTAAGAAAGTATAAGAAGCTGTGCCATTTTTTGCACCGACAGTGGCTCCTTTAAGGTCACTATAGTTTGTTACAGAACTTCCTTTTTTAACAGCAAGTAAGATTTTCGAGGTGTAGTAAGAATCCGAAAAATCAAAAATTTTTTTACGAGCATCAGTGATTGACATACCAGCCAAAACGGCATCAGCTTGTCCAGCTTGAACTGCATTTAGAGCAGCATCGAAACCGGGATTGCTCAATTCCACTGTAAAGCCTTGTTGTTTGGCGATAGCTTTAATGAGTTCAACGTCAATCCCAACGTATTTACCAGCATCATTTTGATATTCAAATGGTGCAAATGAAGAGTCCATGACAATCTTGTAGCTTGATTTGACAGGTGTGGCTTTAGCGTCAGCGTCTCCAGTTGATTCAGAAGCTGTCGTGTCACTGCCAAGCCACTTGCTCATGATAGCTGCATAAGTTCCGTCTTTTTTCATGGCAGCAAAGGCCTCGTTAAACTGTGGGATTAGGTATTCATAGTCACTGCCTTTTTTAACTGCAAAGCCGAAACTTCCCACTGCTTCACCATCCATATTAATGGCATAGGATTTTCCTTGGTTAATGGCGTATTGAACAACAGGTTTGTCATCCATGGCGGCATCAATCGCACCGCTGTCAAGGCTGTTATTCATCAGGTCACTTGTGTCAAATGTTTTAATGGTATAACCGTATTTGTCTTTATTTTTTTCAAGGAACGTTTGAGCAGCTGTACCATTTTTGACCCCTACAGTTTTCCCTTTCAGTTGACTATATTTTGAAATTTTAGCATCACTACGTGTATAAACAACGATGGTAGTATCAAAATAAGGATCGGAAAAAGTCATTACTTTTTTACGATCTTCTGTAATAGTCGTTCCTGCCATGAGGGCATCCGCTTGTCCAGATTGGACAGCGTTAACTGCGGCATCAAAGCCAGGGAAGGTCATATTAATGTCCCAACCTGCGCGTTTAGCAACTTCATTGATGATGTCAACGTCAATTCCTTTATATACTTGGTCAGAATCTTTAAATTCAAATGGCGCATATGCAGTATCCGAAACGATATCAATTGTATCGGCTGATGCTTTGGCGCCAAATACAAAGATTACTGATAACATTACTAGCATAAGAGCTTTAAGTCTGTTCTTCATGTAAGTCTCCTTTTTAAATAATTAGTTAAAATTATAACAAAAAACAGCAAATTAAGCAAATATTAAGAATTTTCATGTAAGAAAACGTAACATTATGATAATTGTGAGATGATTGAATCACTAAAATATTTGTGGTATAATTGTATTATTACGAAGTTACAAGGAGAATGTACAAATGTTTAAGAAACGAATGTTAGAAAATCATACTTACCGTTACGAGTCCTTGCCAGCATGGTTTACCATCTTAATCGTCTGTAGTATGGTTGTCTTATTCTTCCTTTTGGGGCAATTTGTAGGAGGAGCAACGTTTGGTTTGTTACTTATGCCGGTGGTATTTCTCAAACCTGAGATGGCTAGTACTTTACTTGGCTCAATTTATTTTCAGCTAGGTTTGTTTAGCTTTGTGGCATTAAGTCAATTTGCTTGGGTTAAATGGTATGAAAAACGCTCAATTACCAGTTTAGGTTTTTTTAAGCAAGGTTGGTTTTTGGAAATCCTCAAGGGTTGGGGTGTAGGTATGGAAATTTTCACCCTTGCTTTTGCCTTGACCTATCTATTTGGTGGGGTAAGGTTACAAAGCGTGGATTTTTCGTGGTCAACAGTTATCTATGTTTTATCAATTATCCCGTTTTGGTTTGTTCAAGGCGGTACAGAAGAGTTATTAACCCGCGGTTGGCTCTTGCCAATAATCAACAAGCGGAGTAATCTAGCGGTAGCGATTGGGATTTCGAGCAGTTTATTTGGTTTCATGCATTTGTCAAATTCTCATGTTACGATCTTTTCAATCATGGGAATTATTTTATCGGGTGTCTTCATGGCACTTTATATGCTAAAGACGGATAACCTCTGGGGTGTAGCAGGTCTTCACGGGGCTTGGAATTTCACGCAAGGTAACGTCTTTGGTGTAGCAGTTAGTGGGGCAGGTGCAGGAAAGTCACTCTTCCATTTTGTCAATAAAGCTGGCGCAGCAGACTGGGTTTCGGGTGGCCGATTTGGAACGGAAGGTAGTTTGCTGACGAGTTTGGTCTTACTTGTTGCTAGCATTATTCTAGCTCTGCTATTATACAAAGAAAAAGAAGTTGTAAAAGATTGAGTCTTAAAACTCAGTCTTTTTTGATGATATGATAAAATAGTAGAAACGAGGTAAACCATGATAGATAGAAAAAATAATAATCATTTCAAATTAGTTTCTAAATACCAACCTTCAGGAGATCAACCCCAAGCCATTGAAGCTTTGGTGGACAATATCGAAGGAGGCGAAAAGGCACAGATTCTCAAAGGAGCAACAGGTACAGGTAAGACCTACACCATGAGTCAAGTCATTCAGAAAGTTAATAAACCGACCTTGGTCATTGCTCATAATAAGACGCTTGCTGGTCAGCTTTATGGTGAATTTAAGGAGTTTTTTCCAGACAATGCTGTAGAATATTTTGTGTCTTACTATGATTACTACCAGCCAGAAGCCTATGTGCCCTCATCTGATACCTATATTGAAAAAGACAGTTCGGTCAATGACGAGATTGATAAACTTCGCCATTCTGCAACGTCATCATTATTAGAGCGTAACGATGTTATTGTTGTCGCATCTGTTTCTTGTATTTATGGTTTAGGTTCTCCCAAAGAGTATGCTGACAGTGTGGTTAGCTTGCGCCCTGGTCAGGAAATTTCTCGCGACCAGCTTTTAAATGACTTGGTAGACATTCAGTTTGAGCGTAATGACATTGATTTCCAGCGTGGGCGTTTCCGTGTACGTGGTGATGTGGTGGAAATCTTTCCAGCTAGTCGTGACGAGCACGCCTTTCGTGTGGAATTTTTCGGTGATGAGATTGATCGTATTCGAGAAATCGAAAGCTTGACTGGACGTGTTCTCGGTGAAGTGGATCATTTGGCTATTTTCCCAGCCACCCACTTTATGACCAACGAGGAGCATATGGAGGAAGCTATTTCTAATATTCTTGAAGAGATGGAAAAGCAGGTCAAACTTTTTGAAGCAGAAGGTAAACTGATAGAGGCGCAGCGCATTCGCCAAAGGACGGAGTATGATGTGGAGATGCTGCGCGAGATGGGCTACACCAGCGGTGTCGAAAATTACTCGCGTCATATGGATGGACGAGCAGAGGGAGAGCCACCATATACTCTTTTGGACTTTTTCCCAGAAGACTTTCTCATCATGATTGATGAAAGCCATATGACTATGGGGCAGATTAAGGGCATGTACAATGGAGATCGCTCACGTAAGGAAATGCTAGTAAATTATGGTTTCCGCCTTCCAAGTGCTCTGGATAACCGTCCCTTGCGCCGAGAAGAATTTGAAAGTCATGTGCATCAGATTGTCTATGTTTCTGCAACGCCTGGTGACTACGAGATGGAGCAGACTGATACCGTTATCGAGCAGATTATTCGCCCGACAGGTCTCTTGGATCCAGAAGTGGAAGTCCGTCCGACTATGGGGCAAATGGACGATCTGCTTGGAGAAATCAATGCACGTGTGGATAAGGGAGAACGTACTTTCATCACAACCCTGACCAAAAAAATGGCAGAAGATTTGACCGACTACCTCAAAGAAATGGGGGTTAAGGTTAAGTATATGCATTCGGATATCAAGACTTTGGAGCGTACCGAGATTATCCGCGATTTGCGTTTGGGTGTCTTTGATGTTCTTATCGGAATTAATTTGTTGCGCGAAGGAATTGACGTTCCAGAGGTCAGCTTGGTGGCTATCCTTGATGCGGATAAGGAAGGTTTCCTCCGTAACGAACGTGGTCTTATCCAGACTATTGGGCGGGCAGCGCGAAATAGTAACGGGCATGTTATCATGTACGCTGATAAGATTACCGAGTCTATGCAGAAGGCTATGGATGAAACAGCACGTCGGCGGAGCCTGCAAATGGCTTACAATGAGAAACACGGTATTGTTCCACAAACCATTAAAAAAGAAATCCGAGATCTTATTGCGATTACTAAGTCAAATGATACCGATGTAGCAGAAGGTGTTGTTGATTACAGTGCTATGACCAAGAAAGAGCGCCAAGAAGCCATCAAGAAGTTGCAAAAACAAATGCAAGAAGCCGCCGAACTGCTTGATTTTGAACTGGCTGCCCAAATTAGGGATATGGTGATTGAACTGAAGGCGATGGATTAGATTTAGAGAAGCAACGATAACATCAATACTGTTGTAGTGTTTAATGTTCCAAACATAGGAAAAGAAAATGTCGAAGCTTTGATGAGTTAAAATTTTTAGGAGGTCATCATGTCACCACTTTACCAACAATTAGCTTTTTTTAATGAACTTGAGAAACTCAAGATGGTCACTCGACGGAATCAGACCTTAGATGGGTGTTTTGAGAATTCTGCTGAGCATTCTTGGCAACTAGCTCTTATGGCACCTGTCTTGCGCCAGCATTTTCCAGAGGAAGTAGACCTTGAAAAGGTTATGACGATGCTTTTGCTGCATGAAATCGGAGAAATCGGTGCAGGTGATACATGGGTTTATGATGAGGTTGGTAAGTTGACTTCCTTTGATCGTGAGTGGGAGTCTGTCAAGAAAACGTTGGCTCTTCTCCCTCCTGAGCAGGCTGACAGCTACCGAGAACTCTGGCTTGAATTTGAGTCCAAGGAGGACACACCTGAAGCACGTTATGCTCGTTGTCTGGATGCTCTAGCACCGCTGATGAATCACCTGCTTATTGCTCCTGAAAATGAAAACCTCGATAGCTTGACCAAGTCACAGGTTTTGGCAAAGAAAGCCTTTATCAAGGAAGAATCGGCAGAACTTTGGGAGCTTGTTTTGGATTTGATAGACCAAAGTGTCGCTAAAGGCTTGTATCTGGATAAATAGAGAAAGCTTTTAAATTAACATTTTGTTATACTATATATAATAAGGGTAAGACCTTAATTGAACTGAAGGTAAAAGTAAAAGGAGAAACCATGCCTCGTACATCTCAAGTCATCTTAACGAACATGTGCTTGATTGAAGATGAAAAAGGAAATATTGTTATGCAAATTCGTGATCCCAAAAGGTACACTTGGTCAGGAGCAGCATTACCTGGTGGTCATATTGAAGAAAAAGAAAGTCTGCATCAAGCGGTGGTGCGAGAAGTTTATGAAGAAACAGGACTGACCATTCGTAATCCCAAGTTAGTTGGAATGAAGCACTGGCATACAGTGGACGGCATTCGATATTTGGTATTTCTCTACCGCACCAATGACTTTTCTGGTGAACTGCGTTCTTCTGAAGAGGGTGAGGTTAAGTGGGTCTCACGTAATGATTTGGATAATATTGAACTTGCTTATGACCTGAAAAACTTGCTGCGTGTTTTCGATGAAGAAAAATTGTCAGAGATGTTTTATAGTAAGCGTCTCGAAAATGATTTTATCCGTGAATTTTGGTAATTTACTTACCAAGAAAAGCTTGAACGTTTTTAGTTAGAATTTAAAACCTAATCCTAGAAACTACAGGTAGAAGTATCAATCATGATTCTTGAAAAGATTTTTGTTACAGCTATTTGACGAAAATCTTCTAGTATCTGAAGAATTTTTCTATAACTATGTCAGACTTAACTGAGCAATTGATAGACTCCAAAGTAGCTAAAAGTTGTGTTTGTTCAATGCCCCTGTTCTTATTCAAGTTAGTCATATCTATGATGTGCTAGCTAATTAGGGGAGTTTATTAACAATAGGATATCAATATCATTTTAGGAGCATTTATGAAAAAAATGTATAAAGGGCGGGTACGTTCAGATGGAAGTTTTTACTTTTATGAAGAAAATCCTTTATGGGGAATATTATTCATTCTGTTTGTCCTAGGGATAGCTGGATATATTCTTAAGTGGCTATTGAAACTGATTAGTTCTCTGGTGGCGGGTGTTAAAGTTTTTCTGCTTGTTTTGTCAATTTTGTTTGTTTTGGCCTTTTTTTCAATCTTATTTATTATATTTTTTAGATATTTGGTAAAAAAGATTGGACTTTCCAGCGGAATTACAAAAGTTCTTTACGTTATTGCTTTGCTGGCTCTATTTCCTGCTACTGCCTATTGTAGCATTACTTCTGTAAGTAGAATACAGTCGTCAGCACGGCAGCATAACATTGAGGATGCGGCTCGCGTAAAGACAAGTCAGCTATGTCACGAGTTAGAAGAGAAGCTGTCAGGCATATGGACAAGTATTGATGACGAAGATAGCTGGAGTGCCCAAGGAAATCCAGATACTATAACTATTACTTATCCAGACATTGAAGTTGACAGCTTTGAAGGAGATTATTTTGATATTGAACGACCATCCTATTCAGGTAAATTAGCAATCAATAAGAAGCTAATCAAAAAGATCCTGTTGCAAATGGAAGTAGATAAGATTAAAGCATACAGTTTAACTGATTTATTAGAGTCTGATAATGCAGATAAGCTAATAAGTCTCACTGAACAATCTGAGGATGGTTTCACCATCAACCGTTTATCCTATAATGATACCGATGAGCAAATTATTATTGACTTCACCAAGGAAAGTAGTGACGATGATAGCAGGGAACAGCGAACCGATTATGTGTTGAGTAGATAGTTTGTTCAACTGTGAAAGTGGTGCTCTCAGTGATGATTGTACCATTTTTGTAAGCTATCAAATCAGTTATTGATCTCATATTAGAACCTGTATTCACAGTTCAGCACTTCTATCTAAGGCTAGTTTTTGAGCTACTCATCGTTAGTTTTTTTCAAAATACAGTCAGTATTCTCTCAAAAAACTGCCTTGATTAGCGAAAAACTATTTCTTATCTATAAGCACTTCGCTTGTGAATACAGGTTCTTACTTTCGAATGACTTTTGCTGAGGATGATAGTTTTCTATAAAAGAAAGTTAAATTTCTTTCGTTCTAGAGACTTGTAGAAACAGTGGACAGTCTCTCTCTTTTTTGATAGAAATAAGTCATTGTTTTTAGTGATAATTCCACAAGTCTGGGGAGAGGAAAATAAAATGAGCGAAGGTCAAGTCGAATGGTTAGGGCAGTGATTATGTTGAAAGTTGGAGATGAAACTTGCGATAGCAAGTGTATGGCAAAGCGTGTTCAAATATTTGAAGTTGGAATAAGGGGTCTTTGTCACCCACCACGGATATTATAGAGTCGAAACAAGGGAACAAGCTTCCTATTAATGAAAGAAAAAATGAAAGGCTATCATTAGAAGATCTTTCAAGTATTTATACTCTTCGAAAATCAAAATTATCCGTTGTCAACTTGCCTTGATGAACTCAAGTTCTATCGTCGGCTTCGTTTCCTAGGCTACTTTTGATTTTCATTGAGTATTAGTATCGCTGTAACCAAAAAGGTAGTGCCACAAAAGCACTACCTTTTCAGGTCTTATCATAATGTGATAACTATTTAACAGAACCGCTAGTAACACCCTCAACATAGTATTTTTGCATGTAGATGAAGAGAAGTGTGATTGGGATAGCGATGAGAACTGATGCAGCTGCGAAAGAACGGAACCATTCATTGATGGTATCTTGTTCCAACATGGCAAAAAGTCCGATTGCAACGGTATATTTGCTAGTAGCATCGCCAAGGATTACTTTGGCAAAGATAAAGTCAATCCAAGGACCGATAAAGGCTGTTAAAGCAGTATAGACAATGATTGGTTTTGACAGTGGTAAGGTAATCTTGAAGAAGATATCTTTACGTGTCGCTCCATCAATCATAGCTGACTCATCAAGTGAGTAAGGAATGGTGTCAAAGAATCCTTTAGCAATGTAGAAACCAAGTGCAGCACCTGCAGAGTATACCAGTACCAAGGCGAAGAGGGCTTGTGTCAAATTAAAGGCTTTCAAAATATAATAAACGGCGATCATTGACATGAAGCCAGGGAACATGTTAAGCACAAGTGCCAATTTCAAGAAACCATTGCGATGTTTGAATTTGATACGACTAAGTGAGTAGGCCATTGCAACGGTGATAAAAGTTGAAATAATCGTTGTCGCTGTAGCTACAATAAGAGTATTCCAGAACCACTGAGCAAATGGGAATGAAGAATTGTTAAAGAGTTTAACATAGTTGTCCAGAGTAAACGATTTTGGAATGATATAAGGAACATAAGCTCCAGTTTCACTACGGAAGCTGGTCAGGACAACCCAAACAATTGGAAAGAGCCAGACGATAGATAAAATAATCAATAGGATATATGTCAGTGTTAAATTAATTCGACGTTTGTTTTTCATTATTTAGCAGCTCCTTCCTTATAAGAGTTGGTTCTTGTATAGGCCAGCAAGCTAAAGATTGCTGAGATAGCAAAGATTAAGATACCGACAACTGAAGCCAAGTTATAGTCAGCGGCAGAAACGGTCAGTTTATAGAGCCAAGTTACCAAGAGGTCAGTAGATCCTGCTTGATAGAAATCAGGATTAGTTGGGTTACCACCTGTCAACAAGTAGATAACGTTAAAGTTGTTAATATTACCGATAAACTGTTGAATTAAGTTTGGCATCATAATCAAAAGGATTTGTGGGAAAGTGATGTTGCGGAAAATTTGGAATTTATTTGCACCATCAATCTCAGCAGCTTCCAATTGTTCCTGAGGTAAATTCATAATGATAGAAGTTGCCAAAAGCATGGTGAATGGAATACCAACCCACATATTAACAACGATGATAGAGAATTTTGCCCAAACTGGATCTGTCAAAAATGGTAACGGATTTTTAGCTGAAACTAAACCAATGTTGATTAAGAGTGAATTTAGTGGGCCACCATCAGTCAAAAGATTTCTCATGATGAGAAGAGAGATGAACTGAGGAACGGCGATTGTGATGACGAAGATAGTACGCCACATTTTTTTCAACTTCAGACCTTTGGTATTGATAATCAAGGCCAAAACGATACCGAAGAAGAAGTTAGTTGCTGTAGCAGCTACTGCCCAAATCAAAGTCCAAGATAGGACAGGGAAGAAGGTACCAGCCATACGTCCGCTAAGAACGTTTCCGAAGTTTGAAAGACCAACCCAATCAAAAAGTGATTTTGGTGGTAGGTGGTTATGATCGTAGCTAGTAAAGGCTAGACAGATCATGTAAACCAAAGGCAAGATAGTGAAGAGAAGCACACCAATCATTGGAATTGACATGAGAGTCATGTGGAAACGACCGTCAGCCAAAGTATGGAAATCTTCCATGAAAGTTGGTATTTTCTTACCTTCAGATTTTAAAACATAGATATTACGTGCGCTTTTTAGGTTACACCAGTAGATATAAGCAAAGACAAGACAGAAGATTACTGATGCCAAACCGAAGATTAAGAGGAGCATAGAGTTATCTCCGTCAACGGCCTTGGTGAACTTAACTCCGTCAATCTCAACAGTTTGTTTTCCTTGGGCCTGAGTCCCTAAGGTAATCAAACCGCCAAATCCTGGAATAACCTGTAAGACAAATGATATTAGGAAAAGAATTTCACTAATGAGGAAGAGAAATCCTTTAATGAATTGTTTGTTGGCGAGATTTGCAAATCCCATAATGAGTGCTGATAGTTTAACGTCAAGTCCACCTTTTTTTAGAGCTTCTTTTACAGAAACTTTATCAAAATAGACAGAGTTATTCATAATGAACCTCCCAAGTAGTAGATAGATACCGCTAACAAAATAGCAGCAAGAAACCAATAATTAACAAATCACGTAAAGGGGATCCCCTTTACGTGATCACTAACATTCTGCTTAAAAAACTTATTTAGTAGCTGCCAAGTCTTTGTCAAATTGTTGAAGCTTAGCTAGGAAGTCAGCAGGAGCAATCTTACCTGAATAAGGTCCGCTAAGGAGAGAAGCAGATTCAGTCCAGAAAGTAGCCATTTGGTTAAGTTTTGGCATAACAGTTGTGTAGTCTGCAGAACCAGTCATGCTAGATACAGCCTTAGCCAATTCATTAGAAGTAACGGCGTCAGATGATTGAACTTCCTTGTTTGATGGAATGATGTTACGAGTCTTGAATTGGTTTTCTTGACTTTCAGCGTTAGTTAGGTAAGCTGCAAGTTTGTATGAAGCAGCAATACGTTTAGCATCACCTTTAGCAGGTGCTTGGTTAACGGCATAAAGTTTAACACCCATGAAGGCTTTTTGTTGAACAGTGTCGCCACCAATAGTTACTGTTGGATAAACAGCGATTCCAAGGTTATCTTTACCAACAGCTTCTTCAGCAGCAGAGTAGTTCCATGGACCAGTTTCGATAGCAGCAACAGTACCATCACCAAATTTAGAAACAGCTTCAGCATCAGTAACGTTCACGAAGCCTTTGTTGTCTTTTTGGTCAGCCAACCATTGCATTACTGCAACACCTTTATCGTTACCCCAGTTTGTACCGTCAACAGTTTCACCATCTTCACCAAAGAGTGTATTACCGACTGAAAGCATCAATGGAGCAGTTGCATAAGCATTAACTTCTTTCAATGAAGCTCCAAAAGTTGCTTTTGATGTGATTGTTTCGTATGATTTTACATCATCTGCAGAAAGTTTAGATTTGTTGTAGAAAAGAACTTGAGATTCTACACCAAATGGGAAGGCATAAGTTTTACCTTTGTATTGTGCCCCTGCAACAGCGTTTTCAACGTTGTTGTCAGCTACTTCTGTAGCGTATTTTTCAGGGATTTCTTGGATAACTCCTGACTCAACCAATTGACCAAGTTGATCGTGTGGAAGTGAGAAGACGTCTGCAGCCTTTTCTGGGTCTTTCTTCACGTTTTCTTGAGCTTTTGAGTCGTTAGATTCAACAATCTTAACAGATACGCCTTCAGCTTTTTCGAAAGCTTTTACTGTTGCTTCATATGATTCTTTAGCATCAGTAGGCACCCAAAGTTTGAGTGATACTTTATCAGATGAAGTTGATTCTTTTGAACCATTAGATGAGCAGGCAGCGAGAGTTGCGATTGATGCAAGTGCTACACCACTAGTGACGACTTTTTTCCAAGTGTTCTTCTTCATTGTTTTTCTCCTCCTAGAGAATGTTTTATTATTTACAAGTATATTATGCAACCGTTTGCAGTTTTTGTCAAGTATTTTTTTAAAAAAATTTCAAAAAAAATTCCATAGGACAGAAATTTTTTAGTGTTGTGGCATAAAAATGCACGTTTTTTCGGAAAACGATTGCATTATCTCTTTTAAAAGTGTATTCTTAAAATAAAGGAACCATTTTTAGGTTAACAGCTCTATTATTTTTGGACATAATAATTCGTCACTTATATAGAAGAAAGTTATGTGAATCGTTTTTTTGAGAGCTGAAAAATACAGATTATATATACTAGAAAAAGAGGAGGTTGGGATGGTTACAATAAAAGACGTGGCGGCTAAAGCTGGTGTTAATCCATCTACAGTTAGTCGTGTTCTAAAAAACAATACATCAATTTCACAAAAGACAAAAGAACGTGTTCGCAAGGCAATGCAGGAACTTGGCTATGTTCCCAACGCAGCAGCACAGATGTTAGCGAGCGGGCTAACTTATAATATAGGACTTGTTTTCCCTCCGTTGGTAACGCCAGACCGCTTAAGCGAACCATTCTTTATGAGGATTTTAACAACGATTACGAATGAAGCAAGAGCAAATGACTTTACTGTTTCTATTGCAACGGGCGAATCAATGGGAGAAGTTGAAGAACAAGTTAAGCTTATGCACCGTCAGAAAAGAGTGGATGGCTTTATTATTTTATATTCAGATGCCAACGATCCTGTTCGGAGATACTTACTAGCAAATAATCTACCTTTTGTTGTAGTGGGGGCTCCTGAAGGCTTTGAAAATGATATCACCTATGTCAATAATGATAATCAGCTCATGGGGAAGACAGCAGTAACTCATCTCTATGAAAAGGGGCACAAGAAAATTCTTTTTGTCACAGATGATAAAACATCAGAAGTTGCTATGGAACGTTATTTTGGATATGTTCGAGGGACAACAAAACTAGGAATCAGGAGTCACGAAGCTTTACTTTTTGATCGTAATGATCCCCAGGTCTTAGAGGAATTGATAGAAACGATCCATAAAGAAAAGCCGACGGCTCTTATCGTAATTGGTGATATCGTAGCTATTCGGTTAATGCAATTTTTATCATTCTACAACCTATCTGTACCAGATGATATTTCTATTATTACCTTTAATAACTCCATATATTCAAAATTGATTCACCCTTACTTGACAACTTTTGATGTTAATATTTCTAGTCTTGGTCAGACAAGTCTTCGACATCTTTTGGAGAAAATAAAAACCCCAGCGGAGGTTCATCGAGAATCTGTTATTGTGCCCTTCATTTTTAAAGAAAGAGAAAGTGTCCGTAATTTAACAAAATTCAGTCAAATCAAGTGATATCAACGTTTATAGAACTTTCAATAGGACTTCGATAAGTAGATTATCGAAGTTTTTTTAGGAAAATCCTTGACAAACGCAAACGTTTGCGTTATACTTGCATTATCCTAAAACTAAGAAAGACGAGAGGAGCAGGATATGGAAAAACGCGCGAGCGGTGTCCTTATGCACATCACTTCCCTTCCAGGGCAATTTGGCGTAGGAACATTTGGTAAATCTGCCTATGATTTTGTTGATTTCCTAGTTGAAACTGACCAAAGTTACTGGCAAATCTTACCGTTAACAACAACGAGTTATGGTGATTCTCCCTACCAATCTTTTTCAGCTGTGGCTGGGAACACTCATTTGATAGACTTTGATTTACTGGTTAAAGCTGGTTACCTTAAGAAATCGGATTTTGACTACTTGACCTTTGGAGATAACCCAGAAGCTGTTGATTATGCGTTGATTTATGAGCGCCGTCGCCCGATTTTGGAAAAAGCTGCTGCTAATTTCCTAGCGTCAGCAGAAGGCAAGAAAGCACTTGCTAAGTTTGAAAAAGAAGCAGACTGGTTGACTGATTTTGCCGAGTTTATGGCATTCAAAGAACACTTTGATAATAAAGCCTTACAAGACTGGGATGACAAAGCTTTAATCAATCGTGATAGCAAAGTTCTTGCAGCCTACCGTAAGGAACTCAAAGATGTCATTGCCTACCATAAAGTAACGCAATATTTCTTCTTTGACCAATGGTTAGCACTTAAGGATTATGCTAATGCTCACGGCATTGAAATAATCGGTGATATGCCAATCTATGTTTCTGCTGATAGTGTGGAAGTTTGGACTATGCCAGAACTTTTCAAATTAGATGCAGCTAAGAAGCCTAAATTTATTGCTGGTTGTCCACCAGATGGCTTCTCAGAGGATGGTCAACTTTGGGGAAATCCAATATATGATTGGAAGACTCATGCAGCAAGTAATTTTGCATGGTGGGTTTACCGTATTCGTGAAGGATTTAAGATTTATGATTTGCTTCGTATTGACCACTTTAAAGGCTTCTCTGATTTCTGGGAAATTCCTGGTGGAGATGATACGGCTAAAAATGGTAAGTGGCAACCTGGTCCTGGAAAAGCCTTATTTGATGCCGTGAAAGCAGAACTTGGTGAACTACCAATTATTGCTGAAAATCTCGGCTATATTGATGAAAAAGCAGAACAACTTTTAGCTGACACAGCTTTTCCTGGAATGAAAATCTTAGAATTTGGTTTCTACGATACCGAAGGAAAGAGTATTGATATCCCACATAATTATATCGCTGATTCAGTGGCTTATGCAGGAACTCATGATAACGAAGTTATCAATGGTTGGTACGAAAACTTGACTGAAGAACAACAAGCATTTGCTAATGCCTACATTCGCCGTCAAGAAAATGAACCAATTTCAGAAGCAATGCTCCGTACTCTGTTTGCTAGCGTTAGTGATGTGACGATTGTCTGCATGCAAGATTTGTTAGATAAGCCTGCAGAAACACGGATGAATATGCCAAATACAGTTGGTGGAAACTGGCAATGGCGGATGTTGTCAACTGATTTGACAGCTGATAGGAAAGCTTTCTTGAAGGAAATCACTTCTCTCTACGCTCGTAAAAATACATTTAAAGCACAAGATAAATAATATTATTTTGTCGCTTAAGAAAACATCAAGACATTATTGTTATTATCATAAACTAAAATAGATATTTTATAAAAAGGAAAACTCATGACTACATTTACAACTTATCTTGAAACACAAAACAAAAATCTTGCAAATCTCAGCAATGAAGAAATCTACTATCTTTTGTTGGATTTTGTTAAGGAAGCTGCTGCCTCTAAAGCTAAAAATACTGCCAAACGTAAAGTTTACTATATCTCAGCTGAATTTTTGATCGGTAAACTTTTGTCAAATAACTTGATCAACCTTGGCATTTACAAAGATGTGAAAGAAGAATTGGCTGCTGCTGGTAAATCAATTGCAGAAGTTGAAGATGTTGAACCAGAACCATCTCTTGGTAACGGTGGACTTGGACGTTTGGCATCATGTTTCATTGATTCTATCTCTAGCCTTGGGATCAACGGTGAAGGTGTTGGTCTTAACTACCACTGCGGACTTTTCAAACAAGTTTTCAAAAACAACCAACAAGAAGCTGAAGCTAACTACTGGATTGAAAATGATTCTTGGTTGGTTCCAACAGACATTTCATACGATGTGCCATTCAAAGATTTTACCTTGAAATCTCGTTTGGATCGTATTGATGTTCTTGGATACAAAAAAGACACTAAAAATTACTTGAATCTTTTCGATATTGATGGTCTTGATTACGGCTTGATTAAAGACGGAATTTCATTTGATAAGACTGAAATCAAAAAGAACTTGACACTCTTCCTTTACCCAGATGATTCTGATAAAAACGGTGAATTACTTCGTATTTACCAACAATATTTCATGGTGTCAAATGCTGCTCAACTTTTGATTGACGAAGCTATCGAACGTGGTTCAGACTTGCACGACTTAGCTGACTATGCTTATGTTCAAATCAACGATACTCACCCATCAATGGTTATTCCTGAACTTATCCGTCTTTTGACAGAAAAACATGGTATTGACTTTGATGAAGCTGTTTCAATCGTTAGCAAGATGGTTGGTTACACAAACCACACAATCTTGGCAGAAGCACTTGAAAAATGGCCTCTTGACTACCTCAACGAAGTAGTGCCTCATTTGGTAACAATCATTGAAAAATTAGATGAACTTGTTCGTGCGAAATATGCTGACTCAGCTGTTCAAATCATTGATGAATCAGGTCGTGTTCATATGGCACATATGGATATTCATTTCTCAACTTCAGTTAATGGGGTTGCTGCACTTCACACAGAAATCCTTAAAAACAGTGAATTGAAAGCATTCTACGACCTTTATCCTGAAAAATTCAATAACAAGACAAACGGTATTACTTTCCGTCGTTGGCTTGAATTTGCTAACCAAGATTTGGCTGACTACATCAAGGAATTGATTGGTGATGAGTATCTGACTGACGCAACTAAGCTTGAAAAACTACTTGCTTTTGCTGATGACAAAGACGTTCATGCTAAGTTGGCTGAGATCAAATACAATAATAAATTGTCTCTTAAACGTTACCTCAAAGATAACAAAGGTATTGAGCTTGATGAAAACTCTATCATTGATACTCAAATCAAACGTTTCCACGAGTACAAACGTCAACAAATGAACGCTTTGTATGTTATCCATAAATACTTGGAAATTAAACGTGGAAACTTGCCAAAACGCAAAGTAACTGTTATCTTCGGTGGTAAAGCAGCTCCAGCCTATACCATTGCACAAGATATTATTCACCTTATCCTCAGCTTGTCTGAACTGATCAACAACGATCCAGAAGTATCACCATACCTTAATGTTCACCTTGTTGAAAACTACAACGTAACTGTTGCTGAACACCTTATTCCTGCGACAGATATCTCTGAACAAATCTCTCTTGCTTCAAAAGAAGCTTCAGGTACTGGTAACATGAAATTCATGCTTAATGGTGCTCTGACACTTGGTACAATGGACGGTGCCAATGTTGAAATTGCAGAACTTGCTGGTATGGAAAATATCTACACATTTGGTAAAGATTCAGATACAATTATTGATCTTTATGACAAGGCAGGCTATGTTTCAGCTGATTACTATAATGGTGACGAAGTTATCAAAGAAGCTGTTGACTTCATCGTTAGCGATGAGTTGGTAGCGCTTGGTAAAGCAGAACGCTTAGAACGTCTTTACAACGAGTTGATTAACAAAGACTGGTTCATGACCCTCATTGATTTGAAAGAATATATTGCAGTCAAAGAACAAATGCTTTCAGATTATGAAGACCGTGATGCTTGGATGACTAAGGTTGTTAAGAACATTGCTAAAGCAGGATTCTTCTCATCAGACCGTACAATTGCTCAATACAACGAAGACATCTGGCACTCAAACTAATGCAGTAACAGTGTCACAATGACGATTAAAAATCCAGTTTCGGCTGGATTTTTTTAGTTAAAAGATGAGCACAGAAAACGTTTTTATGCTAAAATGAAAGAAATGACTACATAATGGAGGCAGATATGGAGAATACCTTTTTTATGATTAAGCCAGATGGTGTAGAACGCCGCTTGATTGGTGAAATTCTGAATTTGATAGAACGTCGAGGCTTTACTATTGAGCGTTTAGAGTTGAGGGTGGCAACAGAGGAAATTTTACGTCAACACTACAGTCATCTTGTGGATAAACCTTTTTTCCCAGATATTTTATCTTACATGCTTAGTGGTCCAGTATTGATTGGGGTGATTTCAGGGCCAAAAGTTGTTAAGAGTTGGCGAATTATGATGGGTGCAACCAACCCTGTCGATGCGCTACCCGGTACCATTCGAGGAAATTTTGCCATGGGAGCTGTTGATGGTAATATCAAAAATGTGGTTCATGGTTCTGATTCCAAAGAAGCAGCTCAGCGTGAGATTGCATTGTGGTTTGGTGATAAGTAATTATTAAAGTTGTATAGCTTAATTTTGGGGTGAAAATTGTTTTTTCATGAATTATAATGTACCCAACTGCTATATCTTCTAATTTTAAAAATTGAAACTAAGGAAGTTGATCTTATTTCAGCTTCTTTTTTTGGAATAACAAAGCTATATAGAAATGCCCTCTAATCAAAATTTCTTGTCAAGTGCGCACAGATAGCTTCTTTTTGATATAATAGATTAGAATGACTGATGCTCTTCTAAAATCAAATTCGGACATCGTCGATTTGATGAACCGTAGTTTTATTTGCATATTTACTACTACGAGCGATGTCTGTTGAATATTCAACCTACAACTACCTTCAAGATAGTTATAGCTGGTTTGATGTTTATTGAGTACAAAATAGTATAGGAATTAGTAATGAATATTGAAGAATTGAAAAAACGACAGGAGAAAATTCGTAATTTCTCCATTATTGCTCATATTGACCATGGGAAATCAACCTTAGCCGACCGTATTTTAGAGCAGACAGAAACGGTTTCTAGCCGTGAAATGCAAGCGCAGTTGCTGGATAGCATGGAGCTAGAGCGTGAACGTGGCATCACTATTAAGCTAAATGCGGTGCAGCTAAATTACAAAGCTAAAGATGGTGAAACTTATATTTTCCACCTTATTGACACCCCAGGGCACGTTGACTTCACCTATGAAGTCTCTCGTTCTCTGGCGGCTTGTGAGGGAGCAATTTTAGTTGTAGATGCTGCACAAGGTATTGAAGCACAGACCTTAGCAAATGTCTATTTAGCACTAGATAATGATTTGGAGATTTTGCCAGTCATCAATAAAATTGACTTACCTGCCGCAGATCCAGAACGCGTCCGACAAGAGATTGAAGATGTCATTGGTCTAGATGCCTCAGAAGCTGTCTTGGCTTCTGCCAAAGCTGGTATTGGTATTGAAGATATCCTTGAACAAATCGTTGAAAAAGTACCAGCACCGACAGGTGATGTAAAAGCTCCCCTGCAAGCCCTCATTTTTGATTCTGTTTACGATGCTTACCGTGGGGTTATTCTACAAGTCCGTATTGTTAATGGAGTTGTCAAGCCCGGCGACACTATCCAAATGATGTCAAATGGCAAAACTTTTGATGTCACTGAAGTGGGAATTTTCACTCCTAAAGCTGTAGGTCGTGAATTTTTGGCAACAGGTGATGTTGGTTATATTGCTGCTTCTATCAAAACCGTCGCAGACACTCGTGTTGGTGATACCATTACTTTAGCTGACAATCCAGCGACAGAGCCTTTAGCTGGTTATAAGCAAATGAATCCGATGGTTTTTGCTGGACTTTATCCAATTGAGTCTAACAAATATAATGACCTCCGTGAAGCCCTAGAAAAATTACAGCTTAACGATGCCAGTCTTCAATTTGAGCCTGAAACATCTCAAGCCCTAGGATTTGGTTTCCGTTGTGGTTTCTTGGGTCTGCTTCACATGGACGTCATTCAAGAGCGTTTGGAGCGTGAGTTCAATATTGACCTTATCATGACAGCTCCATCCGTGGTTTACCACGTTAATACAACTGATGGTGATATGATGGAAGTGTCTAATCCCTCTGAATTCCCTGACCCAACAAAGGTTGACAGTATCGAAGAACCTTATGTCAAGGCACAGATAATGGTTCCACAGGATTATGTTGGGGCTGTAATGGACTTGGCACAACGTAAGCGTGGTGATTTCGTCACAATGGATTATATCGATGATAATCGAGTCAATGTTATCTACCAAATTCCGCTGGCAGAGATTGTTTTTGATTTCTTTGATAAATTGAAATCATCAACGCGTGGTTATGCTAGCTTTGACTATGAAATCTCTGAATACCGCCGCTCACAATTAGTGAAAATGGATATCCTACTCAACGGTGACAAGGTAGATGCGCTCAGCTTTATTGTTCACAAAGAATTTGCTTATGAACGTGGAAAACTTATCGTGGAGAAATTGAAGAAAATCATTCCACGTCAGCAATTTGAAGTGCCAATCCAAGCAGCTATTGGTCAAAAAATTGTGGCACGTTCTGACATCAAAGCTCTTCGCAAAAATGTGCTGGCCAAGTGTTATGGTGGTGACGTGTCTCGTAAGCGTAAACTCCTTGAAAAGCAAAAGGCTGGTAAGAAGCGTATGAAAGCTATTGGTCCTGTTGAAGTTCCGCAGGAAGCCTTTCTCAGCGTTCTTAGCATGGATGACGATGATAAGAAGAAATAATAGGTGCTTGGCTTAGATATTGCACTAAACTGACACACAAAAATCAAACATGAATATTACTATCTCACAACCCTCACCACAAAATAGCCAAGCTGCAAAAGTTATTTTGGCTGACTTGCCAGAGTGGTTTGGTATTCCAGAGTCTACTCAGGCTTATGTTGATGCGACGGGTGATGAACTTTGTCTTCTAGCAGAAGCAGAGGAAACAGCTATCGGTTTTATCAGTTTGATAGAAACTGAGACAGCCTTTGAAATTGACTGCATGGGTGTTTTGAAATCCTATCAAGGTCAGGGTGTCGGCTCTGCTATGCTAGAAAAACTGAAAAGCTATACTCGCCAGCATACTAAAACCTACTTGCTGGTCAAGACCCTGTCGGCAGCTCATCCAAGCTCATCCTATGCTCAAACCCGAGCTTTTTATGAAAAGGTTGGCTTTCGTCCAGCTAGGTACTTAGAGATATGGGGAACGCAACTGCCCTGTCTAGA
Source organism: Streptococcus orisratti DSM 15617 (assembly GCF_000380105.1). Lineage (GTDB taxonomy): Bacteria > Bacillota > Bacilli > Lactobacillales > Streptococcaceae > Streptococcus > Streptococcus orisratti. Next base: position 60,979 of record NZ_KB904450.1, read on the forward strand.
AATGGTTTTAACCCTGTGATACATGAAAGGAAAATGATGAAAAAATCTCCCTTTACTTCTACTTCTGACCTGATGACTGTCTTTTTTATCCTGCTTTATAGTGCTGGCGTTTTTATCAACATCAAAAATGACAGGCTACTTATAGCGGGTATTTGGGGGCTTCTCTTGCTCGCCAATCTGGTACTTCTGCTCATCAGACATCTTAAAAAAGGCGATAAAAAATAATCTCCCTTTATTTTCTAGACGGTCTTGGCAGCAATTATTTGGCATGCCTATTACTGGGAACAAGAAAAAATAAAGTATGTCCTTGACTACTAGCCAGAAAGCATGCTTGGCTTATTGAAATTAGCAGCAGAAGTGAATTCAGTCTCCTAGAGTCTGATTGCAATTGAGACTTTGGCCATTCTTTCAGACACACTGGCAGACTTGTCAGCGAAAAAACGAAGAGTGCCAGAAAAGGTCAATCCAGTCTATGTTAGTTACCAACTCTCACCAAAATCTGGTCATGACCTCTATCGTGAGTACCCAGAAACCATTGCTTTGGTTATTAAAGATTTTTTAAAGGAAGAAAATAAATGATTAAAGTTGTCGATATAGCTGATGTTACAGTAGATTTGGAGGATAAGGCATTTCATGTGGTAGATGTTCGCGAAGCGGACGAGTTTGCAGCGGGACATGTGCCTGGAGCTATTAATCTGCCTTTAAGTGAGTTAGCTAACCGCTATACTGAATTAGACTTTGAGACTCCCTACCATATCATCTGTCACCTTGGCGGACGTTCTTCTCAAGCCTGTCTTTTCTTAGATGCTCAGGGTTATGATGTCACTAACATCAATGGCGGGACAGCCGCTTGGACAGGTGAATTAGAGAAGTGTGATTAAATCTGCAAGGAGCAAGAGCAGTCTTGCCCGCGTTTTCTGATGTGACAGTGATTTTTAAAACACAATAAATAAAAATGAATGATGACGGTGTAAAACTATAGTAAAATGAAACACAAAAAGTACATAATGTGATATACTGTTTTTATGGCATATTCATTAGATTTTCGTAAAAAAGTTCTCGCCTATTGTAAACGAACAGGTAGTATCACAGAAGCATCAGATGTNTTCCAAATCTCACGAAATACCATTTATGGCTGGTTAAAACTAAAAGAGAAAACAGGGAANCTAAACCATCAAGCAAAAGGAACAAAACCAAGAAAAGTTGATAGAGATAGACTCAAAAACTAT
>NZ_KB904451.1 GCF_000380105.1 Streptococcus orisratti DSM 15617
CATCTGGATGAGCTTCAAGATAGTTCTTTAATTTTTCTCTATCAATTTTTCTTGGTTTGGTTCCCTTAACTTGGTGATGAAGGTCGCCAGTAGTCTCCATTAATTTTAGCCATTGATAGATGGTGTTGCGTGAAATATCGAAAACAACAGATGCTTCAGTAATACTGCCGGTTTTCTCACAGTATGCGAGAACTTTTTTACGAAAATCTAATGAATATGCCATAAATACATTATATCACAAAATGTACTGTTTTTGTTTCATTTTACTATAAAGATATGGATTTCTGTTTCAATTGGATGCTAGGAATTGGTCAAATTATCGGAATGAGTGCAGGTGAACTGTTTTATATCGCCAGCGGTATTCGGGATGGTAATCCTGCCGATTGGCGGAAACGCTTCAAGGAGCATGCTGATTATTTGGAAAATGAAGCAGAAGAAGTTAAAAAGAACGGTTACCGAAACTTGGTATCTCATTTGTATTTTTCGGCCTGTTATTCCATTCGTGCAGCTCTTCAGTTTACAGATCCTAATGTGCCGGAATTTATGGAAAATTTCCGAAAAATGGAAAAACTGTTTATGCTAGCTGTGGACAACAGCAAGATTCCGCTTAAGAGCATTGAGGTACCTTTTGAAGGAAAATATTTACCAGGATATGCCATTCTTTCAGATGATAAAGCACGAGATACTGTGATTGTAATAGGTGGCGGAGACACTAGCCGTGAAGATCTTTTTTATATGCTGGGCTATTCTGGCTGGAAAAATGGCTACAATGTCTTAATGGTTGATTTGCCAGGACAAGGAAAAAATCCAGCACAAGCTATGACTTTTACTGTAGATGTGGGATCAGCTATCTCAGCCATCTTAGACTGGTATCAAGCCCCAACTGACAATATTGCCCTTGCTGGTTTTAGTGGCGGCGGTTATTTTACAGCGCAGGTAGCAGAACAAGATAAGCGCATTAAAGCTTGGATTGCTTCCACACCAATTTATGATATCGCCCAAGTCTTTCGGGTTTCATTTTCAGCTGTACTAAAAACTCCCAAAACGGTTCTTAAATGGGGGAGCAAGCTGCTAACAAGTGTGAATAAGGTTGCCGAAGTCAACTTAAACAAATATGCTTGGCAATTTGGTCAAGCTGATTTTACAAGCTCTGTCAGCGAAGTTTTGAAACAAGCTCAAACAGTAGACTATCACAAGATAAGCATTCCCAGTCTCTTTCTAGCAGGTGCAGGAGACAGTCCAGAACTTTTGCGACAGACAGATGTGATAACTGAGGATTTCCGTAGGCGTGGTGTGGCTGTTACGGTCAGAAGATTTGAATCTGCCAGCGGTGCAGATGCTCATTGCCAAGTTAATCATTTTCGTCTTATGAACTATGTCGTTTTTGAGTGGCTGAATCATCTTTTTAAGAAAGAGGGATAATCTTGTAAAGAAGAAATGAGCCATTTCAGTCAGGGCCATTAAGCTATTTAAGTCTGTTCGACTATGTAGTAGTAATGATGCCTTGTTAAAGCTGAATAAGAAAAGAAGAAGTCCTGCCAGGCTTCTTTTGATAGAAAGCCATCAAAGAGGCTGTTGGTATCAAAGAATCTGCTTCTGTCTTATGGCCTTTTTTGATATAATATGGTGTTGAAATGAGGGAGCCTATGTGGTCAATTTTAGAAAATTATACCTTTTCCCAAGCAGGGCTGAATAAGCGCTATCAGCAGGCTAAGCAGCTGCTTTTATGGGAAAGTGCAGGGTGGACTAGGGAAGATGTAAAGCAACTAGCTAAAAGAAATTTGCAGCTATCTGATTTTTGCATAGGCTCTCAGGTTTTTCAGTCATTATGGCAGCATGCTTACGGCAGGAAAAAAGCTCAAGAGCTGCTGATAATTGTCTTAGATATGGCTGCTATGCCGGAAGAATTATCTGGTGATTTGCAGGAAAATCCAAAATTAGTTGGTCGTTTTTCAAATGACTTGGCGCCAGACCACGCTTTCTGGCATGATTTTTCACTGCTGGTTCAAGAGGTTTTTCCAAGGGACGAACTTAGTGCTGAAACCACTTTTGCTAAACGTATTCACCAGTTTCGCTATGTCATTTCAGCCTTTCAGTCACAATGGGTACGCCAGCATTTTTCTGAAAAAACAGACAGGCAGTCCTTGCTTTGCTATTTGAAAGGAAAAAAGATGAGACGGTTTTGGCGTAGACAGTTTGATTTTGATATGACTGAATCGTCCCGACTGCATAATAAATTACCTAAAGTAGCAATAGAAGGTTACCAATTGCCAGTCAATATGAAAATTGTCATGGGTTTTCATACAGAGTTTATTCTAGATAGTTTTGGTCGCTTTGCTAATGAAATTGACCCCCAAGGAGTCGGCCATAATGGCATCATCAACGGTGCAAGTTTTAACTACGCCAATGCTAATGATAAACGTCACCGTGAATTAGATATTTTACCTATTTCGGTGCATGATCCTATATTTCGAAAGAAAATTTTAGCCAACGATGGTAATGCTTTTCAGGCGCCCAAACTTGCTAGAAGGAAAGATGCTGATTGGGCCTTGAGTTATTTTAATAAAAAAGGGTATTTCGCTAAGAATGGTCGATCGCTCAACAAAGAGGTATCGCGTCATCGTAAAGCCTTTATTAAGGATTTAAAAAAATTATAAATTCCTTTATGTGAAAGAAAGATTGTCTATTTTCATAGATTCTATTTGTCCTTGAATATGGTTTTTTCCATATCTGTGTAGAAAGTCAAAGTGGTAAGTTATTTTCAGCAACTTTTCTTGCTAAAGGTCAATTCTATCTTGGTTTTCTAAACATCCACACTTGATAGCATTGTAAATTTTAGATGTCTTACTTGTGAATCGTGGTTAAAAGGTTGGTGGTTCATGTGAATTTTATGAGGAAAATGTACGATATGATGTGGGAACGAGAGTTTCCCATTCAGATGTAAAAATCTATGAAAATAGTTGAAAATACATGTAGCTAAAAAAGGATTATATGCACTTTTTGAAGAATATAACGATATTGAATTATGAACATCTAAGTGTTATAATATTGGTAAAATTTTAATTTTAGGAGAATATTTTGGAAAAGAAACTGAGAAAATCATACTTACTAGCTCCTTTAGTTGTGACTGCTTTTTTGAGTTCAGGTATGGTTTTTGCAGATGATGACACGCTTTCAAACGTAGACTCATCATCAACATTAACGACGACAACGATTGAAGAAACAAGTACATCCTCATTATCAGAGAATGCTTCAGAAATAACAACGAATCCAGAAACGAGCCAATCGTCTTTGCAGGAACAAGCAACAAGCGGAGAAGTTAGTCAAGCGTCAACTACTAAAGAGGATGAAAATACTGAAGAGTCAACAACGGCAGATGTTTCGACTTTGATTGATACCAAAGTAGATGTTGAGACTACCAAAACAGCTTCGCAGCAAGTATCATCTGGTTCACCAGTCGGAGAAGAAAATAGTAAAACAACTGTAATGTCTTCTGACGAAGGAGCGAGGCTTCTAGCCAAAGCGGCAGTAACAAAGCAAACAACACCCAAAGAACCTGTTACTGCAACGCTTGATGATAAAGGAATTAAAATTCAATATAATGCCAAGATTGAAAAGAATGAATCAATCAAGTTTGCAGTTTGGTCAGCCAATAATGGACAAGATGATTTAGTCTGGTATAATGCTGATGCTGCTGGAGCAGCGTATGTGGAATTGTCAAAACATAAAAGTTATGGAGCATATTATATCCATACCTATGCTTTTACCCCAGCGGCTAAGGGAATCAATGCAATGACAATCACTGTACCAGAGCCTCAAGTAACGACAAGTATTTCAAAAACTAGCGAAGGACATTTTGACATTCTAGTGAAAAATGTGCCTGCAACCATTACTAGTATTTCTGTGCCAGTCTGGTCAGATAAAAATGGACAGGATGATCTTAGATGGTATGGGGCTACCCAAACAGCTAAGGGAACGTTCAAAGTTAGTGTTGCAGTTAAAGACCACCACAATGATCGTGGCCATTACGCAGCACATATTTATGGTTACAGCACAGTGACTGGAAGCATGATAGGTCTTACAGCTACATCTGGCTTTGACAATGTTGACACTCGACCTAATGCAACCGTCTCAATGGTTGATTATGCTGAAACTAAGACAAGCTTTAAAGTCCAAGTAACTGGTACTTCTCAAACTAAGACTATCTCAGCAGTCAATATTGCGGTCTGGTCAGAAAAGAACGGTCAAGATGACCTTAAATGGTATAGCCCATCCGTTAGCAACAACAAGGCAACGGCAACAGTCAATATTGCCGACCTATCTAATACGTCAGATAATTATATTGTTCATGTCTATACGACTTACTCAGATGAGACACGAGTTGGTACAGTTTTAGGAACTTATAAAATCACAAAACCAGTTGAGAAAAATGATGTTAAGGCAGAGTTGACTAAAGATGGGATTGCTCTAAAACTAACTTCTAATACGGTTTCTGATTATAGTAAAGTTAAATTTGCGGTCTGGTCATCGGTTAATGGTCAAGACGACCTCAGATGGTACAGTGCTAATAATGATGGTACAGCACTTGCAGCGTATGAAAATCATAATGACTACGGTATTTACAATATTCACACCTATTCTTTTGAAAATAACCAAACGAGAGGCTTGAATGCCACAGCAATTACCATTGAAAAACCATCGGTTAAAACAACCTTTAAGCAAGTAAATAGCAGTAGTTTTAGTGTTACTATTTCTGAAATTCCTCAGTACATTACCTCGATTATTCTGCCAGTTTGGTCAGAAAAGAATGGTCAAGACGATTTGAAGTGGACTGAAGCTAAAAAGCAAACTGATGGTAGTTATGTAGCTCTTATTGATAATAAAGACCATAAGTCGGAATTCGGAAAATATGATGTTCATGTCTATGGTAATAGCAAACTTGATAGAGGGCTAGTTGGACTTACGGCTACACCAGGATTTACACTTAATAAACCAGAAGCTGCTAAATCTGCGAAGCCTTCTGAAATGAACTCAGGCACCACAAAGTCAGTTGCTTTCAAAGAAGAAATTGTAGAAAAAACAAAGGTTGCTGTCGAGAACTACGATAGTGAGGATGGATATGTTGATATTGTTGTCACTCAAGGAACAAAAACTCCTGAAATCAGATCTATCCGTGTAGCAGCTTGGTCAGAAGATAACCAAGCGAATCTATATTGGTATGTGAGGGATAATGTTGTTAACGGAAGAGCTACTGTCGAAGTTAGCCCACGTCATCATCAATACAAGAGTGGTGATTATACTATTCATGCTTATGTTGATTATGAGGACAACACTGTCGAAGGATTCAACTTGGGGAAATATAATTTGAAAGCTGAAGCACCATCTTATTTTGTTGACATCAGTAGTCATAATGGTAATATTTCAGTTGATGACTTCTTATCACTAAAACGTCAAGGGATCCAAGGTGTTGTCGTTAAGCTAACAGAAGGGAATTCTTATCAAAACCCTTATGCAAGACAACAAGTTATTAATGCTCAGGCAGCGGGTATAAAGGTTTCAGTTTATCATTATTCACACTTTGTATCGGATGAAGAAGCACGTACAGAAGCGCAATATTTTGTTAATATGGCAAAAACTCTCAATCTTCCAACAACTACGCTTATGGTCAATGATATGGAAGAAAGCAAGATGCTAGGAAACGTTAACACTACAGTTCAAGCATGGGAAAATGAGATGAAGCGTCTAGGTTATAGTAATCTGGTTCATTATACAATGGCAAATTGGCTTGATTTCAGAGGTGGTAAGGTTGATACTAGTAAATTTGGACTAGATAATTTCTGGATTGCTCATTATCCTAAAGGTTATACCTATATGACACAAGAAGAAGCAAGAACTGCGTCTTACTACGAACACTCGGCTGCTTGGCAATACACCAGTGTATCTCCTAAATTGTCGCATAGTCTAGATGAAAATATTGATTACAGTGGAAGATTTACCCTATAGATGACTCCATAATAAGAAGGGTGGAGGCTTGTAATGGCATGTTATTACCCCACAGGTTCTGCTTTCCACACTGATAAATCCAATGTATTTGTGACATATCTTATGGTTTGTTTTTAATCGTTAGCTCATTTTGCTGCACTTAAGTATAGCTTGCAACTCATAACCTAAAAGATTCTATTTCGAATTGAATGAACTGTTTATACTCAATGAAAATCAAAAGTAGCCTAGGAAACGAAGCCGACGATAGAACTTGAGTTCATCAAGGCAAGTTGACAACGGATAATTTTGATTTTCGAAGAGTATTAGCATGTTGTTGCTGTGCACTTCGTAAAGTGCAGTGAGGGGTGTACGAAGAACGAGAGAATCCTATTGGTTCTCTCGTTTTTTAGTGAAATTCATTAAATTAAGACAGCAATATCTCATCCTAATTTTCAAAGTGCAAAATAGTATCAGTGATTTCTGAATATTGTTGTAATTTTTATCTATTTTCTGTTGTCATGAAGATAGAAATTTCCTTGAAAGAACTAAAACAACAAGTCGTGACTGAGAACTTTTAAAAATTTAAACTTAAGGTGATGCCATTACACTTAGAAGTTAGTTTTTATGCTATAATATTACTGATTAAAGAGATGGAAGGAAGAGGGCTTTTCTGCTGAATTTTCAAAAGCCCAAGGTTATTAAGTATTTATGACATATGATAGTTTATTAGAGCGCTTTCTGACTTATGTCAAAATCAATACGCGTAGTAATCCAGAGAGTAACACAACGCCAACTACTCAAAGTCAAGTTGATTTTGCACTCAATATATTAAAACCAGAAATGGAAAAAATAGGTCTTCAAGATGTGCATTATCTGGTCGATAATGGCTATCTTATTGGAACTTTGCCAGCAAATGACACTAGTCACACACGAAAAATAGGTTTCATTTCGCATATGGATACCGCAGATTTTAATGCTGAAGGTATTAATCCGCAAATTATCGAAAACTATGCTGGTGGGGAAATTAAACTCGGTCAGTCAGGCTTTTCTCTTTTGCCAGAAGAATTTCCAAATCTTAACCACTATCATGGACAAACGCTAATTACTACAGATGGGACTACCTTGCTAGGATCAGATGACAAGTCGGGTATTGCAGAGATTATGACAGCTATGGAGTACTTGGCATCCCATCCAGAAATCAAGCACGGAGAGATTCGTGTCGGTTTTGGACCTGATGAAGAAATTGGTATTGGTGCAGATAAATTTGATGTTGCTGATTTTGATGTTGATTTTGCCTTTACTGTTGACGGTGGTCCGCTTGGAGAACTTCAATATGAAACGTTTAGTGCTGCGGCCTTAGATGTTGATTTTATTGGACGTAATGTTCACCCCGGTACTGCTAAAAATCAAATGGTTAATGCACTGCAATTAGCTGTAGATTTTCACAATCAACTGCCTGAAGTTGACCGTCCTGAGAAGACCGATGGTTATCAAGGCTTTTATCATCTACATGGTATGAGTGGTAGTGTTGAAAAAGCTTCAAGTTCTTATATTATCCGTGATTTTGAAGATAGTTCATTTGAAAATCGCAAAGCTTTTGTCAAAAAAATTGCTGACAGAATGAATGAAGACTTGGGCAGTCAGCGTGTTGTTATCAGCCTCAAAGACCAATATTACAACATGAAAAAGGTTATTGAAAAAGACATGACACCAATCACATTAGCTAAACAAGTTATGGAAGATCTGGATATCAAGCCTGTTATCGAGCCTATCCGTGGTGGTACAGATGGTTCAAAAATTTCGTTCATGGGAATTCCGACACCTAACCTTTTTGCGGGCGGTGAAAATATGCATGGCCGTTTCGAATTTGTTAGTCTTCAGACCATGGAAAAGGCTGTTGATGTCATTATTGGTATCGTAAAATCTTAAAAAATATGCTAAAATAGAGCTAACAGGGGGTATCTTACATGATAAAATTATTTGGGAAAATGAGATATCACTGGCAACCAGAATTATCATGGTCAATTATTTATTGGTCGATTACATTTGCACCAATTTTCGTTGCTTTATCACTTTTATTTGAACGAACTAAAATACCGAGTCAAGTTTTCATTTTGTTTGGTGTGTTTATTGTTTTATTTGGTTCAGGCTTTCATCGCTACTTTGTTATTGATGAAGATGGTAAACTTCATATTGTTTCTTTAAACTTTTTTAGAAAGTCAAAATTAGCAATTGCTCAGATTCAAAAGGTAGAAGTAACTAAATATAACATCACTTTAATTATCAAAAATCAACCTAAACGTATTTTTTACATGCGTAAATGGCCGAAAAAGTATTTTCTGGATGCTCTGGCTGTTCATCCTCAATTTAGAGGTTCTGTCGAACTAGTTGATAACTTAACAGGCTTAGACTATTTTGAATTTTATAAGGATGACAAAAAAGCTCCTATAAAATTGTAAGAGCTTTTGTTGGGCAATTTTTGACAGCTGAGATAATCTTAGCATCGCATTCAGGAATGTCTTTGGTCAAGCTATCATCAGTTGTAAATTTGACAATACCATCATCGTGATAGTCAAATAGATCAGAGTAGGTTTGGCAAAGACCACAAGCAATGCATTTTTCTGGAAATAGTGAGATTTTCATAGTAATATTGTAATATGAATAGGTTTATTTAACAAGGGGGTATCATGGCAAAAAAACCATGGGAAGCAAAAATTGTTGAGACAAATAATCAGAGATTAGAGCGAAATTCCAAGAGAACAATCTTGAGTACGCCGCTATTGACAGCGTTACTAGCTGCTTTCTTTCTTGTCGTTCTAGTAGTTCTCTTTATTGTTTTTTACACGTCGAATGGAGGTAGTAATAAAACAGAGGAGACCTCTGGATTTTATGGTGCCCAAAGCACGAGTGTATCTAGTTCTTCGGTAGAGTCATCTGCTGCTGAGAACACATCATCATCCAGTGAAACAACACAGTCAACTGAAGCATCAACAGATTCAACTGATGATGGAGCAACCATTACAGTCTTATCAGGAGAAGGAGCAGCCTCTATTGCAGCGCGCGCGGGGATTACTGTTGAACAACTTCAATCACTCAATCCAGACCACATGACCTTGGGGTACTGGTATGCAAATCCTGGCGATGTCGTTAAAATTAAATAGAAATCAGAGGAATTATGAAATCAATTAGAATTGCAATTGATGGGCCAGCCTCTAGTGGAAAAAGTACGGTAGCCAAGATTATCGCTAAAAATCTTGGCTATACTTATTTGGACACTGGGGCCATGTACCGCTCAGCAACTTATCTCGCTTTACAAAAACATTTAACGGAAGCTGACGTTCAGGATATTTTAAAAGAACTAGCTCAAAATCCTATTTCATTCGGTCGTTCAGAAGATGGAACACAAACTGTCTTTGTGGGGAATCAGGATGTGACCTTGGCCATTCGACAGAATGATGTGACCAACAATGTGTCATGGGTGTCAGCACTTCCTGAAATTCGTCAAGAGTTAGTAAATCAACAGCGAAGAATTGCAGAAGGTGGAGCTATTATCATGGATGGCCGTGATATTGGAACCGTTGTGTTACCAGATGCTGAGCTTAAAATTTTCTTGATTGCCTCAGTTGAGGAAAGGGCAGAGCGCCGCTTTAAGGAAAACCAAGAAAAAGGTATTGAGACTGACCTTGAAATCTTGAAAGAAGAAATTGCAGCACGCGATTATAAGGATAGTCATCGTAAAGTTTCTCCTCTGAAGGCTGCTGCTGATGCCATTATCTTTGACACTACAGGGGTTGATATTGATGGTGTTGTCAAATTTATTCAAGAAAAAGCAGAAAAAATCATTGACATGGGGAACTAGCCATGTTATACTAGAAACAATGAGAAAAGCAGAAGTGAGAACTTCTCGCCTTGCGACTAAGGTTGTCTGGCCCAACATGTCAAAATTCCTCGGGGATATTATGTATGTGTGCGGGCTTGATTTATCAGGTCCGCTTTCGTTTTTCTCTAAAAAAATGAAGAGGTGAAGATCATAGCTAAAAAAGATCTATTCATTAACGACGAGATTCGTGTTCGCGAAGTTCGTTTAATTGGTCTTGAAGGTGAACAATTAGGCATTAAGCCACTTTCAGAGGCTCAAGCTCTTGCAGATAAGGCAAATGTCGACTTGGTTTTAATTCAACCGCAAGCTACACCGCCTGTTGCAAAAATTATGGACTACGGAAAGTTCAAATTTGAGTATCAAAAGAAACAAAAGGAGCAACGTAAAAAGCAAAGCGTTGTTACTGTCAAAGAAGTTCGTCTGAGTCCAGTTATTGATAAAGGTGACTTTGAGACAAAGCTTCGAAACGGCCGCAAATTCCTTGAAAAAGGAAATAAAGTCAAGGTTTCTATTCGTTTCAAGGGACGTATGATTACTCACAAAGAAATTGGAGCAAAGGTTCTTGCTGAGTTTGCAGAAGCAACGCAAGATATTGCGATTATTGAGCAAAGAGCTAAGATGGATGGTCGCCAAATGTTTATGCAACTTGCACCAATTCCTGACAAAAAATAATTGTCGCGTTAATTATATTTTAAGAGGAGAATTCTAAAATGCCAAAACAAAAAACACACCGCGCATCAGCTAAACGTTTCAAACGTACAGGTTCAGGTGGATTGAAACGCTTCCGTGCTTTTACATCACACCGTTTCCACGGGAAAACTAAAAAACAACGTCGTCATCTTCGTAAAGCCGCTATGGTGCATTCAGGAGATTTCAAACGTATTAAAGCAATGCTTACACAAATGCGTTAATTGCCTAGTGTAAAACAGACTAAGAATTTAGAGAATATTTGGAGGAAATATAAATGGCTCGTGTTAAAGGTGGCGTTGTTTCACGCAAACGTCGTAAACGTGTACTTAAATTAGCTAAAGGTTACTATGGTGCTAAACATATCTTGTTCCGTACAGCAAAAGAACAAGTAATGAATTCTTACTACTATGCATACCGTGACCGTCGTCAGAAAAAACGTGACTTCCGCAAACTTTGGATTACTCGTATTAATGCGGCAGCTCGTATCAACGGACTTTCTTACTCACAATTGATGCATGGTTTGAAATTAGCTGAAATCGAAGTTAACCGTAAAATGCTTGCTGACTTAGCGGTTAATGATGCGGCGGCTTTCACAGCTCTTGCAGATGCAGCTAAAGCTAAACTTGGTAAATAATTAAAAAAGAGACTATAACAAAAGATATCTTAGTCTCAGACTGAAGACAAACTTACCTTCGTAGGTTTGTCTTTTTTGTCAACTGTAGTGGATAGATGAAAAACTAACACCTAGAGAGGACGAAAATCGTTCTCGCTTTCTTTAAGTTCATACTCAATGAAAATCAAAAGTAGCCTAGGAAACGAAGCCGACGATAGAACTTGAGTTCATCAAGGCAAGTTGACAACGGATAATTTTGATTTTCGAAGAGTATCAAAGTAATCAAAATTCGTTTTTAAAGTTTTCAAAGTTCCTGAAACCAAAGGTATTTCGCTTAATGACTTTGATGAGATTGTTGGTAGCTTCTAATTTGGCGTTAGAATAAGGCAATTCTAAGGCGTTGAAAACCTTGTCCTTATCCTTTAGAAATGTTTCAAATACTGTTTTGAAGATAGGGTCAACAGTAGCTATTTCTTGTTCAATTATGTCAAAGAAATGGTCTGAGTTCTTCTCTTGGAAATGGAATAAGAGAAGTTGATAGAGTTCATATTAAGAAAAAGTAATAAGCGTATGATATTTGGCGAAGAATATAAGTAGATAAACAAAATTAAAAGCAGCTAGAGATTAGACACTCTAGTTGCTTTTAATGATTAGTTGTTATTACCGCTTTCCGAAGAGCTGGATGTTGTTGAATTTTCTGTTGTTTCATGAAGCTTGGCATAGCTCGGAGCTTCAAATAGGTCGCTTGTTGTTTTATTACCATTGAGACTGTATAGGCTCGTTGAATTCTGACCTTTTTCCTTCTCAATCGCCTTTAGAGTCTTCAAAGAGTTGCTATAGGAAATGGTTGATGTATCAACAACATGCAGTCCATTATCGGTATCAAAACGGAGAAGATCTCCAGTCTGGATTTGATCGCTAACAGATAGTTGTTTAGCAACAGCTGTACGAATTTCCTTAGTTGCAGCTGTTGTGGTTTCATCTGGATTGGTGATTTCCTGACCAGTTTGGGTATAGTAGAGATGTCCTCCATAGCTAGTATATTCTGGAGTAACATAGGTTCCGGAAGTTCTAAAAGCCACTGTCTGAGTGTTCTCAGGTGAGAGCAAATCTTGGCCCAATTGAACATATTTGCTGGTGTCAACGCCTAAGATATGGAGTAGGGTTGGTAGCGCATCAACTTCTCCACCAAACGTATCGTGTATGCCACCTCCGGTATAGCCAGGGATATGAATCATATAAGGAACGCGTTGTAACATGGCATTGTCATATTCAGTCCAAGTTTCGGAGTCTTTACCGAGTAATTTGGCTAAGCTGGTATTTCGTGAATTTGAAATGCCGTAATGATCTCCATAAAGCACAATGATAGAGTTATCATAGAGTCCAGATGCTTTCAAGTAGTCAAAGAATGATTTCAATGAAGCATCAAGGTAATTGGCAGTCGCAAAGTAACCATTAATGGTCTCATCATCAGTCTTTGCTAATGGGAAACCTTCTTCATCTGTCTCACCTTTTAAACTTGTATAAGGGTAGTGATTACTAACCGTAATAAACTTAGTGTAAAAAGGCTGCTGCATATGTTCTAAATATTTGATAGAATCAGCAAACATATGTTTATCATTTAGACCGTATTGGAAGGAGTTGCTACTTGTTTGTTCTGAAAAATAGCTTGAATCAAAGAAGTAATTATAGCCCCATTGTTTGTAGGTATTATTTCGATTCCAGAAAGAGCCCACATTTCCGTGAAAAACAGCGCTGGTATAACCAGCAGTTTGTCCTAAAATGGTAGGTGTCGCAAATTGTGTATTCTCACCACCATAGTTAACCATGAATGAACCGCTATTAAGACCAAAAAGTGAATTTTCCATAAGGGTTTCGGCATCAGAGGTTTTACCAGCCTTGACCTGATGGAAGAAATTCGAAAAAGCGAGAGTAGAATTTGAATGGTAAAGCGAATTGATGAACGGCGTTACTTCATATTTTTTACCATCGACCTCCAACTGATAATCAATCAGAAATTGCTGGAAACTTTCCAAATGAATAACAATAACGTTCTTACCTTTGGCAATGCCGTAATAGTTAGTGTTTGGAGCGGCGTAGTGGTCAGTCACGTAAGATTTAACGTCTGTTAGTTCATCAGCTGTTGCTTGATTTCGTTCTTTTTGAGCTTGATAGGTTTGGTTACCGCTATAAACTGTAAATGCTGGAAGTCCTAATGCTCTAACCACGTAGGTATTTGAAAAGCCACGTGTCAAGAGTTCAGGGCGATCAACTTCTGCCAAAAATAAATTAATAGAAAATAGTAAAACAGACAGAGCAGTTATAGCAAAACTTGCTCGCTTATTAAATGGTTTTTTATCCATTTTGATAAGTCTTGGTTTTCGTGATTTTTTGATCTTCTTACTTATGAGATATATAAATAAAATAAGGTAATCAAGAATAAATAAAATATCCCAGGCACGTAGTAGGTTTAAGGCAGAATCGCCAAGTCCAGCTGATACCTTAGTACTGGCTAGCATGGCACTAACGGTGATGAAATCAGAAAATTCACGATAGTAAATGGCATTAGAAATGAGTAGCAGGTTGATAAGCGTATAAATAAGCCAAGTAACAATATAAAACGGTCGTGTTTTCTTGATGTATAAACCAAGTCCTAATAAAAGCAATCCAACTGGGATAGGATTAATAATGGATAGAAAAACTTGGTACGGATTTCCTAAATCAAGGCTAAAGTCTGCATGATAAGCCCACATAGTTTTTAGCCAATAGATTAGTAGGAGTGTTATAATGAAACCTAAACGCGTATTAAACGCATGCAAAGCGTATTCTTTTAATTTTTTCACTATAGAATTTCCTTACTGTATATTTCCTAAAAGACAAAATCTCAATCTAAATTATATCATAAAATTGAATTTGTAAGAGATATAAAAGCACTTTCAAGGAAATTTGGCAAATTCTAAATATTTTTGCTATAATAGAGACTATGAATAAACTATATGTTTCTACCTTAGCTGAAAAGAAAATTCGACGGGGTGTTCAACTTTTGGACAGTAAAGATTTTCAAAATCTAGGGGAAATAAACCAGCTGATTGCTCTCTATGGGCAATCAGGAAATTTTCTAGGAACAGCGTACCTTTCTGTTCAAAATAAAGGAATTGGTTGGCTCTTATCAAAAGATAAGATACAACTGACGAAATCTTATTTTGTTAGCTTATTTGAAGAAGCTAGGAAAAAACGTTCGACTTATGAATCCTCTGATTTGACGACTGCTTATCGTCTTTTTAATCAAGATGGAGATAATTTTGGAGGCTTAACCATTGATTTATATAATGATTTTGCCCTCATTTCTTGGTATAATTCGTTTGTTTATGACTTACGATTGCTTATTGTAGAAGCTTTTCAGGAAGTTTTTCCAAATGTAAAAGGTGGTTACGAAAAAATTCGTTTCAAGGGTGTGGGTTATGAAAGTTCGCATCTCTTTGGTCATGAAGCGCCAACTACCTTTACGGTTCTAGAAAATGGCGTAAAGTACTCGGTCTTTATGAATGATGGATTGATGACAGGTATTTTCCTAGATCAGCACGAGGTTCGTGATTCTTTGATCAATGGGCTAGCGCTTGGTAAAACTGTTTTGAATATGTTTTCATATACAGCAGCCTTTTCGGTTGCAGCAGCTATGGGCGGAGCCGCAGAAACGACTTCGGTAGATTTAGCGAAAAGATCTCGTGAATTATCGCAAGCACATTTTGATGCGAATGCGTTACCAACAGACAATCACCATTTTATTGTCATGGATGTCTTTGAGTACTTTAAGTATGCGAAACGAAAAGGACTTTATTTTGATGTAATCATTATTGACCCTCCAAGTTTTGCTCGAAATAAAAAGCAGACTTTTTCAGTAATCAAGGACTACCATAAACTCATTTCTCAAGCTGTAGATATTCTCAGTTTCAAAGGTATCATTATTGCTTCAACCAACGCTTCCAATGTGTCAATTGGACAGTTTAAAGCACAGCTGGAAAAAGGTTTTGGAAATACAAAGCACAGTTATCTTGATCTAAAACAATTACCTAGTGATTTTGCGGTTAACACAGCAGATGAAAACAGTAATTATTTGAAAGTATATACAATAAAGGTAAAAAAATGAAGATAGTAGTACCTATTATGCCTCGTAGTTTAGAGGAGGCTCAGGCCATCGAACTTTCAAAGTTTGATGATGTTGATATTATTGAATGGCGTGCGGATTTTTTATCAAAAGAAGCTATCATGGCAGTTGCACCTGCTATTTTTGAAAAATTTGCCGGGCGGGAGGTTCTTGTTACCATTCGCACAGACAAAGAAGGTGGCAATATTCAGTTAACAGATGACGAATATGTTCAATTGCTCAAGGATATCAATGCAATTTTTAATCCTGATTATATTGATTTTGAATATTTTTCTCACATGGATGCTTTCCAGCAAATGCTTAATTTTTCAAATCTAGTGCTTTCTTACCATAATTTTGATGAAACACCTGAAAATCTGATGGAGGCTTTTTCTGAATTGACGGCATTAGCACCACGTGTGGTCAAGATTGCCGTTATGCCAGAAAGTGAACAAGATGTCCTTGATTTGATGAATTACACCCGAGGGTTCAAGACATTAAATCCAGAACAGGAATATGCAACCATGTCAATGGGGAAATTAGGTCGGATTTCACGTTTGTCAGGTGATGTTTTTGGTTCAAGTTGGTCTTTTGCCAGTCTTGAACACGTAAGTGCTCCAGGACAGATTGCACTGGCTGATATGAAGAAAATTCGGGAGGTACTCAATGCAGATTGATGGTCACACAAGACTTGCAGCGGTAGTTGCAAGGCCAATAAAACATTCCATTTCTCCTTTCATTCATAATGCAGCCTTTGACTTGCTGGGAATTAATGGGGTTTATGTTGCCTGGGATATTCCAGAAGAGGATTTAGAGGAGACAGTCAAAAATGTCCGTCGCTATGATATGTGGGGAATCAACATTTCAATGCCTTACAAACAAGCGGTAATTCCTTATATGGATGAGCTGACAGATTCTGCGCAGTTAATTGGTGCTGTCAATACAGTCATCAATCGTGATGGCAAATTGATAGGTCATAATACGGATGGTATTGGCTTTTTCAGAAGTTTAAAAACGTTTGAGAACTTTGATGTCAAAGATAAGGTCATGACGATTTTGGGAGGTGGCGGAGCAGCAACGGCACTAATTGCCCAAGCAGCACTTAATGGTGCCAAAAAAATCAATATTTTCAACCAGACTGTTTTTTTGGAGACTACTAAGGCAAAAGCTAAGGAGTTGTCGGACAGAACAGGTGTGCCAATTGCTGTTTATCCAGTTGAGGATTTATCTATCATTCAGGATAAAGTTATGGAATCTCAACTTTTTGTTAATGCTACAAGTGTAGGGATGGATGGCCAATCAATGATTGTTTCACCAGCTATGTCTTTCCCAGAAGGATTACAAGTAGCCGACGTGATTTACCAACCTTTTGAAACACCATTTTTGAAGTTGGTTCGTTCTAAAGGACTACCTGCCATTAATGGGCTTGGTATGCTACTGTTTCAAGCAGCAGAAGCCTTTGAAGTTTGGACGGGCAAGCCAATGCCAACCGAAAAAATTTGGACAGAATTGGTGAAAAAATACGATGTAAAAGAGTAGAGGGCTATTATGAAACTTAATGTAAATCTTCCAGACCATCCTTATGACATCATTATTGAAAGAGCCTCTCTTGCAAATGCTGGAGACTGGCTGAAGTCACTTTGGCAACCTCAGAAAGTTGTCATCATCACAGATAATCATGTTGGTGGTTTATATGCTGAAAAGGTGAAACTTAGTCTTCAAGGAGCAGGTTTTGATGTGCTCGTTTTTGATTTTCTTGAGGGAGAAGCTAGTAAAAATTTGACGACTGTCAATAAAGCCTATGAATTCCTCGTAAAAAATGGAATGACCCGCAGTGACGGCATTGTTGCACTGGGCGGAGGTGTTGTTGGTGATTTAGCAGGATTTGTAGCATCAACCTATATGAGAGGTATTCATTTTGTTCAAATTCCGACTAGTTTGACTGCGCAAGTGGATTCTTCCATTGGTGGAAAAACAGGTGTCAATACTCCTTTTGCCAAAAATATGGTTGGGACTTTTACTCAACCTGATGGAGTACTTATTGATCCCGACACCCTTGCTACGCTTGGAAAACGTGAATTAATTGAAGGTATGGGTGAAGTGGTTAAGTATGGTGCTATTGATGATCTTGACCTGTGGCAAGAATTATCAGAAATGTCTGGAAATATTGATAGTATTTTAGATAATGCAGAGGACATCATTTTCCGTTCTTGCAATGTCAAACGTAAAGTAGTAGTTGAGGATGAATTGGACAATGGTGTCCGCTTGTATTTGAATTTTGGGCATACCATAGGGCATGCTATTGAAGCAACAGCGGGTTATGGTAAAGTCATGCATGGGGAAGCAGTCGCCATTGGAATGATTCAAATATCCCGAGTCGCTGAGAAAAAAGGATTGATGCCTAAAGGAATTACTGAGCAGATTGAGAACATGTGTGCAAAGTTTGGTTTACCAACTTTCTACGAACCGTGGAAGGTTGAGGAATTATACACAGCTTTGACACATGATAAAAAGGCGCGTGGAAATACAATAAAGACGGTAATCGTCCCTGAACTGGGAAGCGCAGCCATTAACCAAATCCCTCTCGAAGAAATGAAAGACTATTTGGAGAAGTAAATGAGATATTTAACCGCAGGTGAGTCACATGGGCCACGTCTAACTGCAATTATTGAAGGTGTGCCAGCAGGTTTACCTCTAACTGCCGAAGATATAAATGAAGATTTGAAACGTCGTCAAGGCGGCTATGGTCGCGGTGGTCGTATGAAAATTGAGTCGGACAAGGTAGTGTTCACCTCAGGTGTCCGTCATGGAAAAACAACGGGTGCACCAATTACTATGGATGTCATCAATAAAGACCATCAAAAATGGTTAGACATTATGTCGGCTGAAGATATTGATGATCGATTAAAAACTAAACGAAAGATTACGCATCCGCGTCCAGGACATGCAGATTTGGTTGGTGGGATGAAGTATCGTTTTGATGATTTGCGTAATTCATTAGAGAGATCTTCAGCTCGCGAAACAACTATGCGCGTAGCTGTTGGTGCTGTTGCCAAACGTATTTTGTCAGAATTAGATATTGAAATCGCTAATCATGTGGTGGTTTTTGGTGGCAAAGAGATTGATGTTCCAGATGGTTTGACAGTTTCTCAGATTAAAGAGTTATCCCGCCAATCTGAAGTTTCCATTGTTAATCGGGAACGTGAGCAAGAAATTAAGGACTATATTGATCAAATCAAGAAGGAAGGTGATACCATTGGAGGTATCGTCGAAACTGTGGTAGGTGGTGTTCCTGTTGGTCTAGGCTCGTACGTTCAGTGGGATAAAAAACTGGATGCTAAGATTGCTGGTGCGGTCGTCTCCATCAATGCCTTCAAGGGAGTTGAATTTGGACTTGGTTTTAAAGATGGCTATTTGCGCGGTTCACAAGTTATGGATGAAATCCTTTGGAATGAAGAAGAAGGTTACACCCGTCGAACAAACAATTTGGGTGGTTTTGAAGGCGGGATGACTAATGGTCAGCCTATCGTAGTTCGTGGAGTGATGAAGCCTATTCCAACTCTATACAAACCACTCATGTCGGTAGATATCGAGACACACGAGCCTTATAAGGCAACCGTTGAACGTTCAGATCCAACCGCTTTGCCTGCAGCAGGAGTGGTTATGGAAGCTGTTGTTGCTACCGTGGTTGCCAATGAAATTCTTGAGAAATTTTCATCAGATAATATGGAAGAACTTAAGGAAGCTCTTGCTCGTCATCGTGATTATGTCAAGAATTTTTAAAATTATCAGCTGTTTTGAGATGTCTGCACAGAGAGGATTGGAGTGAAGATGGAAGAAAAAACTATCTATATTGCTGGTCTGGGCTTGATTGGTGGTTCAATTGCTCTTGGCATTAAGCGAGATCACCCAAATTATAAAATTCTAGGTTATAATCGTTCTGATAAGTCACGTGAAATTGCTTTGGAACGTGGGATTGTTGATCAGGCGACAAATAATTTTAAGGAATTTGCCCCATTAGCAGATGTCATCATTTTAGCAGTTCCAATCAAACAGACAATTGATTTCATGAAAATCTTGGCTGACCTGGACCTGAAGGACGATGTTATCATTACTGATGCAGGTTCTACCAAAATGAAAATTGTAGAAGCTGCGGAGAAGTATTTATCATCTAAAAAAATTCAGTTTGTTGGCTCTCATCCAATGGCTGGTTCGCACAAGACGGGAGCTATTGCGGCAGATGTTAATTTGTTTGAAAATGCCTATTATATCTTTACTCCATCTACTTTGACAGATGATGCTACTATTTCTGAACTTGAAGCTCTTTTGTCAGGTCTCCATGCCCGTTTTATCCAGATTGATGCAGCAGAGCATGACCGTGTGACCAGTCAGATTTCGCATTTTCCCCATATCTTATCAGCCAGTCTCATGGAACAGGCAGGTGATTATGGCAACCAACACGAGATGACAAAACGGTTTGCAGCAGGTGGTTTTAGAGATATGACTCGGATTGCTGAAAGTGAGCCTGGCATGTGGACTAGTATTCTGTTAAGTAACAGAGAAGCCGTCTTAAATCGGATTTCTGATTTTAAAGAACGGTTAGACACTGTTGCTCAGCTAATTTTGGAAAACGATGAAGAGGGCATTTGGCACTATTTTGACAAGGCGCGTCAGACCCGTAAAGAAATGGAAATCCACAAACGTGGTGGTGTTGATAGTAGTTATGACCTTTTTGTAGATGTTCCAGATGAGGAAGATGTTATCTTGCGTATTTTGGAACTACTACGTGGCACCTCATTGGTAAATATTCATATCAATGAAGAAAATCGTGAAGACATCTTTGGTATTTTACAAATTTCGTTCAAGAATGCTAAGGATTTGCAAAGGGCTGAAAGACTAATCAGCCAACACACAGATTATAAAGTTACTATTAAATAAGGAGTTAATCAATGGCCAATATTTATGATTTAGCAAATGAATTAGAACGCGGTATTCGTGCACTTCCGGAGTATCAGACGGTTGTGGATAACAAAGCGAAAATTGATGCGGATCCAGAGGCAAAGGCACTTTTTGAAGAATTTTCAGCTTTCCAAGAAAGTTTATACGCTAAAATGCAATCTGGTCAGATGCCTAGTGAGGAAGACCAGTTAGCCATCCAGGGTATGGGTGTTAAAGTGGAATCTAATCCAATTTTGAAAGCCTATGTTGATGCGCAACAAGCTTTGTCAGTTTACCTAGCAGACATTGAAAAGATTGTTTTTTCACCTTTGAGAGATTTAAATGATTAAAATTTTAAGCCTCTTGTCTGACAGATTATCCTAAAAAAAAAAACGAATGTTTGATTTGAAGTGTATTCTTCTAAATCAAGCACTCGTTTTTATTTTGACTCAGAAAACACGATAAACGTAAGGATTGTCTGGTTTCTGAGTGTTGTTAATTTGTTTGATTTGTAGTACGGGGAGGGTTTGTTGTAAACTTTGGTTGTATTCAAGTTTGAGAGTTCCTGTAACAGTCAGCCATGTATTGTCAGAAAAGTGTTGATCGCTTCCAGTGGTTAACAAACCATAAACGCCTGAGTCGGCAATACAGTGAATGATGCCAAATCGAAATAAAAATTGATAACTAGAATTACCAGGTTCGTTGTAAACAAAGCCTGTGTATTGAATATCACGATCCATAAATTCATCGGGATAAAGGTAAATCAGTTCCATGACTTCCATGTAGTTTTCAGTGGTAATCATCAGTTTATCACTTCCCTTATACTTTTGCAGTTCTTTTTTCATTTCACGCTCGTAAGCAGAAGAAGTGAAATAAAGGCTGGTATCAGGTTTCAAATATTGTACCCGCGTACCGTCTTCACTAACGGTACCTGAAGAACCTGCAGCAAGTGGAAAATTGTAACCTTTGGCAGATACGGTTGTTGAATCTAGGCTGACAGTTGGAACAAGAAGCCCTACTAAAACAGGGAATAATAAAATGATGGGGCTAGTTAGCTTTGCAATTTTTCCTGTTAAATGGGTGTGAAGCTTCATATTCTTCATCCAAACGATAAGTTGGACAATTGCCAAAATAAAGGATAAGACCATGGAAATATAGGATAAGTAGGAATAATGCACGTTGATGTAACGATCTAGCTTTCCGGAAAGCTGTAAATACATAGAGAGCTCAAAGTAACCTGCTAAAATAAGAAAACGTATCATCTACATCACCCCCACAAACAGACAATATAGGACAATTATAATCGAGGAAACGGAAATAAATTGGACGATAAAGCGTGCTTTGAAAGATTTCACCATCATCATGAGATTTTTAATATCAACCATGGGACCAATCAGCAAAAAAGCCAAAACAGGTGCTATTCCAAAACTTGATAGGAGTGAAGCACCGATGAAGGCATCAGCCTCACTACAAAGAGATAAAATAAAGGCGAGTAGCATCATGATTAAGATAGCTGTGATAGGATTGTGCCCAATTGTAGTCAAAATACGAGTAGGTAGGTAGATTTGCATGGCAGATGCTAATAAAGTTCCAAAAACGAGATAACGTCCAGTATCAAAAACTTCATCGATGGCATGAGCAAATGCAAGGAATAGCTTTTTAGTCCATTTTTCTTTGGAATAGTCATGAAAATGTGTTGGCTGAGCATTTTCCTTGAGAATATTATCGTCAACAACGAAAGCGAGCATAATTCCTAACGTAATGGCAACTAAAATCGCTCCCAACAAACGCAACATAAGAAAACGAAGTGAATTTCCAAAAGCTGAGTAGGTCGCAAATAGCACAATAGGGTTGATAATGGGTGCGGTCGCTAAGAAAGGTATTGCGGTATAGCTGGGTACCTTTTTCTCCAAAAAGCGATTGATGATGGGAACAATGCCACATTCACAGGATGGAAATATAAAACCAATAAGGGTTCCAAAAAGGATACGCAGAAATTTGTTTTTAGGGAGAAACTTTTGAACAAGATCTGGCGTAACATAAATTTCAATAAATCCTGATAAAATCGCTCCTAACAGGACAAAGGGTAAAGCTTCAATGATGATTGAAATAAAAATAGCCATCCACTGCAGTACACTGTCTGGCAAATTACTGAGCATACCCATAAGCTACTTAATCTCTTTCTTTTTAGGATTTTTCTTTTTGTCGTCTTCTGGGTCAGTTGCTATTTTGGGTTCTGGAACTTTTGCAAAATTTGCAAACATGCTTTCCAAGTCATCCTGACGTTTGTGAGTGATAGCCATAAAGATACCTTCTTTCTATAAATAATCTCTTTCTATTATACTATCAATTCCTAAAAAAAGGGAAATGAAGTCGGGAATTTTGCAAATAGCGGGGCTGAAAGGCTTTGAATTATCAAACTCAATCGCTGTTGCCTTGATTTGATGAGCGCTCGGCTCCAAAGACTATTGGTTAGAAAACTAGAAAGTAATAGAGTTCTATCTACATTTCGTTGATACAAAGAACGCTTACCTTATTTTTGACCTTCCAAAGTCTCTCCACAGGCTTTTGTATGATAGGCTGAGACAATGAGCATAGGAGTTGTAACTGTCACTAATTAGTGATAAAATCAAAACAGAAAATCAGAGGAGAATAATTATGGCAATTGAACTTGGTATCACAACGTTTGGAGAAACGACAAAGCTAGAAAAGACTGGGCAAGTCATTCCACACGATCAGCGAATTCGTGAATTGGTGGAAGAAATTGAATTAGCTGATCAAGTTGGCTTAGATATTTATGCCATCGGTGAACATCATCGAGAAGACTTTGCTGTGTCGGCACCGGAAATTGTTTTAGCAGCTGGAGCGGCTCGCACCAAAAGTATCCGCTTGTCATCTGCTGTTACCATCATTTCTTCAATTGATCCAATTCGTGTCTATCAACAGTATGCGACAATTGATGCTATTTCAAATGGTAGAGCCGAGATTATGGCAGGACGTGGTTCCTTCACTGAATCATTTCCGCTTTTTGGTTACAACTTAACAGACTACGATGAACTTTTTAATGAGAAATTGGATATGTTATTAACCATCAAAGAAGAGACCACCCTAAAATGGAAAGGAGAGCATACTCAAACTGTCCACAACCATCCGGTTTACCCACGCGCAGTTCAGGAAGATTTTCCTATCTGGGTAGCCACGGGTGGGAACCTTGACTCAACTGTGCGAATTGCGGAACAAGGACTACCAATCGTTTATGCAACAATTGGTGGAAATCCCAAAGCATTTCGTCAGTTAGTTCGAATTTATAAGGAAATCGGCAGTCGTCACGGTCATGCACCTGAACAACTCAAGGTGGCAGCACATTCTTGGGGTTGGATTGAAGAAGATCACCAGTCGGCTATTGATCACTATTTTTATCCAACAAAACAGACAGTGGATAATATTGCTAAAGACCGTCCTCACTGGATAGAAATGACAAAAGAACAGTACCTTACCTCAGTTGGTCCAGACGGTGCTATCTTTGTTGGTGATCCAGAGCATGTAGCCGCTAAGATTATTAAGATTATTGAAGATTTGCAACTAGACCGTTTTATGCTCCATCTACCAATCGGGTCTATGCCTCATGAGGATGTTCTTAAAGCTATTAAACTTTATGGTGAAAAGGTTGCACCAATTGTTCGTAATCATTTTAAAAAGAAATAGGTTGTTGGTCTCAGAACACTAGTGTCAGAGGGAAATCAGATATATTTGTGTCCATGTTCTGCGAGCCCTTGCTGCCTAGATTTGTCGAGCTTTACTTCTCGCTGTCTGCATTATCTAATCTAAACACCTGTATTCACAAGTGAAGTACTTATAGATAAGAGATAGTCTTTTGAGAGAATACTGACTGTATTTTGAAAAAAAAACTAACGAGGAGTAGCTCAAAAACTAGCCTTATACTCAACCAAAATCAAAAATAACAAACTTATAACTATCATCATGAATCATCCCCTTTTACCGTGACAAAAGATTCCATCAATCATGTAATTGTTCATTTTTGAATATATCCAATCACTTCCAGGTAGCTATTTCTGATTTTTAATCAGTATTAGATGGAAATGCTGAACTGTGAATACAGGTTCTAACTTTAACTTTCAAAAAAAACTGTAGCTAAAAAAGCGTTTAGAAGTCATTTGAGGTGGTTTCTGAACGCTTTTTACATATTAGAATTAGAGGAGGCTATTAAGTAATGCTTCTAGGCGCGAAATGGCTTCAACGGGGAGGGCTTCTCGTGGATGGTTGCGGTTAAATTCCAATAGAAAATTCAGACGTATTTGGATGCGTTCGCGCAGCAATTGCTTATAAGCAGTATCAAATGGATGAACTGGGTATTGAGTAAGCGCTAAATACTTGAGTCCATCAACAGGACCAAACGGTTGGAAATCGGCTTTTCCATCAACAATCAGTTCGATAATTTCCAAGGACACTTCCTTTGGAATAGATTTTCCCATGTAATAGCCAGTATTGATAATGTAGCAATCTACTCCAGATTTGAATAAGGAGTAAAATTTTTGATAGTCTTCAACTAAAGGATAGATTCTAAAAGGGTTAGCATAGGGTTCAATAACCAAACTTTCTCGGCTATCTTTGGTATTTTCGGCACTAGATCGTTTAGTCATTAAGGTGCAACCCATCGTTGAGGCGATGCGAGGATCGTCAATCTTGATGAGAGGTGGTAGTGAGTCGTCTTTCATAATCCAAAAGATAGCACTGATTGCATCATCAATACGGTCGAGGCGATTTGGGGTGGAAAAGCGTGATTTTACAGTTCTACCGTTGCCATTTCGAATATCTTCGGTGACGAGTTTTTTTCGACCATCTTTGTCAAGGGTAACACCGCAATTTTGAACAGTCACAAAAAAATCTTGTTCAGGGTGACCTGTGGGATAGTCATTGGTTTTGTCAAAGTAGGATGGTTCCAAAGCAATAGAAGAGCCATCTGCTTGGGAAATGATAAAAGCATCATCATGCAAGACTTTGATATCATATTTTCCATGATGTTTGGCATGAGTTAAGGTTGATTTGCCGGAACCCGATAAACCAAAAAATGAAGCTACATAACTATTCTGATCGTGTTTTGACTTGAAGATTTTCAAACCTCCGTGGCAAGCGACATACCCATTTCTTGCCGCTGTTCCCCAAGCCAGTGTGAGTGTAGCTTTTTTTAATTCTCCAAAGTAATTAAGTCCTAAAATAATGACACAGTTGTGCTGTGTGTCGAAATAGGCTAGCCCATCGGGATAGTCTGGATGAGTCCATTTGGGGTCGAAAAAGACGAAAATATCGTTTTCTTCGTACTTCTTTGAGAGACGAAGTCGATTTTTGAACTCTTCATCTAAAATTTGAAAGTTTAAAAGCCAAGAGTAGAGATTATTGGCTTCTTCTTCGGGAACCATAAGGTGTGCAGTTATCATGAACTCTTCATCCAAGCCGACAACAGCTGCAGCTTTGTAGAATTGGCGACGATGGGATTGGTAGACAGCGCTCCTGACAAGAGATAGCAGCTTTTCGTCTTCCACACTATCCTGACCATAGATTCTTCTAGCTTTGGCTGTACGTCCAACGATAGCACCAGAGTTGGTTAAAAGCACTCGCGCATAGGAGGGGAGTCCTAATTCTTTAGTATGAATAACGGGCATGTCTAAAACGACTGTCCCAAAAGTAGTTGATGCTAATTGGTAAGCTTCCTCTAAAGTTTTTATAGGACGAACCTGATTTTCATAAAATGCTGTCTCTATGATTGTTTTCAAGGGTGAGAAATAAACGGAGCCTTTCCGCATTTCTTCAGGCGTAAAGTGATATCTTGTTACCATGATGCTATCCTCCTTATTTCATGTAAAATGGTTTACAAAACATTATCAATGCTTTTGCAAACGTTTACAATCTCATTTTATCACAATTTTAACATTTTCACTAACAAAAAATGAAATTGATTTACTTTTTCAAAAATTTGATGTGAAGAGGAAAGTTAAAATTTGAAAGCAAGAATGGGATATAGGTAAAAACTATAACTCGGTCTAAATGTATAAGAAAAAACTATACCGCAGCATAAAAAGTTAGAATAGGTAAAAGTATTGAAAATAAAGGAAAAATCAGATAAAATTTTAGACACAAAAACAAACTAGATATAGTTTTAAACTAATGACGATATAGGAGGCAACTATGGTTAAGATTTCAAGTTTGGGATATCCCAGATTAGGTGAACAACGCGAATGGAAAAAGCTGATTGAGGCGTATTGGGCAGGAAATATTTCTCAAGAAGATTTAGAAAAACAAGCTAAAGTACTTCGCTTGACATTTTTAAATAAGCAATTGCAAGCGGGATTGGATTTAATTCCGGTTGGTGATTTTTCACTTTATGATCACATCTTGGACTTGTCAGTACAGTTTGGCATTATTCCTAAACGATTTGCTAAAGAGGAAGTAAATTTGGATCTGTATTTTTCTATTGCGCGTGGGAACAAGGACAATGTTGCCTCATCAATGAAAAAATGGTTCAATACAAATTATCACTACATTGTTCCAGAATGGTCAAAAATTAAACCCAAATTGACTAATACGCGTTTACTGGATTTGTATCTTGAAGCTCGTGAGGTTGTCGGTGACAAGGCAAAACCAGTCATTACTGGACCAGTTACCTATGTTGCCCTTTCTTCAGAAGTCGAAGATTTCACAGCAGCAGTAAAAAGCCTTTTGCCTCTTTACAAACAAATCTTTAAAGAATTGGTTGACGCAGGAGCAACTTACATTCAAGTAGATGAACCAATCTTCGTGACAGATGAGGGCGCTGATTTACTTGAAGCTGCAAAATTTGTTTACACTTATTTTGCTAAAGAGATTCCAGAAGCAAAACTTATTTTCCAAACCTATTTTGAGGCTCTTATTGACTCGGAAAAACTGGCAAAGCTTCCTGTGGCTGCCTTTGGTTTAGACTTTGTTCATGGTTTGGATGAAAACCTAGCTGCTGTGCAAGATGGGCTCTTTGCTGGAAAAGTTATTTTTGCAGGTCTTGTCGATGGTCGTAATGTTTGGGCTGCTGATTTTAACAGGACATCAAGTCTCCTTAAAACGATTGCTGACAATGTTGCAGAAGTAGTCGTTCAGCCATCATGTTCACTGTTGCACGTTCCGGTAACAACGAAAAATGAAACAGACTTAGATCCTGTTCTTAAAAAGGGGCTATCTTTCGCTGATGAAAAATTAGTAGAGATTAAACTCCTAGCTGAAAAATTTGATGGTGTTGAAAATCCAGCTTATGCTGAGCACGTCGCTGATTTTGATGCCTTACAGGCGGCAGATTTCCGTAACGTTGAATTAGAAAATCTCGCTCAAGTGCCTACCCAACGTCCACACGATTATAAGATTCGTCGTCAAATTCAGCAAGAACGTCTTCATTTGCCAATTTTACCAACAACAACAATTGGTTCTTTCCCGCAATCACCTGAAATTCGTCGGACACGTTTGGCTTGGAAACGCGGGGATATTTCAAACGAAGCCTATAAAGAATTTATCAATTCAGAAATTGCTCGCTGGATTAAAATTCAGGAAGATTTGGATATTGACGTTTTGGTTCATGGTGAATTTGAGCGTGTGGACATGGTAGAGTTCTTTGGTCAAAAATTGGCTGGTTTTACTACTACCAAATTGGGTTGGGTTCAATCTTATGGTTCTCGTGCTGTTAAACCACCAATCATTTACGGTGATGTAAAGCACATTCAACCACTAACAGTTGCTGAGACAGTTTATGCACAAAGTTTGACTGACCGCCCTGTTAAAGGAATGCTAACTGGGCCTATTACGATTACTAACTGGTCTTTCGAACGTACGGATATTCCGCGTAGCCAATTATTCAATCAAATCGGTCTGGCTATCAAAGATGAGATTAAATTACTAGAAGATGAGGGCATTGCTATTATACAAGTAGATGAAGCTGCCCTTCGTGAAGGCTTGCCATTACGTAAGGCAAAGCAAAAAGCTTACTTAGATGATGCTGTTCAGGCTTTCCGTATTGCAACGTCGTCTGTCAAAGACGAAACTCAAATTCATACGCACATGTGCTATTCAAAATTTGATGAAATCATTGATTCAATTCGTGACTTGGATGCCGATGTCATTTCAATCGAAACAAGCCGTAGTCATGGTGATATTATTGAATCCTTTGAGACGGCTGTTTATCCTTTGGGAATTGGTTTGGGTGTTTATGATATTCATTCACCTCGTGTACCTACCAAAGAAGAAGTTAAGGCCAACATTGAGCGTCCACTTCACCAGTTATCTTTGGAACAATTCTGGGTCAATCCAGACTGTGGACTCAAAACACGTCGCGAACCTGAGACACTTGCAGCATTGGAAATCTTGGTTGCAGCTACCAAAGAGGTTCGTGCAAAATATGGAAAAGCCTAGTGTTAAGATAGGTAAAAAGAGGGAGGGGTTATGTCAAAATTATTAGACCGTTTAAAATCTGAAATTTTGGTGGCTGATGGAGCCATGGGAACCCTACTTTATGCCAATGGACTGGATAATTGCTATGAAGCTTATAATCTAACGCATCCTGAAGAAATTCTCCGTATTCATCGTGCTTATATTGAGGCAGGTGCGGATATCATTCAGACCAATACCTATGCAGCTAAACGTCATCGTCTAAAAGTATATGGCTATGAAGACGAGGTTAAGCGAGTTAATCAAGCTGGTGTTAAACTTGCTCGGGAAGCGGCGGGCCCAAATACTTTTGTACTAGGAACTGTAGGGGCTTCTCGTGGTCTGAAACAGTGTCCTTTAAGTTTAGAAGAAATCGTTGACCAAACCGTTGAGCAAGTGACTTATTTGACGGAGTCTGGACAGTTAGACGGTTTACTTTTTGAAACTTATTATGATTTAGACGAACTTGTAGCAGTCCTTAGAGCTGTCAGACCATTAACAAAACTCCCCATCATTACTAATATTGCTTTACACGAAGCTGAGGTGACAGAAAGTGGGAAACCCTTAGTTGAAGTTTTTAGCCAGCTTGTAATGCTCGGTGCAGATATTGTTGGTTTAAATTGTCATTTGGGTCCCTATCACATGATTAAGTCACTTAAGCAAGTGCCACTATTTGCTCAATCTTATTTATCTGTTTATCCAAATGCTAGTCTCTTAACTTTGGCACCAGATGAAACTTCGAAGCGATTTGGATTTAGTCCAAATGCCGATTATTTTGGTAAAAGTGCAGAGCTGTTAGTAGCGGAAGGTGCTAGAATTATCGGAGGGTGTTGCGGAACAACGCCAGATCATATTAGAGCTGTCAAACGTGCGATTAGAGGACTTAAGCCTGTGACACGAAAATTAGTGACACCTCTAGTTCCAGAAGCAGAGCTCATCGCCACCAGTAAAAAAAGCGATACCTTAGTTGATAAAGTTAAGCGTGATATTACTGTCATCGCAGAGCTTGACCCTCCAAAAACACTGGATATTTCTAAATTTACAAAAGGAATCAAAGCTTTAGATCAAGTAGGATTAGCGGCTATTACTCTAGCTGATAATTCTTTGGCAAGAACTAGGATTTGTAACGTTAGTCTAGCCTCGTTGCTCAAAAATGATATCTCCACACCATTTGTGCTCCATTTGTCTTGTCGTGATTATAATCTTATCGGACTTCAGTCAAGATTATTAGGAATGGATATTTTGGGATTTGACCATATCCTAGCAGTGACAGGAGACCCTTCAAAAATGGGGGATTTTCCGGGCGCAACTAGCGTTTATGATGTTACGAGTTTTAAATTATTGGGCTTAATCAAGCAGTTAAATAAGGGCATGGGCTACAGTGGAGCAAGCTTAAAAAAGGCTACTAATTTTACTGTTGCCGCAGCCTTTAATCCCAATGTCAAAAAT
Organism: Streptococcus orisratti DSM 15617; assembly: GCF_000380105.1. Taxonomy (GTDB): domain Bacteria; phylum Bacillota; class Bacilli; order Lactobacillales; family Streptococcaceae; genus Streptococcus; species Streptococcus orisratti. The sequence continues at coordinate 30,157 of NZ_KB904451.1, forward strand.
CTGCTTCGATGTGGACGTCTGATAGAAAAGAAAATTGCTTCGGGAGCTGATTATTTTATTACGCAACCTATTTTTAATGGTGACACCATAGATACCTTGGCTCAGTTGACGAAAAACTATGAACAGCCATTTTTTATCGGAATTATGCCAATTACTAGCTATAACAATGCCATCTTTTTGCATAATGAGGTTCCAGGGATTGAGTTATCAGAAGACTTTTTATCACGTTTGGAAGAGGTTAAAGATGATAAAGCTGCTTGTGAACAGATTGGTTTAGAAGAAACTAGGCGACTTATCGATCGTGCTTTACAATATTATAATGGCATTTATCTGATTACGCCATTTTTACGCTATGATTTAACAGTTGAATTGGCTGAATATATCAAAGAAAAACGTTCAGCTATAAATGGGCAACTTAAGGCCGTAAGTCTCTAATATTAAAAAATGAAATATAGCAAATCAAAAAAAGAGCTGGGAACAAAAGTTTCCATCTCTTTTGGTGTACTGTTCTAAGACTTTCAGCATGTTATACCGTTCCAAAATCAAACTCAGATGTTGTTGGCTTGATTTGATGAATGTCAGCTCTATCTGCCTCGCCCAGTTTGATTTTTGGAGAGTATTGGTAGGGATAGAATTTTCTTCTATATTCAGTACTATTTATTTATGAATGTACAGCAATTATGATTGTTTGTCTTATTTTCATTATTTTTTAAACTTTGTCCTCTAATATCGTCTGCAGTTAGTAGTTTTGTTATTTCTTTCAAGCATTTTTAGAGTATTTTTGCTATACTGATAGTCAAAATGATGATGTTAATTCGAAAGAAGGTGATAGTGGTGGCAAAAAGGCGAAAAATCATTCACAGAAAGTCATATCGTTATCGAAACAAATCAGTTCCACAATGGATGCTAGTGACCATGCTTATTATTGCAGCTATGGGGATTTTATTTGGATTCTTTCGTCAGGGAGGAGCAGAGACAACTCAATTAACTGCTGCAGAAAATACCGAAACAATGACAACACCTGAATTTATTTCAAGCATATCTGAGACAGCTAGACAAGTGGCTAAGGCTAATGATTTATACGCTTCAGTAATGATTGCGCAAGCTATTTTGGAGTCAAGTAATGGTCAGTCCGCTCTTAGTCAAGCACCTTATTACAATTATTTTGGCATCAAGGGTGACTACAATGGTCAGTCCGTGACTTTACCAACACTTGAAGATGATGGAACTGGGACGACTTACACGATTGATGCCCAGTTTCGTGCTTATGGCAGTCAATTGGAATCCTTGCAAGATTACGCCAATCTTTTACAAGGAGAATTATATCTAGGTGTTCGTAGGTCTAATACAACCTCTTACCAAGAAGCGACAGCGGCTTTGACAGGAACCTACGCCACAGACACGTCTTATAATGTTAAACTAAATCACTTGATTGAAGAGTATGGGCTGACTATTTATGACAATTGAAAGCAAAGGATAAGCTAGGAAATACTTAGCTTTTTTGGTATAATGAAAAACATGAAAACATTAACAGAAATTTATAGTCAACATGCCGAGATGCCCTATATTGCACCAAAATATGAGGCAGAACTTCTAAGAAAACCAATTCCCAAACGGAATATGCTTAGAACTTCTGAAGGTCTTTTGCCAGGACACATTATTATGCTTTGGCGTATTAATTTTGGAAGTTATACCACGCAGTCAACACATCATAAGTATTTTTACACCACTTATGGGATTGATGCACAAAAAGAACTTGATTGGTTAATTGAAGAAGGCTATGTCAAGGTTGATTCAGCTTTTGATTCACTTAAGCACCTATCTGCAGGGGTTCTTAAAGATTTTTTGAAGGCTAAAGGGGTAGCTGGTTTATCAAAAATGAAGCGTTCAGACTTAGACCAGGCAGTTGCAGCAAACTATACTGAGGAAGAATTGGGGCAACTTTTTGAACTGCGAGGCTACGCCATTTTACCAAAAGGTAAAGAAGTCTTGGAAGCGCACCCAGAGATTGTCGATAAGCACCCCCAGAAGTCTTATTAGTACCTTTGAAATCTCCATTCAATATGCTATAATAGTGCTAACTGTAAAAACGAGGAGAAACTCATGGAATTAGTACGTGAACAAGAATTTGTCAATCAATATCACTATGATGCCCGCAATTTGGAATGGGAGAAAGAAAATGGTACTCCAAAAACAAATTTTGAAGTAACTTTCCAATTGGTCAAAAAAGATCAGGAAGCTAAGGCAACTGTCATCGTTGCAGTTTTGCAATTTATGGTGGTTAAGGATGAGTTTGTGATTAGTGGCGTCGTTTCACAAATGATTACGATTAAAAACCGTATCGTGAACGAGCCTAGCGAGTTTACACAGCCTGAGGTTGAAGGTTTGGCAGCACCGCTTTTGGACATTGTTAAGCGCATGACTTATGAAGTGACTGAGATTGCTCTTGACCAGCCGGGAATTAATTTGGAGTTTAATAGTTAATGAAATTAGCAGTTATTACAGATACCACAGCAGTTCTATCAGAGGATTTAAAAAAGAACAAGGACTTGTTTGTGTTAAATATTCCGATTGCCATTGATGGTGTGTCTTACATTGAAGGTGAAAATCTGACTTTGGATGATTTTTACCGTAAGATGGCAGCCTCATCAGAATTACCCAAAACGAGTCAACCTAGTTTGGCAGAACTTGATGAATTGCTGACACAACTTTCAGCAGATGGCTATACACATGTCATTGGGCTCTTTTTGTCATCTGGTATTTCAGGTTTTTGGCAAAATATCCAATTTCTGATTGATGAATACCCTAACTTGTCAGTTGCCTTTCCAGATAGCAAGATTACGTCAGCTCCACTTGGAAGTATGATTAAGCATATTTTTAAATGGTTAGCACAGGGAAATTCTTTTGCTGACATTTTACAAAAATTAGCAATTCAGATTGAGGGAACTAGTGCCTTTATCATGGTTGATGATCTCAATCATCTGGTTAAGGGTGGTCGTTTATCAAATGGTTCTGCTTTATTGGGGAATTTACTGAGTATAAAGCCTATCTTGCACTTTGACGATGAGGGTAAGATTGTGGTTTACGAGAAGGTTCGAACTGAAAAAAAAGCTATCAAACGTTTAGTAGAAGTTTTGGAAGAATGTACTTCTGACCGAGACTATGAAGTTTATATTATTCATTCGCGTGCAGAAGATAAGGCACAACAATTTTATCAATTGCTTGAAAAATCAGGACATACTCAAAATCTTGAGATTGTAACGTTTGATGGTGTTATTGCAACTCACCTGGGTGCAGGTGCAGTGGCTTTTGGTTTCACACCAATTGTTTGATAAGTAAATAAAGAAAGGAAACACCTATGACAATTAAAGTTATTGTTGCAGGATTTAAAGGCCGTATGGGTTCAACAGCCTTGGATATGGTAAAAGGAGATAGCGAGTTAGAATTAGTCGCGCTCCTTGATCCTTTCGCTGCTGAAAAAGAAGTTAATGGAGTGCCTGTCTTCACGGATAAGACTGATTTGGTTGGTTTTGATGCTGATGTCTGGGTTGATTTTACGATGCCAGCTGTGGCTTATGAAAATACCCACTTTGCTTTGGAAAATGGCTTCGCTCCAGTGGTTGGAACAACTGGCTTTACCCCTGAGCAAATCAATGACTTGATTGGCTTGTCCGTTGACAAAAAACTAGGTGGTTTGATTGCGCCAAACTTTGCTATTGGAGCCATTTTACTCATGGAATTTGCAGCTAAGGCTAGTAAGTATTTCCCAGATGTAGAAATTATTGAACTGCACCATGATAAGAAAAAGGATGCGCCATCAGGTACGGCTATTAAGACAGCTGAGTTGATTAGTCAAGTTCGCGAGTCTAAAAAACAGGGAGCGGCTGACGAGACGGAGAGTCTTGCTGGTGCACGTGGTGCTGAGTTTGATGGGATGCGTATCCACAGTGTGCGTCTACCTGGCTTGGTTGCCCATCAAGAAGTTATTTTCGGTGCTCAGGGTGAAGGCTTGACGCTCCGCCATGATTCTTACGACCGTAGTTCATTTATGAGTGGTGTCAATCTTGGAATAAAAGAAGTGGTCAAGCGTGATCAGCTTGTCTATGGTTTGGAAAAATTGCTATGAAATTAAACACTCTGCCTTCTGAATTTCAGAAGGCTTTGCCAGTCTTAGAGAAAATAAAAACAGCAGGTTACGAAGCTTACTTTGTTGGCGGCAGCGTTCGTGATGTCCTTTTAAAACGTCCTATTCATGACGTTGATATAGCTACTAGCTCATACCCAGAAGAGACTAAGAAAATTTTTCATCGCACGGTGGATATTGGCATTGAACATGGCACAGTTCTTGTTTTGGAAAACGGCGGCGAGTATGAAGTGACAACATTTAGGACAGAAGATGTCTATGTTGACTATCGCCGTCCGAAGACAGTGTCTTTTGTGCGTTCACTAGATGAAGACCTTAAACGTCGTGATTTTACAGTTAATGCCTTTGCTTTGGATGAAACAGGACAGGTCATTGATAAATTCGGTGGTTTGGAAGACTTGGAGAAGAAACTTCTACGAGCAGTTGGAAATCCAGCTGAGCGTTTCAATGAAGATGCCTTGAGAATCATGCGTGGTTTCCGTTTTGCTGCTAGCCTTGACTTTACCATCGAGCCTCAAACTTTTTTAGCCATGAAAGAGCACGCCCCTTTACTTGAAAAAATTTCGGTTGAGCGGTCTTTCATCGAGTTCGATAAATTATTAACGGCTCCGCACTGGAAAAAAGGTTTAACTGCATTTATGGATAGCAAAGCTTACGACTATCTGCCAGATTTGGCACATTCTTTGGAAAAATTGCAGAGCTTAAAAGCTACGATAGGTGACGATTATGTGTTTTCAACTTCTGAGCAGGCATGGGCGGCTCTGCTACTGGCTTTAAAAATCAAACAGCCAAAAGCTTTTCTAAAAAAATGGAAGACATCAACTCAATTTCAGCAGGATGTGGATTGGATTGTCTCAATTTTTCGCTTTCGGCTAACTGCTGATATGGATAAACCACAACTGTATCATTATGGCAAGAATTTGGTATGTCAGGCTGAAGAACTTCGTCAGGCGCAAGGGCTATCAGTGGATTTTGAATTGATTAATAAGCTTGATGCAGACTTAACGATACATGATAAGCGTGAAATAGTGGTTAACGGCGGTATGTTAATTAAGGAATTAGGATTCGCTCCAGGCCCTCAGATGGGAGCAGTTCTCAAGGCAGTTGAAGAAGCCATCGTGCTTGGAAGTTTGGCCAATGAACGCGAAGCTATTTTTGAGTTTATAAAGGAAAATTTGCTCAAACAATGAAGGGAGTGGGAAAAACATCTAGGTTCGGGCTAAAATAGTCCACTGGACTATTTTACTCCCACCCCCGCACAGCTCCAAAGGTTCGGGGAACCTTTGGAGGTTGGAAATGAAGCGAACTCTGTTCGCATCAGTCGTAGAGGTCAGATTTGGAGTGTGAAACACGAATTGCTGAGATTTGCTTCGCAAACCGCATCTCCAACCTTTAACAGTCCACTGGACTGTTAAACCCAATCAACCACTGCGACGGAATATTGACACGAACTTTGACAAGCGAGGCTGAACTTTTTGCTCAGTCTCGGGAAAGATAAGCCGAGTTAGCCTGGCAAGTATTTGAGTTCCTAAGAATATGTGACTATTTAATTAATAGAAGTGAGTAACTATGTCTGATTTTATCGTTGAAAATTTAACAAAATCCGTTGGTGACAAGACAGTCTTTAAAGAGATTTCTTTCATTGTGCACGACCTTGACCGTATCGGAATAATCGGGGTTAATGGGACAGGGAAGACTACCCTATTGGATGTGATTTCGGGGAAATTGGGATTTGATGGAGATGTTTCACCTTTCTCATCTAAGAGCGGTTATAAGGTAGCTTATCTGACTCAAGAACCAGATTTTGAGGATGATAAGACAATCTTGGATACTGTTTTGTCGTCTGATTTGCGAGAAATGGCTCTGATTAAAGAATATGAAAGGCTTATGTCTGATTATTCAGAAGCTAATCAAGGGCGTCTGGAGACGGTGATGGCAGAGATGGATGCTCTAGATGCTTGGACGATTGAAAGCGAAGTTAAGACTGTCCTGTCCAAGTTGGGAATTTCTGACCTGACTCAAAAAGTTGGAGAGTTGTCTGGTGGGTTACGGCGCCGCGTTCAGTTGGCTCAAGTGCTTTTAGGTGCTGCTGATTTAATTCTCTTAGATGAACCGACGAACCATTTGGATATCGAAACCATCGCTTGGTTAACCAATTTTTTGAAGAATTCCAAAAAGACAGTTATTTTTATCACCCATGACCGCTACTTCTTGGATAATATTGCTACGCGTATCTTTGAACTGGCTGATAGCCATCTAACAGAATATCAAGGTAATTACCAAGATTATGTTCGTCTTCGTGCTGAACAAGACGAGCGCGATGCGGCTTCGCTTCATAAGAAAAAGCAACTCTACAAACAAGAGTTAGCATGGATGCGAACCCAACCTCAGGCCAGAGCTACCAAACAGCAGGCTCGAATTAATCGCTTTAAGGATCTTAAATCTGATTTATCTAGTAGCACGAGTTCCGGTGAGCTTGAAATCAATTTTGAAACGAGTCGTATTGGTAAAAAGGTTATTCATTTTGAAGATGTGGACTTTGCCTTTTCAGATAAAGCCATTCTGTCTCAATTTAACCTATTGGTTCAAAATAAGGATCGCATTGGCATTGTAGGAGATAACGGTGTCGGCAAATCAACTTTGCTCAATCTTATCAATGGAGACTTACAACCGACAGCAGGTAAGTTGACGGTTGGCGAAACGGTGCGCATTGGCTATTTTTCTCAACAGATAAAGGATATGGACGAGAGTAAGCGAGTAATCAACTACCTGCAGGAGGTTGCTGATGAGGTGAAAACTACAGTTGGGACTACCAGTGTAACCGAGCTTTTGGAACAATTTCTTTTTCCTCGCTCAAGCCATGGCACTCAGATTGCCAAGTTGTCTGGTGGTGAGAAGAAGCGTCTCTACTTGCTGAAAATCCTCATTGAAAAACCAAACGTCCTCCTCTTGGATGAGCCAACCAACGATTTAGATATTGCAACCTTGACTGTCCTTGAAAACTTCTTGCAGAGTTTTGGAGGACCAGTCATTACAGTCAGTCACGACCGCTATTTCCTAGATAAGGCGGCTAATAAAATTCTGGCTTTTGAACAAGGGACTGTCCGTGAGTTTTTTGGTAATTATACTGACTATCTGGATGAACTGGCCTTTGAGAAAGAAAGCTCTGCTATGATCCAAAAGAAAGAAATGCCAAAGGTTGAAAAGGAAAAAGATGTTCGTAAACGCATGTCTTATTTTGAAAAGCAGGAGTGGGCGGTTATTGAGGAACAGATTGCAAGCCTCGAGGCTAAGATTGAGGAAATTGAGATGTGCATGCAAGAAAATGCTAGTGATTATGGTCAACTGGCAGGCCTTCAGCAAGACCTCGATGCAGCTAATGAGGAATTACTCGAAAAGTATGAGAGATATGAATATCTGAGTGAGTTGGAGGGATAGGTACCTCACATTTAAGCGGGTGTTATTTATACTGAATAAAATAGCCAGCGGCATGTCGTTAACAAGAAAATTTTTATTCTCGTTAAACACTGTCGCTTTGCTTGTCAAAAAATGAGCCAAGGAAGGCAACACCGGTTTTCCTTAAAATGATTAATTAGACCACGTGACACCGCTGCGGACAGAACCAAAGGTCATTTAAAACCAGTAAGCTACATCTGTATTTGATTGTTGAAGTTGGGTGTTTGTGTTATTGGGTGTACTTGTTGATAGTCATGTCACCTGACTTGATTAAGATTATCAGTGGTTTTAGGAAAACGAATAAAAGTTATGAGAAAGGAAATTTATGAATTATATTTGGTCTTATTTAAAAAAATCACCCAAATGGTTAGCCATGGATGTATTTGGAGCCTTGCTCTTTGTTGTGGTTAATTTGGGGCTGCCAACTGCTCTAGCTCGAATGATTGACCAAGGGGTGACAGCTAAGAACCCTCAAGCCATTTATTTTTGGGCGGGCGTTATGTTTGTCATTGTTATTTTAGGGATTGTGGGGCGTCTGACACTAGCTTATGCAGCGGGACGTCTAACAACGACTATGATTCGTGACATGCGTAACGATATGTATGATAAGTTGCAGGAGTATTCTCATCACGAGTATGAAAAAATAGGGGTTTCTTCTCTGGTAACTCGTATGACCAGTGATGCTTTTGTATTGATGCAATTTGCAGAGCAAACTTTGCGTATGGGCTTAGTGACACCCATGATGATGATTTCTAGTGTCATTATGATCTTGTTAACTAGCCCATCTTTGGCTTGGGTAGTAGCTGTCGCAGTGCCTTTTCTTATCTGGGTTGTCGCTTATGTTGCTATAAAGACTAAGCCATTATCGGAAAAACAACAAAAGACACTGGATAAAATCAATCAATATGTTCGTGAAAATTTGACTGGTTTGCGCGTCATTAGAGCCTTTGCACGTGAGGACTTTCAAGAACAACGTTTTGATAGTAAAAATGATGAGTATGCAGAAACCTCAAGCCGTCTTTTTAAGCTGACTGGATTAACCGAGCCTCTTTTTGTTCAAATTATTATTGCCATGATTGTTTTAATCGTCTGGTTTGCTTTGAAACCTTTGGCACAAGGTCAGATAAAAATTGGTGACTTAGTTGCTTTTATTGAATACAGTTTTCACGCGCTCTTTTCTTTCCTATTATTTGCTAATCTTTTCACTATGTATCCTCGTATGGCGGTATCGGCAAGTCGTATTCAAGAAGTCATGGACATGCCTATCTCTATCAATCCTAATGAAAATGGCGTTAAGGAATCAGATAGTAAAGGTTATTTGACTTTTGACCATGTGACTTTTGCTTATCCTGGTGAAACAGAAAGTCCAGTCCTACATGATATTTCCTTTGAGGCAAAACCTGGTGAAACCATTGCTTTTATCGGCTCTACTGGTTCAGGAAAATCCTCATTGGTTAATTTGATTCCGCGTTTTTATGATGTGACCCTTGGGAAAATTTTAGTTGATGGGATTGATGTTAGAGACTATAATCTCAAAGCTTTACGTCAAAAGATTGGGTTTATTCCGCAAAAAGCTTTGCTATTTACCGGAACCATTCAGGAAAATCTCAAGTATGGAAAAGAAAACGCTACGTTGGATGAACTCCGTGAGGCGGCAGATATTGCCCAAGCTAAGGAATTTATCGAAAGTCGCCAAGAACAGTTTGATACCCACTTAGCTGAAGGTGGCAGTAACCTGTCTGGTGGTCAAAAACAGCGCTTATCTATCGCTCGAGCTGTCGTCAAAAAACCAGATATTTATATTTTTGACGATTCTTTCTCAGCATTGGACTACAAAACAGATGCCTTGCTGCGTGCTCGCCTCAAGGAAGTTACGGGAGAAAGCACGGTACTTATCGTGGCGCAGCGAGTTGGTACCATTATGGATGCTGATCAGATTATCGTCCTTGATGAAGGTGAAATTGTCGGCCGTGGTACTCATGAAGAACTCATGCAAAACAATGAGATTTATCGTGAAATTGCCAATTCACAGCTCAATAACCGCAGCTTGACAGAAGAATAGGAGGTTAGAATGAAAGAAAATAATGTCTTTTTGCGCTTGTGGAAGTATTTGAAAAAATATAAAACCTCTCTATTTCTAGCTATCTTCCTCAAAGTGTTAGCCAGTTTCATGAATGTCTTAGAACCCTTTATTTTGGGACTTGCAATCACTGAACTGACTGCAAATTTAGTGGACATAGCTAAGGGAGTCGAGGGTGCTCATCTTAACGTATCCTATATAGTCATAATCTTGGTAATTTATTACTTAAGAGGTCTGGTCTATCAAATTGGTTCTTATGGCTCCAATTACTTCATGACTAATGCAGTGCAAAAAGCTATCCGCGATCTTCGCCATGAATTGAGTCAAAAAATCAACCACATTCCTGTGTCTTATTTTGACAAGCATCAGTTTGGTGATATGTTGGGACGTTTTACTAGCGATGTAGAGAGCGTTTCAAATGCTTTACAACAAAGTTTTTTACAAGTGATTAATGCTTTCTTAACCATTATCTTGGCGGTTGCCATGGTACTTTATCTTAATGTTCCTTTAGCTTTGATTGTTGTCGCTTGTGTCCCTTTAACATATTTCTCAGCCCAGTTTATTTTGAAAAAATCTCAGCCTTATTTTAAAGCTCAGGCTGATACGCTTGGAGAAATGAACGGATTTGTTCAGGAAAAACTGACAGGTTTCAATGTCTTGAAGCTTTATGGTCGAGAAGAAAGTTCTGCTCAAGAATTTCGTCAAATTACAGAAAAATTGCGCCAAGTCGGTTTTAGGGCTAGTTTTACTTCGGGTATGATGATGCCAACTCTGCATGCTATTTCTGACTCTGCATATTTGATTGTCGCTCTTGTGGGTGGACTGCAGGTTTTGGCGGGCAAACTGACAGTGGGTAATATGCAGGCCTTTGTTCAATACGTTTGGCAAATCAGTCAGCCTATCCAAACTTTAACTCAGTTGGCTGGTATTCTCCAGAGTGCTAAATCATCACTTGACCGAATTTTCCAAGTCTTTGATGAGGCGGATGAACTCAATCAAGCGACAGAAGTTCTTGAACAAGATCTGACTGGGCGTGTCAGCTTTGAGCATGTGGATTTTCAATACATTGAGGATAAGCCCTTGATTCGAGACTTTAATTTGGAAGTGGAGCCAGGTGAGATGGTAGCCATTGTTGGACCGACTGGCGCTGGTAAGACAACCTTGATTAATTTGCTCATGCGATTCTACGATGTTACGGAAGGAGTCATCAAGGTTGATGGTCACGATATCCGAAATCTGTCTCGTCAAGAATACCGGAAACAGTTTGGTATGGTTCTTCAGGATGCTTGGCTTTATGAGGGAACTATTAAGGAAAATCTGCGTTTTGGTAATTTGTCAGCTACGGACGAGGAGATTATTGAGGCGGCCAAAGCTGCTAATGTGGACCATTTCATCCGTACCTTACCAGGTGGCTACAATATGGAAATGAACCAAGAATCAAGCAATATTTCCTTAGGCCAAAAGCAGTTGTTGACCATTGCGCGTGCACTACTAGCTGATCCTAAAATTTTGATTTTGGATGAAGCTACTTCCTCAGTGGATACCCGTTTAGAATTGCTCATCCAGAAAGCTATGAAAAAACTCATGGAGGGCAGAACCAGTTTCGTTATTGCCCATCGTTTATCGACTATTCAGGAAGCAGATAAAATTTTGGTACTGAAAGATGGCCAGGTTATTGAGCAAGGCAACCACACTAGTCTCTTGGCAGACAAAGGTTTTTATCATGATCTCTACATGAGCCAATTCAGCAAAGTCCAAGAATGAGTGTTTACAATTACCTTTAAGTATTACCATTAAGATAACAATACCTTGACGAACTTGCGTAAAAGGCATTGCTTATCAGAGTTTTTGTGTAGCGCTACTTGGAAGATTTATTAAATCTACTCTTGACTTATACAACTATCGTGAAAAGAGTTCTCCCCATTTTCTACCAGCAAAGGTTTATTGTGTAGAAGTGAGGGAACTCTTTTCTTGATTTCTCCTTATCAGATATCAGCAAGTGCTGTTTGCTGTCTGGTCTGATTTTATAGGGTATAAGTTTTGAGGAAGAAGTGCTATAATAGAGAAATCACCAGTTAATTTCATCTGTTAACAAAGGAGTTTGTATGGCAATCGCAGCATTAGTCTTTCAAAAATTAGTGGTTTTATTTTTAATCATGGGTGTGGGAGTTTATCTGACGCACAAGGAAATTTTTACAAGAGATGTGACTTTTAAACTATCTAAATTTCTGACCACTTACGTTGCTCCCAGCCTTTTTGTCTCTTCTTTTATTCAGCAGGAGTTCTCCCTTCATCGGCTAATTCTTTTATTGGTGATGATTGGATCAGCCTTTTTTCTTTTGTTAACGCGGATATTTTTGGTTAAATTCTTGCTGGCGGATGATCGTAATATGGATAAATATGCCGCTTTGTTTGCTAATGTGGGCTTTATGGGAACACCTCTGGCTGAAGCTGTAGGTGGGGCAAATGCGGTTTTTTTCATTTCAGGATTTGTGGTGGCTAATCAAATCATGCAGTGGACTTATGGGATATTTCTAATTTCCGAAGGTAAAACAACCATAAATTTTCGCTCTGTCTTGACCAACCCAGCTATGATAGCCACGGTCATTGGTTTATTCTTCTTCATATTGCCTTATCAACTCCCCGTTGTGGTGACTGATGCTATTGACACCATAGCTAAACTCAATACCCCACTGTCCACCTTGGTTTTAGGGTCTTATTTTTACAAGGCAGATTTTAAGGAAATTTTTTTCTACAAACCTGCTTACTACGCTGCTTTTCTGCGTTTGATTTTGACTTCGGCTATCAGTATTGGTTTAATATGGCTTTTACCTGTACAAGAGCACGATATGAAATTGGCATTAACCATCGCGTCTAGTTCGCCTACTGCCATGAACGCTGCTTTATTGAGTCAGGTTTATGGCGGTGATTACGAATATGGTTCGCGTCTGGTTTTGTTGACTACAGTTTTATCTTTGATTAGTATCCCACTGATGATGAGTTTGGCTGCGATTCTATACCTCTGATGAAAATGTTATAAAAAATCGTTTGGAAGTTGAGTTATTCCAAACGATTTTTTGTATTAAATTTTGATAATTTATATTTTTCAAAAATCAGACATTATTGGCTTGATGAAGACAGATTTATACTCAATGAAAATCAAAAGTAGCCTAGGAAACGAAGCCGATGATAGAACTTGAGTTCATCAAGGTAAGTTGACAACGGATAATTTTGATTTTCGAAGAGTATTAGTTGCAAATTGATGATGTAAACTAGATTAGCTCCATTCGAATCTTTCAAAGCCTTTCACCAGACCTTGGAAACTAGTTTGATTTTGATTGAGTATTATATGGCATCTCCATCTCGTTCGCCAGTTCGGATGCGGATAACTTCCTCAACAGGAAAGATGAAAATTTTACCATCGCCAACCTCACCTGTACGTACAGCCTTTATGATGATATCAGTGACTTCATCTGCTGATAAATCATGTACAATCATTTCCACCTTAACTTTTGAGAGTAGAGTAGGGATAATTTTTTGTCCACGAACGTGTTCGGCAAAGCCACGCTGGTTACCATAGCCAAGTACTTGGCTGACAGTCATGCCTTTAGAGTAGCCTGATTTTGCCAAGGCATCTTTCAAATCTTCTAATTTATCGGGACGAATAATGGCTTCAATTTTTTTCATAATAACTCCTCTCTTAAGAATCTAGACCCATAAATGTAGGGTAGGCAGTTTCTTCGTGCTCGCTGTCATCAAGTCCGATAGCTTCAGCGCGATCAGTAACGCGAATTGGGGTAAAGAGACTAATAACTTTGATGATGACAAACGTTGCTACAGCAGACCAGACAATTGTGAAGATGATAGCTACAATAGTTACGATAAGAAGATGAGGATTACCATAAATCAGACCAATATTTCCCTTGTCTAGAGCCAAATCTGGTGTAGTGAAGAGCCCAGTGACAATACCACCGAAGATCCCTCCGATACCGTGACAACCAAAAGCATCAAGGGCATCATCATAACCAAAACGGCGTTTTAAGACAGAAATAGCAAAGTAACAAAATGGGCTAACGAATAAACCAATTAAGAGTGAGCTCCATAGGGAGACAAAACCAGTCCCAGGGGTAATGGCAACAAGACCAGCAACTAAACCAGTTGAAGCACCAACTAGAGACATCTTTCCAGTTTGGAATTTTTCAATCATCATCCAAGAAAACATAGCGGCTGCGGCTGAGATATGGGTTGTTAAGAAAGCGTGGACAGCAAGTCCATTAGCACCCAAGCTAGAACCAGCATTAAAACCGAACCAACCAAACCAAAGTATAGCTGCACCAAGTAAAACAAAAGGCACATTATGTGGGCGATATTCTAGGCGATCGTAATCACGACGTTTACCCAAAAGTATGGCTAAAACCAAACCAGAAACCCCAGAAGTAATATGGACGACATCGCCTCCAGCAAAGTCAATAGTTCCCCATTTGGCCAAAAGTCCTTCATCCCAGACCATGTGAGCGAAAGGGAAGTAAACAACCAGCAACCAAGCTGCGATGAAAATTAATAGCGGTGTAAAACGCATCCGTCCAGCAGCTGCTCCTGTTAAAATAGCTACTGTGATGATTGGAAACATCATTTGGAAGGCGGCAAACAATGCATCTGGGATGTCTAAACCTCTGCTACTAGCTGTCTCACTAACTCCATTAAAGAAGAGGTGAGAAAAGTTTCCGATAATGTCTCCATCTCCTCCAAAAGATAAAGAATATCCTAAAACAATCCACATCACACTGGCAATGGCGATGGGAGCGATACACATCATCATATTGTTAATGACGTTTTTACGCCTACCGAGTCCTCCATAGAAGAAGGCTAAACCTGGCGTCATGAAAAAGACGAGAGCTGAACAAATCAGCATAAAAGCAATACTACCTGAATCCATAAGCAAAACTCCTTTTTGTTTTATGTCATATAATATAACATTGGTTTCAGAAAATGTAAAGTACTTTTTTGAACTTTCTGAATTTTTGTTCACATTTCTGCATAGAGGATAAGACTATAAAGTTTGTGTTCTTAATGGTATTTTAATGGTGAAAGTACTTATGTAGGAAATATTCACCGCTTTATCCTGTAATTTTTATTGTAACTGACCCAGTGATAGTAGTATCTTATTCGTTGATAAAACTACTTTTGGAGGATGTTTAATGATAAAATGGTATGCTAAAAATTCCTTGCTCAGTTTAATGGTTTTGGTGCTATGATTAAAAGAGTGATTATAGATTGGAGAGTCAGAAATACTACCTAAAGTTTTAATTACAGGATTATTGAAGGTTTAAAGGATAAAAAAAGAGTAAAATCATGTAATATTTTATAACATGAAAAATTATTGTAAAAACAAGGAAAAGACTTGACAAGAATATTCTGAAAATTTATAATATTCTTTGTAATAATCATTACGCAAATTTTTCTGTCGGAGGACTTATATATATGACAACAGGTAAACAGTATGTTGATAGTGTTTTTGAAAAAGTAAAAGCACAAAACGGACACGAAGCTGAATTTCTTCAAGCCGTTGAAGAAGTCTTTGCCTCACTCGTCCCTGTTTTCGATAAATATCCAAAATATATTGAAGAAAATCTTCTAGAACGCCTAGTTGAACCAGAACGTATCGTTTCTTTCCGTGTTCCTTGGGTTGATGATAAAGGTCAAGTTCAAGTTAACCGCGGTTTCCGTGTGCAGTTTTCATCCGCTATCGGTCCATACAAAGGTGGGCTTCGTTTCCACCCATCAGTAAACCAATCCATCATTAAATTCCTTGGATTTGAGCAAATCTTTAAAAACTCACTAACTGGTCAACCGATTGGTGGTGGTAAAGGTGGTTCAAACTTTGATCCTAAAGGAAAATCAGATAATGAAATTATGCGTTTCTGCCAAAGCTTTATGACAGAACTTAGCAAGCATATCGGTGCAGACACTGACGTTCCTGCTGGGGATATCGGTGTTGGTGGTCGTGAAATTGGTTATCTTTACGGTCAATACAAACGCCTTCGTAACGAGTACACAGGCGTTCTCACTGGTAAAGGCTTGACTTGGGGTGGTTCTCTTGCTCGTACCGAAGCAACTGGTTATGGTGCGGTTTACTTCGCAGAGCAAATGCTTAAAGCTCGTGGTGAAAACTTCGAAGGTAAGATTGCGCTTGTATCTGGTGCAGGTAATGTTGCCATCTATGCTGTTGAAAAATTGCATGCGCTTGGTGCCAAAGCTGTGACTGTTTCAGATTCATCAGGTTATGTTTACGATCCAGACGGCATTGATGTTGAACTTTTGAAAGAAATTAAGGAAGTGAAACGTGAACGCATCGTCAAATATGCTGAAGCACGTCCAAATGCCAAGTTTGTTGCAGCAGGTCAGGGATCAGTTTGGGATGTGAAAGCAGAGCTTGCTTTCCCATGTGCAACACAAAACGAAATCAATGAAGAGCAAGCGAAAACACTTGTTGCCAATGGTGTTATCGCAGTTTCTGAGGGAGCTAACATGCCTTCAACCCTTGAAGCGATTGATGTCTTCTTGAATGCTGGTGTATCATTTGGTCCTGCCAAAGCAGCAAACGCTGGTGGTGTAGCTGTTTCAGCTCTTGAAATGGCACAAAACAGCCAACGTACACCTTGGTCATTTGAAGAAGTTGATGCTAAACTTTACGATATCATGAAAGGTATCTACGAAAATTCAGCTGCCGCTGCTAAAGAATTTGGTCAAGAAGGCAATCTTGTTGTCGGTGCCAACATCGCTGGATTCCTTAAAGTCGCTGAAGCAATGTCAGCACAAGGTATCGTGTAAGACGAAATATAAACTTTTGCCTCTCAATAAAATATTCAAAGAAGCCTAGAGAGGCTTCTTTTTTGGTACAATGAAGTTGTATATTTTATACTCTTTGTAAATCAAGTTTGTATGGTCTTGACTATATAATGAAGATAGCTTTATCTGCACTCGTTGATATGAACGATGTTCGCTTTATTTCTGACCTTCAATGGTTTTTCCTTAGCCTATTGAAGCTAGTCTAATTTTGAGTTGTCAGAGTATTTGTTTATCTACAGATTTATTCCTGTGCTTGTATTTTGATTGGATATTAACATAAAAAATTTACCTATGAGAAAAAAATATAGTGTTGTAGCTGTCATTGAATTTATTCTTTTCTTTGTCATCTGGTCAGTGATATTTAGACTTGGAGCAGATACCCTGTTGCCATCAGGTTTTTGGAAAATTCTCTTGCTTATCGTGATTTTAGATTGTCTTGAATTCATTTATTTTCTGGTTTTATTGGCTCCAAGGATCGCTCACAAAAAACAGAGTTTTATTCTCAATGAACTCCTTTTTACAGTTGTTAGTATGCTAGTTGCTTTATCAGTTAGTGGGCTTGATAATTGGTTTCAAGATGGGAAATACGTCTGGTTTTTAGTGGTTACATTTGTTGGTCTCATTTATGGCACCGTGTTTTGGTTGGGAAATTATCTGATTTTAAGATATTTAGATGATAAATTCTAAAAAATGTACGAAGGTTTATGTAGGTAACGATAGGAAAAGCTGATAAAAATGCTTCGATGATGATAACTTTTTTCCAGCAAGTTGGTGGAAAAAGCAATAATCTTTTTTAGCGAAATGAAGTTGTGTAGAGATTAATGAAAGGAGCTGCCTAATTACTGGTCAATCTGATGGGAGCTTCTTGCTTGTTAAGGAAAAAAATGAGATTTTCGGGAGCTTCTTGATTTCAAAAAATCTTAAGGTGAATAAAAGAAAGAGCATGGTAGCAAGGTTTTATTTATTTTGTTATAATGTTTCTAGCGAAAACGAGGGCTTGATATGGTTATAGTGAGGAATGCTTTGGCTAGTGATGCCGAGGCTATTTTGGCATTTTGCCAGCAGGTTGGTTCAGAAACCGATAATTTGTCCTACGGAGGGGAAGGTTTGAGTGTTTCTGTTGCAGATGAGGGAATGTTTTTAGATGAGATTCAAAAATCTAAGACATCACATTTTTTAGTAGCCGAAGAAACTGGCGAGATAGTAGGGACGTGTAATTGTATTGCTTTTCGTAAAAAACGATTGGCACATCGTGCAGAAGTTGGTCTTGCGGTGAAAAGAGCTTACTGGAATCAAGGAATTGGGCATCAATTGTTAACGCGATTGATTGCGGTGGCGCAGCAATCAGGCTTAAAAGTCCTCTCGCTTGAGGTGCGATCTGATAATGACCGAGCGATTCATCTCTATGAAAGCCTTGGTTTTCAAAAACTTGGAACATTTAAGCATTTTATGGAAATTAATGGCCAAGTTATTGATTTTGATATTATGGAATTACTATTGGAGCAAAAATGATTAAATCAATTGTAAAAGATACCTTCTTTCTTAGCCAGCCATCTGTTGAGGCGACTAAGGCTGATTTGTACCTAGCTGAGGATTTGCAAGACACACTTGAGGCAAACAAGGAGGCCTGTGTTGGTATGGCTGCTAATATGATTGGTGTGAAAAAGCGTGTTATTATTGTGAACATGGGACTAGTCAATCTTGTCATGTTTAATCCTATTATAACAGCTAAATCACTGCCATTTGAAACTGAGGAGTCTTGCTTGTCTCTGACTGGTTCGAGAAAAACGCTGCGCTATCAGCAAATTGAGGTCAGTTTTTGGGATAAATATTGGCAAAAGCGTAGCTTGACTTTGACAGGATTTTCAGCACAGATTTGTCAACATGAAATAGACCATTTGGAAGGTATTATCATTTGAATGGAAATAATTTGCCCTATTATACTTGACTTAACGGGGCTTTGTAATAAATCTTAAAAAATTTTTGAAAAAGCCTTTACATCTTTTGTGAAATTTGTTACCATTATGCGTAGATTAAGAGAAAGGAGCAACTAAAAATGAACAACAAAGAATATGGAACAGTTGTCTTTTTTGAAAAACTCCTTTCTGACCGATTGAATTAGCTTGTTTTTTGCTGTCCAAAAAACAATATAAATGAGCCCGCGGTAGGAAGGTAGTCTTATTGCGGGCTTTTTGTGTGCTTTTGAACGAATAGAAAGAGGAATTTTGTGTTTAAGTTAGTTTTAGAGTATGTTAGGAAGAATAAATGGGTTTACTTGCTAGTTGCGGTAACCTTGATTCTTTA
The DNA here is from genome assembly GCF_000380105.1 of Streptococcus orisratti DSM 15617. Lineage (GTDB taxonomy): Bacteria > Bacillota > Bacilli > Lactobacillales > Streptococcaceae > Streptococcus > Streptococcus orisratti. Next base: position 48,990 of record NZ_KB904451.1, read on the forward strand.
TGACGCGACCTTGGTAATTCCAACTCAGGTGGTGCAACGTTTGGTGGATGCTATTGGTAGTCATCATTTGACTGAAAAAGGGTTGCTTTTAACGGTAGGTTTCTTGATTTTGTCAACCTTGGTCAATTATGGTACTGCCTTTATTTGGCATTTAAAATTATTTCAGCAGTCTATCCATTTTAAATTTGATATGCAACAGCGTGCTTTTTATAAGTTAGTTACCATGCGGACGCCATTTTATGAAAAATTTCGTTCGGGTGATATGATGACTCGTTTTTCAACGGACGTGGAAATGCTACAGGAGATGGTGGGTTATGGGCTGATGATTATACTTTATGCGGGTGGCATGATTGCATTTATCATTCCTGTCATGTTTATGATTTCTTGGCAAATTGCCCTTCTGGGTATGATTCCTATTGTTATTATGACCTATGGGACTTACAGGGTGTCAAAACCACTGGATGAGAAGGTGGAAGAGGCGCGTGAAGCTATTTCTGAGCTTAGTAATGAAGTTTTAGAAACAGTTGAAGGCATTCGTGTCATTCGGGCCTACAGTAAAAAAGCGAATCAATCTAATCGTTTTGCGCAAAAGACGGCTGGACTGGCTACTCGTTGGAATGATATTGCTCGTTACCGTGCTCTTTATATGCCTATGTTCAGTTTCATGCTGGGGCTGAGCACAGTTTTAGTTTTAGGTTCTGGTGTTTTCTTTATGCAGAAAGGACAGGTGACATTAGGACAGGTGGTTGCCTTACAACTCTACATTGTCTCTTTAGTAGAGCCATTCTCCATGATGTCAGATTTCATCCTGGTTTACCAGACAGGTAAGACTTCCTTTGATAAAATCAATGAATTGATTGAGACAGGGGATGATATGGAAAAAGATGGGGATCTTGAACTGACAGAGTTAAGAGACATTAGCTTCAAGGATTATAGTTTTGTTTACCCGCAGGCCAGTCAGGATAGTCTCAAAGCGATTTCGCTGAACTTGAAAGCTGGTCAAACACTTGGTGTGGTCGGAAAGACTGGGTCGGGTAAGACAACTTTTGTGCGTCAGTTTTTACGTCAGTATCCTGTCGGTCATGGTATTTTTGAGGTCAATGGCAGAGCAGTGACAGATTATTCTCGTCAGTCATTGGAAGCCTTAATTGGTTATGTGCCGCAAGAGCATATTCTCTTTTCGCGAACAGTAGGTGAAAACATCGCTATGGGGAAGGTAGCCGCTAGTCAGGATGATATTCTAACTGCCATTGAGACAGCGGTATTTTCAGAGGACGTGATACGAATGAACAAGGGGATAGATACAACCATCGGTGAACGTGGGGTATCCATCTCGGGTGGACAGAAACAGCGCATTTCAATCGCACGAGCTTTTATCCGAAAGCCGCAGTTGTTGATATTAGATGATTCACTATCAGCGGTTGATGCGAGAACAGAGCGCAGCATTATCCAAAATATCCAAAAAGAACGTGCAGGTAAGACCAACATCATCGTCAGTCACCGCTTGTCTGCGGTTAACCACGCTGACTGGGTGATTGTTTTGGATGAGGGACGAATTGTCGAGGAAGGCACGCCTGAACAGCTCTTGGCAGCCAATGGCTGGTATTACGAGCAATATCAACGCCAACAGGCTCAAGGAGAGGAGGAGTAAGATGGCTACGATTTTACAATTAGTGAAAGAATTAAAAGTTGTTAGGAGGCTATTTGCTGTGGGACTCTTATCCTTGTTGTTGGCAACAGCTGGCAATCAGTTAGCTCCCTTGATTTTGCAGCATATTATTGATCATGACTTGACAGGTGTTTCACATGGTTTGGTCTTGCATCAAGCTGATTTTTTGATAAAGCTTGCTATGTATATTGCTTTGCTTGCGGTAGCAGGTGTACTGCGCTACGGATCTTTTCGGATTTTGATTGCTTGTGCTAATCAAATCGTGACAAATTTGCGTAATCGAGCCTATGATGTTATGCAATGTTTGCCGATTTCATATTTTGATGACAAGCCAGCGGGGAAGATTGCAACACGAATTGTCAACGACACGGAGACCTTGCGAAATCAATTTTATAATACACTTTTGTCACAGATTTTCATTACTTTGGTGCAAGTTATCTTTATTTATGGAATTTTAATGACTTTGGACATCAAGGTGGGAATGGCTTTGCTCTTATTGGTACCTATTTTTTATGGTCTGCAGGTGCTTTATAAAAAAGCAACGGACAAACCGATGAAGGATTTTTACGATGCTAGAAGCGAAGTCAATACACAGGTCAATGAAACCATGAATGGTGCAAGTATTATTCAGCTCTACCATCAGGAGGGGAGCGTTCTTGAAAATTTTGACAAAGTGGCCAGTCAGATGAGAAATGCTGATAATCGTATTGTTCTGGTGGACTCTGCGGCATCGTGGACGTTGACTGAGTTGCTTAAATACACGGTGATTGCAGGTGTTTTGACTTTTATTGGCTATCAGTTTCTAGGTGGTAATTTGAGTGTTACCGCAGGTCGACTTTTCATTTATATCAACTATGTGACGACCCTTTTTGATCTATTAGGAATGTTAGTGCGTCAGTTGCCAAATATTCAACGCTCACTGGCGACAGGTCGTCGTGTTATGGAATTACTTGATGAAGAGACAGAAGCAGATAGTCAGGATGAACTTGAGGTGACTACTGGTGTGGTTGACTTTGACAATGTTAGTTTTGCCTACGATGGTCAAAACCAGGTACTCAAGAATATTTCTATTCATGCTAATAAGGGGGAGACGGTTGCCCTAGTCGGTCATACGGGTTCTGGGAAGTCTTCTATCATGAACTTACTCTATCGTTTCTATGATCCACAAGAAGGTACAATCAGTATTGATGGACAAAATATTCGTGAGTTTTCACGTGAGAGTGTGCGTGCTCAGATGGGTATTGTTTTACAAGATCCTTATTTATTTACAGGAACTATTGCTTCCAATGTCACAATGGATAGTGACCTATTTTCTGATGAGCAAATCATCGCAGCACTGGAAAAGGTCGGGGCAGGAGAAATGCTTGCTAAATTGGAACGAGGTATTGATGAGATTGTTGTTGAGAAGGGGGCTGCCTTTTCAAGTGGTGAGCGCCAGCTTATTGCCTTTGCTAGAACGCTTATAGCTAATCCTAAAATTCTTATCTTGGATGAGGCGACCTCTCACATTGACACGGAAACCGAGGACATTATCCAAAAGGCCATGGAAGTGGTTAAAGAAGGGCGAACAACCTTTATTATTGCTCACAGACTATCGACTATTCAAAATGCAGATCAAATTCTAGTGTTGGATGCTGGTCAAATTGTTGAGCGGGGAACTCATGACCAATTGATGCAACTCAACGGTCGCTATGCAGAAATGCAGCGTATTCAGCAAAAAGTGTAAAGATAAATAAGAACACCCAAACGTTGAAGTCGCCTTTTTAATATTGCTGAAACACTACATATTGTGATTGGTGTAGATAGATATATAGTTCCCAAAATTTATTCTACATCAAAGCGGCTCACTCTTCGACTTTTGGAAGTGAAGGAGAGCAGCTATATTTTGCACCAGAGTATTTTTCAATTCAGGAGAAAGCTATTTTGAATTGTCGCTTTCGTCTGCGTCACTGTCCTAAAGAGGCTGATCAATTACGTACTTACCTTGAAAAACAACTGCCTGATTTGGAGCACTTAGCACCGCCAGAAATCAGTGTCATTGACACTTTGCTAACGCCTCCAGTGATTCACTAAAAAAACTGACAGAATTGTTCAGTTTTTTTAGTTCTCCTGAGAACTTTTTTCTTGACAATAGTTCTCGTGAGAACTATAATGGTTTCTACAGTCTCAATTTGTCAGGAGGTGAGGTCGTGGAAAATCCAATAGCGGAGGCTAAAAATCTCTTAACTCAGTTTGAACAAGCAGCGGATACTTTTGCTAAAAAAAATGGTATTGAACATCTTGCAGGACCACAAGGTCGCGTCTTATTTTTCCTAGCGAAACAGAAAGATACCGAAATTTTTGTGAAAGACATTGAAAATTATTTACACATTTCAAAGTCTGTCGCAAGTAATCTTGTTAAACGCATGGCACGAAATGGTTTCGTCAAGACAATCCCATCTCGGACAGATAAGCGTTATAAGCAGATTGTTTTGACAGAATTGGGGTGCCAAAAAATAAAACCTCTGCAAGTCTTTCATGATGAAATGCAGTCTGTCTTGTTAAAAGACATTGATGTCGAGGAGCTTAAAACTGTTTTACGAGTCACAGAGCAGTTACGGGCAAATCTGAGAGCTTACCGAAAATCCATTGACTGACAAGGACTTTCTTATTTTTACATATTACAAGGAGTAGTGCATGTTAAAAATCTTAAAACGAATGAATGCTAAAGAAGTTACCATGATTATCTTGGCCATTGCATTTGTTTGCTTAAATGTTTTTCTGGATTTAAAAATTCCAGATTATATGTCTGACATTACCAAACTTTTGTCAACACAAGGAACTAAAGCCAAGGATATCTTTGCTTGGAATTTTGATGCACCGGGCATGCGCATGATTTTGCTCTCGTTGGGCAGTTTTGCTTCCTCGGTTATTGTTGGCTTTTTTGCAGCTCGTACAGCAGCAAGTTTTAGTACTCGCCTGCGTGACGATATTTTCCACAGCGTTCTGAATTTCTCAGATGCTGAGATTAAGAAATTTTCAATTCCTAGTTTATTGACTCGTACGACCAACGATATTACACAAATTCAATTGGTCTTTACTATGGGGATTCAGGTTGTAACAAAAGGTCCGATTATGGCAATTTGGGCGATTACTAAGATAGCCAATAAGAATGGTGACTGGTTGTTAGCCTTGATTGTTGCTGTTGCGGTCATGTTCTTAATGATTCTCTTCCTATTAATAGCAGTTATGCCTAAGCAACGTCTCATTCAAAAATTGACTGACCAATTAAATAGTGTAACTCGTGAGTCTTTATCAGGTATCCGGGTAGTTCGTGCTTATAATGCTGAAGCCTACCAAGATGATAAATTTGCCAAAGCGAATGATGATGTGACTAATCTTAATCTCTTTATCGGTCGTTCCATGGCTTTGTTGTCCCCGGTTATGACAGCAATTTCTAGTGGTTTGACTCTAGCCATTTATTGGATTGGAGCCCACCTGATTGAAGATATTGCCATTCCCAAAGATCCAACCTTGATTGCCGGAGCGATGAAGGATAAAGTTAATCTTTTTTCAGATATGGTTGTTTACTCATCGTACGCCATGCAAGTTGTCATGGGCTTTATGATGATGATTGCTGTTTTCTTCATTTTGCCACGTGCCATTGTTTCATCAGGTCGTGTCAACGAAGTTTTGGAAACTGAGGGGTCAATACCTTATCCCGATAAAAGTCAGGCTCAACCAAGTGAAAAAGGTTCTGTTGAGTTTGATAATGTTTCCTTCCGCTACAGCAAAAATTCAGAAGCAGTCCTAGAACACGTCTCCTTTAAAGCGAAAGCTGGTCAAACGATTGCGTTCATCGGATCAACAGGCTCTGGAAAATCAACCTTGGTTAACCTCATACCACGTTTCTACGATGCGACGGAAGGTACTATTAAGGTTGATGGTGTGGACGTTCGCCAATACGATCACGATACACTTCATAAAATTGTTGGTTATATTCCGCAAAAAGCTGTGCTCTTTAGTGGCGATGTTACCTCTAACATGGACATGGGAATCAGTAACAATTCCCCACTGGATGATGATAAAATCTGGGATGCTCTTGATTTAGCTCAAGGAAGAACATTCATTGAGATGAAGGAAGGTAAGTTGAAAGCGCCAGTTGCTCAAGGCGGTTCAAACTTCTCTGGTGGTCAGAAACAGCGCTTGGCCATTGCCCGTGCTTTAGCACGTAAACCTGAAATTATCATCTTTGATGATTCCTTCTCAGCACTTGATTACAAAACAGACCGAATCTTACGTTCCCGCTTGAAAGAACGTACAGCTGACATGACCAAATTGATCGTTGCTCAGCGGATTTCAACCATTATGGATGCTGATCAAATTTTAGTTCTTGATGAGGGTAAGGTTGTTGGACAAGGAACACACCAAGAACTCCTTGCTTCCAATGCAGTCTACCAAGAAATTGCCTACTCACAACTTTCTAAGGAGGAATTAGAAAATGGAAAATAAAGAAAAAACATCTTTCTATAATCGATTGAAGCCTTACATTAAAGGGTTTCAACTTCCTTTTATCCTTGCTGTGATCGGGGCAATTATTTCTGCCATTATCACAGTTATTGGACCAGATAAACTAAAGGAAATTACAAACTTAATAACTGATGGCTTAAAAATGTCCTCTGACGGCACTTTTCCTGGAATAGATTTGACAGAAGTTGGAAAAGTAGCCATGAACTTAGCTATTCTTTATGCAATAGCTGCTATTGTAGGCTATGTACAAAGTTTTACTGTTGCAACCATTATTCAGCGCTTTTCACAACGTTTGCGTCGTGCTATTCAGACTAAAATCAACAAGGTTCCACTCAACTATTTTGATAGTCATTCCCAAGGTGACACACTTTCTCGAGTGACTAATGACGTTGACCTCTTAGGTCAATCCCTCAACCAAAGTTTGGGGACTTTGGTAACCTCTACCATGCTTCTTTTGGGCTCAATCTACATGATGTTTCACTCAAATGTCACTATGGCTCTGACCGCAATAGGATCTGTTCTTTTGGGATTCGTACTGGTTGTAGTCATCATGGGTTCCTCACAGCCTTTGTTCAAACGTCAACAAAATAACCTTGCTGCGGTTAACGGCTATGTAGAAGAAATTTACTCTGGACACAATGTAGTTACTAGTTATAATGCCTCTGAAGAAACCAGTCAAGCCTTCAAAAAACTTAATACTAACCTCTATCAATCTATGTGGAAATCTCAATTCCTGTCAGGAATTATGATGCCTTTGATGATTTTTGTTGGGAACTTTGGTTATGTTATGGTTTGTGTGGTTGGGGCCATCAAGGTTATTGACGGAGATATCACCATGGGTGATGTTGTTGCCTTTATGACTTACGTTCGTATCTTTTCACAACCATTATCTCAGATCGCGCAAGCCTTTACCCAACTACAATCAGCTTCAGCTGCTATGAGTCGTGTCTTTGAATTTCTTGAAGAAGATGAAATGGAAGACGAAACACATAAACCACAGCAATTGACACAGGTCAAGGGTGAGGTTGCTTTTGACAATGTCTTCTTTGGTTATTCTAAAGATAAAACCATTATCCATGATTTCTCTGCTGTGGCCAAACCAGGTCAAAAAGTAGCTGTTGTAGGTCCAACAGGTGCTGGGAAAACAACCATTGTTAACTTGCTTATGAAGTTTTATGAGATTGATAAAGGAACCATTACCATTGATGGTGTGGATACACGATTGATGAAACGTGAGGAAGTGCATGATCAATTTTCAATGGTACTTCAGGACACTTGGCTCTTTGAAGGAACCATCAAAGAGAACTTGATTTATAATCAAAAGCAGATCACAGATGAGCAGGTTGTGGCAGCAGCCAAAGCTGTTGGTGTCCATCATTTCATTAAGACCTTACCGAAAGGTTATGATACCTACCTGGATGACTCTGTCACCTTATCGGTCGGTCAAAAGCAATTGTTGACCATTGCGCGTGCTCTCTTGAAAGATGCTCCGTTGCTTATCTTGGATGAAGCAACATCATCTGTAGATACGCGTACCGAAGAACTTATCCAAAAGGCTATGGACAAGTTGATGGAAGGGCGTACTAGCTTTGTCATTGCTCATCGCCTGTCAACTATCCGCAATGCGGATTTAATCCTTGTGATGAAAGATGGTAATATCATTGAGCAAGGTAACCATGATGAACTAATGACACAAAAAGGTTTCTATGCCGATTTGTACAACAGTCAATTTACAGAAAGTGCTGCTTAAAGTCAGTCCCCAAGGGTAACTTGGGGATTTTTTACCTTCGAAAACCACTAATATGAGTTATTGGTTTTAATTAGTCAAAATATTTGACTATTAACAATAGATAGTTTATACTAAAAAGGTAAAAATATTTGACTAATTTAGGAGAGACTATGAAAGCAGTAGTGGTGAGTCGTCCAGGTGGCGTTGATGTTTTAGAAATTAAAGATGTCGATAAACCCCAGCTTAAGGATGGTTGGAGTCTAGTAAAGGTTAAAGGATTTGGAATTAACCATTCTGAGATTTTCACGCGTCAGGGGCTATCTCCTAGCGTGTCTTTCCCACGTATTTTAGGGATTGAATTGGTGGGGGTGATTGAGGAAACAAGTGAGCCTGACTGCTTTTCAGTAGGCCAACGTGTGGTCGCTATGATGGGAGAACTTGGACGTGCCTATGATGGTGGTTATGCCGAATATGCCTTGGTACCCAACAAGTTTCTCTATCTTGTTGATACAGACTTGGAATGGGCTGATTTTGCCAGTGTGCCCGAAACCTACTATACGGCTTTTGGGTCTTTGAAAAATCTTAAACTTGAAGCAAGTGATAAGGTTTTGGTCCGAGCGGGGGCAAGCGGTGTCGGACAGGCCTTTGTAAAATTGGCTAAAGGACAATTTCCAAATTTGAATATCGTTGCTTCGGTTCGTCACTTGTTCAAAAAAGATTCATTATTGGCTTCTGGATTTTCAGATGTTATTCTGGAAAAGGATGGTAAATTGCAGACAGCAGAAACCTTTAGTAAGATTTTAGAATTGGTTGGTCCAGCAACCATTTCGGACTCACTGGCCCATTTGCAAGAAGGTGGCATTGTCTGTTCGACAGGCCAGCTGGGAGGTAAATGGTATCTAGAGAATTTTGACCCTATTGAAAAGCTGTGGAACAATGTTTATTTAACCACCTTTGCATCTGGAAATATTACTCAAAGCAAGTTGCAGGAACTGTTTGACTTTATCAAAACCTATGACGTTGCAGTTGGTCCAGAGAAAATTTTTAAACTTGAGGACATTCAGCAAGCTCATGCTTATTTGGAAAGTTCGCATGCCTTTGGGAAAGTTATTGTTTTGAATGAGGAGGAATAAGAGTGGTTACAAATGCAAAAAAATACGCACGTTTGCGCGATGAACAGTTTTCCTTATTTGAAAATTATGCAAGAAAACATGGCATGAATGGTAAGAGTCTTTTGATTTTTTTGTGGATTTATCATAATCCTAACGGGATAACTCAGGAATGGATTGCTAAGCGAACTTTTTCAAGCAAGCAAGTGGTTCAGGCTGTAGTGAAAAATTATCTTGAAAAAGGTTGGCTTTACCTAGAACCTAGTCAAACAGACAAGCGTAAAAAATTGGTTCGATTGAGTAAAGAGGGGCAAGAGAGAGTTGACCGGTTGATTAAGCCATTGGATCGTATTGAAGAGAAAACCATGGAAAGTCTTTCATTGGAACAACAAGAGTTACTTTTGGTGACTACAGAGGCTTTCTCACGGAAATTTCGGTCTTTATTGGAGGGAGCCGTGGTGAATGATTGAGCAAATTTTTCAGTATTTTTCGGGAAATGGCAGAGCTTACAGTCAAGCCTTACTGGAACACCTTAGCTTGAGTGGGCAGGCACTACTAATTGCCCTTGTCATAGGATTTCCTTTGGGCTACTTTAGCTCTAATAGACCTAAAATGAAGCAAGTCGCTAGTCTTCTTACTCAGGGGTTGCGTGTTATTCCAAGCTTGGGAATTTTGTTCCTACTCATTCCCTTGATTGGAGTTGGTAAGACTCCAGCTTTGATTGCTTTAGTCGTACTGGGCTTACCGCCAATTTTACTGAATACGATTGTCGGTTTCAATGAAGTACCGGTCGTCTTGGTAGAAACAGGTGTGGGTCTTGGAATGACCAACTGGCAGCTTTTGAAAAAGGTGACTTTTCCCTTGGCGTTGCCACACATTTTAAATGGCGTTAAATTAGCTCTAGTTGAGATTATTGCTAGTGCTAGTCTGGCTACTTATATTGGTGCTGGGGGCTTGGGAAATTTAATTTTCACTGGTCTGGGGCTTTACCGTTATGATTTATTGTTGATAGGGGGCGGTTCGGTAGCTCTGCTATCTTTTCTCAGTATGATTATTTTCGATGCCATGATAAACCGATTGACCAAGAGATACAGGCATCACGAGGAGAAACAAATGAAGAATAAAAAAGTGATTTTAGGGGCGCTTTTAGCCATTATTTTAGTAATTGTTGGAGCCTTTGTCTGGGCAGGTAATAGTAAAAAGGAAAGTCAAGCTAGGCAGACTGACTCAGTTATCCGCATTGGTTCCAAGGATTTTACAGAAAATCTTGTGGTTGCTGAAATTTATGCATTGGCTTTGGAAGATAAAGGATATAAGGTGGAACGTGTGGCCAATATTTCCAGTTCTTTGATCCACAATTCCCTTATCAATGATGAAATTGATCTTTATCCTGAATATACTGGAACCGGCTTACTATCCATTCTCAAAGCAGATATGGAAACCGATCCGCAAAAGGTTTATGACAAGGTGAAAAAGGCCTATGAGGAAAAATTCCAAGTGACATGGTTAAACTATGCTCAAGCTAATGACAGTCAGGGATTGGTTATCCGTACTTCTGTTGCTGAGAAATTAGGCATTAAAACCATTTCAGATTTACAAAAACATGCTGGTGAATTGCGGTTTGCTTCACAGGGAGAATTTGACCAACGCGAGGATGGTTTGGCTGGTTTGTCTAAAACCTATGGTGACTTTGTTTGGAAATCTTCGCAAGTCTACGACAACAGCTTGAAATATTCTATTCTGGAAAATGATCAAGCCGATGTGACACCTGCTTACACTACTGAGGGGCAACTGGTTAACACGGACAAGTTCACCTTACTGGAAGATGATAAGCAATTTTGGCCACCATATAATTTGGCACCAGTTGTCTGTGACCAAGTTTTAAAAGCTAATCCAGATTTGGCTGATATTCTTAATCAGGTTTCAGCGAAGTTAGACACAACCACGGTTACCCAACTCAATGCCAAAGTTGACGTTAATGGTCAGGATTATGAAGAAGTGGCTAAGGCATTTTATAAGGAAATAAAATAGAAAGAGTTGACATGACAAATATCATTGAGTTTAATAAGGTTAGCAAAGTTTACGGTCAAAAAAAGGTCGTTGATCAGCTGACTCTTAATATTGAAGCGGGAGAATTTATCACCATTTTGGGGACTTCTGGTTCTGGTAAAACCACAACGCTTAAGATGATTAATCGTCTGATTGAACCTACTTCTGGCACGATATTTTTTGAGGGGCACGATGTTTCAACGTTAGATGCGGTAGCTTTACGCCGTAAAATTGGTTATGTTGTGCAGCAAATAGGACTTTTTCCACATATGACTGTGGAAGAAAATATTGCAACGGTTCCTAAGATCCTCGGGTGGGAAAAAGAGAAGATTGTGGCGAGAAGTCGGGATTTACTAGACCTGATGCAGTTGCCGTATGACCAATATGCCAAACGTTACCCAGAGGAACTTTCGGGCGGTCAGCAGCAGCGAGTTGGTGTTGCGCGTGCCTTAGCAGCAGATCCCGATGTCATGCTTTTTGACGAACCTTTCGGTGCTATTGACGCTATCACTCGAAGTGATTTACAAGAACAGCTCTTGGGAATTCATCAAAAACTTAAAGATAAAACTTTTATTTTTATCACACATGATATTTACGAAGCTTTTAAGTTAGGAACACGGGTGTTGATTATGGATGAGGGAAAGATTGCCCAGTTTGACAGCCCAGAGGCGATTTTGAAAAATCCACAAAATGACTTTGTTAAACGCCTTTTGGAAACTGCTAGGGCTCAAGAAAGTTTATGGAGGAGTGCCAGTGATTGAGTATTTTCAAAAATCTTCTGACAAGTTGCTAACCGCTTTGCTTGAACATATCGAAATTAGCGGGCTCTCCCTACTCTTTGCTCTAATTCTAGCGGCCTTGGTCACGGTTGTATTACTTTTTCGTGTAGAGTTGAGACAGGCGTCAGTATATGTCTTGTCCCTCTTCTATGCCATTCCCTCCTTTGCCCTTTTTGCCTTGCTCATTCCTTTAACTGGATTAGGGAGAACAACGGCTATTATTGTTTTAGTTATCTACGCACAATACACTTTGGTCAGAACCTTTTTAGCAGGATTCACTCAGATTGACAGTAGTATCCTAGAGGTAGCAAAAGGTATGGGGATGACTAGTTGGCAGATATTGACCAAGGTGCAATTACCTTTAGCACAGCGCTCCATTTTCGCTGGTATTCGTCTCGCAGCAAACTCTATCATAGCTATTGCGACCATTGCGGCGACTATCAATGCGGGTGGGCTTGGAACAATTCTCTTTGATGGTCTAAGAACCATGAGCATGCCTAAGCTTCTTTGGGGAATATTGCTAACCGTTGGACTGAGCTTGCTTACCAATATTGTCATTTATCTTGTAGAAGAATTAATAAAACCAGAAAAAGTCAGCTAACCTGACTTTTTTGATTTTATGTCAACCTTTCAGTCCGTTTCGCTCCGCAGGTGCGAAACAAATAAACCACCCGCTATGCGGGTGCGCATCGCTGGTTATACCCAAAAAACTCCAAACGCGATACAATAAAGGTGTTCAAGCCTAATGTAAAGCGAAAGGAGCAAA
>NZ_KB904452.1 GCF_000380105.1 Streptococcus orisratti DSM 15617
CTTAAAAGGTGTGGAAGTCTATTTTGCCCATCCTTATGCTTCTCATGAAAGAGGAACAAATGAAAATTTCAATGGTCTCTTGAGAGAGTTTCTCCCAAAAGGTGTCTCTCTTAACTCACTAAAGACAGAAGAACTCAATCACTACGTCTCTGCTATCAATGACAGACCTAGACGACTTCACAAGTATAAAACCGCAAATATTTTGTTTGGGCTAGCCCAAACAGCTTAACCTCTGGAACTCTAGTTATCAATGAACTTGTTGCACTTGACTTGACAAGTGGGGCCATTCTTCTTGGAAAAGGTGAAGCAATGAAAATCATAATAGACTCATCCGACATTGGTTACCTAAGGGAAGCAAAAATGCGACCCAACAACAAGTCGCATTCATTGAAAATTGGATGAACAACTATCCAAAGAAAATACTAGGTTACAAATCTCCTAGAGAGTTTTTACAAAAGGGATAACTTGAAATTTGGCATACCCAATTATAAATCGTTCTTTATTTTCTCAGAAGTCATTTTTTCTTTGATTTCATCGTAAGAAAGTGCATGTGCTTCTTCTGTATCATTTTCTAACTCATCAGGCATTTTTCCTGTTTCAAAAATTGACTTGATTTGTGCAGCATCAAGTGTTTCGTACTTAAGAAGTGCTTCAGCGATGAGTTTGTGAGCTTCACGGTTACTTTGAATGATATCAGCAGCTTTATTTCTTGCTTCATTAAGTAAATCACGTACCTCATCATCAATCATCTTAGCAGTTTCTTCAGAATAAGTCTTTTCTGGACTAATTTGACCGGCCATCATTGCATGGTTTCCAGCATATTGGACAGGACCTAGTTTTTCACTCATACCATATTCTGTTACCATAGCCCGTGCCATAGCACTTGCTTGTTCAAAATCATTTGAAGCACCTGTCGTTTGAGCATTGAAGATAATTTCTTCAGCTACACGGCCACCCATCAAACCAGCTAGTTGTTCTTTCATATCATCTTTTGAAAGAAGCATTTGATCTTCTTTAGGTAAGGCAATCATATAGCCACCCGCACGACCACGTGGAACAATGGTTACCTTATGAACAACACGAGCATTTGAAAGTATCAAACCAACGATGGTATGACCAGCTTCATGATAAGCGACCATTTGACGTTCTTTTTCAGAAATTGAGCGATCTTTCTTAGATGGTCCTGCAATCACACGATCCTCAGCCTCATCGATATCGGAAGCATCAATAATTTTTTTATTGCGACGAGCGGCAACAAGTGCTGCTTCGTTCAAAACGTTTTCAAGGTCTGCACCAACAAATCCTGGGGTTTGTTGAGCGACTACTTTTAAATCAACGTCATCTGCAAGTGGTTTATTTTTCGCATGGACACGTAAAATAGCTTCACGGCCTTTCACATCAGGGCTACCTACAAGTACTTTACGGTCAAATCGTCCTGGACGAAGAAGAGCTGGGTCAAGGACGTCACTACGGTTTGTTGCTGCGATGACAATAATGCTTTCATTACCCTCAAAACCGTCCATCTCAATCAAAAGTTGGTTAAGGGTTTGCTCGCGTTCATCATTGCCGCCACCCATACCAGCACCACGACGGCGTCCGACAGCATCAATTTCGTCAATAAAGATGATTGCGCGCTCTGCTTTTTTAGCATCCTCAAATAGAGAGCGCACACGACTGGCACCAACACCAACAAACATTTCTACAAAGTCTGAACCTGAGATGGAGAAAAATGGAACTCCTGCTTCACCTGCGACAGCTTTTGCTAAAAGTGTCTTACCAGTCCCTGGAGGTCCCTCAAGAAGAACTCCGGCTGGAATACGAGCACCAAGTGCTTTATATTTTTTCGGATTTTTAAGAAAATCAACAACTTCAACAAGCTCTTGCTTTTCTTCCTCGGCACCAGCAACATCAGAAAAACGAACTTTAACATCGCCTTTATTTTGAGAACGTGCTTTATTTTTTCCGAAACTCATTGCACCACGAGCGCCAGCACCACCTTGATTCATCATCATCATCATGAAAATTGCAAAAATCAATAATGGGAGGAAGCTAACTAGGTAACTAATCCATGTACCACTTGAACTTTCTGGTTTTACTGATACTTTAACATTAGCATCTTCTGCAGCACTCGTAATCTTATCAACGGAGGAGTCACTTGGCAAGATAATGGAAGTAAAACGAGAAACTTTTGTTGTGCTAGAACCTTCTAAAAACGAGAAATTTGAAGTAGTCTCCACGCTTTGAGATTTTTTGTATTCTCCACTAATTTCAATGATACTTCCGCTAGGCTGATACGTGATAGACTTAATGTCTCCAGCTTTGATTTGCTTAACTAACGTAGAGTAATTAATTTGCTGACTTTGTGTATTTGTTCCTCTGAGATAGTATTGGAAGGCTGTAATGAGCGCTACAATGACTAAAATATAAACAAAGGAATTTCGCACAAAGCCGTTATTCTTATTATTTTTCATATAATACTAATCGACTTTCTATTTTGAATAAACTTCTTCTTTTAGAACTCCCACATAGGGCAGATTACGATAATTTTCAGCATAGTCTAAACCAAAACCAACAATAAATTCATTTGGCACATTGTAGCAAACATAATCAGCGTCAATTTCTACAACACGACCTTCTGGTTTATCAAACAAGGTAACAATTTTAACTGATTTTGCTTGACGGTATTTAAACATATCTCTGAGATACTTTAATGTACGTCCTGTATCAATGATATCTTCAACAAAAATAATGTCTCGTCCTTCAACGTTGGTGTCAACATCCTTGAGAATTTTAACTTCTCCGCTGCTGGTGGTTCCTCCTTGATAGCTTGACACAACCATGAAATCAATTTCTACATGCGTATCAATATGCTTCATTAATTCTGCCATAAAAGGAACTGAACCTTTTAAAACACCTACTAAAAGTGGATTTCTGTCTTGATAATCCTTTGTTAACTGCGCACCAAGCTCTTTGGTTTTTGCAATGATTTCTTCTTCTGAGTACAGAATTTTTTGAATGTTTTGTTCTAGCATAGCATCACCTATTCTATTTTTTCAATATACAGTTTAGCTTTCATTATACCATCTTTAGAGGCTTTTCTCAAATAA
This sequence comes from Streptococcus orisratti DSM 15617, assembly GCF_000380105.1. GTDB lineage: Bacteria > Bacillota > Bacilli > Lactobacillales > Streptococcaceae > Streptococcus > Streptococcus orisratti. Next base: position 3,108 of record NZ_KB904452.1, read on the forward strand.
GTTTTACCATCAACAAGCACAAAAATGATTTTTCCGTCTTGTTCTCCAACAATAGCTTCTTGGCGGGCTTGTGTTGAAATCTTATTATCAATAAACAAACGCCTGAGTTTCTTTGAAAAACTTCCAAAGTCAATTTTATCTCCAGCTTTACGTTGTCTTAATAATATTGGAGCTGTATTTTCTATAAAAATCTCCTGAAAAACCTTAGATAGTTTGTGAAATGAAAATCGATACTGACCATATTTGACTATATTGTCATATTCTAGCACTTTTTCAGTTTTCTCCCTATACGTCTTAGGACTGATTTTTTCAATGCTAAAAACCTCAGCAGTCTTTTTTAAAAAATAACCATTTTTTATAGGGTAATTCAGAGAATCTTTTGTCCGAACAAAATTTAACATCTCTTGAAATTGCTCTCGTGAAAGATGTAAGTCTGGAAAATTTTCCAAATAATTTTGTAATAGCAGTTCCTGAACTGCTGATGACTGTTTTAAAAAGGTTTGGCAGTTGGTCACATCAATCCCTACTGTCAGATCCTGGAAAGCCTGAAAAACTAATTGACTTTCATAAGCAAGGTGATTTAAAGCTAACTTAAATTGGGGATTTTCTTCTTCAAGCATGGGAAAGTAACTATTACGGATACGATTTCTTAGATAATGGGGAGAAGCATTAGAAGAATCCTCAAAATGAAAGATATCTGGTAATTCTGATTTTGATAGACTTAAAAAAGGTCTAATGAGTTGTCCATTTCCAAAATTCTGAACGGATTTTATACCTCTTAGATGACGCAGGCGACTACCTCGTAACAGGCGCATAAAAACAGTCTCTGCCTGATCATCTGCATGATGTGCTGTAACTAAGGCAGTGTAATTGTAATCCTGCATCACTTGTTTAAAAAATTCATATCGAAAGTCACGCGCAGCCTTTTCTGAAAAAATGCCAGAAAAATTTGAGACATAGATAGGTAATCTATGTTCTTGAGCAAAACGTCTGAGAAAATCCTCTTCCATTTCAGATTCGGGACGCTGTTTATGATTAATATGGGCTATTCCAATCTCAATGTCAAGATTTTCTCGGTATAAATACAAAAAGTGCAGCAGATTCATAGAATCTACTCCACCGGAAACAGCTATTAAAACCTTTTTATGGTGGTCAAAATATGCTTTTTTCTGAATGTCTTTTAATAATTTAGCGTACATGTTATTTTAAGATACTGTAAACATCGTTAGCGATGTTTGTAATGTCCTGGTAAGAAGAGTTATTGGTAAAAATAGATAATATGAAAGGTTTGTTGGTATAAACAATGGCAACATCATGCTTATAATCATAAGCATCACCAATTTTATGAGCAACCTGAACGGTGATATCTTTAGAAATGCGTTCGTTATCAAATTCTGTCTCAGAAAGATAATTGATAATTTGTCCATTTTGATAGAAGATAGCCTCCAGTAAATCAGCAGCTTCTTTAGAAGACATTTGACGTTCTTTCATATCAAAGGAGTCACCTAGGATTGATGATATTTCAGTCTCAAAACTCTTATCGTACTGATTAGCGACATAATAGCCCAATATATTAGTTGCTACATTATCTGAATGCTGTGCAACTTCTTTTAATAGGTTATCCACACTATAATCTTTGTTATCTGCTGATTTAACCATTTTGCCACTGCCACTAGGGTCATAGGCTTTAGAAAATTGATTAACTGCATCAATATATTTAAAGCTGTCAGTAGTCTTAATATTAGCTTCTTGAATCTGCTCTTGAGTGTAGTAGAGAGTTGCTAACTTGGCAATGCTTGCTGCGTACATTTTTTCATCTTGATTAATTCCTGCAGTTAGTCCAGTATCCAGCTGCTTAACAAAAATACTAAAATCAGACTTGTTATATTTCTGCGACAAGACTTTTTGAACTTTTTCTATACGATTATCATTTTTAGAAAGAAATTCTTCAGAAATCCAACCCTTGCCATTAATTTTATAATAACTACCATGCTCAGTAACCGCATGTTGGCTGACAGTCACCTGACTGTATGCAACTAGATCAGATCTGACAGTCTTACTTCCTAAAACATAGGGGGTGTCATAAAGAATAAACCCGTCTTTTAGCCAATAATTTTCATTAATAGATTCCTGTCTAAGAATCACATCGTCATAAATAGATTGATGACTAGCTTCTAGATATGTTCCATCTGATAATTCAAAAACAGGAATTGATTGAGCATTAACTTTCAAATCAATAATTTTAAGTGCTTTGTCTGGCAGCAAAATTTTATCTTGAACCGTTAAGTTCTCATCTTTATAAGAAGCTGTCTCCTGATAAAGATTGGGATTTGACGGAATATTTTCAAAGTAGGTAGACTCAGTCACAACATCAGCGGTTAGATGGTATTTATCTATATTAGATAGAACTGGTGTTTTTTCCGTACTAATCACGGAAAAAGGAGACAAAAAAAACGGTATTAGCATGACAGCAAATAGTTTTTTCACAGGCTCCTCCTTCCATTAATTTGTATCATTTTGATGATTTTCTTCTCTTAATTTTTGATTTTTCTCAGCTAATTCCTCTAACTTTTCATCTGAATAAGCTAAAAATTTTTCAATCGTTTCTATTAAATGTTCCATTTTATTTTGGTAATAAACTTGGTACAGGGTATATTGTTTCCCCTTGCCGTGCTAAATAATACTTTGCTCGCGCATATTTTTCAACATAATCTTCGTTTTTTAATTGCTCAACTAACAACTTTTCTTGCTGGGTTTCTTTAGTTAAACTTTGATATTCTTTAGTTAATTTGACAACTTCATCTTTGCGTTCTTGCAAATTTCTATAACTGCTGACCAAATTGTAAGCTGGCAAAATAAATAAAAGCATAACGAAAACCAAAACAGTTCCCATAAAACGATTTTTTTTGCGATTTTCTTCTTCTCTGTAACGTTTTTTGAGATTTTCATCAGTGATGTACTGATTATTCAACTGAACAATATTAGGCTTTTTCATCTGTTTCAATCCTTGTTTCACTGATGATTTCATACATCTTAGACGCATCTTCTTTTTTGGTACTGTCTTTCATTTCCAGCACACGAACAGTTAAAAGTTTATTACCAAAACGCACTTCTACTTCGTCATTAATTTTTAAATCAGTTGATGATTTAGCTAAAATACCGTTGACCTTAACACGTCCTTTATCAGCAACTTCTTTAGCTACAGGACGACGCTTGATGATACGTGAGACTTTCAAGTATTTATCTAATCGCATACTTTCTCCCTTCAAAACTGTCAATCACTTTCATTTTATCACTTTTTTTGAAAAATAGCAGAGCTACATAGCATTTGTCAATAGAATGTAATAAAAAGAGAGTCTAAAAACTCTCTTGATTACCAAAATATCAAATCAGAGACAACAGTACCTACAAGGAAAATAAGCCACACATCAAGACAAATATTAAACTAATTGTAAACCAAATTTTACTTAAAACCGTTGATTTAATAAGTCTTTAAAACATCTGCTTAGACAGTCAAAAAAATACTATCTCAAGTAAATCAGAGTTTTCAGGAAATTTATACGACATTGCTATTGAAGTACAAGGAATTACAGCAACAAAATAGTTCAGTATTTCCCTTCAGGAATACAAAGGAGACTCCCAACTTAAATAAGTTAGGAGTCTCAGGAGATTTATGAAAAAGAAAAGTTTTAAGATGGTTATAGTATATGATTCCTTGCTTAAATTTTTCTTAACAATCAATTTTTTTGTTGACGATTTTTAATTTCTGCAAATCCTTGTCCAAATTTGAGAAGTTCCTCAAGGATTTCATAATTTTTCCTTTGACAAACATTGAAAATAATCTCCATTTTACCTTTATTTTCACTTATTTGCGCCTTCAAATTAGTTTTGGACAAGGCTTCAAAATAATCCTGTGTCAAAAATAAAGCTAACGAGGCTTTTTCAAAACGAACAGTTACCCTATCTTGTTTACGCTCTACTAATTCAACAAATATGGAATCCATATAGTATTTTAAGAGCCCAATTTCAATGAGATAGGCAACTTGATCTGGGTATTCGCCAAAACGATCAATAAGCTCATCTTGTAAATTCTGATAATCTTCTTGTCCTTCAATTGAACGAATACGTTTGTAAATATCGATTTTTTGTCGTTCATCATTTATATAATCATTTGGCAGATAAGCATCAATTTGTAGATTTATTTCTGCATTACTCTTACGACGGGCAGTTGATTTTCCCTGCTTCTTAGCAATAGCCTCTTCAAGCAACTGAGAGTACATCTCAAAACCGACTGAATCAATAAATCCGCTCTGTGATGCTCCTAAGATATTTCCTGCTCCACGGATTGACAAATCACGCATGGCAATTTTAAAACCAGAACCAAGCTCTGTAAAGCCTTTTATGGCATCCAGGCGCTTTTCTGAAATCTCTGTCAACACTTTATCTGGACGATACATAAGGTAGGCGTAAGCAATACGATTAGAACGGCCAACACGACCCCTAAGTTGATACAATGTTGACAATCCCATGTGGTCAGCATTCTCAATAAAGAGAGTATTAACATTTGAAATATCTACACCTGTCTCAATGATAGTTGTTGCAACCAATACATCATAAACACCATCAATAAAGTCCATTAGTGTATTTTCAAGCTGAATCTCACTCATCTGACCATGAACAAAGCCAATTGAGGCCTCTGGAACGAGTTCTTGTAATTCAGCCACTTTCTGATCAATAGTGTCAACACGATTGTAAACGTAAAAAATCTGTCCTCCACGATCCATTTCACGTATAATAGCTTCCCGAACTAGCCCAGGGTTTGTTTCGAGAACATATGTTTGAACAGGATAACGATTTGTAGGTGGTGTTTCAATAACAGATAAATCTCGAATTCCAAGCATTGACATATGAAGAGTACGAGGAATTGGAGTTGCTGTTAAAGTCAAGACATCAACCCTCGTCTTTAGCTCTTTAAGCTTCTCCTTGTGTTTAACCCCAAAGCGTTGCTCCTCATCAATAACAATAAGACCCAAATCAGAAAACTCAACATCTTTGGAGAGGAGACGGTGTGTTCCAATAATAATATCAACCTGTCCTTGTTTAAGTTTTTCCAGAGTTTCATTCTGCTCTTTTTTACTACGAAAACGACTAAGTACATCAACATTAACAGGATAGTTATCAAATCGCTCTGCAAAATTAGTATAATGCTGTTGAGCAAGGACTGTTGTTGGTACCAAAACAGCTACTTGTTTATGATCTTTAACCGCTTTGAAAGCAGCTCGCATAGCTACCTCTGTCTTACCAAAACCAACATCGCCAACAAGCAGACGATCCATCGGTTTGTTGTCTTCCATGTCATGCTTGATTTCCATAATAGAACGCAGCTGGTCTTCTGTTTCAACATAAGCAAAATCGTCATCAAATTCACGCTGCAAGTCGTCATCTGGAGAAAAGGAAAATCCCTTCAGTTGACTACGTTCCGCATATAACCTTAGTAAGTCATCTGCTATATCTTCAACTTGTTTTGTAACTTTTTGCTTTGTTTTCTGAAAACGTCCATCATTAAGTTTATTGATTTTAGGCTCTTTTCCACCTGCTGAAACATATTTTGACAGACTCTCAATCTGTTCAACAGGCAAAGAAATCTTAGCTGAATCTTGATACTGGATACTCAAATAATCCCTATGAGTTCCATGAATCTCTATTGTTTCAATACCTAAAAATTTTCCAATTCCATGGACATGGTGAACGACATAGTCACCTTTTGATAACTCATTGTAATCCTTGAGGCGTTCTGCATTACTAATATTAGAGCGACGAATTTTACGCTTAATTTTCTTATGATAAATTTCATGCTCTGTAATCAGAACAACCTTCTCATCAGCAAAATAAAATCCTGTTGCCAGATTTCCAATAATCAGCTGAGCTTCTTTCGGAGTAATATCATTAACATCACTGATAGGTAATTCTAAATCATATTCTTGTAAATTTTCTTGTAAACGTTCTAAACCATGCTGAGAATCTACTTGCAACAAAATTGTAGCATTGGATTTCTGATAACGACGAATTTCATCAATTAGAAGAGGAAATTGATTGAAAAATTCTTGCATTGGATATTGTGTAAAGTTATGTAACTTATCAAATTTAAGATTACCAAGTCCCTTGTGAAAATTTGAAAAGAAAGTTGCTGGTTGATAGTTCTTCAAGTCTTTATAAACATCAGCAAAATAGTCTAAACTTGACACTGCTTTACCTTTTTGTAAATCTTCTGTCAAGAGATTAGCAATTTCTAAATCAAACTTGGCATTACGATCAACAATTTTTTGAAAGTCATCAAAAAACACTGGGATTTTTTTAGGAATATAATCTAATAACGTCCATTTTTTTTCATAAAATAAAGAAGAAAAGCGTCTCACATCTTGATGTTTAAAGTGATTTCTGGTTGCTGATAAGAGTTCTTCCAAATAGCTTTTTGAATCCTTACTAGCTAATTGATAATGATGCTCTAATTTAGATACTGCTCTGTTAAAATCATCGGCAGTCAAAATCATATCATCTGCTGCTGATAATTCAATATTTTCTAAACTAGTTAGAGACGTTTGACTTTCCACATCAAACTGACGAATACCATCAATTTCATCACCAAAAAATTCAACTCGATAAGGGACCTCCTCTGTAATCTCGTAAATATCTAAAATGTCACCGCGATGACTAAATTCACCTGGACTAGAAACCTGAGACACTTTTTGATAGCCGATGGTTGACAATGTTTTTACTAGAGTGTCAAGTTCATATTCATTACCTACCGATAGCGAAATCTGGCTCTTACTGTATGTCTCTGGGCTGGGAAGTAAGATGCGCATTCCTGTCAAACTAGTAATTAGTACGCCAGTCTGATTTTCATCCATCAGAAAATTTAGACTTGTTAATCTTGAAATAGCTTTATCAAGTGAAGCAAAAATAAACTCTGCCGCTGCTACATCATCTGCAAAAAATTGATAGACTTTTTCCTCACCAATAAGACTAGAGAGATCACTTGCCAATTTCTCTGACTCATTCTGAGTAGGAGTCACCACAACTATCTTTCCATTATTTTCTTGGAATGCTGAAGCGATAGCTACCGCCTTACTCGAACCTGAAAATCCCATAACAAGCTGACGACCAAAACTTGTCAGTTGGGTTTGCCATTCTTTGATAGCTTTATTTTGATTAAATAAATCACTAATATTCATCTTTTTAACCATTAAACTTTCGCATGACTTTTTCAAAATCACTTTCTTGTAAATAAAAATTGACAGCCTTATCAACCTTATCTAGAGCATTAGAAATTAAAATAGCTTCATCATCCTTAAACTTTCCAAGAACATGATTAATCACTGTCATTCCTGGTGCTGGACGACCAATGCCAATTTTAAGACGATTAAATTCTTGACTACCAATATGGGCTATAATGGATTTAATACCATTATGGCCACCTGCAGAACCTTTTTGACGGAAACGTATTTTTCCAACCTCCATATCTAAATCATCATAAATCACTAATAAATCTTCAATAGGAATATTGTAATAAGTTAAGAGTGCTTTAACTGCTAACCCCGAATTATTCATAAAAGTTATTGGTTTTACAAAATAAATTTTTTCTCCATTTAAAAATGTTGAACCTATTAAAGCTTTAAAATTTTTATCTTCTGTAAAGTTGATGTCAATTTCATTGACAATTTTGTCAACAACCATAAAACCAATATTATGGCGTGTATTTTCATATTTTGAGCCTGGATTTCCCAAACCCACAATCATTTTTACCATTGTATTTTCCTTTCAAAACAGCAAAAGGACTGAAAAAAATTTTTTTCAGTCAAGTTTCAATTGTAATTAACGAGGGTTAAACATTAAAGCGGAACTCCATAATATCACCGTCTTGAACAATATATTCTTTTCCTTCTTCACGTAGACGACCTGCCTCTTTGACTGCTTTTTCAGAGCCATACTTGATAAGGTCATCATAGGACATGGTCACCGCACGAATGAATCCACGTTCAAAGTCTGAGTGGATAATTCCAGCTGCTTGAGGAGCCTTGATACCTCGTTTGAAAGTCCAAGCACGTACTTCCTTTTCTCCTGCTGTAAAGTAAGTACCAAGACCAAGCAAATGGTAGGCAGCACGCGTCAACTTGTCCACGCCTGATTCTGTCAAACCGAGGGCTTCTAAAAATTCACCCTTATCCTCGTCATCTAGTTCAGAAATTTCCTCTTCAGCACGCGCTGAGATGACAACAACTTCTGCATTTTCAGTAGCCGCAAATTCTCGAATTTGTTGAACATATTTGATGTTGTCTGGATTTGCAACTTTATCTTCATCAACATTAGCCACATAAAGAACTGGTTTAGTCGTTAAAAGAAAAAGTTGCTTAACGATTTTTTGCTCATCATCTGTAAATTCAACAGTACGAGCTGACTTGCCATCTTCCAAAACTGGTTTAATTTTTTGAAGTACATTAAATTCTGCAAGAGAATCTTTATCTTTTTGAGTGCGAGCAATTTTTTCTACACGTGCGTAGCGTTTATTAATAGACTCAAGATCTGCCAAAATCAATTCCAAATTGATTGTTTCAATATCTGCTATTGGATCCACAAATTCGGATTCACGTCCTTGTTCACGCATAACATTTTCATCATCAAAGGCACGGACCACATGAACAATAGCATCAACCTCACGGATATTAGCTAAGAATTTGTTTCCAAGCCCCTCACCCTTAGAAGCACCTTTTACGATACCCGCAATATCGGTAAATTCAAAAGTGGTTGGTACTGTCTTTTTAGGGGTAATGAGCTCTGTCAACTTCTGTAAACGCTCATCTGGAACTTCTACCATGCCAACATTTGGATCAATAGTCGCAAATGGGTAGTTGGCAGCTTCTGCACCTGCCTTTGTAATTGCATTAAATAGAGTTGATTTACCAACGTTCGGCAAACCAACGATACCTGCTGTTAAAGCCATTTTTTACTCTCCAATTAAAAATTCAATCGTAATCATTATATCAAAAATATAGTAAAAGGAAAAACATTATCTAGAATGAAGGTAGCTGGTTGAAAAGTATGAAAACATCCCATAGCACTTTTTAATCCATATTGAAGAAGCTGTATGAATTTAATAAACTAATATTCACCGAGTATTTAGATCAATTTAGATTTTTCTTCTATACAGTAACCTTTAAGATCCATTGATACTAATATTTTTAACTTTATTTGTGACTTTATTTGTGATAGTGATTTTTCATATATTTTTTCATGATTAACAAAATATCTTGATAAGTTTTAATTTGTGTTTGAGGTGATACTTTGAGTCCTTTTTCGGTAAGGTATTTCTGAGCTTGATCAAGATGTTTTTCCTGATAACGATGGCTTGTCACAGTTAAAATGTAAGCAACTAACAAAATAAATATTGGTACAGCAATAAATGGTGCAATATAGATAGGTTTTATTTGTACAGCATCAGAAATAATTTGAGCATCACCGTCACTATTTTTGATACGATGACCACGTACTAAAAGACGGTGGGTGTTAATTCCATAGGGAGTACATGTCACCAAGGTAACATAATCTTGCTCAGAATCTATGGTTAGACTGGATAAATCTGTTGGTTCTACGACACGAATTTGGTCAACTTGGTAGGTTAGCGTTTCATTAAGAATGTGAATGGTAAAAATATCTCCTTCACGCAGTTGGTCAAGGTCTGAAAAAAGCTTTGCAGAAGGCAAACCGCGGTGTCCAGACAAAACGCTGTGTGTCCCTTTACCACCGACTGGCAAGGAAGTACCTTCAAGATGTCCGATAGAAGTCTGAAGAACTGACTCATCTGTTCCGTGGAAGATGGATAATTTAACATTGATTTTAGGAATTTCAATGTAACCCATAATACCATTTTTATTGAAATTTAATTCTGCATTATAGGCAGCCTTATCTTGATCTGAGAAATTCCAGTTGATACCGTGAGTCTCATTATAATTTTTAGCACTTGTTAAAATGCTTGCATAATCTGTTTCTGACATTTTTGAAACACTCTCAGAGTAGGACATGATAGCTTCTGATTGGTGGAAAGAATTCCAATAATCACTGACTGAAGGATAGGCCAATAAAGCAAAACCTAGCAAAAAGACAAGTGGCATGATAACAGATTTCCATCGCTGCTTTACCCGATTTCCCATAGATGAGCTCCTTTCTAAAAAATATCTCTTGTCCCCACACTTCCACAGTTTAGCCATTATCCCTCAAAAGAAAACCATTAAACCATAGAAGTCTAGGGACACCTAGACCAAAAAATATCTTCGGAAATACCGCCATACAACTGTTAGCACTTCCGAAGATGACTTTTTTTTATTGAATCAGTGAATATTATTCATGCGACGTTTAGAAATCATGTAAACAAACGCAGCAAGTAGGAGGACAGAACCCGCAATATAGAACATTGTTGTACCAAATGAACCTGTTGATGGCAATTCAGCACCTTTCTTATTGACAACGTTTGAAGTATTTGTTGCTGTTGATGAAATACTTACTTCTTTACGTTCTGTCAAAATGTTGTAACCATTAGGAGCCTTGATTTCTTCAAGATAGTACTTTGTATTATCTCCTTTAAGACCTTTGATAACAACTTTACCAGCTTCAATGACTTGACCGTTTTCACTGGCTTCAGCAACACGGTAAGTACCATCTGTATTTTTAACAACTTTAATTTCATTGCCACCGCTTGCTGCATCATAAAGTTTGAATTCAGCACCAGTCAATGTATCAGAACCATCTTCTTTAGATGTTTTGTTCAATGTGAATTGATACGTGTAAACTTTTGGATCTGGATCTGGATTTGGATCTGGGATTGGAGTTTCTCCATCTGCTGTTGTGTAAGAAATCTTAGCTGAGTTACTTGCTGTACCATCTTGTGCACCAGCTTTTACAGTGGCTTTATAGGTAACAACGACTTCTGCTGGGGAATTGTAGATAGTTGTCTTACCATCAACTTTTACCCAAGAAAGTTCAATAGTCATTTTACCGTCTGTACCATAAGTTGGAGTTACTGTGACTTCTTTCCCATCAACAGTCACCTTAACAGTTGATTGATTGATTTCCAAGTCAGAAGGGGTATCGACAATAGTGTATTTAGTGATTAATTTTGAATCAGTACCGCTTGTTGTAACGTAGTTAGTTGCATTGAAGGCAATCTTATAGTCAATCACATCCCCAATCTTAGCAGTTGTTTCTGAGGTTGTTGCACCATTTACTACGATTTTCTTCGCGCCATCATTAGGAATATCTGGATTTGTTGTATTCTTATCTTTGATAGTTGCATTTGGATTTGTACTGTCAACAGTAATAGTTGTTCCAAGTGAAGATTTTACATAGTAGTAGCCATAGGTTAGGTTTGAGAAAACAAGTGTGTTGTCCTCTGCTTTAGCACTCTTCACTTCTGTTCCAAAACCCGCTGCCCAAGTTTTGAAGGCATCGCTTGAAACATCAATGTTGTCCTTAGCAAGAACATTTCCAGATTTATCAACGCTAAAGAAATCATTTCCTGTAAAGTTTTTACCAGTAGGAACCTTGTAAGAAATAGCTCCGTTACCATCTACTGTAGCGTCAAACAGTTTGTAGATTGTATAAGTTTGGCCTTGAGCTGCATTATCAATTGTGATGCTTGCTGTACCACCTGCACCGGTGTCTACACTTTGCGCATTAACTTGCCCACCTACGAAAAGAAGAGCCAGCGTTGCAAAAAGAGTAGTTAAAAATTTTGTCATGTTTTTCATGAAATCCTCTTTCTTTTTCCTAAAATAGCGTGTCACTGTTAAGAGGAAGCTAGTAGCTCCTCCTAATAATGAAGAGTTAAGTAAGTTCAATCGTAGTTTTCGTTCGTTGTTACCTTTAAGAATTAACTATAGCAACAACTTTCTCAAACACGATAAGTGACCGATGGGAGTTGTTAAGATTGACCACTCCTTTCACGGTTATGGTTCATCCATAAACTGCCAAGCAATGCAATTACCATCAAAGTGATACCAGCTATGATGAAAACATATTTTCCGCTACCACCTGTGCTAGGTAAGGCTTTACCTGCTTCATTGGCAATCTGGATACGATTGCTGTAACCACCAGCTGCCGCTGTAAGCTGCGCTTTGGTATATGAGCTAATAGCTGTGCCATTTTCATCCGACAAAGCAACAGTAAAGATCTTATTACCAGAGGTGTCTGTAGCCTCTGTCACTGTGAAATACAAGTAACTATCAAGAACGATATAGCCATCTGGTGCTGCTGTTTCCTTGATACGGTAACGACCAGCTGTCAAGCCAACTGGAATATTAACTCCAGCATCAGCTGATGCTATCGCTAATTCTCCAACACCACTGATTGCAGCCCAAGAAATGCCATCCCACTTACTAATTTCAAATTTTCCACCTGCAAGAGCAGACCAATTAGGTGTCGTTTTTTGAAGATTTATGGTTGGAGTGACAGTCAGATCTCCGTTAACAATGGTGATATCATAGTTCTGGACTTTAGTATTAATATCTGCAGTGTAAGTAAAGGTATTGGCTGATGATCCTGGAGCCGTTTGGCTACCTGTCACATCGTAGGTCATTCCTTCACCAAAGACAAAACCTTCATCAGCAGTTGTTTGCGAAGGATTTACTACCTTATTGGTCAAGGCTTGACCATCATAAGCCTTAGTGTCTGACGCAGATGTCAATGTAACCTTACGCGGTTTGATAATCAGGCTACCATCAGATACTTCGAAGTTAACATCAAAATTCGTGTTTTCATTTGAGAAACGATTACTAATGCTTAAATTATAGGTACCAGCATCCTTTTGAGTAATAACCTTATCACTGTCACTGCCGTTGAAAACAATGTCACTTTCCTTATACAGGCTATTGCTAATATTACTTATCTTATAAGTGATTGTTTCTGGAATAGCATTGTAAACTTTCTCAATTTTATCACCATCAATAGTAACAGTTACCTTCAACGGACTTACTGTCAATATACCATCAACGTAAGTCACCTTGTAATAGTCCGTATGATCTTTACCAGCTTCATCAACAATACGAGCCTGTTTAGGTGTAGTTCCACTAATTCCCGCATTTACTTGGCCACCATCATAAACAATTGTGTCAAGTTTATCTCCTGATTTTAGATAGTTACTATAGTCACTAATCAAATCTGAAAGTCCTGAGCTCTTAAGCTCTGTCCCATCATAAATTTTCGACTTATCACTAGCTTTTAGCGTGATATTTTTCTTGTAATAAAGATCAATTGTCAGGTTGCCACCATCACTAATCTTATAGACAACTTTATCCCTAGCTTTGTCACTGTCCTCAGAGTGATCATAAGTGTAACCGTCAACAGTCTTATGGTCAAGAACATAGGTCGATGATTTCTTATGATAGGTTGTCAATGCTTCCTGACCATCAATAGGATTACCATCCATATCAAGATAATTAACAGTAATCGCCTTGGTGTCATAACTAGCATACTTAAAGGTGATGACATTATTCGCTGCATTAGAGGTCAGAACTAGGCTCTGGGTATTTTCTATAGGATAATAATCCGTGCCTAGCATATCTGCGGTAACGCCTGTCTGAGTTTTCATGTGGTCTTTATCAACTTTAGTAGCTGACTCTTTAGCACGAATCACACTACCATCGACTGTTTTGGTGACAGTCGGCGCCACCTCAATAGCTGGATTATCCGCTAAAACATAGCGAATAGTGTAATCTACTTCTGCTGCCCTCGGCGTATAATAGAAAATTATTGTGTTGTTATCATAGTCAAGCTGAATTGTTGAGGCTGTCACCTCAGGTCGATAACCTGTAATAGCCAGAGGTTTTTCAGTAATATTCTGACCAACTGTTAAGCTTGGGCTGGTGATTTCCTTATCAGCAGCCAATCTTGTATCACTACCTTTTTCCAGATACTTAACTGTATAGGTCAATGGTTTCAATTCCCACTTAGCAGTCAGCTTGATATCTGAGGTAATTTTCTTATCCCACTCGAATCGCTTACCATCTGACGTGTACCAGCCAAGGAAATTATAATGGTCTCTTGTTGGATCAGTCGGTGCTGTTGCATACTTGTATTTTTTAACCGTTTGATTAGTTGGTGTTGCACTGCTTGCTCCTGCTGTGTCAAAACTTACCGTGAAAGTCGGTGCAATCCACTTAGCATAGAGCGGTAGGTTGTTAGCTGGCATTTTATTGAAGGTATACTTTTCCGTTAACAAGGAATCAGCATACCAACCGCCCCAAGTATAATCTTCATCGACACCGCTTGGACGCGATGGTTGATAATTGTAGGTTGATGTATTGATATTGCTATCGAAGAGAATATCGGATTTTGTCGCTATCTTGTCACTACCATAGTAGTAATCAATATTGTAACTACTTCGTTTGTAGTAGAAACGATAGGTAGAACCAGACGTTCCATAATAGATTGTATTACCTGCCATGAATGACTGATTTGTATAATAGCTATAACCATAAATGTCCTTAGGATTTAGTGTTCCTGACTTTATGAAAGATTGACTATATTTATCTGATTTTTGATAAGAACCATCTGACTGTTGTAACCAGTATTCTACACTGTTTTGAGTACTGTACCTTGTCCAACTTGCTGTGTAAACCCGTGTTGTCCCACTAGCTGGTAGCATATCCGAGGTTACTTCATAACGCTTAGTCTTGAAATTAGGTGACCATAAATCAAAATTATACCCTCCAGAACTATAATAAACTTCCTTAGGATTAGAGGTTGACGATGGCCAATTACTGGAAATATCTTGTCCCAAGACAACATTTGTAATACGATACTGAGTACCAGAGTAAGTTTGACCATTCATTGTAATCCGACCATTAGAATTATTCAAATCAAACACAAAGGTATAACGAATCAGCTTATAGTAGACTTTCAGAACAGAAGTCCCATCCGCAGCAATTTCTATGCTTGATGAAGTATTTTTATCGTTATCTTTTTCATAACCTTCTTTTATGGTTGTCTGAGACGGAGGTGCTCCAATAGTTGAATTTGTTGCCTGGACTGTGGTTCCTACCTTTCCTTGAGATGTCCTTGAACTATCATACACATAGGAAGTCGTCCTTGTGTCATTGTCATAGACTTCTTTGTAGTAGGCTATCGTATAATTTACGGTATTGGGTGTCCATTTAGCATATAGTGTTGTGTTTTCTTTAAGGGTGATACTTCCTGTGATAGGATTGCCCGTCAACTCTGGATTATCATACCAACCCGCAAAAGTATAACCTTCTTTTTGAGGTGTGGTTGTCGTTACCGCAAGCTTGCTTCCGTACAGGGCGGATTGAGAATCGATATTTGATCCGCCATTGCTATTATAAGAAAGATTAAAGGTTTTACGTGTATAGTAAACATAAAGTTTTTGACCGCTAGCTTGTTCAATTTTGACAGTATCAGACTTTTCGTAGTCAGCATACTTATAGGTCAAAATCTTTGGAGTCACGGTTGAGCCTAGAATTCCCCTAGCGCGCACTGTTTGGATTTCTGAATAGCCTGAACCAGTTAAATCCTTGAGCATGTAAACAAAGTCATACTCAGCCGTGTACGGAACATACTGAATACGCTGACTAATTTTATTGTCATCTACACCATCAGCATTATCTAAAGCTTCTAAGTCATCAGCTTTATATTCTAGGATGGATTGCTCAGGATAATAAATCGCATCAGATGCTAAACTAGTATCTTCCTTATTACTCACTTCTGTTGAAGCAGGCGGGGTAATCTGGTAAGGAGTATCACTCTTTTCAAGCTGTACAGTTTCCTTATCAATCGTCACATCTTTATTTTGCGAGTTGTTATGGTAGTAGTATTCAACTGTGATGGTGTAGATATTAATGTTGTTGAAGACCGCCTCAACAGTCATGTTTCCTGTAATAGTGGTATTTTCATCAACAATTTCACCAGTTTCTTTATTAATCCAATGTGAAAAAACATAACCTTCTCTGAAAGGTGATTCTGGAAGAGTTCCTAACTTAGAACCAGAGGCCTTGTCAACCAAGGTTGAGATGGTTTGTTCATTTTCTTCAGAATCTTTGTAAACAAAATTAACAGTATAATAGTCAGCTAAAACTGTTCCGTAGTCAGAAAAGGAATTAGCATCAAAACTAACTTCAGAGACTTGATTATTTTTCTCATCAGTTTGTGCATCAACCAGCTGTACATTGTTATCATCTTCAAAGTGGACGACCTTCATCTGGCTATCTTTGGGCATCTGAACAGCATTGTCTGTCTTAATCTTAACCGACACCGGAGCAGCGGGTTCTACTTCCTGATTGTCATGAACGAATAAAATATCAAAGAAACGCGCATAGGTTAGTTTAGAAACTCCCAATGCTTCCTTGGCTTTCTCATAACGCGACTGGTAGGTCTCCGTTGATGGGACGATTTCAGAAACTTTAAGTTCAACCCCTTGAGGTAGTTGTGCAGTGGCACCAAATGCAACCGTCACTTCATAATCGCTACCCTTTTCAGTCATGACCGTATCCTCAGTAATCAGAGGCTTTCCATCATTTGTCTCTGTTGTACTTTCTAATGTCTGACTATCTTCTTGACTAGATGGGGCACTTTCTTGACTGCTAGCCAGTGGGGCAGTTAAATCTGACAGTGAGCTGGAAGTTACATTTGATGATGGCGGAGCTACATTAAGTCCTGCTGTTTTATCAGCTGTTTGACTATCCAATGTCAATGCTGGCAAAATTAGAGCATATGTTGTTGCAAATACAACAACTACCGCTATAGCAATCCCAAGCTTTTTATATTTTGAACTCCAAATATGCCAGTTTTCTGTTTTGAAAAACTTACGCACACATTTTAACCTCCTTCCTTAAATCAATTTTCTCATTAAATCTTATTCTATAACGCCAATCTCTGATAATGGCCAAATCTTAAAGACTAACTTACCCACAATTTGTTCATCAGAAACTGTACCGATTGAGGTATTTCGAGAATCAATCGAAACCTCACGATTATCCCCCATTACAAAGATTCGATCTTCTGGAACTTGGTAAGGAAATTTTATATTGGTTTGCCCGTAGGCCTTGTGTTTCAGATAAGGTTCCTTCAATTTAGTCTGATTGACATAAACCGTTCCGTCATCTTTCATATCAACCCAGTCACCTGCTTCAGCAATCACGCGCTTTACTAAAATATTATTGTTATAGTAGAAAGCAACAATATCTCCTGTCTCAAAATGACTACTCTTAACAGAAACTACGACATCGCCACGATCTAGTGTCCCACGCATAGACTTCCCATAAATTCTAAGGATAGGAAGAAACAGAACAGCTACTAAAACAGCAAAAGCTGCTACGACAATGAACATGAAAATAGTGCTTCGGATAGTTTCCATAAATCGTTTGCGATATCTCGCCTTTTGGTAAACCTTTTTAATCTCAGCTGTCTGAGGTAAGGAAAATTTTTGCTGTGATTTACCCTTCATCCACTTCTCCCGCATTAGCTTTGATATTGGTTAAATAAAGATCAGCTGTTTTTTGAGCTTCTTCAAAAACCTTTGTCAACTGAAGAGAAGCTTGAGCTAAAGATCCTGCTTCAGCAATTTTAATTCTCTTATCAGCAAGTTCTGCCTCAGCCTGAGCTAACTCTGTTTTCAAACGATCAATCTCATCGGCTTGAGCTAGCATAATTTCGTACAATTCAATACGTTTTAATTTTCGTAGCTGCTTTTCTTTCACTCTAACATTTTCCTTTTTTATTTTTAGCTTTTTAGCATAAAATTGGACGCATCTCTATGACTATTGTAACATAAAAGTTTCACTTTTTTTACGAATATGCTCACAAAAAAAGAATATTTTAAGAAAGTAACTTACAAATAATTTTCAATCAGGATTTTCATTTTTTGTTTGATACCTTTAGTTGTGTAATCTTTTGTGATTCATACTCAGCATTTTCCATAATTTTATTGAATAGATGCAGTTTGTGGATTAAATCCAACCTAATACAGAGTCCAAATCTATTAATATAGTCTTGATAATCTCGCAGCTTGTTTTTAGTTCTAAGCAAATAGCTGCAGGTAATATGGTAAAATGGATAGCAAAGCAAAAAAAAGCAGAACTCATTCACTGAATTCTGCTTTTTTATAATTTTCTTACTCTTCAATTAAAAATTCCCAACCATTCATTTTTCCTTTTTGTTCCACCACAATTTCCTTCTCAGGCTCTTTTCCCAAAACCAGATAATCTAAACTGACACCAAAGATTTCTGCCAGCTGGACTAGTTTATCAATATCTGGCGTTGCTTCACCATTTTCCCACTTGGAGACAGCCTGACGGGAAATATAGAGTTTCTCTGCCAACTCATCTTGAGACAGGTTCTTGGATGTGCGTAAAGTTCGAATTTGTTGTGCTAATTGAGTCATTTTTAATTCCTCCTCTTTTTCTAAGTTTAGTATAACTTAGGTATAAATAGTTTACTAGCAACACTTCAGAAACTCTCGCAACCAACAGTTGCAACCTGTCAACTAAGCTTCAACTGACAGAACCTTCTTCATTTTTCGCTCAAAATCGTATCGACTCATCATAACAACATGATCACAGTTAGTGCATCGAATCTTAATATCTGCTCCTAAGCGTACAACTTCCCAGCAATTTGCTTTTTTCCCTGTAGCTTTTATGGTGCAAGCATGTGGCTTTTTCATTTCAACTAAAGAGCCTAATTCGTACATTTTTTCTCCTTTGCCCATTTGTAAAGAAAATCTCTTATTTTCTATTTTTCAACACACATTTTGTGACATAAACTAGTATTTTAACCTTTACACATTAATACCAATTGACATCTTATACTCAATGAAAATCCACCCTTACTCCTTAAATTTAGTGAATGCTACTATCGTTTAAGTTTCAAGGATGATTTACTTTATTTTTACCTCACTTCTGCTTAAGAATAGGAGGTAAATAAAGGTAGGCATGATTACTCAATTCTGGTTCCTTTATTAATTTGTCCTTACCGGCGTGATGAGTTGAATGAAATTTTCACTATCATCTCCTGGTACTAAGGTAAATGGACGAACAGGTGAAATAAATCGGATAGTCACTGTTTCACTTTTAAGCGCTTTTAAAGCTTCAATCAGATAAGTCGGATTAAAGCTAATAGTTAGGTCACTGCCAGTTTGACTAAGAGTATCCAGTTCTTCATTAACTTTACCCACTTCAGGAGAATTGACATGAGCAGAAACGGATTTTTCGGTAATTTCAAGCTTAACAGTACCATTTTGGGTTGCATTTGAAATTAAGTGTGCACGCTCCATCGCAGAACGAAGTATAGCTGTCGTAAAAACAACTTCAGTTTCAAAATGATTTGTCAAAAGACGATCCGTATCTGGGTAATTTCCCTCTAAAAGACGAGTATAAAAACTAATATACTCACTTCTAAAAAGAATTTGGCTAGGAGAGAAGAAAACTTCAACTTTTTCAATATCATCTGCAAAAACAGCTGAAAATTCACGTAGAGACTTACTCGGAATAACAACATCAAAATCATTAGAATTATTTTCCAATGTGAGCTTACGTTGACTCATGCGATGAGAATCTGTGGCGACAGCTTTGAATTCATTATGATTACTTAAAACCATGTGAACGCCAGTTAAGATCGGACGACTTTCTTGGAGACTTGCTGCAAAAGCAGTTTCTGAAATAATTGACTTTAGAAGTTTCGTTTCAAGTATCAGTGGACTATCAGTAGCAACTTCTTGCAAACGAGGATAGAGATCAACGTCTTTTCCTTTTAGTGTGATTTCAGATTTGCCACTGGTTAAAACTACTTGATGATGCTCAATTTCTTCAAAATCTAGAGTTAAATCTGGGAGACTAGAAATAATATTAATAAAGAAATTGGCTTCTAAAAGTATCGCACCTGGTGAGGTTATCAATAGACCAGCATTTTCATTTGTAATAGGAATTGTATTTTCAATAGAGATTTGACCATTGGAACCTGTCAGGACAATAGCTTTATCCATAACAACAATTTTAATCGTTGATAAAATTGGGATAGCATTCTTACTAGCAATAGCACGTTTTGTGGCATTTAAAGCTTGTAAAAATAGTGATTTATTAATTGAAAATTTAATCATGAAAACTCCTTTATTAGTTAATATAAGTATAGTAGTAGTAGTAGGTCTTGTGGATAAAGTGGAAAAGCTGTAAAAAGCGTAGAAAGACAAGGCATAAGAATTGTTCACAAATTGTGGAAAACTTTTATGTTTCTAAGATAGTTATCCACAGAGACTATTTTATTTTATTTCGAATAGTATCAATTTCAATTCGCAAACTATCGTCTTGGGCAATCATATTTTTGATTTTATTATAGGCATGAAGGACAGTTGAGTGATCTCGTCCTCCAAATTCCTTACCTATTTTAGGCAAACTGTTATCAGTCATTTCTCGGGTTAAAAACATAGCCACCTGACGTGCTAAGACGATATTTTGTGTGCGCTTAGTAGCTTTAATCTCCTTGACAGTTACTCCATAAAATTTGCCAACTTGACTTTGGATTACTTCAATAGGAATAACGGTCATTTTTGGGCTATCTTGCTTCCGAGCTCTGATAGCCTCGGCGGCGATATCAACGGTAATGGTGTTGACTTGCTTAAAATTAGCCACTAGACTAATATCTTTTAGAGCTCCCTCAAGTTCACGAACGTTTGAATTAAATTGTCCCGCTAAATAACTAATAGTATCTGCCGGAAAAATGTAAGGATAATCCTGAATCTTATCTTCTAAGATAGCAACCCGTGTTTCAAAATCAGGAGGGGTAATATCTTGGATAAGCCCCCACCCAAAGCGCGTGACTAAACGCTTTTCAAGATCATTAAGTTGATCAGGAGTACGGTCACTGGTTAAAACAATTTGCTTCCCAGCCTTGTAAAGCGCATCAAAAGTGTTGAAAAATTCCTCTTGAGTACCAGACATACTTTGTTTAGCTAAAAATTGAATATCATCGATAAGTAGAACATCCAGATTGCGGAATTCTTCCTTTAATGAATCCATATCTTTGAGCCTGATATGAGTGATAAATTGATTGATAAAGTTTTCAGTTGTAATGTACTTAACACGCGCAGATGGTGTATTTTCTAACACGGTATTACCAATGGCATTGAGAATATGAGTCTTACCGAGACCTGGTCCACCCCAGATAAAGAAAGGATTATAAATACCACCTGGATCATTAGCAACAGCGAGTGCGGCTGCAAATGCCCACTGGTTACCTTTACCTTGAATAAAGTTGTCAAAGCGATATTTAGGGTTTAAATCAGATTTGATAGCAGGTAAAGGTGTCGTAGAAACTGGAACAGAATAATTAGTATCTTGTTCTTCAACGCTGTCAGGAGTAGATTGAGTAGTTTTATCAAATGTATACTCAACTGATATTTCAGCATTGAAAACTTCAAAACCAGCTGTTAGGATAACAGGTTTTAAATTTTTCTCCCAAAACAATTCTTTCATCTTATCAAGATGAATAATAGCAACGTTATTTTCGACTTTTATTAAATAAGCATCAAGCACAAAAAATTCGTAAGTAGCTTGTTTTAATTGACTTTGAGCGAGTTCCAAAATTCTATTCCAAAAAATTTGTTCATTTTTAGTCATAAAAGGTCCTCTTGTGGATAATTCTAGTAACATTCTATCATAAAAAAAAAAAGTTTTCCACAAGGTTAAAAAAGAAAATCCTCAGTGTTAAAAAAAGTTTTCCACAATCTGTGGAAAAGAAAAAAAGCCTTGTCTTTTTGAGGCTTTTTGCAATACATAAGGTGTGGAAAAACATGAAACTAGAAAAAGGAATACCAACAGGCTAATCTAACTTGTTGATAATTCTGTTAAAATCTTCCTCGTTTGAAAAATGAAAAGTGAGTTGTCCCTGTCCACCTTTTTTCTGACTAATAGTAACAGGTAGTCCTAATAATTTTGACAGCTCTTTTTCTTTATCTTTTATGAAAAGATTGACTGTTTTGTTAGTTTTAACCTTAGGAGTTTCTTTTAGTAATTTTTCAAGTTGTCTCACACTCAGAGACTCTTTGAGAATGCGCTGATACCAGTATTCTTGTTTATCAGAACTGTCTAAAGTGAGAAGTAGTCGCGCATGTCCTTGAGAAAGGTTATCAGTTTCCAAGGCCTGAATTAAAAATGAAGGAAGGTTAAGTAATCGCAAACAGTTAGTGATATAAGGGCGTGATTTTCCCATATATTGGGCAAGTTCTTCGTGAGTCATCTGATTTTTATCAAGGAGTTGCTGGTAGGCTTTTGCTTCTTCAATAGGATTAAGATTGGAACGTTGTAAATTTTCAACAACGGCCTGTTGCATACTTTCTTGATTGCTTAGTTCCTTAATAATAGAAGGAATTTTATCAAGTCCAGCTAATTCGCTCGCTCGTAAACGTCGTTCTCCTGCAATAAGTTCATACCCGAAAATACTGGAAGGCCTAACGATAATTGGCTGGATCAAACCATTTTTCTTAATTGAATTTGCTAACTCCTCAAGATCTTTTTGATTAAACTCCAACCGTGGTTGATAAGGATTTGGAGAGATATCCCTAATGGGTATCAATTTTAATTTTTCAGACATAAAACCTCCTAAAAAATACCTTTACATCATTGTAAAGGTATTTTACACTACTTGTCAAGTTACTCATCAGATAAATCTTTGGTTGTCTTAGTTAGTTCAATCGTTGTTGTTTTTTTCTCTGTCCCACGATAGAATGTGACTTTGATAGAATCATTAACAGAGTGACCATAAAGGATACTTTGGAGATCTGAAGAGGAGGTTACTTCTTTGCCATCAATTTCAGTAATGACATCATACTTTTCAAGTTTTCCTTGAGCAGGCATACCATCAATAACTTTTGCAACGACGACACCATTTGTAATACTGCTAGGAATATTTAGCTGTGAGATAGCATTTGTGGAGAGTTCACTGAGTGCGGCCATTCGAATTCCTAATGCTGGACGCACAACTTCTCCATTTTGTTCAAGTTGATTAATAATCTTTACAACATCGTTTGCAGGGATTGCAAAGCCCATACCTTCTACAGATTCACCAGATTGGCTCGAAGTAGAAGAAATTTTACTTGAGTTAATGCCAATGACTTGTCCTTCAACATTGATAAGAGCACCTCCAGAATTTCCTGGATTGATGGCAGCATCTGTTTGAATAGCATTAGTTGAAATAGTTTCACCATTGCTATTTGTGAGTGTTACAGTACGGCTTAGACTGGATACGATCCCTTGTGTTACTGAATTTGCATACTCGGTACCCAGCGGACTACCGATAGCAATAGCAGTTTCCCCTACAGTTAATTTATCAGAGTCTGCAAACTCTGCTACTGTTGAGATATTTTTTGAGGAAATTTTGACGACTGCAATATCTGAATAGGTATCTTCACCAACTAACTCACCG
This sequence comes from Streptococcus orisratti DSM 15617, assembly GCF_000380105.1. Lineage (GTDB taxonomy): Bacteria > Bacillota > Bacilli > Lactobacillales > Streptococcaceae > Streptococcus > Streptococcus orisratti. The sequence goes on from NZ_KB904452.1 coordinate 26,580, forward strand.
ACGACTTTGGTGCCATCTGAAAGCATAATTTCAATTTGTTTTGCACCTTCAATAACATGTGTGTTTGTGACAAGGTAAGCGGAGTCACCGTCTATTTTATAGATAACTCCAGAACCTTCACTATAGTCACTGAGTTCATCTGAAGAAGAACTATCAGATTGATCACCGAACATTTGTGTAGAAAAATTATTTTCGAGTGAACTACTTTGTGATTGATAATTGATTACCGAAACGACAGCTTCCTGCACTTTTTTTACGGCTTCTGTAGTACTCGTTGAGTTTTTATAAGAAACGCTACTAGTGGTTACATTAGAAGAGCTAGATACAGTTGTTTGAGACTTATTTGTTATATTCAAAGCGACTAAAGCTCCTGTTAGACCTGCTAAGAATAAAATAATAACAGCTGCAACAGGTTTCAGCCAATTTTTCATTTTTTTCATTATTGAACCTCCAATATTTTGTAATAGCATATAAAATGTGACTTAATTATACCTTAAAAAAAATGAAAAAGAAAGAAATCCACAGCCTGTGGAAAACTGTTAATAAATTTTGATATTTTGGGCATAAAATGGTAAAAAAAGTAGAAAGGATGAGACTAGTAGCTTGTGGATAAGTTGTGCAATTTGTGTGGATGTATGTTAAAATATCTCTATGAAAGTTAAATTAATTACTGTTGGAAAATTAAAAGAAAAGTACCTTAAAGAAGGTATCGCAGAATATGTTAAAAGGCTTGGAAGATTTGCTAAAGTTGAGCAGATTGAATTGGTCGATGAAAAAACACCTGACAATGCTAGTCAGGCGGAAAATCAAAAAATTCTCTCTAAAGAAGCAGAACGTATTTTAGCGAAAATTTCAGATAGAGAATATGTTATTGCTTTAGCGATAGAGGGAGAACAGTTTCCTTCAGAAAAATTCAGTAGGCTTCTTTCAGAGGTTACGCTAAAGGGGTTCTCAGATATCACGTTTGTCATTGGAGGAAGTCTGGGATTATCATCTGAGGTGAAAAAAAGAGCTAATCTATTAATGAGTTTTGGGCTACTTACTCTTCCCCATCAATTGATGCGTCTAGTCTTAGTCGAACAAATTTATCGTGCTTTTATGATACAACAGGGGAGTCCATACCATAAGTAAACAGATTGTCACTTCTACTTTATGATCCTTTATACTTTTAGAAAATCAAACTCAGACGTTGTTGCTTTTATTTGATGAAGACAGTTATGTCTGCAACTGTGTCGCCTAGTCTGAGTATAAGTGTTTATCTTTTTAAGATTGTTTTGCCATACCTCAGTCCAGCTTACAGTTTGCTATCTAATACTAAGAACCTGTATTTCACAGTTCAGCACTTCTATCTAAGGTTAGTTTTTTTCAAAATACAGTCAGTATTTTCTCAATAAAGAACCTGCCTTGATTAGCGAAAAACTATCTCTTATCTATAAGCACTTCACTTGTGAATACAGATTCTAAAAACAATCTAATGGTTAACCTGAAATTCCTTCAAAATTTTGGGTACAAAAACATAGTGGAGACAGTAAACAAACAAAATAAAAAGTGTCTGAACATTATTCAGGCACTTTTTATTTTGATCCCAGCAGGATTCGAACCTGCGACCGTTCGCTTAGAAGGCGAATGCTCTATCCAGCTGAGCTATGAGACCACTAACCCATTCATTTTAGCAAAATATCTATTCTTATGTCAATATATAATTTCATATTTGATAAAATAAAATGGAAAGAATTAAGGGGGTTAGTCTAAATAGTGTATGAGTGTTTTTTCTGTAAGGATATCTGAATAGGTATATGACTCAACGTAGGAGTTGTTAATCGCGCCAGGAACATCAGAATGTTCGTTGTATTCAACGACAAAAAGAGAAGGATATACCTCTGTTAAACGACCAATTTTATTTTTCTCACGTTTGCGGCCATTCTCTAAGGTCAATTCAACTAATTTTCCTTCATGTGCTTTAATTTCTTCTTTTATTTTTTTCATCTTTGCAACATCTGCAAATGCATCACTCATGTATTTTCTCCTTAAATGTAAAAATTAATTTTTTCAATTAGCGTTCTTCAAATTGTGCGATACTGGAAAATTTATTATATTCCTTTTGAAACATTAATTTAACGGTGCCACGTGCGCCAGCACGGTTTTTTTCAAGAATAACTTCAATAGTATTATCTTCCACAGCATCATTATTTTCTTCATCAGTATCTCGTCGGTAATAATCATCTCGATAGAGAAAGGCAACAATATCAGCATCTTGCTCAATTGAACCAGATTCGCGAATATCTGATAAGACAGGCCTTTTGTCTTGTCGTTGTTCCACACCACGGGAGAGCTGACTAAGCGCAATGACAGGAACTTTTAATTCTTTAGCTAAAATTTTTAATTGACGGGAAATTTCTGAAACCTCTTGTTGTCGATTTTCTGGGCGGGTTCCTGTAATTAGTTGCAGGTAGTCAATGACAATCAATCCTAGTCCGCCTTCAACCTCTTGAGCAAGCTTTCGAGAACGTGCACGAATTTCTGTAATTTTAATCCCTGGGGTATCATCAATATATATGGGAGCCTCTGCTAGTGCCCCTTGCGCAATAGTCACATTATTCCAATCTTGTTCAGTCAGTTGACCTGTCCGTAAAGCATGAGAATCAACAAGACCTTCAGCAGCTAGCATACGATCAACGAGGCTCTCAGCTCCCATTTCGAGTGAGAATATGGCAACGGGTTTATTTTGCTTAGTTCCTACATTTTGAGCAATGTTGAGTACAAATGCTGTTTTACCCACTGCGGGCCTCGCAGCGAGAATAATAAGCTGATCAGGGTGTAAACCTGTCGTAATTTTATCTAAATCTCTAAAACCAGTAGGTAGACCAGTGACATCACCTTTTTGTTGGGAACGGATTTCAAGATTTTCATAGTTAACTTTTAAAACATCTGAAATTTTACGAAAACCGGTTCGATTGCTATGTTCATTGATTTGGATAAGTGCTTGCTCTGCCTTAGCCAAAATATCTTCTGAAGTGGTCTCACCATTATAGGCTAGGTTAACACTATCTGTCAACCTAGAAATAATATTCCGCAACATAGCTTTCTCAGCAACAATTTTAGCATAGTAGTCTGCATTTGCACTTGTTGGAACGCTACTAACCAATTCTGCGATGTAGGATAGACCACCGATATTTTGTAAATCTCCTTGATCAGCCAGAATTGATCGAACAGTTGCAGCATCAATCGCTTCATTTCGATCACTCAGTGTAATCATCGCTTGGAAAATGACTTTATGGGAGTGTTTATAGAAATCATCTGCCTCGATAAATTCACGGATGGTTATAAGCTTATCAGGGGAGATAAAGAGAGAACCTAAGACAGCCTGTTCTGCGAGAACATCTTGCGGTAAAACTCTTAATTCAGTTACATCAGCCACTACTACACCTCCTATGTAATCAAACTGAATAGGGTTAAGCTTGTTTGATATTAAGTTTTATTTCAGCTGTAACTTCTTTGTGTAGTTTCACAGGTACCTCAATTAAACCTAAGGCACGAATAGGATGTGACAATTCAATGTGGCGTTTATCAAGTTTTACTCCAAACTGTTTTTGAAGTTCTTCAGCAATTTTTTTAGCGGTAATTGAACCAAAAGTGCGTCCATCGGGTCCGACTTTCTCAGTAAATTGAACACGTGTAGTCTCTTTGTCAAGTTCAGCTTTGATAGCTTTAGCTTCAGCAAGTAATTCAGCCTGTGCTTTTTCTTCGGACTTTTGTTTTCCTTTTAATTCACCAATAGCTTGGCTTGTTGCTTCTTTAGCTAAATTCTTCTTAATAAGGAAATTTTGAGCATAACCAGTTGGAACTTCTTTAATTTCTCCTTTTTTACCTTTACCTTTTACATCAGTTAAAAAGATAACTTTCATGATTCAGTCTCCTTATATTCGTTTAGTTCTTCATTGATTTGTTTTAATAATAAAGCTTGTGCTTTTGAAAGTGATGTGTCAGGAAGTTGACAAGCTGCTAGATTGAAATGACCGCCGCCACCAAGTTTTTCCATAATACGTTGAACATTAATCTTACTTCGACTGCGAGCAGATATAGAAGTAAGATTGTTAGGTGTGCGTGTTATAACAAATGTTGCTTCAATTCCCGACATTGATAATAGTGTGTCTGCAGCTTTACTAGAAATAACATTACTGTAAACAGCATTTTCAGCTCCACACGCAATAATAATATTTTCTGTAAATTTTTGACCTCGCAAGATTAACTCATTGATGAGACGGTATTCATCAAAATCAGTAGCTGAGATGTTCTGAATCTTAAGACTATCACTTCCCAAAGTTCTTAGATAACTTGCTACATCAAAAGTCCGACTCGTTACGCTAGCTGTGAAATTTTTGGTATCAAGCATAATACCAGCCATCAAAATACTGGCTTGTGTGCGACTAAGCGTATTTTTAGAACTTTGAAATTGTATGAGTTCTGTCACTAATTCGCTTGCGCTACTAGCTCCACTTTCAATGAAAGTGAGAACAGCATTTTCAGGAAAATCTTCATCTCGACGATGATGATCAACAACAATGACATCTGTAAACATGTTGTAAAGATCTTTTGACAAAGTTAAAGCAGTTTTTGAATGATCTACCATGACCAACAACGAGTGTGGCGTCACGAGTTCTTTAGCACGTTCAGCCGTTATTAACCGAGTATTCTTGTCATCTTTTATTAGATTAATTGCTCTAGAAATATCGGGGCTCATTTCATTTGGGTTATAGACGGCATAGGCATTATCAATGAGATTTCCAGCAAAAAATTGCATACCAATTGTTGCACCTAAGGCATCCATGTCAAGATTACGATGTCCAACAACAAATACGTTGTCAACCATTTTGATACGATCTGAGATAGCAGTCATCATAGCTCTGGTACGAGTTCGTGAACGTTTCACTGTTGATACTGATCCACCACCAAAATACATCGTTTTTTTATGTTCTTCATTCTCACGAACGACCGCCTGATCTCCTCCTCGAACAAGTGCAATATTCAAATTTTCAAGAGCTACTTGACCGATTTGTTGATGGTTACTTTGTCCAAAGGAAATTCCCATACTTAAAGTTAGTGGTAATCCATACTCTTTCGCTTTTAAGCGAAAAGTCTCTAAAATATCGAACTTCGTTTCAACTAAATCATTTAATACAGAGTAGTCGGTAAAAAAGTAAAAACGATCCATATTGACACGACGGTAAAATATATTTTTACTATGTGCAAAATCAGAAATGAAATTAGCAACAAAACTGTTAATTTGTGAAGTTTCTGCATCGGACAAATCATCGGTAACATCATCATAATTGTCAATAGATATGATTCCGATAACAGGTCTTAAAAAGGTAATATCCTCTTTTTGGCGATTTCCCATGAAACCATCAAAAAAGTAGAAGATACCAGATGTCAAATCGAGATATGATGAGTATTTATTTCCGCCAATTTCAAAACTTTGACTAGCGGCCCCATCACGCTTGGATTGAATAATGTCTTGAACAATATTTTCTTCAAAGTCTCCATTTTCATTGGTGAAAATAAGTTCTGCAAAGGGATTGAACCACTCAACTTCGGTTGTCTCTTCATCAAATTGAATAACACCAACCGGCATTTTTTCCAACAAGTGCTTTAGACTTAGCTCTGTTTGATTATTTAGGAGTTCGATTTGATCTAATTCTGATAACTCATAGGCTTCTTTTTGATAATAAAGCAGAGCTACCATAGCAGATAACGCTAAAAAAATCAGTAATAAAAGAATAGTTTGTGAGTGTAATAAACGTACAGAAATTGCTAGAATTCCAAACAAAATTAAACCAATTAAAACCAGATGAATGGTCTCAAAACGAAATCTTTTCATTGAATAACCTCTTAACTCATTATTATACCATAAAACAGCCCTAAGTTATAGGACCGTTAAGGGGAGATTCATTACAGTTTTGTAACACAAACTTGAGATTCTTACTTATTTTTTTGCTTTCCTTCTAGATAAACCATCAAAATAGAAATATCTGCTGGATTTACTCCTGAGATACGACTAGCTTGACCAATGGTTTCTGGATTGATCTTTTTAAACTTCTGGCGAGCTTCTGTTGCGATTGAATCAATATCATCCCAATTAATGTTTTTTGGGATACGTTTTTCTTCCATTCGCTTCATTTTAGCTACTTGCTCAAGTGCCTTATTGATATAACCTTCATATTTGATTTCTGTTTCTAATAGTTCGATAACTTTGCTATCTAGTTTTTCTGCTGCTGGTCCAATAAAGCTTGTAGCGATATCATAATTGATTTCTGGGCGACGCATAAATTCTTTGGCAGAAAGTGCATCTGTGAGTGGTTTAAAGCCAAGTTCCTCAATTCGTTTATTGGTTTCAGTAATGGGTTTTAACTTAATAGTTGACAACCTTGTCAATTCGTTGTCAAATTGACTTTTGCGAATTTTGAAACGCAAATAACGTTCATCGTCAACCAGTCCCACTTGGCGTCCAATTTCTGTCAGGCGCATATCTGCGTTATCATGTCGCAAAATCAAGCGGTATTCAGCACGGCTAGTTAAGAGGCGATAAGGTTCCAAGGTTCCTTTGGTTACCAAGTCATCAATCATCACACCAATATAAGCATCACTTCGTTTCAAGATTAATTCAGGTTTTCCCTGAACTTTCAGGGCTGCATTGATACCCGCAACAATCCCTTGTCCTGCTGCTTCTTCATAACCTGAAGTTCCATTGGTTTGTCCAGCTGTAAAAAGTCCTGAGATTTTCTTTGTTTCCAAAGTGGCACGAAGTTGATGAGGTAAGACAATATCATATTCGATAGCATAGCCTGTTCGCATCATTTCAGCATTTTCCAAACCTTTAATAGAGTGAATTAAATCTTTTTGAACGTCTTCTGGTAAACTAGTTGACAAACCTTGAATGTAAATTTCTTCGGTTTCACGTCCTTCTGGTTCGAGGAAAAGTTGGTGTCGTTCTTTATCTGAAAAGCGCACAATTTTATCTTCAATGGATGGACAATATCGAGGACCAACACCTTTGACAATTCCTGAAAACATTGGTGCTCGGTAGAGATTTTTATTGATAATATCGTGGCTAGTTTGATTGGTATAGGTCAGCCAGCAAGGAATTTGATTCTTGAGGTAGTCTTGGTCATTTGACATAAACGAAAAATGATTTGGTTTTTCATCACCAGGCTGAATTTCGGTAGCTTCATAATTGATAGAGGAGGCTTTGATTCGTGGAGGTGTTCCTGTTTTGAAACGGCCAATTTCTAAGCCTAATTCTTTCAAGTTGTCAGCTAATCCAATGGAAGCTAGACTATTATTGGGACCAGAGGAATATTTGAGTTCACCAAGGATAATTTCGCCGCGAAGTGCGGTTCCAGTCGTTACAACGACAGCCTTAGCCGAGAAATTTTGATTCGTAGCTGTACGGACACCGACTACCTTTCCATCTTCAACCAAAATTTCTTCAATCATGGACTGGCGGAGTGTTAAGTTTTCCTGTTGTTCAACGGTATGTTTCATAGTGCGGGCATAGAGTGCTTTATCAGCTTGTGCCCGAAGCGCTCGAACCGCAGGACCTTTACCAGTATTAAGCATTTTCATTTGAATATAGGTTTTATCAATATTGCGTCCCATCTCACCGCCCAAGGCATCAATTTCACGAACGACAATTCCTTTTGCAGATCCTCCAATAGATGGATTGCAGGGCATGAAAGCTAACATTTCAAGATTAATGGTTACTAGTAAAGTTTTACAACCCATACGGCTGGCAGCTAGACTAGCTTCAACACCAGCATGCCCAGCTCCAACAACAATTACATCATAATTTTCAGCAAATTCTCGTGTCATTATTTCTCCTTATCTGAATAGATATCAATCAGTCCCCAGAATAACATAATCCGAGTAAAACTTAGGTTACACTCTATTGAAATCATTTTAAAAAGAACATATATACTATACTCTTGATTAAGTTTATTGCGATAGACACTGCAAATGTTCCATGTATGATTTTTTCGCAACAGAGTACCTCCTTTTAATACACAAAAACAGCCAAAACCCTCGAAAATTGTACGCCGAAAAGACCTACAACTCCCATGAGCTTTGACCATCATGTTTATTGTTACGTTTATTTTATCAAATTCAACCTAAAAGTCAATTCTTAAAAGTGTGTAATCGAGTTAATAGTGCTTGATTATTCCCATATTTAAATAAATAATCGGTAAAATTTTTTCTTTCCAAAACTTTAGAAAGCAATCTTGAGTCTAAAACATCAATAATATCTAAGAAACTTTTTTTAGTTAGTTTATTTAGCTCTAAAAAAAGCTGAACTTCTTGACGTTTTCGGTCAGCTGCTTCTGGTGGATAGCCAATATTAAATTCCCCATGAAAAAGTTCGTTTAAGGTATATTGCAAATTTAATTCACCAGACCAACCAAAATTTAAGCCTAGTGGTAAAGAAACCACATTGCCGTTGTTAATCCGACCAAATAGATAGGCATCCTGAGGTGTTTGCACAAAGCCACAACGTAAACCTGGCAAACTATTGCAAGCCATCATCATTCCTTGTCCAGAAGAACACCCCGTTACAATAAAATCAGCTGCATTTGTTTCAATCAACAGACTAATCATAACAGCTACTTCCACATAGGTGTAGTTTTCTATTTCTTCTGGAAACACGCCTAGATTAACAACATCATGGTGTCCGTCCACTACCTCACAAACTGTGTCAAACAAGAGCTGGTTGATCTCAGTTCTTGTACTAGCTTGAATAACTACAACACGCATTTTCCCCTCCTTTACACATCTGTCAATTAGATTGACAAGCTACTCCTTAATCAAAAATCTAAGACCTTTCGATTTCAAGAACAGTTTTACATCATCTGTCATCAATAACACTGTTCCATCAATCGTTTTTAGATTAGGAAACTGACTCAGTTCTGATTCTGAAATTTTTGTAATATCAAAAAGGTCATCTTCTCTCCCCAATCGCAAAAAATAGCCAAAACTCTCGAAAATTGCAGGACAAAAAAGCCTACAATTCCCATGAGCTTTGACCATCATGATAATTGTTACTCTTATTCTATCAAAAGATTTGTAGAATTTCAAATCTGGTGTTACGTTAACGTTTCAATATATTCTAAGCCCCAAACCTCAACAGCATCCAGCACCGAACGAAATTTTTCACCCATTTCAGTCAAGCTGTACTCTACACGAGGGGGGACTTCTGCATAGACCGTGCGACTAATAATGCGATCCTCCTCCAATTGTCTAAGGTGCCTTGTTAACATGGTTTGAGTAATACCTGGAATCAGTCGCTGTAATTCATTGAAGCGTTTCGTTCCTGTACTGAGTTGGTAGATAATAACCAATCCCCACTTACCAGTCAAGACTTTTTGTGTTGTTGCAAAAGGGCAAATACCATATTCACTAACTTTTTTCAAAAAAATTCTCCTTTATTTATCACAATAGTATCACTTTTGATACCAACCAATGCAAAAGTACCTACTTGCATATTGGAATGCTTCAGCTATAATTGTACTATATCAAAAAAATTGGAGGACATCAAATGTCAACAAACTTGGAAATTTTTAATGCCTATAACAATGCTCTCATCGCTGGTGATTTTGCAGCTCTTTTTGAAACAATGGCAGACGACATTATCTGGCATCAACCCGGAAATCATTCAACATCTGGTGCTAAAATTGGTAAGGAAGTACTCGGAGCACATCTAGCAACTTTCGCTGAAAAAACAAATGGAACATTCAAAGTAGTGACAAACTGGGTATCCGATAATGATACTCTTGTTGCCGCTAACGTAACATTCCTCGGTACTAGAACAGATGGTGAAGAACTAAACATGAATGGTATCGATCTTTTCCGTATGGAAGAGGGCAAAATCAAGGAAGTTTGGCTCTTCTCAGCCGACCAAAAAGCCGAAGATGCTTTCTGGGGATAAGATAAAAAGCTCAGCACGAGGGTGCTAAGCTTTTATTTTTGATTAAATATACTGACAAGCCTCTCCATCTTTATAGGCCATGTCGATCATGCCACCACCCAGACACTCTTGACCGTCGTAGAAAACAACGGCTTGTCCTGGTGTGATAGCCCGTTGTGGCTCTGCAAAGATAACCTCTGCCTTGTCACCTTTTACCTTGACAGTCACTTGACTATCTGGTTGACGATAACGAAACTTAGCTGTACATTCAAGCGTGAATTCTTCAGGTATATCACGTGTAAAGTGGACTTGACTAGACTGTAAAGAAGTTGACATCAAGGACTCATGATAGAAACCTTGGCCGACATAGAGAATATTTTGGGATAGGTCTTTTCCGACAACAAACCACGGAGTATTGTCCCCACCGATTTGTCCACCGATACCAAGCCCTCCACGTTGTCCAATGGTGTAATACATCAAGCCTGCATGTTCTCCCATATCACGACCATCAACCGTCATCATACGACCTTTTTGAGCAGGTAGATACTGACTGAGAAACTCTTTAAAGTTTTTTTCACCGATAAAACAAATTCCAGTTGAATCTTTCTTTTTAGCCGTTGCTAAACCAGCTTTCTCAGCAATTTCACGAACTTCAGATTTTTGCAAATGCCCCAAAGGGAACATTGTTTTCTGCAGCTGTTCTTGAGATAGTTGGCTCAAGAAGTAAGTTTGATCTTTGTTATTATCTGCACCACGTAACATATGAACTGTGCCATCTTCGTCACGAGAGATTTGCGCATAATGTCCAGTTGCTACATAGTCAGCTCCGAGTGTCATGGCATAGTCAAGAAAGGCTTTAAACTTGATTTCCTTGTTACACATAACGTCTGGATTGGGTGTGCGTCCTGCCCGATATTCCGCTAGGAAATATTCGAAAACGCGATCCCAATATTCTTTTTCAAAGTTTACAGAGTAGTAAGGAATTCCAATTTGATCAGCTACAGCTGCCACATCTTTATAATCTTCGGTTGCTGTACAAACACCGAATTCATCTGTGTCGTCCCAGTTTTTCATAAAGACACCAATAACGTCGTAACCTTGCTCTTTCAAAAGGAGAGCTGTTACAGACGAATCAACGCCGCCACTCATACCGACAACAACACGTGTTTTTGAATTATCTGTCATGATAATCCTCCCATCAAGATATTTTTAGAACATAGGCTTGAAGGGCCTAGTTTTTCAAAAATCGATTTGAAGGTCGATTTTGAATGCACCGAGGTGCTCATCTATTATAACATGAAATTGATTTTAAATAATAAATTCTCCCTCTGATCACGTTTTCTTTGTTATAATAGGAAAGCAGAAATCCACTTGCAGGAGAAAGTCATGAAACATTTAAAATTTCAATCTGTCTTTGATATTATTGGACCAGTCATGATTGGACCGTCTTCTAGTCATACTGCTGGAGCGGTTAGAATTGGAAAAATTGTCAATTCTATTTTTGGAGAGATTCCAGAAGAAGTTACTTTTCAACTTTACAATTCTTTTGCTAAAACTTATCAAGGACATGGGACAGATAAAGCATTAGTCGCGGGAATATTAGGAATGGATACAGATGATCCTGAGATTAAAAATTCTCTAGAAATTGCTCATCGAAAGGGAATTAAATTATATTGGAATATCCTCAAAGATAGCAATGCTCCTCACCCCAATACTGCAAAAATTACTGTTAAAAAAGGCAGTAAGGACATGAGTATTACAGGGGTGTCAATTGGTGGAGGTAATATAGAAGTTACAGAGTTGAATGGTTTCTCTGTTTCTTTAAAAATGAATACCCCAACATTAATTATTGTTCATCAAGACATTCCTGGTATGATTGCCAGAGTAACGGATATTTTATCAGATTATAACATTAATATTGCTCAAATGAATGTTACACGTGAGAAGGCGGGTGAAAAAGCTATTATGATTATTGAAGTAGATTCACGGGACTGTCAAGATGCTGTCAAACGTATACAGGCCATTCCTCATCTCCATAATGTCAATTTTTTTGACTAGAAAGGAAGCTTATGTTTTATAGTATTAGGGAGCTTGTTAATCAAGCAGATGAAAAATTTTCAGGTAATATTGCTGAACTTATGATTGAAACTGAAATCGAACTATCTGGTCGAAGTCGTCAAGAAATTATTTCAATCATGAAACGAAATTTAGAAATTATGAAAAGTTCAGTTGTCAACGGATTGACAACTGGAAAATCTATTAGCGGGTTAACAGGAGGAGATGCCTTAAAATTAAATCACTATATGACAAACGGAAAAACCTTATCTGAAAAGAGTGTTTTAACAGCAGTTCGTAACGCCATGGCTGTCAATGAACTGAATGCTAAAATGGGACTAGTTTGTGCAACCCCCACTGCAGGTAGTGCTGGTTGCTTACCTGCAGTTCTGTCAACTGCTATTGAAAAACTAGAACTATCTGAAAAGGAACAGCTTGACTTTCTCTTTACAGCTGGTGCCTTTGGACTTGTCATAGGAAATAATGCATCCATTTCTGGTGCAGAAGGAGGTTGTCAAGCAGAAGTAGGATCGGCAGCTGCTATGTCTGCTGCAGCTCTCGTAAAGGCAGCCGGAGGAACGGCTTTTCAAGCCAGTCAAGCTGTAGCCTTTGTTATTAAGAATATGCTGGGACTAATCTGTGATCCCGTGGCTGGATTGGTCGAAGTGCCTTGTGTTAAGCGTAATGCATTAGGAGCTAGCTTTGCCCTTGTTGCCGCTGATATGGCATTAGCAGGTATCAAATCTCAAATTCCAACGGATGAAGTTATTGATGCAATGTATCAAGTTGGTTCAAGTCTGCCAACAGCTTTCCGTGAAACTGCAGAAGGGGGACTGGCAGCAACTCCAACTGGAAAGCAATTGAGTAAGGAGATTTTTGGGAAATGATTACAACAGTCTATCTTGTGAGACATGCCGAACCCAATTTTTACAACCATAATGATATGGATCGAGAATTAACACCAAAAGGTTTACAAGATTGTCAATTGTTATTAAACTATTTTTCTAAACAAAATATTCATGTGATTTATTCAAGCCCCTATAGAAGAGCTATTGAAACAATTAAAGCCACAGCTGAGTTTCATCAAGTGAGTATCATTAAAAGGGATGCTTTTAGAGAAAGAAAAATTAGTAGCAATTGGATTGAAGATTTCCAAAATTTTGTGCAGAAACAATGGCAGGATTTCTCGTTTAAATTGCCAAGTGGTGAATCTTTGGAAGAAGTTCAAGAAAGAACTATTCATGCTTTAAAGTGTCTATTAAAAGAAAGGCCAGGAGAGCAGATAATTATCAGTTCGCATGGAACAGCTATTTCAACAATTGTAAATTATTTTTATCCTCAATTTGGTTTATCTGATTTTCAAAAACTGAAGCGTCTATTTCCTTTTATCATTAGAATGATATTCGATAAAGAAAGATGCCTATCTATTTATCTTGACAACATCTTTACAGGAGAATCTAATGAAATCTATTCTATTTGACCTTGACGGAACCTTGGTTGATTCCAGTCAAGGTATCTTATCTGCATTCCGCTATACTTTTGAAAAGTTACAACTATCTATACCCTCTGATAAGGAATTGTCAACCTTTATTGGTCCTCCCTTAGAAGTTACCTTTGGTCACTACTTTCAGGACCAATCTGAGTTAGACAGAGCTATTTCTATCTTTAGAACTTACTACAATAGCAAAGGTGTCCATCAAGTTACTCTCTTTTCAGGAATTATCCCACTATTAGAAAAACTAGATTCTGCAGGTTATCAACTTTTTGTCACGACCAGTAAATATGAGCCAATGGCTGTCTTGATGTTACAAGAACTGGAAATTATTGACTATTTTAAAGCAATCTATGGTTCTCTTACAGGTCGATTTCACAAGGCTGATGTTATTTCTGCTTGTTTAGCTGAACAACAAATTTCTCAAACAGATGCTATTATTATTGGAGATACAAGGTTTGATATCATTGGTGGTAAAAAGGTAGGAATAAAAACACTTGGAGTAACTTGGGGATTTGGTTTACAATATGATTTACAGAAAGTTGGAGCCAATTATATTTGCCATCAACCTCAGGACGTTTTAAAAACACTAGAATGTTTTTAAAAAACTTTTCACTCAGCTTTATTTAGTTTTAGTTCCCAAAATTGTTATTTTGACATATATTTTTAAGATAAAAAATGTGATGCTCTAATTCAAGTTATATAGCCTTTTAGTTTGCTTTTAGAACTAGGCAACGAGCTGCAGACTTTACTGGAGTACGTCAAGGCGAGTGAACGAAGTAATAAAAGATAAGCTAGTTGACTATATCAGACAAGAAGCGCTCAATGACACTTATATTTGATAGCTTGTAAACATCTTTTAATGAGCGGTATTTGAATATCGTAAAAATTGTTAAGGAACCTTCCGGTAAAAATTTAGAGATAATTTTTCAAATTCATCATAAAAAATAAAATTTATAACACATAATGCAGTGAGTTGACATAGAAATGTATTTATGGAATAGCTATATAGACTAGAATAAAAATCAGCATCTAAAATTAATTTTAAATACAGTATCATAAAAAGCCATCAAATGATGACTTTTTTAGTATGATAGGTTCAGCAAGTTCTAGCTATTTTAACTCAGTATCCCCAGGCTGATAGCCCTTGTGCTTTATAAGCATTAATAGCAGAATTTACCTGATCTTGAACGGTTGCTGTGGAGCCCCATCCTGGCATTGTTTGGAATAGCCCTGATGCACCAGAAGCATTTGAAACATTTGGGTTACCGTTGGATTCACGTGCAATAATATGTTCCCACGTAGATTGTGGAACTCCGGTTGCTGCAGCCATCTGCGCTGCAGCTTCGGAACCGATTTGACCAGCAGTATTTCCATTACTTAAAGTAGTATTTACTTGAGATGTGGGGGTGTAAGATGTGGTAACAGGAGTATTTGCTTCTACATAGGAGTAATTATCTGTACTAGCATATGTTGTGTAAGCTTGTTCTTCTTCAACCACTGGAGAACTTTCAACAACAGTCACCGCATCAACAGATATTTCGGTTGTTTCTGGTGAAGTGGTACTTTCGATGACAGCGGTACTTGGTTCAGTTGAAGAAGATACAGATGAAGCAGTTTTTAGTTCCTTTGAAGAGGATATAGTATTTTCTTTAGTTGCAACAGATTCAGTGTTGACGTTTGTAGTTGAAAAAACAAAAACTAATGCGATGATACTTGACACTAATGTCAAGCTAAGCAAACTTGTAATAATTTGTTTTCGACGACGAGATTTTGCAATTCTGCTGTAGTTCATAGATTACCTCACATTATTCTACAGTTTACATCATAACTTTTTTTTATTACTTAAAGATGTTTCTTTTGTTAAAATTATTACAACAAAATTGAAATTTAAAGCTCTTTTGTAAATATATTGACAGTTTGTGTAAACCAATGAAAAATTTCGAAAACAAACGAAAAAAGCCTGAAAATATCAGACTTTCTCCTCTTAATACCAACCATTAGCATTCCAGAAAGCAAGGGCAGCAGACCATGAACCATAACGTCCTGCAACGTATGAGTCAGCAACTTTTTCTTGGTTTTCAGGAGATAGATCTCCATTTAAATATGAAAGGGATAATTGATAGCGACCATAGTATTGACCATTTTGAGCGGTATAGCTACCACTTGATTCGCGTTGAGCGATTACTTCTTTAGCTGCTGCATCAGCTGCACTCAATGAAGAAATGTAGGTTGTTTCTGTACTAGCAGTAGTACTGTTAGTATCTATTGTTTCAGCTGTTGAAGAATTGATTTCCAATACTTGTCCCACACTGATCAAGTTGATGTTGCTAATTTGGTTACTGTTAGCAATTTCTTCAACACTTGTATTATATTGTTTTGCAATTGCTGAAAGAGTATCACCTGATTTTACAGTATAAGAGTCAGCGTTTATTAGTGTAGGGAGCATTAGGAAAGATAAGACTACAAGTCCAGCAACTCCAATTTTAAATTTTTGTGTTTGTTTAAGCATAAGAAGCCTCTTTCTTTTAAAAATGTATATCTTATCATACCTTCTTTTTATTACTCTAGTTTTTGTTTAAGATTAAAATTATTACAAAGAGATTGATAGCAGATAAAGAAAACGCCCACAAAGAGGCGTTTTAAGCATTCTTTAAGAAAAAAAGAAAGATTCCTAGACTAATAATGACTAAAATGGTCAGGCTGTCTTTAGTAGTCCATTTTAATAGTCGGTATTTTGTTCGACCATCCCCTCCTTGATAACCACGAGCCTCCATGGCAATTGCTAAGGCATCGGCTCGTTTGAAACTAGATGCAAATAAAGGGATGAGAATTGGAATGATAGATTTTACCTTTTGAATTAAATTTCCTTCTCCAAAGTCAACTCCACGCGCTCGCTGAGCATTCATAATACGGGTAGTGTCATCCATCAATGTTGGGACAAAACGAAGACTGAGAGAGAGCATCAGGCCAATTTCATGCGCTGGAACTTTTAGTCTTTCCAGAGGCTTTAAAAGGGATTCTACAGCATCAGCTAAGCTTAGGGGAGTTGTTGTTAAAGTTAGTAGGGTAGAAAACAATATAATCAGTAAGAAGCGCATAAAAATCAAGGCAGCTTGGCTAAGACCATAGCTTGTAATTTTGATGATCCAAAGACTGAGAAAAACCTCCCCTCCTTGTGTAAAGAACATTTGAAAAATTGTTGTAAAAAGAATAATCCCCACCATGGGTTTAATACCATTGAAGAAGAAATTTAATTTAACTTGTGATAAGAAGATAACAACAAGTGTGAAGGTTAACATAATAAGATTGGTAATGAAATTGTTAGCCCAAAAAACAATGATAATGTACAAAATCATTGCAATAATCTTGCTGCGAGGATCCAATCTATGAATGAGCGAGTTTCCAGGAATATAGCGTCCCAGTATGAGTTTATCCATGCTTCAAGGCCTCCGAAAATTCTTCAATAGTAATAGGCAGAGGATTAATATCTAGGCCACGTTTAACAAGATTATGGGCAAATTTTGTAATTTTTGGCACTCCGAGTTGTTTGCTTTCCAGAAAGTCAACTTGTTGAAAAATGTCAGCTGGCTTTCCGGACATAACAAGTTTTCCAGCTTCCAGAACATTGACTGCATCAGCATAGTTAGCAACATCATCCATTAAGTGCGTTACTAGAACAATTGTCATGCCTTCTTGATGCAAAGTTTTAAAAAGTGTCATGAGTTCACGGCGTCCTTTAGGATCCAATCCTGCAGTGGGTTCATCTAAGACCAAAATATTTGGTTCCATGGCAAGGATACCTGCAATAGCTACACGGCGCATCTGACCACCAGAGAGTTCAAAAGGATTTTTATGGAACAAGTCCTCTGTAATACCTACCAAAGCTAATTTTTGACGAGCTAAATTTTCTGCATCACTCTTGCTCGCACCAAAATTTTGCGGACCAAAGGCAACATCTTTTAAAACTGTTTCCTCAAAAAGCTGGCTTTCAGGAAATTGAAAAACGAGTCCAACTTTTTGACGGACAGATTTGATGTCTTTATTTTTTGAGACTGATGTTATGGCAATATCATCAACAAATACTGTTCCTTTTGTTGGTACATTGAGACCATTTAAAAGTTGCATGATGGTTGATTTTCCAGAACCTGTGTGACCAATGAAGGCAGTGTAGGAGCCGTCTGTTATTGCCAAATTGATATCAAAAAGAGCACGTCCTTCAAATGGCGTCCCTTCTTGATAAGTATAGTCTACGTTTTGGAGAGTAATTCCCATAACTGTTCTTCCAATTCCTTTTCTGTGAGATAATCGTCTTTTATTTGTATTCCTTGAGTCCTTAGTTCTTCAATGAGATTAGCAGTAAATGGGATATCCAGACCGAGCGTCAGTAAATCTTTGCCACGAGCAAATAATTCTCGCGGTGTTGAACTTGATTCAACTCTCCCCTCCTTCATTACTAAGACACGGTCACTTAGTGCAATCTCGTCCAAATCATGTGTAATTGAAATGACTGTTATTCCGTATTGCTCTCGTATATTTTTCATGGTCTTAATAAGCTCAAGTCTGCCTTCAGGGTCTAACATGCTGGTTGACTCATCTAAGATGATAATACGAGGACGCAGGGCAACAGCTCCAGCGATGGCTACGCGCTGTTTTTGACCTCCAGATAAACGTGCTGGTTCTCGATTCGCAAATTTTGACATCCCAACAAGATCAAGGGCATCTTTGACTCGCTTGCGCATCTCTTCTAAAGGTAGTCCTTTATTTTCAAGCCCAAAAGCAACATCGTCTTCAACCGTGGCCCCAACAAACTGATTGTCAGGGTTTTGAAAAACCATACCAATCTTGTGGCGAATATCCCAGACATTTTCTTCTGTTAACTCTTGGCCTTCAATAAAAATCTGACCAGATTCAGCCTTTAAAAGCCCATCTATTAGGCGTACAGTGGTTGATTTTCCAGAACCATTATGCCCAATAATAGACAGCCACTCACCTTGTTTCACGTGAAACGAAACACCATTAAGCGTGTAACCTTCTTGTTCTTTGTCATATTTGAATTTTAGATCTTTAATATCAATACTATTTGCCATTATTTGAAGGTATCCTTAAAGAGAAATCCTGCTCCTTTGAAATAATCATATCCAGAATAGATTGTAAAAATTAAGGCTATATAGAGCAAGAAAGTTCCAAAACTTGTCCAATGGAACAGCAAAAAGATAATGGAAAACATTTGTGTAAATGTTTTGATTTTTCCAGGCATAGCTGCAGCCAAGACGGTACCGCCGTTTTCAACTAAAAGGAGACGAAGTCCTGTTACTGCTAGTTCACGGCAGATAATAATAGCTGAAATCCAAGCAGGTACCATTCCCAACTCAACCAACATGATAAAAGCAGTCATTACTAACATTTTGTCGGCTAGAGGATCTGCAAATTTACCAAAATTTGTCACTACTTTCCATTTACGGGCTAGATAGCCATCTAAGTAATCCGTAATACTAGCAATGGCAAAGATAATAGCAGCAAAAATGTGGCCAGCCTGACTTTTCCAAAAACAAAGAATCAGAATGAATAAAGGAATCATAATAATTCTAGCCAGTGTAAGTAAATTTGGAATATTTTCTTTTTTCTTAAAATCAATCATCATAATTATCTCCTACTTGATATTAAGCGTTATGTAGCTGACAGAAGTTGATGCCAAATTTGATAAATCAACAGCTTGACCATTGATTGTGACAGTGACACCAGCAGTTACTCCCAAAGTTATTACAGATGAAGTTGTTCCTGAGAGAAGTTTAGTTGTTAAGTTGTTATCATTTGAGGTCAACAAGGTACCCCCATCGCCAGCTTCTGAATTTGTCACTGATACCCAGCTACTTTCAGCTCCAGCAAGGCTAATTGAAATCTCAACATCATTATTAGCATTTTCCACGTTGACTGATAGACTATCTCCGCTACCTGTTGTAGTAAGCGTTGTTTGATTTTCGCTGCTTGAAATAGGTGTTTCAGAAGTACTTGATGATTCTTCTGAAACTTGACTAGATGTACTGCTTACAACAGAGTAATCTGAAGTTTTTGTCTGGTTACTTTGCTTGGTCTGTTGCCAGACAGTATAAAAAACAAAAGATAGGACAGCTAATGTTGCAAAGCAAAGGGAAATAATAGGAAGATAAGATGGTCTAGATTCTTTTGTGCGATATCGGCTACTTCGAGTTGAAGTTATCGGAGAAGTACTTGGAGATATTTCCAAAGTCCTTATTGATTCATCTTTTTCCGGTATTTCAAACTCATGAGTTTTTGGTAAAATAACAGTGTCAATCTTCTCTTCTTGTGTATTTAGTTTTTCTTCTGGTTCTTGCTGCGAGGTCATTAAATCGGCAAGATTTAGACCAACAGCAGCAGTATAGTCTTTCAAATAAGGATCCAATTTTTCCTGTGGAAGAATATTAAATTGATCTAATTCCATAGCAAGTAAGTAGTGTTGTGGAATTTTTGTTTGTTTCTCAATATCTTCTAAACTTAATTTTTTCTGGACCCGTGCCTCCCTCAGGAGATCACCCATATTTATTTCACTCATGACTCTTCCTTTTTTATATAATCAACTCTATTATAACAAAAATGTGGGAATTTTTCGATTATTTTGGAACAATTGTAAAATCAGTAACTTCAGCTGCGTCAAAAAAAGCATTCCCGATTTCTATTACCTCAGTAAAGGTTAGCTGTCTTAAAATATCAGGAATATCAAAATAAGATTCCTTTTCAGTTAAATAAGACATAAATTGATTAGCAAGATGTTCTGTACTATCTAAACTTTTAATGAAATCACCGTACATTTCTTTTTTTATAAGCTGAAGATGTTCTTCAGAAATATCTTCGATTTTGTTGCGTCTTTTTATTAGTTGTCGGATTTTATTTGATAATGCAATTGGTTCAAAAGTATCTGAACTTAAAATAATAAATTGAAAATCTGAATTCACTTCGATTTCAATATCAAAAGAATCATCAATTTGGCCAGCATCATACCAATCTTGGTAGCTATTTGAAGTCCAGCCAAGCAGCATGGCAAGCAGTAAACGAAGTGCAATTTTTTGCTTTAAAAGTGATTGCTTAGTTTTAAAATGTCTACCACGGTAAGCAACCGCTAATTTTGGTAAAGCGACATCCATTTGGACAGTTCTCGTTTTAATGACAGGGTTATGGACAATCTGATTTCTAATAGGAAGTTGGAAATTAGGAAAAGACAGTTTTTCTTGATCTTTAATGATTTTTTGAATAATCTCATCTTTATTGATGTCACCAACAATTAGAAGTGTCATATTTTTGGGGTGATAAAAGAAATGGTGATTCTCCTTTAAATCTCTTAGCGTAATACGATTAATACTATCTTTATTTCCGGCAATATCTTTGGCGAGAACAGTTTCTGGATATAGATTTTCAAGAATTCCCTGATAGAGCTGATATTCGGGATCGTCTTGATACATATCAATTTCTTGCCTAATAATATCTTTTTCTTTTTCAACCGAGTCATAGGTAAAATGTGGTGATACCACAAATGTCTGTAGTAAACTAAGAGCCTCATCAAAATCACTTGTTGATGAAAAGAAATAAGCTGTACGATCAAAGCTAGTAAAGGCATTCAGATCTGCTCCAAGATTTGTGAATTGGATAGCAGCATCTTTATTATTTTCCATTTCAAAAACTTTGTGTTCTAAAAAGTGAGCAACACCCTCAGGATAAGAAAAAATTTCCCCTGTTTCTGTTGTAAATGAGTTGTCAAGGGAACCGAAACCAACTGTCAACATACAGACAGTTTCTCTAAAATTTTGCTTCGGAACGAGGATAACTTTTAATCCATTTTCTAGAGTTATAGAGAAAAAATGCTCTTCTATTGTACTGAAGTTGTCTTCTGTCAGTCTCATCACTTACTCTCCTTCTAAGAAATAAAAAACCTGCAATTTAATTTTACCAGCTACTCTTATAATATCCTCTTTACTAACTTGGTTAATATGATTTACCCAGTTGTCAATATCAGGGTTTTCTTTTAAGTACTTACTGTTATAAACTTTTTCAATAGTAGCTTTGGGAGAATCCAATATTGCTTGCCTATTTGTAATCAGCATTTTCTTTGTTTGCTTAACGAGTGTACTTGAAAATCGTCCCAATTTAATATCTGATAATTGCTTATTGATGAGTTTTAAAGTTTTATCTCGATTCTTTTTGTCAATACCAGCGTAAACATTGAGTAAACCCGTTAAACTATTGATTTGACTGTTAATCGTGTAAGCTAAGCCCTCTTTTTCCCTGATTTCAGTAAATAGTTTTGAATGAGGAAAGTTACCAAATAAACCATTAAAGACAAGAAGTGCAAAATAATCTTCATCATGATAAGAAATTGGGTTGTGGTAAGCCAACTGAAGGACTGACTGATTGACTGAACGTTTTTCAATAACTTCAGTGATGATATTCTTGTAGTCTTGTTGGTAAATAAAATTCAATGGTTTCAAGCGGTTCTCAAAAGGAAATTGATGAATCAGACGAACAACTTTATAATCATCAAAATCACCAAGAACAAAAATATCAATCTGATCTTGGTTTAACATGTGTTGAAATTCCTGATAAGCAGTATAGGAATTCTCAGCTTGAACTAAATCAACTTGTCCATATTTCGAAACCTGTAAACTTGGATTGTCAAAAAATAATGTTTTAAGGGCTAGGTGGCTACTGTAAAAACTATCTTCTTTATCAACTTCAAGATAATTGATCAGATTTTTTTTCTCAAGATCAAAGATCTTTGGTTGGTATTGAGCGGTGGCTGCAAGTGGTGAAAATAAACATTCTTTTAGAAATATAATAATGTTTTGAAGTATCTCTTCTCCATTAAAAGTAAATTCATCACGAATAAAACTAATGTCAATATCAACAATATGAACAAGTCCTTTGGTTGACACTTTAGTTGACAAATTTGCTCCGTAAAGTGCAGCGAGTCTTTGGCGAAACAGCCTTGCGGTAGGATAACTAGCATTTACAGTTGCAAGCATTTGAGCAGCTAGAACTCGTTTGGCAATTGTTCTTTTTGTTAAATCACCTGAAAAGCGAAAAGTAATGTGGTTGGTTTTAAACTGTTTCGTTTTTATTAAATGAAGGTTGACACCTTGAGCAATTTTCATGATTTTTCCTTTATTAAAGACTTAATTCTCTAATTATACCACGAATATGGTATAATTACTTGAAACAAAAAATGGAGAGATATGATGGAATTTAAACTGTTTGATGATTACATTACTTTGCAGGCTCTTTTAAAGGAACAAGGAATTATTCAAAGTGGTGGAGCAATTAAGAGTTTTTTATTAGAGACCACAGTTCTCTTTAACGGAGAAGTTGAGACTCGTCGTGGAAAGAAGATTCGTATTGGAGATGTTATTACATTACCCGAACACAATATTGACATCAGGATTATGGAGCCTACTGAATCAGAAAAGTTAGAGCATTCAGAAAAACTAGCTGAAAAAGAACGCATTGCTAAAATTGTTAAGCAGATGAATCATGAGAATAAGAAGAAACAAAAAGCGAAGCGCCCCAAAATTCCGTTGTCAAAACAGAAAAACAAAACTAAATGTAAGCCTGTTCGCTTTCCAGGAATCTAAGCATGTGGATTAAGGAAATAAGATTAAACAATTATCGAAACTATAAGAATATTTCAGCAACTTTTTCTCCAGGATTAAATATCTTTATTGGAAAAAATGCTCAAGGGAAGACCAATTTTTTAGAGTCTATCTATTTTTTATCGCTAACAAGAAGTCATAGAACACGTTCGGATAGAGATTTAATTCATTTTTCTGAAAATAATCTCACAATTTCTGGAAAGTTGTCACGGGCAAGTGGAAATGTTGATCTCAGTATTTCTTTATCAGAAAAAGGGCGTGTTACTGAAATAAACCATCTGAAACAGGCAAAACTATCGGATTATATTGGTACCATGACGGTTGTTCTTTTTGCACCCGAAGATCTACAATTGATAAAAGGAGCTCCGAGTTTACGTCGTAAATTTCTTGATATTGACTTGGGACAGATTAAACCTCTTTATTTATCTGATTTATCTAATTATAATCATGTATTAAAGCAGCGTAATACTTATCTTAAAACAGCCGAGAAGGTTGACAGTGATTTTCTAGCGGTACTAGATGACCAATTATCAGATTATGGTAGCCGTGTCATGGAACATCGTTTAGATTTTATTATTCAGTTGGAAAAAGAAGCAGATAAGCACCATGCTAGTATTTCTAATGGGTTAGAGCACTTGACAATAAAATACCTCTCTTCAGTGACTTTCTTAGACCGGCAAGATATTCGGAAGGAATTTTTACAACAATTAAGAAGAAACCATCGACGTGATATTCTTAAGAAGAATACAGGAGTAGGTCCTCATAGAGATGATTTAGAATTTTTCATCAATAATGTGAATGCTGATTTTGGTAGTCAAGGACAACATCGTAGTCTTATCCTATCTTTGAAATTAGCTGAAATAGAACTCATTAAATCAGTTACAGGAGACTATCCAATTTTGCTACTTGATGATGTCATGAGTGAGTTAGATAATTACAGGCAAACAAAGCTTTTGGAGGGAATTAAGGAGCATGTTCAAACCTTTATTACGACCACAAGCTTAGACCATTTATCACAATTACCAGATAATCTTAATATTTTTGTGATAGAGCAAGGAGATATTCTTACAGATGAAAGAACAACCTCCAACGATTGATTTCTTCCCAATATCATACCTGTAGCTCATCTTTAAGATAATGAAATAAAAGATTGGCATAAAGATGCTGATCTTTTATATTGTCAACTGACAATTACAACGATGACAATATAAGTTTACAGTTGTGTAAACAAAAACTGAGGCAACTGCCTCAGCCTTTTTTATAATTAGTGAACAGAGTAATTTGGAGCTTCATTTGTGATTTGAACATCATGTGGATGGCTCTCTTTTAATCCAGCACCAGACATTTCAACAAATTGTGCATTATCACGAAGTTCTTCGAGTGTTCCAGCACCACAATATCCCATACCTGAACGGATTCCACCAATCATTTGGAAGACGATATCTGCGGCAGATCCTTTATAAGCGACACGCCCTTCAATTCCTTCTGGGACAAGCTTGTTGGCTTCATTGACAGATCCTTGGAAGTAACGATCACTTGATCCCTTCTTCATAGCCGCAATTGATCCCATACCACGATAGGATTTGTATTTACGCCCTTGGAAGATTTCAGTCTCACCGGGAGCTTCATCAGTACCTGCAAACATGGATCCAAGCATAACAGCATTACCTCCAGCAGCAAGAGCTTTGACAATATCACCTGAATACTTGATTCCACCATCAGCGATGATTGTTTTACCATATTCACGAGCAACTCCAGCAGCATCATAAATGGCAGTAACTTGTGGAACACCTACCCCTGCAACAACACGTGTTGTACAGATTGAACCAGGTCCGATACCAACTTTAACAACATCCACCCCAGCTTCATAAAGAGCACGAGCTCCCTCAGCAGTAGCAATATTTCCAGCAATCAAAGTTTTATCTGGGAAGGTAGCGCGGATTTCAGCGATTTTACGAAGAACTCCAGCTGAGTGACCGTGTGCTGTATCAATAACGATAGCATCAGCACCAGCATCAAAGAGAGCTTTAGCACGTTCAAAGGTATCAGAAGTAACGCCAACAGCCCCGGCTACTAGTAAACGACCAAATTCATCTTTAGCTGCGTTAGGGAATTCAATCACTTTTTCAATATCTTTGATAGTGATTAGACCAGACAAACGTCCGTTTTCATCAACTAACGGTAATTTTTCAATACGATGTTCATGTAGGATGCGTTCAGCGGTTTCGAGATCTGTTCCGACAGGAGCAGTAACCAATTCCTCGCTGGTCATGTGATCAGCAATTGGAGTATGGTAATCACTGATAAAACGCATATCACGGTTGGTAATAATACCAACAAGTTTACGATTTTCAAGCGTTTCAACAATTGGGACACCGCTAATACGGTAACGTTGCATGAGTTCTTCAGCCTCAGAAACAGATTGTTCAGGTGTCAAGAAGAACGGATCAATAATAACTCCGTTTTCCGAACGTTTTACCTTGCGAATTTCTTCAGCCTGTTCAAGAATAGACATGTTTTTATGAACAACTCCCAGTCCTCCAGCACGTGCAATGGCGATAGCCATCTTGCTATCAGTAACGGTATCCATGGCAGCTGTTATAATCGGAATGTTTAATGTCAAATTTTTAGCGAGTTTTGTCTGCATGTTGACTTCGTTAGGAAGTACATGACTTTCGGCTGGAATAAGTAGTACATCGTCAAAAGTGTAACCTTTTTTCAAAAATTTAGTGTCCCAATTTGACATTAGTTAGTCCTCTTTTCTATTGTTTTGATGGGATAAAACACCCAGTCTATTTTTATTGTTACTATAATATCACGCTAAAATCATTTGTCAACTCCCTATACATTATTTTTTAGTGCTATCACCTTTATTAGAGAGACGTTCGTGTTTTTCCATTAATAAATTGTAAAATATAATGCAACAAAAAACTCATAGAGTTCAAACTCGTGTAAACTGTAAGTAACCACACTGAGCAGAACACGGGAGAAATCTATGGGCTACCATCATATTACTTACCATAACTGAGCAAATTAAGATAGAGATTTACTACCAAAAGGGCGTGAAATTTATTGATATTGTGGTATCACTGGGATGGTCAAAGCAGACCATCTACAATGTAGTCAACTTTCTCAAAGAGGGACATTCTGCTTACGACTACTACAAAGCTAATGAAAACGCTGTAGTCGGATTAAAACAAGTCTTACACCATCAGAAAAAGACTTTATTCAAACTCATTTGGAACAAAATTGGAGTCTGGATGTGATAAAGGCAACCTATCCTGATAGGATTCCTTGTTCCATGAGGACTCTCTAACGTCTAGATGATTGTGGGGAGTTTGACAAGAAGGATTTACCTTGGAAAGGCAAGAGAAAGGCATCATCATACTGAAAACAAATGGACGTAAAGCCAGTGATATTGAAGTTTCCATCAATCAGTAGCTGTCCCAATTTTCCAACCACCTCTTTAAGTCGATAACCTTTGATTGCGGGAAAGAATTTTCTAACTGAAAGTCCATTTTAAATACACATGACATCGATATTTTCTTTGTGAATCCAGATTGTCCTAGACAACGAGGTTTGAATGAATACTTTAACAGCCTATTGAGGCAACATAGACTTCCCAAACAGACGGATTCCAAAAAAGTTTTTGAAGTATTAAACACCTTATCAAGTTTTCCTGAATTATACCGAAAGTCTAACTTAATTTGACGATTAGGAGATATAAAAACGATTTTTCAGAAAATTCATTCGCTTTTTGAAAAAAACTAGAATGTGGCATAACATTCTAGTTTTGAATTTTAGAAATAGTTAATTCCCATAGCTGCTTTCACTTCTGAGAGCGTTTGGGCTGCAACTGATTGAGCGTGTTTACTACCTTTTTTCAGCATGTTGAAAACTTCTCCCATGTCTTTAGCGTACTCTAAACGACGCTCGCGGATTGGTGCCAATTCACGTTCAAGAATATCAAGGAGATAACGTTTAGTTTTGACATCTCCCAGTCCTCCCCGCTGATAGTGTTCTTTCATCTCAGCAATAGTAGCTGCATCTTCCTCGCGACCAAAGATATCAAGGTAGTGGAAGACCATATTTCCTTCAAGTTGTCCTGGATCTTCAACACGAATGTGGTTTGGGTCAGTGTACATGCTCATAACTTTTTTACGGACTGTATCTGCGTCATCTGATAGGAAAATACCATTGCCAAGCGATTTAGACATTTTAGCATTACCATCAAGCCCAGGTAAGCGTCCAGCAGCTTCATTTTCAGGATAAATTCCTTCAGGTTCGACCAAGACATTGCATTTATATGTATGATTGAAACTACGTGCGATTTCACGTGTTTGCTCAATCATAGGTTTTTGATCGTTTCCAACTGGTACAAAATTAGCCTTGAAGGCTGTAATGTCTGCCGCTTGAGAAATTGGATAAACTAGGAAGCCTGTTGGAATAGATTCACCAAACCCTTTTTGAGCAATTTCTGTCTTGACAGTGGGATTACGTTCAAGGCGAGCAAGTGAAACAAGATTCATATAATACATGGTCAATTCCGCTAATTCAGGAATTTGGCTTTGGATAAAAATGGTAGATTTAGTAGGATCAAGGCCCACAGATAAATAATCCAAGGCAACATTTCCAATAGATTCCTTAATGATTTCAGATTCCTTGGCATGATCAGTCAAAGCCTGCTGATCTGCTAGGAAAACGAACATGTCGTATTTACCCTCGTTTTGTAAAATGACACGATTTTTGAGGCTGCCTACATAGTGTCCCAAGTGCAGTTTTCCTGTTGGACGATCTCCTGTTAAGATAATTGGTTTAGTCATTTGTTTTTCTCCTTAAAATAATGTTCTTTAGTAATGGCGTAGCGTTTGACTGACATGAAAAGATTAGGATTCTTCCAATCTTTTTTGGAATAAGGTTCTTCAGCAATTAAAGTCATGCCCGATTTTTGCATGACCCGACCAGAAGCTAGATTTTCTTTGACATGCTCAGCAATGAGACAATTCATTTCTAAACGTTCAAAGAAAATTTTGATAATTGCTACCAAGACCTCCGATGCATAACCTTGATTCCAATATTTTTTATTCAGAGTATAGCCAACCGTAGCAGTCCCAAGTTCTTCGTTGATATTCATCAAATCAATCGTTCCGATAAATTCATTTGACGATGTTAGTTCAATTCCCCAACGCCCAAGTGGTGAAGCTAGGTAGATAGATGCGATGATATTCTCTGTTTCCTCCAATGAGCGATTAGGAGGAAATGTCCAGCGGACGTTTTCTTCGTCAGAGGCATAGGAATACATTGCTTTAGCATCTGTCAGAGTCACTGGACGAAGTAGTAATCGTTTTGTCTGAATGATACGATGCTTGTCTAATTTTTGATAGATATTTTTCATGTCTATTTCCTATTGATAAAAATAAAAAAGTCCCCACGTAGTAGATTTACGTGAGGGCGTAATGTCAATAATACGCGGTACCACCTCAGTTGACAGGTGTGTTTACACATGGTTTACACTTTTGTCATCTTTAAGGCACGATAAGGGGTGCTAAACCTGAAACTTATGTGTTTGTTTCACGTGGAACATCAGCCCATTTCATAAAAAGATGCCTCTAGCTCACAGCAACCGCTAGTTTTCTGAACACATCTTGAAATTACTCTTTCTGAATATGGCTTCATTTTATGATAAATTTTCATCTTTGTCAAGTTTCTTTGAAAGCACTAACAAATAACTTGACGAAATCGACTTCCTTTGCCATAATAAATCTTGTTTTTATAAGAAATGAGGGGAAAATGAAAAAGAGAGTTATTGATTTTAGTCTGGTAACGCTAGGCTCTTTTGTTGCCGCTGTTGGCTTTAATAGCATGTTTTTAGCGAATAATATTGCTTCTGGTGGTGTTGTAGGGCTGGCTGTCAGTTTGCAAAAATTATTAGGATGGAATCCTGGTAATTTTGTCATGTTTACTAATGTTCCCTTACTTTTGTTGTGTTTTCTATTTTTGGGAAGAGAAAGCTTCTTAAAGACCATTTACGGTTCGTGGATCTATTCGTTTTTTGTGAAGTTTACAGAAGATTTACCGACTATTACTAATAATGCTTTATTAGCGGCCATTTTTGGTGGTGTAGTTGTTGGCTTGGGTTTGGGATTGGTTTTCTGGGGAAACTCTTCTACGGGAGGAACCGGAATTATCACTCAAATTCTACATAAATACACACCACTACCCCTTGCTGTGGCGATGGCCGTTGTTGATGGTTTTAGTGTTGCTATGGGACTTGTTGCCTTTGATATAGACACTGTCATGTATTCAATTCTTGCTCTTTTTGTCATTAGCTATGTTGTTAATAGTATGCAAACTGGTTTATCATCTTCACGGAATGTTATGATTATTTCCAAAGCTACTGAGGAGATAAAAAAATATATTGCTAATCAGGCTGACCGCGGTATGACAGAAATTCCAGTAAAAGGAGGCTTTACAGGCAAAAGTCATACGATGTTAATGACGACGGTTTCTATTCAAGAAGTTCCCAGACTTGAAAGGCATATTTTAAAAATTGATGAAACTGCTTTTATTGTTGTTATGCCAGCAACGCACGTTATGGGTAGAGGATTTAGTTTAACGAAGCGTTATCAATTAGATGAAAAAGATATTTTGTTACCTATGTAAAATAAGCCTCCTTTATGTTGAAAAAAGGGGGCTTTTCATGTAAAATGAAGCATAGATAAATAAGGTGAGGTATTAGAATTGCTTACAGTTTCAGATGTGTCACTGCGTTTCAGTGATAGAAAATTATTTGATGATGTTAATATCAAGTTTACAGCAGGGAACACTTATGGGTTAATTGGTGCCAATGGTGCAGGTAAATCAACTTTTCTTAAAATATTAGCAGGGGACATTGAACCATCAACAGGTCACATTTCACTCGGTCCAGACGAGCGCCTATCTGTTCTTCGTCAAAATCATTTTGACTATGAAGAAGAAAGAGCCATCGATGTTGTTATTATGGGAAATGAGCGTCTTTATAATATCATGAAAGAAAAAGATGCTATTTATATGAAAGCTGATTTTTCAGACGAAGATGGTGTGCGTGCTGCAGAATTGGAGGGAGAATTTGCAGAGCTAGGTGGCTGGGAAGCTGAAAGCGAGGCTTCACAACTACTCCAAAATTTGAATATTCCAGAAGAACTTCATTATCAAAATATGAGTGAACTGGCCAACGGTGATAAGGTAAAGGTTCTTCTTGCTAAAGCGCTTTTTGGTAAACCTGATGTTCTTCTTCTTGATGAGCCGACCAATGGTTTGGATATTCAGTCTATTTCTTGGTTAGAAGATTTCTTGATTGATTTCGAGAATACTGTAATTGTTGTATCCCACGACCGTCACTTTTTAAATAAAGTGTGCACTCATATGGCTGACCTTGATTTTGGTAAAATTAAACTCTATGTTGGTAACTATGATTTCTGGAAGCAGTCTTCAGAATTAGCTGCACGTCTGCAAGCCGATCGTAATGCCAAGGCAGAGGAAAAAATCAAAGAATTACAGGATTTTATTGCTCGCTTTTCTGCGAATGCTTCTAAATCTAAGCAAGCAACCTCTCGTAAGAAAATGCTTGATAAAATTGAATTGGAAGAGATTGTTCCTTCTAGTCGTAAATACCCATTTATTAACTTTAAAGCAGAGCGTGAGATGGGAAATGACTTTGTAACAGTTGAAAATCTTTCGGTGAAAATTGATGGTGAAACCGTTATTGACAATATTAGTTTCATTTTACGTCCAGGTGATAAGGCTGCAATCATCGGACAAAACGATATTCAGACGACAGCACTTATGCGGGCATTGATGGATGATATTGATTATGAAGGTACTATCAAATGGGGTGTGACAACTAGTCGTTCTTACTTACCCAAGGATAATACAAAAGACTTCGCTTCTGGAGAATCTATTTTAGAGTGGCTTCGCCAATTTGCTGAGAAAGGTGAAGATGATGATACATTTCTTCGTGGTTTCTTAGGGCGTATGCTCTTTTCAGGAGATGAAGTTAACAAGTCTGTCAACGTTTTATCAGGTGGTGAGAAAGTGCGCGTGATGCTCTCAAAACTTATGCTCCTAAAATCAAATGTTCTGATTTTGGATGATCCAACCAACCACTTGGATTTGGAATCTATTTCAAGTTTGAATGATGGCATCAAAGATTTTAAGGAATCTGTTATTTTTGCCAGCCATGATCATGAGTTTATTCAAACAATTGCAAATCACATTGTTGTCATTTCGAAAAATGGTGTGATTGATCGAATTGACGAAACCTATGATGAATTTCTTGAAAATGAGGAAGTGCAATCTAAAGTTAAAGAACTTTGGAAATAAAATAAAAGGCGTTAGCGCCTTTTATTTTTACAGTAACGAGGAGACTACAATGACTACTTTATTAAAAAAATATCAAACGATTATAGTGTTTTTGCTAAGCTTTATGGTACCTGTGGTCATCCTTTTTTTGGTATTTCTATCGCAGAATATCTATTGGAATAGTGAACGGACGATTTTAGCCAGCGATGGTTTTCATCAGTATGTTATTTTTGCGCAGAACCTCCGAAATATTTTGCATGGTTCAGATAGTATTTTTTACACCTTTACAAGTGGGCTAGGCTTGAATTTCTATGCTTTAATTAGCTATTATCTCGGAAGTTTTTTGTCACCGTTAGTTTACTTCTTTGATTTAAAAAGTATGCCAGACGCCATTTACATCTTTACGTTAATCAAGGTTGGGTTGATAGGGTTGTCAACTTATTATAGTCTTAGTAAAATGTATTCGAAAATCATCAAGCCATTCATATTAGTTTTATCAACGTCCTATGCGTTAATGAGTTTTACAATAAGCCAAATTGAAATTAATATGTGGTTAGATGTGTTTGTTTTAATTCCTCTGATATTATTGGGTTTGAATCGTTTACTAAATCAGCAAAAATTTGTCCTTTACTACATCTGCCTAACTTTGCTTTTTATCCAAAACTATTATTTTGGATTTATGGCTACCATCTTTTTGACACTATATTTTTTAGTACAATTACAAGTGGACTGGTCATGGAAAGTAATTTTTCGGAAAACAATTAACTTTACAATTGTGTCAATATTATCAGGTTTATCAAGTAGTATTATGCTACTACCGACCTTTTTAGACTTATCTACACATGGTGAAGAATTAACTAAGATAACAAAAATCTTTACAGAAGATAGCTGGTACCTAGATTTCTTTGCTAAAAATTTCATAGGAGCCTATGATACAACAAAATTTGGTGCAATTCCTATGATTTCAGTAGGGATTTTACCTCTTATTTTAGCTTTAGTATTTTTTACGTTAAAGACAGTAAGGTGGCAGGTGCGCTTGGCTTATGGTATTTTGATCGCTTTTATTCTGTCAAGCTTTTATTTACAACCTTTGGATCTGTTGTGGCAAGGAATACATGCCCCAAATATGTTTTTACATCGCTATGCTTGGGTGTTATCAACAATTATAATTTTATTAGCAGCGGAAACTTTGACGCAATTGGATAATATTAAGTTGACACAGTTTTTTTATCCTTTAGGACTTCTGGGACTAGGTTATTTGCTGACTTTTATCTTCAGAAAGCAATATGATTTTTTAACAGATACACAGTTTATATTGACAGCGATTTTTTTGATTGCTTATCTTATTTTATTGGTAAGTTACTGCAAACATCAGTTGCCTAAAATAATTTTTGTAAGCTTTACACTTATCTTTACAATATTTGAAGTTTCATTAAATACCTATTATCAAATTAGTGCTTTAGGTTCAGAATGGGTATTTCCAACCAGAGAAGGATATGAGAGAAATTTATCGGACATTGACAGTCTTGTCAAATATACGCAAGAGAGTAATACGACTTTTTATCGTATGGAACGTGTATTGGCACAAACAGGAAATGATAGCATGAAATACAACTATAATGGCATTTCCCAATTTTCTTCCATTAGAAATACAACTTCAAGTAGCGTCTTAGATCGACTAGGGTTTAAATCTTCGGGTACAAATCTTAATCTTCGTTATCAAAATAATACAATTCTAATGGATAGTTTATTTGCAATTAAGTATAATCTGTCAGAGACCCCTATTAATAAATTTGGTTTTAATTTACAAAAGACGGTAGGAGCAACTTCCTTGTACCAGAACCAATATTCAGCTCAGATGGCTTTATTGACAAATGACGTTTACAGCGATGTCAATTTTACAGTTAATACTCTTGATAATCAAACAAATTTTATCAATAAAATAACGGGTTTATCGGAACACTATTTTTATCGTCTGAATTCTCAAATTGTAACTGGAGGTAGTTCACTCAATGGTAGAGTTACAACTAATAATCAAAACACTGGGGACGCTAACATAACGTATAGAGTTAGCATTCCCAGAGATACTCAACTTTATGTCAGCATGCCGAACATAACATTCACAAATGATAATAGGGAAGATGTCCAAATTACAGTATCTGGAAGAACATCACTTTATACAACAGATAATGCCTACAGCTTTTTTGACATAGGCTATTTTAAGGCTGGACAGACAATTGATATAACTTTTGTTTTTCCAGAGAATAGTCAGGTATCTTTTAATAGTCCGAATTTTTATGAACTAAATATTGAGAGCTTTCAAAAAGCTGCAGAAGCTCTCTCTAGTCAAAACGTTAGCGTTAAAACGCAAGGGAATAAAGTAATCACCAAATATTCAGCTACAAAAGACAGCTCTATACTATTCACTCTACCTTACGATAAAGGTTGGCACGCGAGCCAAAGTGGAAAGAAAATAAAAATTTCCAGAGCACAAGGTGGTTTTATGAAGGTTGATGTGCAAAAAGGCAAGGGAGAAGTTACTCTGAGTTTTGTTCCAAATGGTTTAAAAGAAGGAACAATCCTGTCAATTATAGGCCTCATAAGTTTTGTATTATACTCAAGAACTATGAAAAGAAAAGTTATTCGAATTTGAATGATTCTACGTTGAGAAAAAAATTTAATGGAAATACAAGGCTCCCCTTCTTATCAATGAGAAAGGGGAGTCTTGTATTTCCATTATTAACGGTGATGTATATTTTAGGAAAAAATAAAAATCCTAAGAAAACTTAGGATAGTGTCTTATCACTCCGGCAGCAAGACTCGAACTTGCGACATCATGATTAACAGTCATGCGCTACTACCAACTGAGCTATGCCGGATAAAGAAAAAAACTGCTAGGCAGTAATTTATAGTCCGTACGGGATTCGAACCCGTGTTACCGCCGTGAAAAGGCGGTGTCTTAACCCCTTGACCAACGGACCATATTCACTAACAGAACAAAGACTATTCTACCTAAAAATAACACTACTGTCAATACTTTTTTTAAAAATTTTTTCCCCCACTTGTCAAGTCAAGTGCAACAAGTTCATTGATAACTAGAGTTCCAGAGGTTAAGCTGTTTGGGCTAGCCCAAACAAAATATTTGCGGTTTTATACTTGTGAAGTCGTCTAGGTCTGTCATTGATAGCAGAGACGTAGTGATTGAGTTCTTCTGTCGTTAGTGAGTTAAGAGAGACACCTTTTGGGAGAAACTCTCTCAAGAGACCATTGAAATTTTCATTTGTTCCTCTTTCATGAGAAGCATAAGGATGG
>NZ_KB904453.1 GCF_000380105.1 Streptococcus orisratti DSM 15617
GGCTTTCCTCTAGCCCCTCAATACCAGATTCTTTGTACTTCCGAACCCAGTTCGATAGGGTGTCTTTAAACACACCATGGTGCCTAGCTAACCAGCTAAGTGATTTCCCAGCTTCCAAGTGGAGTAGAACAATTTCTAGTTTCTCAGAGACAGACTTTGGACTTCTTTTGGACATAATAAAACTCCCTTTATAGTTTCTAGTGAAAATTTTTGTTTTTTCACTGTCCACCATAAGGGGAGTATATCATTTTTAGATATAACAGATTAATTATTTTTTATTGTTAAGATAAAAATTAAGAAGAAAGCTCTGCTATTTTTCCGTAAAATAAAGGCATCAAAAAACAAAGAGGAGATAAGCTATGGATTACAAAAAGCTTAGTCAAGACATTCTAGCTAATGTCGGCGGAGAATCTAACATTGAGTCAGTGACGCATTGTGTTACAAGACTACGTTTGAAATTGAAAGATGAGTCTAATGCAAATACCGATGTCATTGAAAATCTTGATGGTGTTATTGGTGTTGCTAAGGCCAGTGGTCAATATCAAATTATCATTGGGAAAGAGATTGAGAATGTTTATCGGGCATTCTCGGAACTGTTTGAGCATAGCAAACTTCAAGGTGAAGTTGAGGCAGACCAACTACCTGAAAAACCAAAAGGAATCAAGGGCTATTTGAATAACGCCCTAGATGTCTTCATTAGCTGTTTTACTCCCCTTATTCCAGTGATTGCTGGTAGTGGGATGATTAAGGTTCTGTTGTCGCTTTTAGTAACCTTTAAAGTTTTGGACTCTAATGACTCAACCTACCAGTTGCTTAATATGATTGGTGATGGTGTTTATTATTTCTTGCCAATTCTAGTTGGTTACACAGCAGCTAAGCGTATGAATGTGGATATTTTTATTGGTATGGTTTTGGGAGCTATTCTTGTTCATCCAACCTTGTTAAAATTAGCAGGAGATAACTCTGCAACTTACACAAGCTTGGCTGGTTTACCAGTGAAAATTGTTGATTACAGTGCACAAGCATTGCCAGTTATCTTGACTGTTTGGCTGGCTAAATATGTTGATACGTTTACCAACAAAATTTCACCAAATATCGTTAAAATTTTCTTGCGTCCAATGCTAACTTTACTGATTACAGCACCTATAATGCTGGTTATTATTGCGCCACTTGGTAGTGTTCTGGGAGATTATTTCCAAGTTTTCTCAAACTTGATGAATCAATGGGGCTGGATTGCTGTTGGTTTGAACGCTGCCTTATTCCCACTTCTTGTCTTGACCGGTATGCACAATGCCTTGATTCCACTAATCATCACAATGTTTGCCTCACAAGGTTTCGATGCCGTTTTGATTCCATCGGGTCTGATTGCTAATATTGCTGAAGGTGCTGCAGCTGCTGCAGTCGCTGTAAGAGCTAAAAATAAACGGACGAAGAGTTTGGCTGCTTCTGCGACAGTTTCTGCCTTAGTAGGTATTACAGAGCCAGCTCTTTATGGTGTTAACCTTCGTTTCAAACGTCCGTTCTATGCGATGTTACTTGGTTCTTTGGTATCAGGGTGCCTTGCAGGTCTTTTACACCTAACAGCCTATAGTTTTGTCAGCCCTAGTCTTTTATCTTTGCCTATCTTTATTGGTAAAAATAGCAATATCGTTACAGCTATTATCAGTGCAGCCCTTGCTTTTGCTGTTACCTTTGCTATTACCTATGTTATGGGATTTAATGAAGAACAAAATACGTAGGACTTATGTGAAATGGGATATTAGACTAATATCCTGTTTCCTTTTTTGGAAGGAGGAAGAAGATGAAAACAAATTTTTTATGGGGAGCTTCTACAGCAGCAAATCAAGTTGAAGGGGCCTGGAATGAGAATGGCAAGGGGGTCAGCGTCGTTGATGTTTTGGCTCAAGCAGAGCATTTTCGTGAAGAGACGAATGGAGTGCTAGAGGGACGTTATTACTCTTCTCACCAAGCAGTTGATTTTTATCACCATTATGAAGAAGATATTGCTATGATGGCAGAAATGGGGATTAACTCCTATCGTATGTCAATTGCTTGGACGCGTATTTACCCCACAGGATTAGAAGATGAACCCAATGAGGCTGGCTTGGTTTTCTATGATAAAATTTTTGATTTGCTAGCTAAGTATAATATTGAACCAATTGTGACGATTTCACATTATGAACCACCGTTTGAGTTGGCACTTCGAGGTGGATGGTCTAATCGTAAAATGATTGATTATTATCTAAAGTATTGTAAGACACTATTTGAGCGTTATCAAGACAAGGTGCGTTATTGGTTACCGTTTAATGAAATCAACTGTTTGTTTGTACCTTTTGGCATTATGACAGCAGGTGGAGTATTTAGTTCAATTCATTCTCCTGAGAACACATTGCAGCTTAGGATGCAATGTTTGCATCATCAGTTTGTTGCGAGCGCAAAAGCCGTGAGGCTAGGCAAAGCTATAAAACCAAAATTTCAATTTGGTTGTATGATAGCATCTATGTTAAATTATCCCTTAACACCAAATCCTGAAGATGTGCGGTTAGCAGATAAAGAAAATCTTGTCAAAAATATGTTTTGTAGTGACGTGATGATCAGAGGAGAGTATCCATACTACATAGAAGAATATTTTGTAGAAAATCAAATCCAAATTCAGATGGAGGATGAAGATAAATCTGTCTTGAAACAGGGAACCGTTGACTTCTATTCCTGCAGTTACTATATGAGTTATTGTATAGGTATTGATCCAAATGCAAAAGTTGTAAGTGGCAACTTATTAACTGGACTAAGCAATCCTTACTTGGTAGAGAGCGAATTTGGCTGGCAGATTGACCCAAAAGGTCTGGAAATTTTCTTGCACCGTGTCTATGACCGCTATGGGTTGCCAATTATGATTGTAGAAAATGGGCTAGGTGCCCGTGATGAGTTAGTTGAAGGGCGGGTACATGATTCCTACCGCATTGCTTATCTTAGAGAACATATCAAAGCTCTGAAAAATGTGATCTCAGAAGGCGTTGACGTGATTGGTTACCTTCCGTGGAGTGCTATTGATCTTATGGCTCTCTCAACAGGAACGATTGATAAACGCTACGGTTTTATCTACGTTGATGTAGATAATCAAGGCAAAGGAAGTTTCAAACGTTGCCGCAAAGATTCTTTTTATTGGTATCATGATGTGATTGCCTCTAATGGTGAAAATTTGGATTGAGGAGAATCATGAAAAAATATGTAACTTTTGCAACAACTTTGTGCTTGGTATCAGGACTCGCTGCTTGTCAAAATGATAAAATAGCAGAAAGTGTGGATGTCACAGGCACTTACTCAGCTTATCTCCAAGGAGACGATTGGGGAGAAAGTATCAATAAAATTACTCTTAAACTGGATAAGGAAATCGACGCTTCAACGATTTCCGGAGATGATTTCTTGATTTCTGAGAAAAAGGAAATTTTCAATTGGATGGAGCCTGAGAGAGGTCTTGTTGAGACAGACTTTGATCGAACAGTTATTGAGGCCTATGCTAGTGATGAAAATGGTGAAAAGCAGGACAAGAATAGTGATTATTTAACGATTGAAATGACAGTTGGTCCAAATGATGGCCGCTATTTCATACAAGCTCCGTATTCACCAACTAGTCAATATCCAAAACTTTATGATGTCACTGTTAAGCTTTCTGAGGATAGCGATTTGACAGGAGGAGGTAGCCAAGTGACGTCATTAGACATTAATCCGAAGATGACGAACTTATCACATTCTGCAGAGGAATTTATGCTAGACTCTTATCAAGCAAGTGATGGCACTAAGTATCAATATGCTTATTCTGAACCTGATGAGGACAGCGATACCTTAGTGGTTTGGCTCCATGGTCTTTTGAAAGGTGGTAAGGAAAATACGGATCCTTATATCAGTCTTTTGGGAAATGAAGCCGCAAACCTAGCGAAAGAAGATTTTCAAAAAACAATTGGTGGTGCACATGTCCTAGTACCTCAATCTCCAAGTTTCTGGATGGATAAAAGTGGTAACGATGAGTTGGTTGATGGGCGTATCGTTTCAGACGGAACTTCTCACTACACTGAATCACTCCATGAATTGATTGCGGAGTACAAAGAAAAAGTTGGTGCTAAAAAAGTCATTATCGCAGGCTGCTCTAATGGCGGTTATATGGGGATGATTTTAGCTAGAGAATACGGCACAGAATATGATGCTTACATGCTACTTTGTGAAGCTATGGGAGATCAATTTGTCACCGATGATGATATTGAGAAACTAAAAGATTTGCCACTCTACTTTGTTTACTCTAAAGACGACACAACAGTTATTCCAGAAGATAATGAAATTCCGACTATTGAGCGTTTGCGAGAAGCAGGAGCAAGCAAAATTCAAGTTACAGTTTATGACCATGTCAAAGACACCAGCGGACGGCTAACTGATGACAATGGAATTGATTAAATATGATTGTTCCAAAAAATCATTTTTACGATACTTTATAAAATTCAGTATAATTTATGATATATTTTTTCAATAAGTAGGTATAAAAAGTACTCTTGTCCCCTTGAGCTAAAAGCTATAATAATAGCATAATATTTCAAAGGAGCATAAGATTATGAAATACGAAAATCTTATCAATCAAATCGTTACAAATGTTGGTGGCGAATCTAATGTTGAAACTGTTGTTCACTGTGCGACACGTCTTCGCTTTGTTCTTAAAGACGAAAGCAAGTTTAATGCAGATGAATTGAAGAATTTGACAGGCGTCCTAACAGCTCTTCCGTCAGGTGGTCAATACCATGTGGTTATTGGAAATCATGTGTCAGATGTTTATAATGAGCTTGTATCAATGTATCCATCTATAGTTTCTAATGATCTTGCTCAAAAAGACCAGGAAGAAAAAGTATCTGACAAAAAGAAAAATCCGCTAGGTGTCTTCATTGATACTATTGTTAGTATCATGCTACCTATGGTTAATATCATGGCGGCAGCAGGGATTATCAAAGGGTTTGTTATTCTCTTTAATTCTCTAGGATGGTTAGCTTCTGATAGTGGTGCTTATAATCTCTTATATGGGGTTTCAAATGTCTTCTTCTATTTCTTACCTCTATTTGTAGGTTATTCAGCAGCAAAACGTTTCAAATTGGATGAAACAATAGGGATTGCAGTGGGGGCTATCTTCTTCTATCCAACATTAGTTTCCCTCTTGTCTAATACTGAAAATGTAAAAACTCTTTTTACTGGAACTATGATTCAAAGTAATGTAGCAACAGATTTCTTTGGTATTCCAGTTATCTTTAATGATTATTCAACGACAATCATTCCAACTATCCTATCAGTATACTTTACAGCAAAAGTTTATCATGCTTTCAAAGGGAAATTACCTGTCCTTGTTGAAAGTTTCGGAACACCACTTTTGACTCTTCTTATTTCTTTGCCAATTTCTGTTATTGTTATTGGCCCAATCGCGAATGTCATCAGTTCATTCCTAGCTAATTCAGTGATGGCTCTTTACAATATTAACCCAACTATCATCAGTGCTTTACTTGGCGGATTCTGGATTCTTCTTGTTAGTATTGGACTTCATAGTGCTATTGTTCCAATTGCTATTACAAACTTCTTTATCAATGGTTACGATGTTATCTTCCCAATGATTACAGCTCATGGTTTTGCCATTGCAGGTGCTATGTTCGCTATCGCACTTAAACAAAAATCTCAAGCTCAAAAATCATTGGCATGGTCAGCTGGTTTCTCAGCTTGGGTACCAGGTGTTATCGAACCAGCTCTTTATGGATTTATTCTTGAAAACAAAAAACTGTTAGCAACTATGTGTCTTATCTCAGGTATTGGTGGAGCTGCTGCTGGATTTTTTGGTGTGAAATTGGTTCAATTGGCACCAGGTGGTATCTTTGCTGTCCCAGGATTTATTGAACAAGGTGGTTCAGGTTTACCTGTAGGCTTGGTTGTTACAGTAGCAACGATTGTCTTGAGTACGATTGCAGGCTTTGTGCTCACACTCATGATGTATAAAAACGAAAAATAGGTGAAATTATGAAAGAAAATTTTTTGTGGGGAGTAGCCATGAGTGCTTCCCAAGCGGAAGGTGAAGCCTTAAAAGATGGTAAAGGCTTGGTTATGGATGATGTCGTAGCCAATGCCAACAATGAACGATACCAAGCGACAGCAGATATTGACATTGCCTTGGGGAAAACTTACGATTACTACCCAAGTCATCGTGCTATTGATTTCTATAACCGTTATCCAGAAGATATCAAGCGGTTTGCTGACCTCGGTGCTAAGGCCCTGAGAACATCAATTAACTGGGCACGTATTTTCCCAAATGGAACAGAAGAAGAGCCGAATGAAGCTGGCTTAGCTTTCTATGACAGAGTTTTTGATGAGTGTCTCAACTATGGCATTGAACCTGTTATCACTCTCAATCACTTCAACACACCTTTTGAATTTTACTATTCTGGAGGCTGGAAAAATCGTGAATTGATTGGTCACTTTGCCCGTTATGCTGAAACGGTCTTCAAACGCTACAAAGACAAGGTTAAATATTGGATGACCATCAATGAAATCAATATGATTTTGAGCCTTCCTCTGGTTGGTGGTCTAATTAATCCGACCAAAGAAGAAAATGTAATTCAGGCTAAATATCAAGGTGCTCATTATCAATTGGTAGCCTCTGCTCTGGCTGTTAAAATTGGTAAAGAAATTAATCCAGATTTCCAAATTGGCTGCATGATGGGAGCTGGTATGACCTATCCTTACTCTTGCAATCCAGAAGATGTCTGGGAAGCTTACCAAGAAAACGAAAAAGAATATGCCCTCATTGATGTTCAAGTTAAAGGTGTTTACCCTTATTCATTGACTAATAAGCTAAAACGTGAAGGTATTGAGCTTGATATAACTGATGAAGATTTGACAATTCTTAAGGAAAATACGGTTGATTTTGTTGGACTCAGCTACTATTCATCGCGTTTAACTGCAGCAGATAAAGCAAGTTTGCAACGTGCAGGAGCTAATCTTAACAGCACGCTAAAAAATCCTTACCTCAAATCAAATGATTTTGGCTGGCAGTCTGATCCACTTGGCTTCAGAATTACTTTGAACGAACTTTATTCTCGTTATCAATTGCCACTCTTTGTTGTGGAAAATGGCTATTCTGCACTTGAAAAAATGGAAGACAATAATCCAATCGAAGACGACTACCGTATCGATTACATTAGAGAACATCTTAAAGAGCTAAAAAATGCCATGGATGATGGTGTTGAGATTATTGGAT
The DNA here is from genome assembly GCF_000380105.1 of Streptococcus orisratti DSM 15617. Lineage (GTDB taxonomy): Bacteria > Bacillota > Bacilli > Lactobacillales > Streptococcaceae > Streptococcus > Streptococcus orisratti. The sequence continues at coordinate 7,274 of NZ_KB904453.1, forward strand.
ACACACCGTGGTCAGGAATTGATATTATCAGTGCAAGTTCAGGTATGATCGAAAAACGTTACGGTCTCATCTATGTTGATCTTGACGATGAAGGTAATGGAAGTCTAGATCGTACTCCTAAAAAATCCTATCATTGGTATCAAAAAGTTATCTCTTCGAATGGAGCAAACTTATAAACTCATAAAGCAAGACAATTTGTTTTGCTTTTTTCTTTACTTATGGATAAAATACTTTTATGACTAAAACTAAAATTTGGGAAAATGTTTCCATCATACAATTAAAAGCAAAAGATGCTATTACAAATTTTACCGAAAATGCTAAGTTAGTTTATGTTCTCTCGGGAAAAATTGAGGTGGCTTTTGATGATTACACCATGACTTTTGGATTAGGTGAATTTTTTGTAGTACCTAATTTTACAACTGTCAAAATTTTGAATGCTGAAAGAAGTAGTCGATTCTATGCTATAGAATTCGCTTATTGGTCTGAAAATGAGGACAAGGGAAAGATAGACATTTTTGAAGGTGATTCAAAGAGTAAAGGGGAAGCCAGTAATTCAACCCTATCACAATCTTTAGGTAGGATGTTACGCCTTTATTATTTGGAAAAAGAGTCAGCATCTTACTGGGAGGTAAATGCCCTTTACTTTCAGATTATCAGTAAGTTGGAACAGAAGTATCTGGTTAAACTAGAAGGAAATAAGTGGCAACTATCAGTTGAAAATATAGAAGCTTATCTTAATCAGAATATTTCTGAGGATTTGTCCCTTGAAGGTCTAGCTGAGGTCTTCTATGTCTCCAAACAATCCATGTCCCGTTTCATGAAGAAGCATTTCGACAACACCTTCAGCAAGTATTTACAAGAGAAACGTTTTGAAAAATTTGAACTTTTATTAGCCACAAGTGATACTCCAATTAACAGTTTGGTTTATGAAGTGGGCTTTAAAAATCTCAATTCCTTTAATCGCTTATTTAGAAAAAAGTATGGTTTATCTCCCAGAGAATGGCGCCAAGAACATAGTAAAGAGCTAGTCGATAGCACCGGAACAGAAGAAAAAATAAGCTTTGATGATTTCCAATCCTTTATGGAGGCTTCAAAAAGTAATTTTAGTTTTAATGCTAGCCAAAGTAAAAAATCTCAGACCTCCAAGTATATTTGGAATCTCTTAAATCTTGAGGCTTTAGGAGATTATCAGACTTATAGGAAAATCAAGTTTATACAATCCAAACTTACTTTGGATACGCTGCGCTTTCCACTTGATTTACAGAAGAAGGAAGAGGTATATTTTGATAGTTTCCTGGATTTTTTAGAGGACAGGCAGATTAAGCCTTATATGGTGATAGAGTTATCAGATTCTATTGTCAATAATCGCAGTTTAAATTATTTAAAAAGTTTATATCAACGTTATGGAGCTAAACAATTCAGTCAATATTACATTGAATTCTGCAGTCAGGTAATCAGTCAAGAAACTGTTAGTGAGTACAAGCGCCTTTGTTTTGCCCTAAAACAAATGAGCTCAGACCTTCAATGTGGTTTTGGCGACTTTAATATCTATGCTGATAAAGACAAAATGGAACAACTTATGGGGTATCCTGATTTAGAAGATAGTATTGATTTCATCGCAATTGAAGCTTTGCCCATTGTCAAAGAACCTAGCCTATATTCATCAAGAGAGAATATCGTTCTAGGTTCAAATGTAAAAGCAATTTCACGTAAAATTGATGATTTTTTAGCTATTAGCAGAACCAGAGTTCCTTTTATTTTATCAGGTTATAATTTAACAGCTGACAATTTGGATGACATCAATGACTCAGCCTATAAGTCGGGGTATTGTTTGGCCTTTTTAGAACATAATGAAGATAAATTTGCAAAAATCGGCTATGCTAGTTTGCTAGATGATTGGAGTTTAGAACTGGCTAATTCTGCGGAATTTATTGGTTCATCTGGGCTCGTGACCAAATCTGGCTTGCCTAAGGTAGAATTATTTGCCTATGACTTTAAAAGTCGTCTACAGGATTACCTTATTGCCAAAGAGGATGGACTTATTTTGACCACTGATAGGGCAGGATCCTATACAATTTTGGCACATAATCATCAAAAGTTAACGGATTACTATTCTAGCAGTAGGGATATTAATCTTCATGAAAGTCAAAACTATGTTTTTGAGACTCAAGGGCGACATTTACAAGTTGAACTTACTAATATTCCAAATGGAACCTATCAGGTAACCTTTTCTATTTTAGGTCCAAAAGATGGTAATGCCCTTGACGAAGCTAGAAAATACACGGCTTTGAAACAATTTGATGTAAGAATGCTTGATTTTTTAAAGTTACGAATTCAACCAACTATTTACCAAAAACAGGTCCAAGTGCATGAATCTAAGTTACTTGAGAAGCTTATCCTCAAACCTTTAGAAGTTATCCTTGTTGAATTTAGGAGACTTTTGTAGTGAATAATAAAAAAGTATCAAATAAGTTGGTACTTTTTTATTTTGACTTTTTTATTTTTTTAAAAGTCTGTAAAAATGATGGAGTAGACAAGTTAAAAGTGACAAGTCATTTTCTTAGCTAAGGTCTATAATAATAAATGTAAACGATAACAAAACAAAAAAACGGAGGTCATCTCATGACTAAACTTAAATTCGGTATCATCGGATGTGGTGGAATTGCCAACAGCAAACATTTCCCAGCTCTTGCAAAACTATCTGACAAACTTGAAATCGTCGCTTTCTGTGACGTTATTGAAGAACGAGCTGCTAAAGCGGCAGCAGAATACGGTGTAGAAGGTGCTCTTGTAACAACAGACTACCGTGATATTGCTAACCATCCTGACATTGATGTTATCCATGTTTTGACACCAAATGTATCTCACTCAGAAATTACAGTTGCCTCACTTGAAGGTGGCAAACACGTTATGTGTGAAAAACCAATGGCTATCAACTATGAAGAAGCTAAAGCCATGCTTGATGCAGCTAAACGAACAGGCAAGAAATTGACTATTGGTTACCAAAACCGTTTCCGTGCAGACTCATTGGCAACTAAAGATGCTTGTGAAAATGGTGAACTTGGTGACATTTACTTTGCTAAAGCGCATGCAATTCGTCGTAAAGGTGTGCCAACTTGGGGCGTTTTCCCAGATAAATCGAAACAAGGTGGTGGCCCACTTATTGATATCGGTACTCATGCCCTTGACTTGACTCTTTGGTATATGGATAATTACGAACCGGCTATGGTTCTTGGTTCAACTTACCAAAAATTAAAAGATAATCCAATGGGGAATATGTTTGGTCCTTGGGACCCTGAAACTTTTGAAACTGAAGATTCAGCTTTTGGTCTTATTAAAATGAAAAATGGCGCTACTATTTTCCTTGAAGCTGCTTGGGCGCTTAATATGATTAACCCTAAAGAGGCACAAGTAACTCTTTGTGGTGACAAAGGCGGAGCTGAAATGTTTGGTGCAGCTTTCATGGACCAAGGATATGTTGTCTTTAACAAGGCTGCCCATGGTCAATTGGAAGAAACAAAACCTTCTGAAGCTGGTGGTGTCTTTGGATTTGCAGGTGCAAGCCTTGAGCAACGTGATGCAGAAGCACAACAATGGATTGATGCTATCATCAACGATAAAGAACCAATGGTTAAACCAGAACAAGCTATCGTAGTTACTCGTATCCTTGAAGCTATCTACAAATCAGCTGAAACTGGTCAAGTAGTTGTTTTTGATGACTAAGTAAGACGAAGCGGCATGAGGTAAGAAACATGACAGAAAAGAAACTACATTTTGGTATTATCGGTTTTGGTTTTATGGGGCAAACTCATGCCAAAATGATTACAGATGACTTAGAATATGCAGAGTTAGTTGCAGTTTGCGATATCAATAAAATGCAGTTAGAAAATGCCCAAGAAGGCTATGAAACTTATTTAACTGCGGATGAATTGTTGAAAAATGATGCTATTGATACGGTGATTATTGCTGTTCCTAATCATCTTCACTTGGAAATGGTCAAAAAAGTAGCTGCCGCTGGTAAAGATATTATCTGTGAAAAGCCAGCTGCTATGAATGCAGAAGAATTTACTCAAATGCAAAAAGCTGTTGAAGAAGCAGGTGTACGTTTTACTATTCACCATCAACGTCGCTGGGATAAGGATTATCGTATTGCGCGTGAGGTCTATCAAAGCGGTACGCTTGGCGATACTTATACCATTCAAAATAGTCTCTATGGCTTCAACGGTAATATGCATGATTGGCACATTTATCCAGAATTTGGTGGCGGTATGCTTTATGATTGGGGAATTCACCTCCTTGACCAAATGTTATTCATGGTTGAAAGCGAAATTGAAGTAGTTTATGCGACGGTAAAAAATATCATTAATAAAGATGTTGATGACTATTTCAACATTCAACTTCAGTTTAAAAATGGTGTAACTGGTCAAGTTGAACTGGGAACCTATTTTTTGAGTGATGAAGATGGCTGGTTTGAACGTCATTGGTTCCTTGGTGGTAACGAAGGCAGTGCCAAGATTGATGGTTTTCATCCACAAGGGAAGATTACACGTACAACTGATTTACTTCGTAATGTTCCTGGCCAAATTACTATGACGGCAGCTGGTCCAACACGCTCATTTGGCCCTGCGCCAGAGGGACGAATTGTAACGGAGCCACTTCCAGAAGTGAATACTCAGCACCGCGATTACTTTGATGCATACTATGATTATGTGACTGGCAAAGGTGACTTGGTTGTTAAACCAGAACAAATTCTTCGTTTGATGAAACTAATGGATGCTATCCGTGTGTCTGCTAAAGAACATCGTAGTGTTGCATTTGAATAAGGAATGAGTGAGAGCTCGCTTGTAGAGCGAGTTCTCTATTTGATAGAAAGTGTGAAATAATGAAATTAGGTTTAGTATCAGCGATTTTAGACAAATCAGATTTTTACGAATTAATTGATGTGGTCGCCGAAAATGGTTTGGAATGTGTTGAAGTGGCTTGCTGGCCACAAGAAAAAGCTGCCCGTCGTTATGCTGGGGTATCTCATATTGATGTGGCAAATTTGACTGCTGAAAAAGCAGCAGAGCTCAGGAACTATGCTGCCAATAGAGGGGTTGCTATTTCTTCTTTAGCTTATTATCCTAATCCGCTTGATGAAGATTTAGAAAAACGTCAAACTGTTATTAACCATCTTTACAAAGTAATCAATGCCTCGGCCTTGATGGGCGTTAATATGGTGACAACTTTTATTGGTCGTATGCCAAGTAAGTCAGTTTCAGAAAATTTAGAAGAAGTAAAAAAAGTCTGGCCTCCAATTATTGAATATGCAGCTGAAAAAGGTGTTAAAATTGCCATTGAAAACTGTCCAATGCTCTTTACTGATGACGAGTGGCCTGGTGGACAAAACCTCTTTACTACACCAGCAATTTGGCGTCAAGTCTTTGAAATTTTACCTTACGACAATTTTGGTATCAACTATGACCCCTCACACTTTGTATGGCAACAAATTGACTACATTGCGCCACTTTATGAATTTAAGAATAAAATCTTCCATGTTCACTACAAAGACATTAAAGTCTTTGAAGACAAATTGAAAGATGTTGGTGTCATGGCAACACCACTCCAATACATGAGTCCTAAATTACCAGGACTTGGGGATGTTGATTGGGGTAAATATGTCTCTGCTTTGACTGATATTGGCTATGAAGGATATACTTGCATCGAGGTTGAAGATAAATCATTTGAAAAGGATGATCTGGCTGTGCGCAACTCTATCACACTTAGCACACGCTATTTGAGAAATTTTGTGATTTAAGACAAGAATAGGAGAAAATCATGAGTATAAAAACTGCTGTAAGCCTCTATAGCTTACAAGATGAATTTATGAATGGTCGTATGTCTCTTGAAGATATTATGGAATACCTTGATGACAACCAAGTGCAAGGTTTTGAAATTTTGCCTGACCAAATGCTGCATGGGACACCACATCCAACTGATGAAACCTTAGCTGAATGGGATCGTATCATGGCAAAAACGAAATCAAAGCCTGTCTGTGATGATGTTTTCTTGAACACTAATCTTTATAACAATCGAACATTGACGGAGAAAGAATGCGTTGACCTATTGATTGATGAAATCAAATTAGCTAATCGTCTGGGCTTCAAGTTGATTCGTTTGGTATCAATGGTTCCAAGTTTCGTTATTGAACCCTTGCTTCCTTATGCTGAAAAATATGATGTTGCTTTTGCTCTTGAGATTCATGCTGGTATGAGCTTTAACGAACCTGCAACAGCTAAATTCATTGAAGAAATGAAGCGGGTTAATTCACCTTATTGTGGTATTGTTGTTGATACGGGTATTTTCTGCCATGCTATTCCACGTGTCTTCAATGATTTCAACGAAAAGGTATTGGGTGTTGACCGTGGTGTTATTGATTTGTTCAATGCACAATTTGATAAGGGTCTTGACGGAACACATTTGATTTCTCGTGATCGTAAAATGGTTCCAGAGCTTGAAAAGTTTGCAACGCCTAAAAATATGCCTTATATCATGTTGGCAGATGGTTATGAAAATACGCCATTATCAGCTCTTGATGATTTGATTCCTTATATCAAGCATTTCCATTTCAAACTTTGGGAAATGACTGATGAAGGTATTGAATACTCCATTGATTATAAGAAGATTCTTCAGTACCTTCATGACAAAGGTTATGATGGTTATGTGGCAACTGAATACGAAGGAAATCGTTGGATCCTTCCGGGAAACCCAATGGTTGAAAAAGAACAGGTAGCTGCCCATCAAAAACTCTTGCGCGAAGCTATTGCAGAAATTGAAGGTTAGGAGGAAAGACAATGTTTGATAATAATGTCTTTAAAAAAGATTCTTGTAAAAATACAGTTATTGATGGGAAAATAGTTGGTTTTGAATTAGAAACCTATATTACTTACTACCGTGCTATCCCGTTGTCAATGGTTAATGAGATTGCTGTTAAAGTTGATGGACAAGATATCCCTCGGGAAGCTATCCGCTGCAGCGCTGAAGGTCAAGACTGGTTTACACTTGATGAAATGACGACTGTAACAACCTATAAATGGGAATATGATGTCCCTTTGAAAGTTCGTATCATTCAAGATGGAGGGTTGTCTGCTGGGGAACATGATGTTGAGTTGACTGTTGTGACACGTACAGCCTATATTCCAATCCCGATTAAAGGGGTTAATTCACGTAAAGTGACTATCGCTTAGAACATTGTTACTGAAAAATCCTGCAAATAATCTCCTTGCAGGATTTTATTATTGTTAAATAAATGACTATCAGATAAAAAGTTTAGGTATAGAGTAATTGTAGCAACAAAAATCAAATGTGAAGGTGTTCCAAAGCTATTTTAAAGGTTATATGTAGAAAGGATTTCTTATGACAACTATTCAAATGGTGGCAACGGATTTAGATGGAACCCTGCTGAATAGCCACTTACAGATTTCTGAAAAAAATAAGCTGGCTCTCCAGCGGTTGAAGAGGTCTGGTGTGCATGTAGTGCTTTGCACTGGACGCCCTTTCAATGGAATGGTGCACTTGATTGATGAGATTGGACTAGATGGTAGTGATTACACTGTTTCTTATAATGGTTCTTTGGTTCAAACTTGTGATGGTAAGACTATTTTGCATAGCGCTAGTTTGTCACCGATGGATTTCTACCATATCAGCAAATTTTTTGCAAAGTATGGTTTGGGAGTTCATGCCATGTCTATGGATAAAATGTATACCTACAATAGTTCAATTCATCCTTTAACAATACGAGAGTCTTATTTAGGTAGTCTTCCTATTACGGTGTTAGCAGATAAACATTATGTTTCTGAACCTATTATTAAACTTATGGCTGTTGGTGAACCGAAGCAGCTAGATAAGGCTATTGCAGTATTTGCACAAGTTTTTGGCAATCTCTTCTCCCTTAATAAAAGTGAAGCCTTTTACTTAGAAATTATGCAAAAGGGTGACAACAAAGCTAAAGCTCTTAAGATTTTATTGGATAAATTGCAGTTGAGTTCGGACAATCTTATGGCTTTTGGCAACAATAATAATGATCTAGAAATGATACGTCTGGCCAAAGTTGGTGTAGCAGTAGACAATGCGATAACTAGTCTCAAACAAGAAAGTGATTATATTACCGAAAGTAATGATAAAGATGGTGTGGCAGTTTTCTTAGACAACTATTGCGCTTGAAAGGAAAAAATGACGAAAACATGATTGGTGTAGATTTAGGAGAAACCAGTGTAAAGTTGGTCATCATCTCTCCCAAGATGATGACATTTTAGAAAAATGATCAATTAAAACTAACAGTTTGGATAGCAGTAAACACATTGTGCCAGACATCATTACTTCTATCAAGGAATACTTGAATCTCTACCAGCTAACGACGGACGATTTCACATGAATCGGTGTGGGGTCATCAGGCAAAGTGGATGTCAAGGCTGGTACGGTTATTGGTGCTTACAATCTTGGCTGGGCAGATTAGCAAGAAATTATTAAAGCATTTCAGTATGCTTTTACTCTGCCATTTTTCATTGGTAATGATGCAGGGGTGATTGGCGCCAGAATGAATTTAGTGAATAAGTAAACCAAAGAATTATCCTGTTCTCAGCATGATGGTTTTTTAATATGAGAAATGTTCGAATTTGTTGGTGGATTACTCAAAAAATTGAAAGTTTCTATGAAATAAATAGTAAAAACTTAATATTGAATTATCTAAATGATTAGAATTTTGGTAAAATAGAAGGGTAATTATTGAGAGGAGGTGGCGCGGTGGCAAATTCCATTTTAGAGACAATGCAAGGAATTGAAAATGAAGCCAAACAAGTTTTGGCAGATTATGATGCTCAGATTCAAGACTTGCGAGTGCGGTCTGATCAAGATTTGGACGTCATCAAAGCAGATTATGATCGTGAAACTCAAGCTGAAGTGGCAGCATTAGAAGAAAAGTTAGCTCAAGAAATTGCGCAATTAAAAGAAAGTCTTGCCAAGACGATTACCCAAAATGAGAGTAATGTCAGGTCAGTCTTGACGGATAAAAAAGATGATCTGGTTCAGCAAATTGTGGATAGGGTGGTAGAGAAGTATGGCTATTAGTCAAATGGAAAAGGTATCTCTGGTATTCCCTAAAGAAAGCTTAGACGCGGTTTTGTTGGCTTTACAGGCTTCACAGATTGTCCAAGTTCGAGAAATCAGCCAGTTGACAGATTGGCAAGATGCTTTTGCGCAGAACCAGGTTCAGTTACCTCAAATTCACTTGGAAAGCAAGAAAGGTCTCTTATCTGGAGATGAAGCATTGTCCTACCTTTCTAGGAGACAGCAATCTTTGGAGATGACCATTGAAAAGTTAAACAGGTATTTACCCAAAGAAGGCTTACTTAAGTCTTTATGTCGACCAGACTTTACCCTATCTTTTAACGAGTTAGAGAATTTCGGTCAAGGGCATGTAGCTGAAAAATTATTGGAAACGATTAATGCTAAAATTGCTCGTGTGCAACTTTTAGAACGGCAACTGGCCGAAAGTCAAACAGAGATTGACCGTTTGTCAAACTGGCGGGACTTGGAGGTCAGTCCAAAGGAACTTGAACGTTTTGAATTTATCAAAGCAATTGTCGGCAGCGTTCCTAAGACCGCTGATGATGGGTTTTACCATAAACTTAAGGACAATCCCTATATTACCTGTCAGGATGTTTTTAACTCTGAACTTGAGTATGGAGTGATAATTTTCTATGAAGCGAAGCAGGACATTCCTTTGCAAGATTATGGTTTTGTAGCGTTTGACTATGATGAACCTATCCTGCCAGCTACAAAGATTACGCAGCTTAAAGAAAAAAGTCAAAAGCTTGAAAGAGAGAAAGCATCTCTGATTGCGGAGCTGCAAGATTCTGGACAAGCACTACAAGATTTACAGGTGCAGACAGATTACGTTCTAGGGCTTTATTCGCGCCAAAAGGTCAAATACAATCTGGCCAGTACCAAGCATTTAATAGCCTTGGAAGGATGGGTTCAAGCAGAAGAGGTAGCTGACTTGAAGGCGGAAATTGCTCAACAATTTGGCGACAGTGTCTTTGTTCAAGAATTTGAAGTTGAGGAAGATGACTGGGATCAAGTTCCCATTAAGTTGAAAAATCATCCTCTGATTGAACCATTTGAGTTGGTTACGGAGATGTATGCCCTACCAAAATACTATGAAAAAGACCCCACCCCGATTTTAGCGCCATTTTATTTTACCTTTTTTGGAATGATGGTGGCAGATCTGGGCTATGGCCTCTTCATGGTTATTGTAACGGCTCTAGCACTGAAATGCTTCAATCTATCAAAGGGAACACGTCGTTTTATCAAGTTCTTTAATATTTTAGGCGTTGCGGTTTCGCTATGGGGAATCGTTTACGGCTCTTTCTTTGGCTTTACCTTGCCACTTGTTCTTATTTCAACCACAACGGATGTCATGACGATTTTGATGCTGTCGGTAGCCTTCGGTTTTGTGACGGTTATCGTTGGTCTCTTGTTAGGTGGTATGCAGCGCTTGCGCATGAAAGATTATGGTGAGGCATATAATTCAGGCTTCGCTTGGTGTCTGATCTTAATTGGAATCCTCTTGATTGCTTTGGGGACAATGATGCCAGGTATGGGAGTGCTGAGAACTATTGGAGCAGTTCTAGCCATTGCCAATGCTGTGGGAATTGTTGCCGTTTCTATTTTCCAAGCTAAAAGTTTGGTTGGCTTGGGAACAGGCTTGTACAATCTTTACAATATTAGCGGATATGTTGGGGACTTGGTCAGCTTTACTCGCTTAATGGCCCTAGGATTGTCAGGAGCAAGTATCGGATCTGCCTTTAATCTGATTGTCAATATTTTCCCACCAGTGGCTCGCTTTAGCATTGGTATTGTTATTTTCATTCTACTACATGCCATCAATATCTTCCTGTCCCTCTTGTCAGGTTATGTTCATGGCGCTCGTCTGATGTTTGTGGAATTCTTCGGTAAATTCTATGAGGGTGGCGGAAAGGCTTTCCAACCGCTCAAGTCAGCTGAAAAATACGTTAAAATTAGAAAAACTCATTTGGAGGAATAAAAATGGAATCATTAGCATCTTACTTTTCAACACATGGCGGCGCCTTCTTTGCTGCTCTTGGCATTGTTTTTGCTGTCGCTTTGAGTGGTATGGGGTCGGCTTACGGTGTTGGTAAAGCTGGTCAGGCTGCGGCTGCTCTTTTGAAAGAACAACCTGAAAAGTTTGCCTCAGCTCTTATCTTGCAACTCTTGCCAGGGACTCAAGGACTTTATGGTTTTGTTATTGGAATCTTGATTTGGTTGCAATTGTCACCAGACCTTGCGCTTGAAAAAGGAGTGGCTTACTTCTTTGTTGCCCTACCTGTTGCTATTGTTGGTTACTTCTCAGCTAAACATCAAGGAAACGTAGCGGTTGCGGGGATGCAAATTTTAGCGAAACGCCCAGAAGAATTCATGAAGGGTGCCATTTTAGCAGCCATGGTAGAAACGTATGCCATCCTTGCTTTCGTTGTCTCCTTTATCTTGACACTCCGCGTGGGATAAGCTTCTCTTTCAAAAAGAGAAAAGATACTCTGGGAAAATCAAATTTAGATGTTGTTAGCTTGATGTGATGAGTGTGATATTCTACCTTAACATCCTTACTTTTGGTTTTCGTTGAGTATAAGGTTATAAAACCTAGCTAAAGATGAAAAAGGAGGTCTCTTTGTGAGTGACGTTAGCAAACTAAAAATATCGATTATCGAACAGGCTCACCAAGAAGGACAGCTCAGGTTAGAGGCAGCTAAGACTCAATTGGAGAAAGATTTTGAAAATCGTAAGGCACAACTGTTACTTGATAAAGAAGCAGAGCGCCAAAGTCGATTAAAAGAAATTAATCAGCGTTTCCAAGTTGAAGCTCAGCAAATTCGTAATCAAGAGCGACAATCAACCTTGGTGTCTAAACAAAACATTTTAAAGGAACTTTTCACAGCGGCTCAGGAGCAGATGGCCTCTTGGAGTTTAGCTAATGAACTGACCTTTCTCCAATCGGTTTTAAAAAAATATAAGGATGAAGAGATTAAGGTCATCTTTGGGCAAATTACTGCTGATAAGCTAGCCACTGAAGTCCTCAGTCAATTACGCACAGAGTTTCCAATGGTTAGTTTTGAAACGCTAGCACTTCCCGATCAAGCTGGCTTTGTTATTTCAAATGGGAAAGTGGATGACACCTACCTTTATGACACCCTCGTTGACTCTATTTACAAAGAAGAAAGTTCACACATTGCTGCTGATATTTTCAAAGAACATTAGGGAGGTGACTGATGGATTCAACACTATTCTCTCAGATTAACATCACCATTGCGGTTAAGGAAAACAGTCTTTTGACGGAAGAGTTTTTTCAAAAGCTTCTTCAAGCTGAGGACAGAGAGGTGCTAGCCTTGCTTTTGCAATCAACGCCTTACCCCCTGTCAGCAGAGGACTTGGAGGATTTAGATGCCATTGAGCAGGTCTTAATCAAGACGTTAGCGGCAGAATACCAGTGGGCTTTTGAAGAAACGCCAGACAAAGCCATTGTTTCCATGTTTTCCTTACGCTATGTCTACCATAACATCAAGGTTTTGTTTAAGGCAAAAGCCAGCAAACAGGATTTTTCACAACTTTTGTTACCCATAGGAGAGCAGCCTTTAGAAGCACTGAGTCATTTGGTTTCAACTCTGCATTCAGAATTTTTCCCAAACTTTATGGTTGAGGAACTACGAGATATCTGGTCTGAATATGAGGATTATAGGGATATTCGCGTCCTAGAAGTAGGAACTGATTTAGCTTATTTTAAGCACTTAAAAAAAATGGCAGAGCAGTTTGACAGTTCAGTCTTTAGCCAAGCTGTTCAACTGATGATTGAGTTTTATAACGTAATTACAGTTAAGCGAGCTCTTGACCAAAAGAAGCCGCAGAGTTTTATGCTTCAACTCTTATCCGAAGATGGCAACCTAGCGCCGAAAGATTATATCACCTTGGTTGAAAATCAAGAACTAACGGTCTGGTTTAACCAGGTCAATCCAGATGGTTTTAAGGTTGATCTCAAAGATTATGAAGAAAAAATGCGTCAAGGTAGTATTACGGCAGTGGACTTGGAGTATTTGTATGATGTACTGCAGTTCAATTTGCTTGAACAGGCGCGCTTTGAGATTCAAGGTCCTCTAGTTTTGGCACGTTACTTGCTTGGTCGTGAATTGGAAGTGAAAAATCTGCGCCTGCTCTTGTCAGCTATTTGCAATGACTTGCCGTTAGAAGCTGTTAAAGAAAGGATGAGACCAGTTTATGGACAGTAAAAAATATAAAATTGGTGTCGTTGGGAATCGCGATGCTATTCTGCCTTTTCGCATGATTGGTTTTAACACTTTTCCAGTTAACAATAATCAGGATGCGATTAATACCCTAAGAAAATTAGCTAAGTCAGACTATGGCATCATCTATTTGACTGAGGATATTGCAACGCATATCCCTGAGACCATTGCTTATTACGATAGTCAGGTAACCCCTGCAGTAATCCTCATTCCAACTCATAAGGGAGCAAGTGGCTTGGGAATTAAGCGTGTGCAAGATAATGTCGAGAAAGCTGTTGGACAGAACATACTTTAGTTCTAAAAGCTGTTAGATAAGAAGGTTAGTTTTGACTTACCATAAAAGCTGAGCTCTGTTTTCAACTCTATAAACCTCAGTGTATCTTGTCGCCTATTAGTTTTTAGAGCCATAGGTTGAGAGTACAGTCTCTATTCTATTCAATTATCATTTATATAAAAGAAGCAGCCTCCTAAGAAGAGGAGAGGTGGTAAGCCACTTCTTGACTGCTAAATCTTATTTCAGGAGGAAAAATCTTGAGCCAAGGAAAAATTATTAAAGTGTCGGGGCCGTTGGTAGTGGCATCAGGCATGCAAGAGGCCAATATTCAGGATATTTGTCGTGTTGGTAACTTAGGCTTGATTGGTGAAATCATAGAGATGCGCCAAGACAAAGCCTCTATTCAGGTTTACGAAGAAACCTCAGGTATTGGTCCAGGTGAACCAGTCGTGACAACGGGAAGTCCTTTGTCTGTTGAGCTTGGACCCGGACTAATTTCAGAAATGTTTGATGGTATTCAACGTCCGCTTGATCGTTTTAAACAAACTACAAAAAGTGATTTTCTTATTCGCGGGGTAGAACTTCCCAGTCTTGATCGTGATGCTAAATGGAACTTTACGCCAACGGTTGAGGTGGGAGCTGAGGTGTCAGCTGGGGATATTCTAGGAACTGTTCAAGAAACGCTTGTCGTTGAGCACCGTATTATGGTACCAAATAAGATATCTGGGAAAGTACGATCTATTGTAGCAGGTGACTTTACTGTGACAGATACGGTTTATGAGATTGAACAAGCTGACGGGGGCATTTACAAAGGGACTCTCATGCAAAAATGGCCTGTTCGTAAAGGCCGTCCTGTTGCCCAACGTCTGATTCCAGAAGAACCTCTTATCACAGGACAACGTGTTATTGATACCTTTTTCCCTGTGACAAAAGGGGGAGCCGCCGCTGTACCTGGACCATTTGGAGCAGGGAAGACCGTTGTGCAGCACCAAATTGCTAAATTTGCCAATGTGGACATCGTTATCTACGTTGGATGTGGCGAGCGTGGGAATGAGATGACTGATGTTCTAAATGAGTTTCCAGAATTGATTGATCCAAATACCGGTCAGTCAATTATGGAACGGACTGTTTTGATTGCCAATACGTCCAACATGCCCGTGGCTGCGCGGGAAGCCTCTATTTATACTGGGATTACTATTGCAGAATATTTCCGTGATATGGGCTATTCTGTAGCCATAATGGCTGACTCTACCTCACGTTGGGCAGAAGCTTTGCGGGAAATGTCAGGGCGTTTGGAAGAGATGCCAGGTGACGAAGGTTACCCAGCTTATCTTGGTTCCCGTATTGCCGAATACTACGAGCGAGCTGGTCGTGCCCGTGTGCTTGGTAGTGAAGGGCGTGAAGGAACTATTACCGCTATCGGTGCTGTGTCCCCTCCAGGAGGAGATATTTCTGAGCCAGTTACCCAAAATACTTTGCGTATTGTTAAGGTTTTCTGGGGGTTGGATGCACCGCTTGCTCAACGCCGCCATTTCCCTGCTATTAACTGGCTGACATCTTATTCACTTTACAAGGATGAGATTGGTAAGTATATCGATAAGGTTCAAAATACTGGCTGGGCTACTAAGGTGACCCGTGCTATGAATATCTTACAACGTGAATCCAGTTTGGAAGAAATTGTGCGTCTGGTTGGGATTGATTCGCTGTCGGAACAAGACCGCTTGACCATGGAAGTTGCCAAACAAATCCGTGAAGATTATTTGCAGCAAAATGCCTTTGACTCTGTGGATACCTTTACTTCCTTTGGTAAACAAGAAGCTATGCTCAGCAATATTCTTAATTTTGCTGATGAGGCGGAAGAAGCACTCAGACTAGGCGCCTACTTCACTGAAATCATGGAAGGTACCAGCCAAGTCCGTGACCGCATGGCTCGCAGTAAATACATTTCAGAAGACAATCTGGACCAAATCAAGGCATTAGCAGGTCAAGTTAAAGAAGACATTCACCAAGTATTAGCAAAGGGAGGTATCTAAGATGAGTGTTCTCAAAGAATATCGAACAGTCAGCGAAGTTGTAGGTCCTCTGATGATTGTGGATCAAGTTGAAGGGATTCATTTTAATGAATTGGTGGAAATCAAACTGCATAATGGCGAAGTCCGTCAGGGGCAGGTATTAGAAGTCCACGAAGACAAAGCCATGGTACAGCTCTTTGAAGGATCTTCTGGGATTAATCTAGAAAAAGCAAAGGTTCGTTTTACAGGGCATCCGCTAGAATTGCCGGTGTCAGAAGATATGGTTGGGCGTATTTTCAATGGGATGGGAAAACCAATCGATGGTGGACCAGAACTCATTCCTGAAAAATACCTAGATATTGATGGTCAGGCTATTAACCCAGTGGCGCGTGACTATCCTGACGAATTCATTCAGACAGGAATTTCAGCGATTGACCATTTGAATACACTGGTTCGAGGGCAAAAATTGCCAGTGTTTTCAGGTTCAGGTCTGCCTCACAATGAATTAGCGGCGCAGATTGCCCGTCAGGCAACAGTCTTAAATTCGGATGAAAATTTTGCCGTTGTCTTTGCAGCGATGGGGATTACCTTTGAAGAAGCAGAATTTTTCATGAATGACCTTCGTCAAACGGGTGCCATTGATCGCTCGGTTCTCTTTATCAATTTGGCAAACGACCCTGCTATTGAACGTATTGCGACACCACGTATTGCACTGACGACAGCCGAATATCTTGCCTACGAAAAAGACATGCACGTGCTAGTTATCATGACAGATATGACCAATTATTGCGAGGCTCTTCGTGAAGTATCAGCAGCTCGCCGTGAAGTGCCAGGCCGCCGTGGCTACCCAGGTTATCTTTACACCAACCTATCAACCCTTTACGAGCGTGCAGGTCGTTTGGTAGGGAAGAAGGGTTCTGTCACCCAAATTCCAATCTTGACCATGCCAGAAGATGACATTACCCACCCAATCCCTGATTTGACAGGCTACATCACTGAAGGTCAAATTATTCTATCCCATGAACTTTACAACTCAGGCTATCGTCCGCCAATTAATGTGCTTCCTTCACTATCACGTTTAAAAGACAAGGGCTCTGGTGAGGGCAAGACGCGTGGCGACCATGCGGCAACCATGAATCAGCTTTTCGCGGCTTATGCTCAAGGTAAACAAGCGGCTGAATTGGCTGTTGTACTGGGTGAGTCCGCCCTGTCAGAAACAGATAAACTGTATGTAAAATTCACCAAACGTTTTGAAGAAGAGTACATCAATCAAGGTTTCCAAACTAATCGCAACATTGAGGAGACGCTTAATCTGGGCTGGGAATTGCTCTCTATCCTACCGCGTACGGAACTCAAGCGTATTAAGGACGATATGCTCGATTACTATCTGCCTCAGAAACAAGCAGATGCTGAGTAGCCATGAGGAGGAGTAGCCTATGGCACGATTAAATGTCAAACCCACGCGTATGGAATTGAGCAATCTCAAAAATCGTCTCAAAACCGCAACTCGTGGTCACAAGTTGCTCAAGGATAAGCGAGATGAACTCATGCGTCGTTTTGTTGATCTTATTCGTGAAAATAATAACCTTCGTAAAGAAGTTGAAGCGGCACTGGTGAGTAATATGCAGGACTTTGTCATGGCTAAATCATTGGAAAATAATGCCATGATTGAAGAAATGTTTTTGGTTCCGACCAAGGAAGTTCAACTTTTCATCGAAACAGAAAACGTCATGAGCGTTAATGTTCCCAAGATGCATAGCCACATCGACAATCCCTATGGTGATGACAACGGGGACGTGGTGTATAGTTATCTTGCTTCCAATAGCGAGATGGATGCTACCCTCTTAGCTATGGAGGGGTTGGTGGGAAAATTGCTGCGCTTGGCAGAGGTTGAAAAATCTTGTCAGCTTATGGCTGATGAAATCGAGAAAACTCGCCGTCGCGTAAACGGATTGGAATATTCTACCATTCCCCAGTTGGAAGAAACAATACACTATATTGAACTCAAATTAGAAGAAGCTGAACGTGCCAATCTGGTACGTATCATGAAAGTTAAATAGACTTTTTATCAATTAGTGGGTTGATGGAAAACTAATATCTAGAGAGGATGAAGGTACCCTCTCTTTCTTTATATCCAAAGCAATCAAAAACCGTTTTTTTTTTTTATTTTCATCTTCCTGAAGCCAAAAGTATTGTGCTTAATGAGTTTGATAAGCTTATTTGTCACTTTAAGTTTGGAATTTAATGTTGTCAGACAAAACGTTGTCTTATTTATCTTTTGAATTGATTAAAACTGTTTTAAGGAGTTGTAATACTCAATGAAAATCAAAAGTAGCCTAGGAAACGAAGCCGACGATAGAACTTGAGTTCATCAAGGCAAGTTGACAACGGATAATTTTGATTTTCGAAGAGTATAAGAGAACCTATTTTGATGATACTTGACCTTTTTCACAGATTAAAACAACTCCACAATACCTTTAGAGGAAAGATATTACAGAGTTGTTTTCTTTATCGTACAAAGTATTGATGTTTACCTCGAAAAAGTACAAGTTTTTCTGATTAGTTTCTCCTTAAAATAGATAAAATAACACGGTTCCTAAAATTAATTTTGTAAGGCAAAATCTTATTTTTCGCAGACTAAGAGCCTGTATCCACAAGCGAGGTGCTTTTATCTAAGAAATAGTTTTTCGCTAATCAAGGCAAGTTTTTTGAGGGAATACCGACTGTATTTTGAAAAAAACCAACGATGAGCAACTTAAAAACTAACCTTAGGTAGAAGTGTTGAACTGTGAATACATAGCATTAGCTTTTTACGATAGTAAGCTCTCCGTCTTTGATTTCCCAGATTTGGTCAAAGTATTTCAAAGCTTGATTTTGTCGGTGCAAGGTGACAATGACTGAACTTGGCAAAGCCAGAACTTTCTTAATTCCGATTCAAACTGAAGAGCATCCAGTGCAGAAAAAGGCTCGTCCATAATAATTAAAGGACTTTTGCGGTTTTTCTCTCGATTGAGGTACATCCTCTGCTGTTGACCACCAGATAAGGACTGGGGAGGTGTATTTTCAAATGGAGAGTCACGAAATGTTGCATCAAAGGCTTCAAAAACTGTCACATTGTTTTTGTAACTAGAGATAAAGGTATGCTCTAGTTGTAAAATCAAGCCAAATCTCCCCCAGAGCTGTTTGGTAGCTTGACCGTCAATAAAAATTTGCCCTTGAAAATCTTCGTCCGTTCCATTTAAAATGTTAAGCAGGCTGCTCTTGCCAGAACCATTCTCACCAATAAGGGCAATCTTGTCACCCTTGCTAATACTGGCGTAAGGGATAGTTAAGGTTAAATCCCCGAGCTGTTTGGAGATATTTTCCAAAGTAATTCTGTCAAATGAAAGCAAGGGATTTTGAACTGCTGGCTGGTGCTGTACAATATCCTGAAAACTTTTAAGTACAGGTTTGACAGATTCCAACATTTGCAGGTCGTACAGGATTTCCTGAATTGGTTCTGAAAAGGCAGTGATATATCCCAAACTTGCCGCCACCTCAGGAATACCAATTTGGTGGTGATAAAGCGAGTGCGCCAAATAGATAAATAGGACAATACTGATAAATTCAAAAGAAGCGCCTGTCAGAAGGAGTCCAGTGATTTTTGTCAGTCCGTAATGAAGGTATTTTTTCTGTAACTCTTTAAGGGCATTTTTTCACATGTACGACTTCATGAAGTTTTAGTTATTGCCTTGAGACAACTTAAGTTTTGATTTTTAGCTTGGTTAAAGATGGTACGGCTAAAAAATGTCTTTGTTTTGTGATTTTGTTATAATTAAGAGCGCTGTTTTAAGGAGGTAAAAAAACGAAGGGATACCACCTTAAAAGATTTCTTAAAAATTTCAAGGTTATTTCAATTTTGAACGATTATACTAATACTGGTTTATGATAGGAGGGCATTATGCGCATTTTGGTTGTTGAAGATGAGTGTGGTATTGCAGAAGCGATTCAGGCAATTTTAGAGAGCAATCATTATGAGGTAGATCTGGCTTTTGATGGTGAATCAGGGTTGGATTACATTTTAACAGGGCTTTATGATTTAATCTTGTTGGATATCATGCTACCAAAAGTAGATGGTGTAACAATTTTGAAGCGAGTGCGCCACTTGGGAATGGAAATTCCAATCATTTTTCTGACAGCTAAGTCTCAGCTGGAGGATCGTGTCGCTGGTCTAGATTTAGGAGCTGACGATTATATGACAAAACCATTTGAAGCCGAAGAATTACTTGCACGAATTCGGGTAAGAACTCGCCAATCTTCAGTTACTAAGCTTAATCATTTTAAAATGGGGAATCTTATTTTAAATTCAGATACGCGTGAATTGACATCTGGCGATCATAGCGTCAAACTATCTAATAAAGAATTTCTGCTCATGGAAACTTTCCTTCGCAACCCCAAACAGATTATTCCCAAAAATCAACTGATTATGAAAGTGTGGGGACCTTTGGACGAATCAGACTATAATCAACTAGAAGTGTTTATTTCCTTTTTACGAAAGAAGCTACGCTTTTTAAAGGCGAATATTGCTATCAAGACTACTAAAGGAGTCGGTTACTCTATCGAGGAGGAAGGCTAGTGCTAAATAATTTACGGCGAAAATTTGTCATTATCACAATGTCTATGCTGGCTGGAATGATCATGATATTATTTATCATAAGCAACCGCTATGATAGATACTGGGATGAATATGATACTCACCGCATCGTGCAGATGGTGGCAAATAATGGCTATCTTAATAATGGTTCTGGAGAAGCCCTTGCCCTTGTTAGGATTGATGCTGAGAGTCATATTACCATTGATGTAAACGACACAGATTTAACTAATAAGGAAGTAAAAACAATTAGCCAGTCCTTATTGAAAAAAGGGAAAAAAGGTTGGAAATGGCGGGATATCATCTATTCTTTAAAAGAAAAGAAAGATGGCTCTTGGCAACTGGTTTTCATTGATTTGGAAAGTTATTCGGTTTCTTACGGACAAGTTTTTCTGACGATTGTTTTTACGGTATTTGGTTTTCTACTTCTGACAGGTGTTAGTATCTATCTATCACGTTTTATCACTCAACCGGCTCAAGCAGCCATCAACCGAGAAAAGCAATTTGTGTCTGATGCTAGTCATGAGTTAAAAACCCCCATTGCTTCCATTCGTGCCAATGCTCAGGTTTTGCAAAATAAAATCAAGCCAAATCGTTATCTAGAACACATTCTTTCAGAAACCAAGCGGATGGAAAATTTAGTACAAGACTTACTAGGCCTCTCAAAGTTAGATGAGAAACAAGGTGACATCAATTTTAGCGATGTCAATTTATCAGAAATCTGTGAAGAACTGACCTTGAATTATGAAAGTTTAGCTTATGAAGAGGGCAAATTGATTGAGTCAGACATTGTCGAAGATATTCGAGTATTAGGTCAAGATTCCCAACTAAAGCAGCTAATCACTATCCTTCTTGACAATGCCATCAAATATTCTTTGGATCAAAGTACGATACGGATTAGTTTGACACAGGAAAAAAAGAAAGCAGTTTTACAGGTGTCTAACCCTAGTCCAAGCTATTCCCAAGAAGTTATGGATTCTTTGTTTGAAAGATTTTACCAAGTAGAGGGTTCTCATCATAGCTTTTCAAGCTTTGGACTTGGTTTGGCGATTGCCAAAGCCATTGTCACCAAGCACAAGGGGGAAATTACTGCTATTCAAGACCATGGGAACATGATTTTTACTGTTCATCTACCAATTAAATAAGGAGTTTACAATGAAAGATGTGGGTCAATTTATATTAAAAACCGTGTTTTACTTTTTTATATTTCTAGTCCTAATCTACTTTTTCAGTTATCTTGGTCACGGTCAAGGTAGTTTTATCTATAATGAATTCTAGAAAGGTTTGTATTCATGTTACAGGATATGATTGAAACGATTGAGCAACTAGCTCAAACTCAGGGAGATTTTCCAGTTTATAATATTTTAGGAGAGGTTCATACTTACGGAGATTTGAAAGCAGACTCGGATTCCCTTGCGGCCTATATTGATTTTCTAAAGGTAACTCCAAAATCACCAGTGCTCGTTTTTGGAGGTCAAGAATACGAGATGCTAGCGACTTTTGTGGCCTTAACAAAAGCTGGTCATGCTTATATTCCAGTGGATCAGCACTCGGCCCTGGAGCGTATTGAGTCTATTGTTGAGATAGCCGAGCCGAGCCTTATTATCGCCGTGGGGGACTTTCCGATAGATGCAAGGGAAGTTCCAATACTTGATTTGGCTCAGCTTCAAGATATTTTTGCACAAAAGGCGACCTATCAACTTAGTCACTCTGTGAAGGGAGATGATAATTATTACATCATCTTTACATCTGGAACAACTGGTAAACCTAAAGGCGTTCAAATCTCGCATGATAACTTGTTGAGTTTCACGAATTGGATGATAGAAGCAGAAGCCTTCTCAGTTCCAGAGCGTCCACAAATGTTAGCGCAGCCACCTTATTCTTTTGATTTATCGGTCATGTATTGGGCACCAACCTTGGCTAAGGGTGGGACACTATATGCCTTGCCAAAAGAATTAACAACTGATTTCAAGCAGCTTTTTAAAACTATCAATCAACTACCGATAGAAGTTTGGACCTCAACACCATCTTTTGTAGATATGGCCATGTTATCCAATGATTTTAATGCTGAAACTCTACCTCAATTGACACATTTTTATTTTGATGGAGAGGAATTGACGGTGAAAACTGCTCAGAAACTTCGCCAACGTTTTCCAAATGCCAGAATCGTCAATGCCTATGGGCCTACAGAGGCAACCGTAGCCTTATCAGCGGTGGCCATCACAGATGAGATGTTAGAAAACTGCAGACGTCTTCCAATTGGCTATACGAAAACCGATTCACCAACTTTTATCATTGATGAAGATGGTAATAAGTTGGCCAATGGTCAGCAAGGTGAAATTATTATTGCTGGACCAGCGGTTTCAAAAGGATACCTCAATAATCCTGAAAAAACAGCGGAAGCTTTTTTCGAGATAGATGGCCTCCCTGCCTATCATACTGGAGATTTGGGTTCAATGTCAGATGAGGGGTTGCTTCTCTATGGCGGACGCATGGATTTTCAAATTAAATTTAATGGCTATCGTATTGAACTTGAGGATGTTTCTCAAAATTTAAATAAATCACACTATATCAAGTCGGCTGTCGCTGTGCCACGCTATAACAAAGATCATAAGGTACAAAACCTCCTGGCCTACGTTGTACTTAAAGAAGGTGTTGCATCGCAATTTGATAGAGAAATAGACATCACCAAGGCTATCAAAGAAGAATTGAAAGACATCATGATGGACTACATGATGCCATCAAAGTTTTTGTACCGTGATAGCTTGCCATTGACGCCAAATGGAAAGATTGATATTAAGGGGCTTATGAATGAGGTGAATTCACGATGATTGATTTTCTCCATCATCTGCCTCACTTAGAGGCTTATGGTAATCCTCAATATTTTGTCTACTTGATAATAACGGTTTTGCCTATTTTTATCGGTCTCTTTTTCAAAAAACGTTTTCCAGTTTATGAAGCTCTAGTTAGTCTTGCTTTTATTGTTCTCATGCTGACGGGTAAACACCTTAATCAACTGGTTTCGCTTCTAGCTTACGTGGTCTGGCAGATTGTTCTGGTTTACAGTTATAAGTTTTATCGCAAGGCGCGTGATAATAAGTGGATCTTTTATTTCTGGGTCTTTTTAGCAATCTTACCGCTGGCTGTTGTGAAAATCAATCCACTGATGGAAGCCAACACTCATGCTTCACTGTTTGGTTTCTTAGGGATTTCTTATCTGACATTTCGTTCAGTTGGTATGATTATGGAAATGCGTGATGGTACGCTAACAGATTTTACTCTCTGGCAATTTTTACGATTCTTACTTTTTATGCCGACATTTTCTAGTGGTCCCATTGATCGTTTTAAACGATTTAATGACGACTATGAGAAAATACCTGAGCGAGATGATTTATTAGACATGTTAGAACAATCCGTTCGTTACATGATGCTAGGCTTTCTGTATAAGTTTATTTTGGCCTACATTTTAGGGCAAGTACTTATGCCGCCTCTTAGAGAAATTGCTTTGCAGTTAGGTGGTATTTTCAATTTACCAACCTTAGGCATCATGTATGTTTATGGTTTGGATCTTTTCTTTGATTTTGCAGGTTACAGCATGTTTGCGCTGGCTATTTCAAATTTGATGGGAATTAGAAGTCCTGCTAACTTCAATCAACCGTTTAAATCTCGTGATTTAAAAGAATTTTGGAATCGTTGGCATATGAGTCTATCGTTTTGGTTCCGAGACTTTGTTTTCATGCGTTTGGTGAAGGTTTTGGTAAAACATAAGGTCTTTAAAAACCGTAATGTCACTTCCAGTGTTGCCTATATTGTTAATATGTTGATAATGGGATTTTGGCATGGCGTGACATGGTATTACATTGCCTACGGTCTCTTCCACGGTATTGGCTTAGTCATCAATGACTGGTGGTTACGTAAGAAGAAAAAAATCAATAAAGAACGCAAAAACAAAGGACAAGCGCCACTGCCAGATAATAGATGGACCAAGGCCTTGGGGATTTTTATCACTTTTAACGTGGTCATGTTGTCCTTCTTGCTCTTTTCAGGCTTTTTAGATCAATTATGGTTTCCAAAACCGATGAAACCTTAGTGTGTTTACAGAGTTTTTGTTTAGGTGACTAACGTTCTTTAAAAGCTGAAACGACACATGTTAACGTAATATGGGCTAAACGCTACATCAAAAAGATAGGGAGTCTAGAGTTTTTAGGCCTCTTCGTACATCTCCTATCATGACTTTGTGTTTCTGACGCCCTTTTGTATCTTAATAACTGAACATGGGCTAAAAGCGTCGTGAAAAAGGGATTATCGAAATAAGATTTATTTCATTTTCCTTAACGTCGTAGACGTCCGATCTTTCTTTGACATTGTTTGTGAAAGGTCTAGTCGTCTTGACGGGGGTGCGTCTACAAAATCGAAGATTTTGGACTTACCGTCTATTTTCATCACGCTTTCTGAGTGCCCTTTGTATCTTAATTAAAGGAGTTTATAATAATGGATGTAACAGCAGAAGTATTAGCAATTTTTGATGATCTTTTTATGGAAGATGTCTCTGATATGATGGATGAGGATTTGTACGATGCCGGTGTACTTGACAGTATGGGTACGGTTGAGTTAATTGTTGAATTGGAAGGGCATTTTGATATCAACATTCCAGTTTCAGAATTCGGTCGTAATGATTGGAACACTGCTAATAAAATTATTGCAGGGATAGAGGAGCTTCGTCATGCTTAAACGCCTCTGGCACATTTTAGGACCTGTCTTTTGTGCTCTGCTATTAGTATTTGGCCTTATTGGATTTTACCCCACTACAATGAACTATTCTTTGCCGGCTGAAAAGGAAGATGCAGTGGCTCTGACTAAGTCAAATTTTAAAAGTAAGTATAAGAAAACACGTGCATTGACAGATCCTAATCATCGCTTTGTCCCATTTTTTGGATCTAGTGAGTGGTCACGCATGGATAAAATGCACCCTTCGGTCTTGGCGGAGGCTTATAAACGACCTTATATCCCTTATCTCTTAGGACAAAAAGGAGCAGCGTCGCTGACTCATTTCTTTGGGATTCAGCAACTTGGCAAAGAACTTGACCATAAGAAGGCAGTCTATGTGATTTCCCCTCAGTGGTTTGTGGCAAAAGGAGCCAATGCTGGCGCTTTTCAAAATTACTTTAGTATAGGGCAGTTAGTGGATTTTTTGCAAACTCAGACTGGGAGCACTTATGACCGCTATGCTGCCAAGCGCTTTTTGAAAATGTATCCTGATTGTGCTCTCAAATCCATGGTGGAAAAAGTTGCTCGAGGAGAAAAACTTAGTAGTAGTGATCTAAAATTGTTAGAGTGGAGAGACTTGATTTATCAGAAAGAAGATGCTTTCTTTAGTCATTTTTCTATAGCTAACAATTTTAAAAATAAGGTTTTGTCACAGGTAAATGATCTCCCTAAACCAATTTCTTATAAAAAATTGGGAGATATCGCCATCCAAGATGGCAAAGCTGCCACTACAAATAATGACTTTGGCATTGAAAATCAATTTTATAACATTCGAATATCTCATCAGCTTAAAAGGTTGAAAGGTTCACAAAAAAATTTTAATTACATCAAATCACCCGAATATAATGACCTTCAATTGGTTCTTAATCAATTTGCTAGGAGTCAGACGAACGTTCTTTTTATCATTCCACCAGTAAATAGTAAGTGGGCAGCTTTTACAGGTCTTGATCAGGACATGTATCAAAAGGCTGTCGCTAAGATTAAATATCAGTTACAAAACCAAGGCTTTACCAACATTGCTGATTTTTCAAAAGATGGTAAAAAATCTTATTTCATGCAAGATACCATCCACATGGGTTGGAATGGTTGGCTAGCGCTTGATAAGGCGGTTAATCCTTTCCTTAGTAAGAAAAAAACTCTCCCCAATTACACCATCAATGACCAATTTCTAACGAAAGCTTGGGCAAAATATGATGGTGAACCTGAAAACTTTAAGATGACAAAGTAAAATTTTGGAGTCTGAGCTTAATCCCAATTTGTAAAATTAAGCTAGGCAGAAAAAAGTCATCTTACCACAAATGAGCTCGTCATGATAGAGGCATATTACCAAGAAGGCGTGAAAGTTGTAGATATTATGAAAACACTGGGAAGGGCAAAATAGACCATCTACAATGTTATCAACTTTCTCAAAGAGGGACACTCTGCTTATGACTACTATGAACACTATAAAGCCAATAAGAAATGTTGTGGTCGGAAGAAAACTAGTCTTTTGCAAGAAGAAAAAGACTTTATTCAAACTCATTTGGATTTAGATTGGAGTTTTGATGTCATTAAAGGGGCTTATCCAAATAGGATTTCTTGTTCTATGAGAACTCTCTACCGCTTAGCTAATGTTGGGGTTTTCGACAAGATAGACTTCCCTTGGAAAGGCAAACGAAAACCAAATGGTCAGAAAGAAACATGTGGAAAACAAGTATTTCGCAGAGATTTACGCGAAAGAGCGGACATCTATCCTAATTTTAATGTAGAATTCGGACACCTAGAAGGGGATACCATTGTGGATGAAAAGCAAGTGATATTGAAACTTCCATCAATCAATGGTTGTCTCAAGTTCCCAACCATCTCTTTAAGTCGATAATTTGATTGTGGGAAAGAATTTTCTAACTGGAAGTCTATTTCGGATGCGCATGACATTGATATTTTCTTTGCGGACCCAGGTTGCCCTTGGCAACGAGGCCTAAATGAACACTTTAACGGCTTATTAAGGCAACACGGACTGCCACAACAGATGGATTTTAATGTGGTATCTCAAAATTATTTATCAGCTATAGCTGATAGAAGAAATAGAATCCCTAGAAAGTCTTTGAACTATCAAACACCCTATCACGTTTTTCTGAGTTACTTGACAAAGTCTAACTTAATTTGACAATTTAGGAATAGTTTAAAATACTTGACAATTACATTAAAAATCTATAAACTTGGGGTTAAAAGTACTTAATTTTTATTTTTAGCTTGATGGAAATTTTAGGAGGAATAATGGTTAAGAAACGAACCTACGGTTTTAGGAAAAGCAAAATCAGTAAGACTCTATGTGGTGCAGTGTTAGGTACTGTAGTAATTACCTCTATGGCTAGTAAAGTTGTTCTAGCAGATGAGACTACTACAAGCAGCAGTAGTGTAGAAATTGCTGTTGTCAGCACAGAAACGGGAAACCCTGCAACTAACTTACCGCATGCGCAAGAAACCGCAAGTGCTGAGGCGAGTCAGAGTCAAGCACAGGCTGGTCAGACAACTGGCACACTTCCAGTTGAAGTGCCTGCAACTAATGTTGAACAAGCTGTAAGAGATGCACAGACTGCGGGTGTCAAGGTTGTTCAAGATGAAACAGTTGATAAAGGAACTGTTAAAACAGCAGAAGAAGCGAGTCAAAAAGAAACTGAGATTGCTAGTGATTATGCTAAGCAGGCCGAGGAAATCAACAAGGTAACTGAGCAGTATCAGTCCGATCTCGCAACCAATAAAGCAGAGACTGATCGTATCAATGCTGAAAATAAGGCAATACAAGAGCAATATGATAAAGATATGGCTGCTCACAATGCCAAAGTTGAGCAAATCAATAATGCCAATGCTGCAGCTAAAGCTGAATATGAAGCTAAATTAGCTCAGTATCAGAAAGATTTGGCTGCTGTCCAACAGGCTAATACAGATGCTCAAGCAGCTTATGCGGCTGCTAAGGAAGCCTACGATAAAGAGTTAGCCCGTGTCCAAGCGGCTAATGCTGCAGCTAAGAAGGCTTATGAAGAGGCTGTCGCAGCCAATAATGCTAAAAATTCAGATATCGCTGCAGAAAATGACGCGATTAAACAGCGCAATGCCGATGCTAAGGCTAATTATGAAGCGGCAGTTAAGCAATACGAAGCAGATCTTGCAGCGGTTCAACAGGCAAATGCGGACAATGCTGCAGATTACGCAGCTAAGAAAGCGGCTTATGATGCGGAATTAGCGCGTGTGCAACAAGCCAATGCGGATGCTAAGAAAGCTTATGAAGACGCTGTGGCGGCTAATAATGCCAAGAATGAACAAATCAAGGCAGAAAATGACGCGATTAAACAGCGCAATGCCGATGCTAAGGCTAATTATGAAGCGGCAGTTAAGCAATACGAAGCAGATCTTGCAGCGGTTCAACAGGCAAATGCGGACAATGCTGCAGATTACGCAGCTAAGAAAGCGGCTTATGATGCGGAATTAGCGCGTGTGCAACAAGCCAATGCGGATGCTAAGAAAGCTTATGAAGATGCTGTAGCAGCTAACAATGCCAAGAACGCCGCGACTACAGCAGAAAACGAAGCAATTAAGCAACGCAATGCCGATGCGAAAACTGCCTATGAAGCAGCAGTGAAGAAATACGAAGCAGATCTCGCGGCAGTTCAAAAAGCCAATGCGGACAACGAGGCGGACTATCAAGCCAAGAAAGCAGCTTACGATGCTGAGTTAGCTCGTGTTCAAAAGGCCAATGCAGACGCCAAGGCTGCCTATGAACAAGCTGTTGCAGAAAATACAGCCAAGAACGCGGCTATCACTGCTGAAAATGAAGCGATCAAGCAGCGTAACGCTCAAGCTAAGTCCGACTATGAAGCTGCTATGAAGCAGTATGAACAGGATTTGGCTGAGGTTCAGCAAGTCAATGCCGCTAATGACGCCGACTATCAAGCCAAGAAAGCAGCCTACGATGCCGAATTAGCACGTGTGCAAAAGGCTAATGCAGACGCTAAAGCTGCCTATGATCAAGCTGTCGCTGAAAACACTGCTAAAAATGATGCGATCAAAGCAGAGAACGAAGCGATCAAGCAGCGCAATGCCGCCGCCAAGGCTGATTATGAGGCAAAGCTGGCCCAATATCAACAAGATTTGGCCAAATACCAACAAGATTTAGCAGATTATCCAAGAAAACTGCAAGAATATCAAGACGAACAAGCAGCTATTGCCGCTGCCCTTGCAGAACTTGAAAAACATAAAAATGAAGATGGTAACCTAACAGAGCCGTCAGCTCAGAGCTTGGTCTATGATTCAGAACCAAACGCGCAGCTATCTTTGACGACAGATGGAAGTTTTCTTAAAGCATCAGCCGTAGACGAAGCATTTAGCCACGATACCGATCAATATTCTAAAAAGAATATTCAGCTTGATAACTTGAATGTTACTTATTTACAACAACCTGATGATGTTGCTTCCTCAATGGAACTTTATGGAAATATTGGTGATAAGACTGGGTGGACAACTAGTGTTGGTAACAGTACAGAGGTCAAATGGGCTTCCGTTCTTTTGGAGCGTGGTCAAAGCGTGACAGCTACTTACACTAATCTCGAAAAGTCTTACTATAATGGTAAAAAGATTTCTAAGGTTGTCTTCAAGTATACGCTTGATCCTGATTCAAAATTCCAAAATACTGACAAGGCATGGCTGGGAATCTTTACTGATCCAACTCTAGGTGTCTTTGCTTCTGCCTTTACCGGTATCTCAGAAAAGAACACTTCCATCTTTATTAAAAATGAATTCACCTTCTATGATGAAGAGGGTAACCCAATCAATTTCGATAATGCTTTGTTATCCGTAGCTTCTCTCAACCGTGAACATAATTCCATTGAGATGGCTAAGGATTATACAGGTACTTTTGTTAAAATTTCTGGGTCATCTATCGGAGAAAAGGATGGCATGATTTATGCCACGGATACTCTTAATTTCAAACAAGGAGAAGGCGGCTCACGTTGGACAATGTACAAGAATAGTCAGCCTGGCTCAGGTTGGGACAGTTCTGATGCTCCAAATTCATGGTATGGCGCAGGAGCCGTTAAAATGTCTGGTCCTAACAATAGTATTACATTAGGAGCTATCTCAGCGACCTTGGTAATGCCCTTGTCTGACATGCCCCAAGTGCCTGGAAAAGATAATACAGAAGGTAAGCGTCCAAATATTTGGTATTCTCTAAATGGTAAAATTCGTGCAGTTAATGTGCCTAAGGTGACAAAAGAAAATCCAGAACCACCAGTAGCACCAACAGCACCAACGGAACCAACCTACGAAGTAGAGCAGCCCTTAGAACCAGCTCCGGTCGAGCCAACTTATGAGAATGAGCCAACACCACCTGTTAAAACACCGGACCAACCAGAGCCAAGTAAACCAACAGAACCAAACTATGAGGTGGAACAGCCCTTAGAACCAGCTCCGGTCGAACCAACTTATGAGGAAGAGCCAACGCCGCCGACTCAAACACCAAACCAGAATGAGCCGACAGCGCCAACGCCTCCGACATATGAAGTGGAAAAGGAATTGGANCCGCCGACTCAAACACCAAACCAGAATGAGCCGACAGCGCCAACGCCTCCGACATATGAAGTGGAAAAGGAATTGGAACCAGCACTGGTAGAGCCAACATATGAGAATGAGCCAACACCGCCGACTCAAACACCAAACCAGAATGAGCCGACAGCGCCAACGCCTCCGACATATGAAGTGGAAAAGGAATTGGAACCAGCACTGGTAGAGCCAACATATGAGAATGAGCCAACACCGCCGACTCAAACACCAAACCAGAATGAGCCGACAGCGCCAACGCCTCCAACATATGAAGTGGAAAAGGGATTGGAGCCAGCACCGGTAGAGCCAACATACGAGGATGAGCCAACGCCACCGACTCCAACAACACCGCAGGACGAACCAGCAGAGCCAGACTATGAGACGCTGCCAACACCGCCAGCTGATCCAGTTTACAAGCAGGTTCCTGGTCCTATCGCTGTGCCAACGGTTCGTTTCCATTATGCGATATTGGCTGTTCAGCCACAAGTCAATAAGGAAATCAGAAATCAGGATAATGTTGACATCGATAAGACCTTGGTAGCTAAGCAATCTGTTGTGAAATTCCAATTGAAGACAGATGATCTGCCTGCGGGACGTGATGAGACAACCTCATTTGTCTTGGTTGATCCGCTACCATCTGGTTACAACTTCAATTTGGAAGCGACAAAAGTAGCTAGTCCAGATTTCGATGTGACTTACGATGAAGCAAGCCATACAGTGACATTCAAAGCGACCGCTGCAACCTTGGCGAAGTTCAATGCTGATTTGACTAAGGCAGTGGCAACGGTTTACCCAACAGTCGTAGGACAGGTTCTCAATGATGGGGCAACTTACACCAATAATTTCACCCTGACTGTTAATGATGCTTACGGTATCAAGTCTAATATCGTGCGTGTCACGACGCCTGGTAAACCAAATGATCCTGATAATCCAAATAACAACTACATCAAACCACACAAGGTAAACAAAAATGAAAATGGTACAGTGATTGACGGTAAGACAGTCCTCGCCGGTTCAACCAATTTCTATGAACTGTCTTGGGATTTGGATCAGTACAAGGGAGACAAGTCTTCCGCTGAAACCATCGCAAAAGGTTTCTTCTATGTGGATGATTACCCAGAAGAAGCACTAGACTTGCGTCCAGATTTGGTAAAAATTACCGATGCTAGCTTCAAGGCTGTAACAGGTATTAGCGTTACTGATTATGCCAGCCTTGAAGCAGTGCCTGCAAGTGTTCAGGAAGTTTTGAAAAAAGCAGGAATCACACCGAAAGGTGCCTTCCAATTCTTCACAGCAGATGATCCGCAGGCTTTCTACGATACCTACGTGGTTAAGGGTATTGACTTGATCATCGTTACCCCAATGGTGGTTAAAGCAGAGATGGGTAAGACTGGCGGCAGCTACGAAAACAAGGCTTACCAAATTGACTTTGGTAATGGTTACGAATCAAACATTGTTATTAACAATGTGCCTAAGATAGATCCTAAGAAGGATGTAACCTTAACACTTGATCCAGCCGATATGAACAATGTTGACGGTCAGACCATTGCCCTTCATCAAGTCTTCAATTATCGTCTCATCGGCGGCATCATTCCGGCTGATCATTCCGAAGAACTTTTTGAATACAGTTTCTATGATGATTATGATCAAACAGGCGACCAATACACTGGTCAATACAAGGCTTTTGCTAAGGTTGATATTACGCTCAAGGACGGAACTGTTATCAAGGCAGGTACCGATCTGACTCAATACACAACATCAGAAGTTGATGAGGCTAAGGGAGCTATTGCCATTAAGTTCAAGGAAGATTTCTTGCGTTCAGTTTCTGTAGATTCGGCTTTCCAAGCAGAGAGCTATCTTCAAATGAAACGCATCGCTGTTGGTACCTTTGAAAATACTTATTACAATACAGTTAATCAAGTAACCTATGGTTCTAATACTGTAAAAACAACAACGCCAGTTCCACCAACACCTGAAACTCCAGAAAAGCCAACTGTGCCTTCAACATCGGTCAAACCAATGACTTATAAAGCTAAAGAACCAGTTGCACAGACCGTTCTTCCGCATACTGGAACTCAAGAAAATACTTACATGCCTTTCCTTGGAGCACTTAGCTTACTAGCTAGTCTAAGTTTGGTTGAATTGAAACGTAAAAAACGTTAATAAGGAAAAAGTAGTCCTTTGTCAACTGCGGTGGGTGACTTATAATTAGCAACGAGAGAGAATTAGATTGGGAGGCCACTGAAAAAGTAAGTTCTACAGTTCAACTAAAACGAAAAAGAGGAATCTATCTCATAATTGGGGTAGATTCCTCTTTGCTTTTCCCTATTTTGGGGTATTAGAGCTATAATTCTCTTCATATTGAATCGGTTACACTAAACTAGACAGAATTTATATAGTCCTCTTCTACCGTTTGTTAGTCTATCAAGGCTTTAAGTAAAAAAATAAAGTATGACAGTAGCTATTTTGAGGCTGCTACCTTATTTTTGTCACTAATTTAGCTATAAAAAGGGTATAATAAAATGACACCTTATCTGGTATTTTTTGAAATAAGGTGTTATAGCCATTTTAGTTTTAAAATAGTACCCTAAATAATACTCAACCAACTGAAATCACCTTAATAACTCAGCCACTTTTCTTTTCAAGCCAGCCAAGAATCGTTCAATTGGGTTAAGTTCAGTGGAATAAGGGGAAGTGGAAGAAAATAATGCCTCTTAGCCAGTGCAAGTTCATCCAGTTGATTCTTAGGATGAAAAGTCGCATTATCCATAATAATGAGATGGGGTTCCGTTAAAGATGGCAATAGGTGTTCTTGATACCATTTGGTAAAAAGTTCACCTGTCATTGTTCTATGATAGAGCAAGGGAGCTACATTTGGGAGCCAATTTGACCTGCTACTACAGAAATTCTTTCGAATCTGCGTCCACTTACCTTGTTGTCCACTTTCTCCCCTCGAGGTGCTCTAGCTTTGTGACGGTAAAGATAAGTATCAATGCCAATATCATCAATATAAACAATCGGTGTATTAGGAAAGCAGGTTAAACCATCAAGATAGCGTCTCACTTTTTCGCTATCTTGTTCCTTATAGGTTGTGGTCTTTTTTTAAGTGATGTTCACTTTTTTGAGCGCTGCCCAAACAGATGGATACTACAGTTAAAATGCTCTGCAATTTCTTTCAGGAAAGCATCTGGATGTTCCTTGACATAGGCTTCCAAGCGGTCAAGAGGAAGTTTGCGAGGACTACGAGCTCATGGTTTACGATTCAAATGCCCTTCTTTTTCTAGTTGTTTCTCCCAACGGTGCAAGGTATCGGTTCCGATACCAAATAAGTCACAGGTTTCCTTTTTTGTGTGTCCTGATTGGACATAGGAAATAACACGTTTTCTAAAATCAATTCCGTAAGTTATAGGTCTATTTTATCATATATTAAATAAAAACTAAACAACTATATAACTAATAGAGGGAGAAGTTGCTGACCTTTTCAAATTGAATAATTGAGCTTAGCTATTCTTATTTGTATAGCTCACCTACCCTTCTATCTTGAACTAACAGCAAGCTAAAGGGCTGAATCAACGGATTTTTTCTGGTTTAGTTTGCGATATTGGCTGATGGTCTTCCCCGTTCATTTTTTAAAGGCTCTTGAGAAGGAAGAAACTTCTGCGTAGCCCACTAAATAGGCTACTTCATCCGTCGAAATGTCAGATTTTTCGAGATAGCTGAGGGCCAGAAGTTTCTGTACATTTTGAAGTTCTTGGTTAAATTTGGTACCTTCGGCATTTAGGTTCCGCTGCAGGGTACGGCTGCTAATGCCCAAGGACATGGCGATATCCTCAACCGAGAATTCTCCACCAGGAATCGCCTGATAAAGTTTTTGCTGAACAATGCCTGTAAAGCTCTCACTGGAGATGGCTTCAGCCAGACGCTCTTTGAGCTGGGGTTCGAGATAATCCAGCATGATATTATTGGCAGTGATAAAGGGCAGCTCCAAATCTGATTTCCGGAAAATAAGCTCATTTCCCTCCATCTGCTCAACATGACAGTCAAAAGCCTCTAAAGCTTCCTGACCATAGACATAAGGTGTTCCTAGACGAACCGGCTTAATCGCCTGACCTGTCCCTGTACGGATCATGTCCAAAAGGAGATGCTGCTCATTGAGAACAGCAAAGCGCGGCAGTTCAAGTCCGGTATAATCATAGCGGTAGCTGACGCGGACAAAATCGTCAAATTGTTCCACACCAACGATAACGGGGCCAATGATTTTTTTGTATTTGGCAAAATGTTCAATAGCCGCTAGGCCATTTTTTGAGGAAAGGGCAGCAAAAAATGGCGGCATGAACATCTGGATATTCTGAAGACGGCTCATGGCCAAAATTTGCTCATCAGTCAAAATCTTGTCAAATGCCAACAGTAGGCGGTAGTAATCCAACGTTGATAAAGTCAGTTCTTCCTTCCAAGTGCCATCAGGAAGCTGGGCAATGTCCAGTAAGGTTTGGAAGTCAAGACCAATACTCTTTAAAAATTCTTGATATTGTTTGGTAATGGTGAGTTTCATAAGGCTCCTCTTTATTCTTTCTATGGATAGTTTAACAAAATACACTTTCTAAGGCCAGACCTGATAGCCTATTTAATACTCTTCGAAAATCAAAATTATCCGTTGTCAACTTGCCTTGATGAACTCAAGTTCTATCGTCGGCTTCGTTTCCTAGGCTACTTTTGATTTTCATTGAGTATAAGAACCTGTATTCACAGTTCAGCACTTCTATCTAATGCAATTTTTTGAGCTATTCATCGTTAGTTTTTTTCAAAATACAATCAGTATTCCCTCAAAAAACAATCTCTTATCTATAAGCACTTCGCTTGTGAATACAGGTTCTAAAATATCAGGTAGTTGAGACATCAGTGATAAAAAAGACAGATTGTGTTATTTTTCCCGTTCTTGTTTCTGTTATAATAGAATCAAGAAAACTCGAGGAAGTACCGTAATGCCCGAACAAATACTGACTCTTTCAGTACCAACTATCTTTTCGTGGAAAGCTATTTTAGGCTATTTGACTCGTGAAAATAATGAAATCATGTACAAAGTGGTAGAGGATAAGGTGCGGCGTGCCTTTTTAATTGACAAGCAAATCTATCTTTGTGAAATAGCCGATAGCGATTCTCTAAAGCGGCTTCAAATCAGAATTTTGAATCAGATAAGTTGGACCAGTAGCAGTCAAGAATACATCTCGCAGTTTGTGTCGGACTGGTTTGATTTAGCCAGGTCTTTAGTGGAATTCTACAAATTGGCATCTTCTGATTCCATTCTGAACCAGCTTGTCAATGATTTTTATGGACTAAGAATGGTCGGCATGCCTGAGTTCTATGAAGCGATTACTTGGGGAATATTAGGACAGCAAATCAATCTTGCCTACACTTACACCTTAAAACGACGATTCACCGAGACTTTTGGGAAAGCCATTTCTTTTGATGGAGAAAACTATTGGATTTATCCAGACCCCAAAAAAGTGGCTCAAACGACCATTGATACTCAATGAAAATCAAAAGTAGCCTAGGAAACGAAGCCGACGATAGAACTTAAGTTCATCAAGGCAAGTTGACAACGGTTAATTTTGATTTTCGAAGAGTATGAACAGTTAGTCAGTCTAGGTATGACATTACGGAAAGCTGAGTACCTCATTGATATTTCACAAAAAATAGTGGCTGATGACATTTCAAAATCCTATTATCAAACATTTCAAACCGCTGAGAGTGCCGAAAAGGCTATGGTCAAATTAAGGGGAATTGGTCCTTGGACAGCCAACTATGTTCTCATGTGTTGTTTGCGCATGGGAGATGCTTTTCCAATGGCCAATATAGGCCTCTGAAATGGTATCAAGCTAATCAAGCAATTACCAGATAAGCTAAACACTGACACCTTGCACCATTTAAAGCAAGAATGGGGAACTTGGTCTAGCTACGCTACTTTCTACATTTGGCGTTTACTTTATTAAGAGGAGGAGAGATTATGCTGATTCAAAACAATTATGTATCCCCAATGGGTAAGCTGATTATACTGGCAGATGACCATACTATCAAAGGAGTTTGGTTTTACAATCAAAAATATCTGGGGGCTGACTATGACCTTCAAGCCATTCCAAAAGGTGAAAATAAAGCTATCCTAGAGGTCAAAGACTGGTTACAGCGGTATTTTGCTGGAGAAAACCCAAAGGTAAACTTGGAGATACTGGCTCCTGAAGTCACGGACTTTCGCAGAAAAGTACTTGAAATACTGGTGCAAATCCCTTACGGGCAAACCACTACTTATAAAGCAATAGCAGAGCAAGTCGCCCAATTGGAGGGAAAAGAAAGGAGTTCTGCCCGAGCAGTTGGAGGTGCTGTAGGACACAATCCAATTTCCTTACTCATTCCCTGCCATCGTGTCTTGGGAAGCAAGGGAGAACTGACAGGCTATGCCGGTGGTATTGAACGGAAAATAGCCCTCTTAAGACTTGAAGGAGGTCAGGCAACATGGTGACCGATACCGAATGGAAGGCCATCATCGAAAACAATCCTTCCTATGACGACCAATTTCGCTATGCTGTCAAAACCACAAAAATATTTTGTCGACCTTCCTGTCCCTCAC
Organism: Streptococcus orisratti DSM 15617; assembly: GCF_000380105.1. Taxonomy (GTDB): domain Bacteria; phylum Bacillota; class Bacilli; order Lactobacillales; family Streptococcaceae; genus Streptococcus; species Streptococcus orisratti. The sequence goes on from NZ_KB904453.1 coordinate 44,502, forward strand.
GTCCACCAAAACGAGAAAATATTACGGTATATTACGATTTTACAGAACCTGAAAAAGATGGTTTTAGGCCTTGCAAAAGGTGTCAGCCCAACGGAAAGCCCGTAGATGACACGCTTTGGGTGGAGGAAATTGACACGATTTTACAAGAGCAATATGCCGAAAATCTGACATTGAAAGAACTGGCTTATTTGGCTCACGGCTCCGAGTCTCATCTTCGGCATGTTTTTAAAAAAGTGACCCAGAAAACACCATCCCAGCGTTTACTTGACATTCGCTTAACAGCCGCAAAGAAGGCTCTTCTTCCATCAGATAAGACCATTAGCCAAATCGCAAGAGAAGTAGGATTGCCAAACGTCTCCTATTTTATTAAAAAATTTAAGGAAGTGTATGGCCAATCTCCAAAGCAATATCAACTAAAACATCATGAAAATAGACATTCCACTACTGTATCAAACCTTATTGAGTGAACTTGGCCCACAAGGTTGGTGGCCTGCAGAGTCAAAGCCCGAAATTCTTCTTGGAGCCATATTAGTACAAAATACGAATTGGCAAACAGTTGAACAATCACTTGCCAATCTGAAGCAAGCCACGCAATTTCTTCCTGAAAGAATCACTTCCATTTCCTTGGAAGAATTGGAACAACTGATTCGACCGAGCGGTTTTTATAAAAATAAGGCAAAGACCATCAAACACATGTTCACGTGGATGGAAGACCACCAATGGGATTATCAGGCTATATCTCAAGACTACCAAAATGATTTACGTTCTGAACTGTTGACCATCAAAGGAATTGGCTACGAAACGGCAGATGTACTCATGGTCTATCTGTTTGACCGACCTGTCTTTATCGCAGATAGCTATGCTAGACGACTATTTGGCTGGCTTCTGAAAGAGGAATTCAAAACCTATGATAGTCTCTATCGGCTGATCCAACTTCCAGATGACTTTACTGCCAAAGATGCCAATGAACTTCATGCCCTCATTGATGAATTTGGTAAAATCTACCTTCAAAAAAATAGCAAGCAAACCATTCCATTTCACCGAGAAGTTTTTCAGAAGAAATAAGCGGCTATTCTCCGCCCGACTTTACTTTTATTCTAAAAATAAGGGATTAACGCATAGATGCCAACATCATAGTGTCAAAAGCTTTGTCGCCAAAGATACGACGGATACCAACAAGCAATTTACCGCCATGACCTACTAGATAACGTGTTTTAGGGTTGCGTGCGTTGATGATTTTAAGAACCGTACGTGAGATAACTTCTGGTTTGGATCCTGGTGCTGGGTTGTTTTCCATGGCCTTGATGTAGCCATTTACCAAGCGTTTGTAAGGACCATTTTGTGATTCAAATGAGAAATTGTCACGAACCGCAGCATTAAAGCCTGTGTTGATCATACCTGGTTCAAGGACAACCACTTTAATGCCAAATTCTTTCACTTCCATACGCAAGCAGTCGCTGTAACCTTCAATCGCGTGTTTAGTCGCATGGTACCAAGCCCCAAGTGGTGTATAGATTTTTCCACCCATTGATGAGGTGTTGATGATTAATCCTTCACGACGGTCACGCATGTATGGCAAGACTTTTTGTGTCAAGCGAGCAACACCGTAAACGTTGACTTCAAACTGTTGTTGAACTTTTTCCATTGGAAGATCTTCTACTGGACCGTAAAGACCGTAACCAGCGTTGTTCCAAAGAACGTCGATACGACCTTGCTCTGCAATGACTTGTTTGACAACTGCTTCAATGTCCGCTTCGTTAGTCACATCCATCTTCATGACATGACCTCCGATTTGCTCAAGATCTTTCATCTTATCTACGCTACGAGCCACACAGTAAACAATGTGACCAGCTTTAATCAAGTCTTGGGCTGAAATTTTCCCCATACCTGATGATGCACCTGTAACTAAATTGACTTTTTTGTTTGACATGTTTTAAACCTCATTTGTTTTATTTGATGAGTCTATTATAGAGCAAGTTACCATTTCACGCCATGACAATGCGCGCCACAATTATGACAGTTTCTGCCAATGTGAGGGAGGAAATGAAAAAAATTGAGTTTGGGACAAAATCGGGAGCCAAAAAGTACACTAGGAAAAACATGCCTAGTGTACTTTTTCAATTCTAATCTGGCTGCTGGCCATCATGGGCCAGCCATTTGCAGTCAGTCAAACTCATTTCCGAAAAGACGACTTCAAAAGAAGAGTCTTCTGGCGAGCAGGCATAGATGCCGAAATGAATCTTACCGCTGCCTTCATGCAGGTGGCAGATCCGCATCCAATATCTTCTTGCAATCCTGAGTCAGCTTCAAAGGGCTATTCACCCAGAACCGCATCCACAATGACTTCAAAATCGGTTCGTTCATCACGCGCCTTGATGCCAGCCTTGACATCCAGAACATAGTCCGTGATGATACCATCCACCTCTGAGTTGACAAAGCGTTGGATGGATTCTTCTGTATTGACTGTCCAGACGATGGTTTTCTTGCCCTGAGCCTTTAGTTCCGAAACTTTCTCATAGCTGGCTTCTGCCTCTTCCATAATCAGATAGTCGCCCTGCAGATCCCCAGTCTGACCGATAGAGAAATAATAGAGGTAGCCAGAAACCATCTCAGGGTAGGTTTCCTCAATGTAGGTAATCAGGCTGTAATCCAAGGACAGGAGAGCCACTTCCTTCTCAACACCGTAAGCCTTGACCATGGCCACCATATCATCCACCATCTGCTTGTCAGCTGTTTTTCCTTTCAGCTCGATAAAGAGGCCAATCTTGCCCTTGCTGGCTTCAATCACCTCCTCAATGGTCGGAACAGGCTGGGCTGGCCGGCTGCTGTCAAAGGCATCCGCAACCTGCAACTCCTTGATTTCGGCCAGGGTCATCTGGCTGGAACTGCGGCTATCGCCTGCAACACGTTGAAAATCACCATCGTGATTGAGGACATAGTGGCCGTCCTTGGTTCGTTGAATATCAATTTCCGACCAGGCTACACCTTCCTCGGCAGCAGCTAAAATGCCTGCGATCGTATTTTCAGCCCCCAAGTCACCACCGCCACGGTGGGCAACCAGTTCAATCTCACTATTGGCTCGAAAAACTGTGTCAAAATCCTGAACCAACAGATAAGACAGACCAAAATTCCCTGCTAGGATGAGCAAGAGAAGGCTGGTCACCAAGAACTTGGTGCGGAGGCGAATGCTTGGCAAACTATCTGCCCGCCACTGGCTCGCCTTGGTCGAAAGAGTGACCGTAGGAGTCCGACCTTCAGCCTCTTCATAATCATAAAAGGCATCCGTTACCCGATAAATGATCATCGGCGGGAAGAGGAAGGTCAGAAAACTGACAATTTCCAAGACTGCAAGGAGGATAAACAAGAGATAGAGACGGCTTTGATTGGTCTGCTCTGCCTGACTGACCAAAACAAAGACAAGCAGGGCTAGCAAAGCGATAAAAAGGGGAACAAAGTAGAGCAGGCCATTTTTCACAAAAATACCGACCAGCCGCTTGATGAGGGCCCGTCCCTGTTTCTTAGTTAAAGCCAAAGAAGATGCGAGAGCCTGTCTGATGCCCCGGCCGTCAATGAGGACATAGTGGAAGGTAAAGAGAAAACGGTAGCTGAGGTAGGTCAGGACCAAGAGGACCCCTGCATAGAGCGACAGGTAGAGAGGGGTGGCGTAAATGACCGAAGTGATAAAGTTAGGAATCTGGAACTGCTTCATAGGGCCAATGGTGACACCCAGTCCCAAGAGCGGGAAGATCAAGGACACATAGACCATGAGCAAGAGACCTGCTGGGCTGAAGAGGGACTTGAGCGAGGTCAAGCCCAGCCAAAGCATATGTCTGGCAGTCATCTCAATCTTACCTTCTTTTATGAGAGCACTGGTTAAAATGAAGGTGTTAATATCCAGTCCAATCAAGATGACCATCATGACCAAGGTAGCCAAAAGGAATCCAAGCCCTTGGAAGCTCAAGAGAAAGGACAGGTAGTCTCCACTAGAAATCCCCGTCCGACCTGACAGAGCTAAAAAAGTATCGATGGCAAAGGAATACAAGGGATAGATGACCAGAGCCAAAAGCCCCTTACTGAGCAACTGGTACTTGGTAAAGAGCCAAATTATCCGACTGCGAAAGGCCAAAGAGGTCGAAACCTTCTTTTCTGTTTTCATATCTCCTCCGAAAAACATTTTTTGTTATTGTACCATAAGCCTTAGCAAGTAGGCAAACTTACTTCTCAGCCCTGCTTTTTCCAAATGGGAAGTAGATAAAGAGCACAATCAAAACGAGAGCCACAAGGGTTGTCACCAAGCCACCCTCAAAACCAAAAGTACCGCCAGAAATCAAGTCTTTACCTGCTACTGCTTTTGAAGTAAAGATAGAGCTAGTAACGGCATTCCCTGAAACTTCCGCTCCAAAGATAAAGCCTTGCGAATAGTTCCACAAACCATGACCAACCCCGATAATTAAGAGGCTACCTGTTCGATAGTAAATCAAGGAGAAGACGACGCTGGCTAGAAAGAGATTGAGCACAGGCAGAGCTTGCATACCGGGATTGAGGGCATGACCAAGCGTAAACAAGGCACTCGACAGAAGAATGGACCACTTATCGCCCATTAGTTTTGAAAAATGGGGCATCAGATAAGAACGGTAAATAATCTCCTCCCATGTCCCTTGGAAAAGGAAGAAAATCAAACCAACAGTCAAAACCGGACTGCTTGGATTGTCAACTTTTGTCAGGTTAACAGCACCCAACATCCAGATAATGAAGACAACCAAACTGAGCAGAAGTCCGCCTCCAAACTCTCCGATTAGGACTTGTTTGAACCAGCCTCTTTTATTTAGACCGAGGTCTGCCATGCGGCAACCTGCAATCTTAGGCAAAATGACCAGGGCAAGAAAAACAGTCGTCACCATGCTGAGAGCTGCTGGCAGAGAGCCGATTTCTGTCAGGGGAGCAGGAAAAACGAGGTTAAAAAGCATTTGGAAAATACCTGGTGCCAAATAAACCAAAAATCCTACAAATGTTGGTAAAATCAGCAAGCGGAAGGTAGTTTTGTTATGAGGAACAGCGTCCACGTAGGTTTGATAAAGAGTTTTCACTTAGATTTCCTTTCTATTTTTCACGAAACGATAGACAAGATAAATCATTGGCAGAATAGAAATAACCTTCACAGCCAACATCCCCATATAAAACACATCATTGTCAATGGCAGGAGGCAAATTTGAAGTTAAATTATTGATAAAGTGGATGACCATTGGAAACCACATATTCTTGGTCGCATAATAAACCAAGCCTAGCACAATCCCCATAACTGCCGTATAGACAATTTGCATAGGGTTGGAATGCCAGAAGCCAAAGTAAAGACCTGATACCAGTGCCGCCACCAAGCCACCCCAAATCCGATCAAGACCTGAGAACGTCAGCCCACGGAAAATCATCTCTTCAATGATTGGCCCCAAAAGAACGACAGACAAGAAGGACCAGAAATAAGCTGTTGGAGCTGGACTAGCTGCAAAGGTCGCATCAAAACTTTGAATACTTTGAGAAAGGGTTTCATCAGCTGTCAAAAGGGTCCGTGCAATCATCTGCCAAATAGCTGAAATACCGCCCACTCCCATGGCAATTACAAAGGACTGACCCAGACCTTTCATGGTAAAAGAAAGTCGAGCTTTGCCATAACCTCTCGCTTGATTGTCCTTTTGAACCATTCTATAAAACGGCCAGACCAGAGCAATCATCAAGGCACAGAAAATGGCATCTAAAAACATGGGATTTTCTGTCACATAGGTCAACACAGCCTTATTATCAACAAGCGGGGACAGGATAAACAGGTGGTTAAAGGCACTGTTCAATCCATGATAGGCTAGTGGAGCTAACAAGGCAAGGGCTAGAAAATACAAATTTTTCTTATCTTTGAACGATTGAAACATATTCATCTCCTAAATATAAATTTGATCTGCAAAATCAGTCTAAAGATTATTATACCATACCCCGAATTTTCAAACGTTTTCATATAGTTTACCTTACTTTCAGAAAAATTGCTAGAGCACCGAAAAAAGACCGAACGCCTGTTCAGTCTTTGGGGCTATTTTTCATCTGGCTGCTGGCCATCATGGGCCAGCCACTTGCAGTCTGTCAAGCTCATTTCGGAAAAGACCGCTTCAAAAGAAGAATCTTCTGGCGAGCAGGCATAAATACCGAAATGGATTTTACCACCGCCTTCATGTAAGTGGCAAATCCGCATCTGCTCAAAATGGACACCGTCTTTAGAGTTTTCAATGCAGAAATCGCTACCCCGTCGGCTCAAACGGTAATAGATTGACTTAACAGAAGCAGGTATTTCCTGAGTTGCCCAGTCTGAAAAACCGTGATTGGTCACGACGCTGCCCAAGTGCTGAAAGTCTTCATTTTCATACTCAATAGAACCCTTGATCCAGTTTTCCGAGTCCTGATAGACTACGACACCACACTGGTCAAAGCGGGTATGGCTATTGGAAAAGTCTGTCTTGACTGTAAAGGAAAAATACTCTTCCTCCGTATCCATCAAGAGCAGTGGCGCATTGTCATTGACAAAATGGTAATAAGTCTTCTGCCACAAGTCCGTATGGGCCTGGGTTGTGATTCTGATTTCCTGGTCTGAAATCTGGTAGTTTTGGGGTTCCCGAATCCAATAAAAATCTTTTGTGTCCATTTGATTTCCTTTCATTTCTGACTGGCCAACCAGTCGCCGATTGCTGCTTCTGCCTGTCTTGCCAAGTTTTCCTGCTCTGCATTGACCACTTGGGACATATCCATCGTCGCCCCTGTCAAGCCTTCAGGGTTGTTGGACTCGATGAAACTATGGACGGCTTCTGGATAGTCGATGACATCCACCGTGCGACCTGCTTCTTTCATGTTTTCTATAAAGGGCTTGGCCTTTTGGGAAATGGGGTCCTGACCTGCCAAGACAAAAAGCGTTGGCGGGAAATCTTCCCCTTGATTTGCCACAGAAAGCCCGGTCGTCCAGGGATAAGCCATGATTAAGCCTGCCAAGTCAAACCGATCCTTGACCAATAATTCACTGGCAAGGGCGGCATAGTTAGCACCTGCTGAGTAGCCGATAATGGAAAACTGAGTCGGATCCACTCCGTAAGCAGCCTTTTCCTTAGCAAAATACAAGACCGTGTCCCTGATTTCCTCTGCTCCGTAGGAAATGGGCTGCAGATCTGCCTTGGTATAATTGACCGTTACAATGACAGCCTGCCATTGATCCGCCAGCCGCTGACTTTGGGTGTCCAGTACATCCGCATCTCCTCCGACAAATCCGCCACCGTGAACATTGACCACCAGGGGAAGCGGATCCTGGCTTGCCTCACTTGGACGGTAAAGATTGACCCGAACAGGCTCTTTTCCATGTCGCTCAATCACCAATCGCTCCCCTATCAGCTGACTGTCAGGCTTTACCAAGACTGCTCGGTGGGCTTGATTACTTGCACGATAGGACTGCAAAAAGACGGTAAAACCGACCAGCAAGAGTAGACTAAAAACGGTCCAGAGGGACAAGAGGATCAACTGGATTTTCCATTTTCTAGGTAGTTCTCTAAAGGTCATCTTATCCCACCATCACCTGAATCAGGGAGCCCAAGGTCAGCCAAAAATAGAGCAAGAATAACAGGGGAAAAAGCACCGCTGCAATTCGTAAGCCAATCATCCATCTACGCCACTTTGGTGGCAAATCGTGTAAACTCGTTATTTTCATTCTTTCGTTCGTTCATTCAAAAAGCGCATCATACGGTCAAAAGCTTCCGCAGACACAGGGTCCGTTCGTAAATTCGATACAAAACCATGCGGTTTTTCCAGCCCTTTTTCTGCCAAGGGATCGACCAGCTCGTGGGCAACATCCGCCTGTTTCAAAGCCTTTTGTAGCGTGATTAAGTCGGTACGGTATTCACTGCCCAAAAGGAAACTTGCTGGATAGTCCTTGGTCACATGGAGAATGGGATTGTAGGAATTGATTTCTTCCTGACTGAGATAAATGGTTCCTGCCACGTAGTTGCCCACCAGCATCTTGGCACCCAGAGAAAGCTTAGGATAATCCAAAGGGGCATCATCAATGACCAAGGCCTTGACCTGATCTTTTGCGATGCTTGGCTCGATGTCCAATAGCTGAGCGTAGTTCGGATTGGCTAAGATACTGCCATATTGGGCAACCATAATAGCTCCCGCTGATGAGCCCATTAGAACAACCTTGTCCATATTCAAATGGTATTCTTCAGCGTGTTCCTTCATGTAGGAAAGGGCCTGATTCATCTGGATGAGGGACGTTGGAAAGTGGTAATCTGGCACCAAAGCGTAGTCCACATTTACTACATTATACCCCTTTGAAACTATATCATCAATCAAATAGGTCGCTTCACTGGCTGCCAGCGGATCACCCATATTTTTACTACCTGCAAAGAAGCCACCACCATGAAAATAAAAAAGCGTTGGGCGATCAACTTCTAGATCTTGGTCTGGATAAATAATATCTAAAAAGCTATTGGGATATTCCTTGCTGTAAGCAATCTCACTTTTTAGATAGAGACCATTTTCTTTCAGACCATCAATAGGATCATAAAGGGGACTGTAGGAGTTGGGTGAACTCTCCTGATAGAGACTAGATTGAATCACTCCGACTACCAGCTGCGGATGGTTGGTTAGCGTCACGTAAGTCATCAGGCCCAAACCTCCTACAATTCCAAGCAAGCACAAGAGATATTTTTGAATCTTTTTCATGCATCATTCCTTCCTTTTTTTCACATCAGACTTGTGAAAAAACTAGGAGTATTATACAATCAAAAAAGATACGAGACAAGTGTCTCACGCGAAATAAGACAGAAAGCAGAATATGTCTCATGAAAGAACACTATGTAGAAAACCAGCTGAGCCAGACCCTTATCCAACTCTTACAAGAAAAAGACCTCCACAACCTGACGGTCAAGGAGGTTTGCTTAAAAGCCCAAGTCGGACGAGCATCCTTTTATCGTTACTATTCTTCACTAGAAGATGTTCTCTCCCAGCAATCCCGCCGCCTCATGCAAGAATGGGGACGAGCGTTTGAAGCCAACCCGCAGTCAACACCTGATAGGGTCTTTCAAAGCCTCTTCCAGCATTTTCAAGAACACAAGGAATTTTACAGCATCCTCTACCGCTACCAGCTAACTCAGGTCATCGTGGATACTATAAAGGAAAAGATTGAATTAACAGCTGACCTGCCTAATGATGTCGCCTACGGTAAATCATTTTTCGCCTACGCCATTTTCGGCTGGATCAATGAGTGGATCTCACGCGGTATGCCAGAAAATCCCACCCAACTCAATCAACTCTTTCAAGAGCAAGCTGGGATGATTTTGGGGACGTTGCTAGCCTTGTATCGTCAAGAGTAGCGGGTACTATTCCTCCAAAAATGCGATTAACTCATTTGAAAACTCTTCTGCATTTTGGAAAATAGAGCCGTGTCCTGCATTTGGATAAATGATCAGTTGACTGTTTTTGATTTTCTCATGCATGATATAAGAGTTCCCAGTTGGAACTTGCATATCCTTATCACCATTGACAATCAGGGTTGGTTGCGTGATAAAAGTCATATCGTCTTGAGACTCTCTGCCCCAGCAATCTAGCAACTGGGATTTTAATGTCTCTGATAGCTTACAGTGGTGAGATGAGAGAGGGCTATGGTATACTAATGTTAATAAAAAGACTGAGGAGATGATGATGTCTAAAAAGATAAAGTTATTAGGTGTAGCAGTAGTCGTACTTATTTTGCTGGCTTCAAGTGTGTATTATTTTGTTATTGGACAGCATGCCATTAAGAAAACGGTAGTTAATGGAACTAATACCAATCCTGTATCATACAATGATAAGGATTTCTTGGCTAAATTGAAAACCATGTATCCAGAGGTTTATTCACATTTAGACAAGAGTGGCGAGCAGGATCACTATATCATTCCAGGTTTGGAGCAGACGCAGGCTATTGTGCATTCTGGCAAAAATGCTGGCAAGGTTGGTATTTCCAAAGATATGGATCCACAGGGAATGGCTGTTATTGAGGATAAATACTTGCTCATATCAGCTTACAGTAAGAGTAAGACGTACAATTCTGTGCTCTGGCTTGTTGACAAAAAGACTGGAAAGTACATCAAAACCATTGCACTTGATGATATCGACCATCAGGATAAACGCATGAAGAAAATCATTTGTTGAAAAACTTTTGAAAACATAAAAATCTCAAATTTTTAGGTATTTCGAGAGAGTTTACTCAAAAATGGTTGTCTTCTTTTCCAAAAATAACTCTTGAAAAAATTGCTTTCTGTAACTATTGTTCTTGACATCCTAACTTTTCAGAATAAATTTTTGTATTTCAGAAATTTATTGGAACTTTTTTCTTCATGCGTATGTCGTGTATCGACCATGTAGGAGCCTTGACTTATGATGACGAACACCACCGTCTTTGGGTAGCTGCTGTTGATAAGCAAGGTGATGCTCAGGTTGAGGCCTTGAATCTGTCAAGTATTGAAAATTATGACATTAATAAGAGCAAGACCTTCTTGCCATTTGATATCTCAACTGACTTGAGTGGTGTTAAGCTGACATCATACATGACCTACCATCAGGGGACACTTTACGTGGGATATTTTGATAAAAACAGTAACGGTGTCCTCGCTGCCTATCCGATGGATGACCAAGGGCTTCTGCAAAACAATGTGGATCAGACAAATGCCGTTGCACCATCACAAACATGGCCAACTTACGACAAGATCCAAGGCATCAGTTTTTATGAAGATAAGATTTTGTTGTCGCAATCTTATGGAGCAAAAGATTCTAAACTCTATATCTTTGGCAACAAATTAGGTGACCCAAACTTTGACTTGGACAAAGGCGATGCTATAGCCAGCATGACCCTGCCACCTTATCTGGAACAAATCATCGGTCGCAACGACAAGGTTTACTTGCTTTTTGAATCAGCCTCCCACCTTTACCGTCAAAAAGCAGGCATTATGCATATGGACCGCATCATTAAAATCAAGATTGAAGATATTTATAAGAAATGAAGTTGAGATAAAATGCTCAACTTCTTATTTTTTTATAGTTTAACCTCAAGGTGCAGTGCCCAGATAGCCTTTAATTTGTTGATAAATCAATTCTCACAGTTCTTTTTAATACAAGGTCCACTGGACTTTATTTTCAATCTTAACTAGTCACTTGCTGCCTAGACAAGATGTGCGGAAGCGGGAGTGGTAGTTCTATCACCAAAACGTTTCAAATCAATAACTAGGACTTGTTGAAAATAAATGACTGATTTTTTGTTCCACCCTCATTTATTTCTTCTCATTCATCTTCCCTTCATTTTTCTCGTTTATAATAAAACCATCAAATTAAGATATTTGATAAAAAAAGAAAGAAGGTCAAATAAATGAAAGATTTGTTCAAGAAAAAATGGTTTTTAGTAACGGCGGTAGGAATTGCTTTGCTAGGTGCTGTAGCAGTGGGTGCTGGAGCGGCTTATGTCTATATTCAGGAGCAAGGTGAGCATCGTGTGTTTGATGGCGACAAAGAATATCATGATGACGATAAAAGTGATAGCGCCTTGGCTAAAACCAATCCTAAGTTATCCTTCAAAGAAGCTGCGGATAAGGCCTTGGCAGAAGCTAAATCTGGAATGATCACTAAAATTGAATTAAAGGTTGACAACAGCCAAGTCTACTATGAGGTTAATATTCAGGATAATGATATTGAAAAAGAGTATGAGCTGAATGCTGATACAGGTAAGGTTCTTAGCACTAAAACTGAGCAATTGGATGCTCAAGACAAGCTGTCAGGGACCGCTAAGAAGACTTTTGAAGAAGTTGAAAAAGCTGTACTTGCTAAGTATTCATCAGCCAAACTCACCGAAATCAAGCTTTATAATGATGGTCAAACAGTAACTTATAAGGTTGAAATCATGGATAACAACCAAGATAAAGATCTAACAGTTAACTCTCAGGACCTAACAATCACAGAGCAAAGCGATAAGGACTGATACACAGGAAAGGTGGAGCAAAGGCAATGTCATTAAGTTAAGCATTTGACCAATTAAAGAAACTATTCCCGTCCGAGCAGTTCATGACAAAACGGGAATAGTTTTTGTATTTATGGCGCACAAAAAGGAGGTTTTTTAACCCTATTTTTCAACTATTATGTTACTCTATAAGTGAAGCTTACAGGTACCTTGCTTTTTATCTTTCTTTGGAAGGTTCGATTGGGTCAGATCGGATGATGGATAAATGTTTGGCAATGTAGGTTTCTAATTGGAAGGAAGTGAGTTTGTCTCTAAGAAATTTTC
>NZ_KB904454.1 GCF_000380105.1 Streptococcus orisratti DSM 15617
TCGAAGCTTGGTTTAAAACATTCTTACTACCCACTTTAGATAGACCATCTGTTATCATTATGGACAATGCAAGGTTTCATAGGATGAGTAAGCTAAAAGAGTTATGCAAGGAGCAGGGGCATAGACTTTTACCACTTCCTCCTTACTCACCTGAGTATAATCCCATTGAGAAAACATGGGCTCAAATCAAAAAACACCTCAGAAAAGTATTGCCAAATTGCGATACTTTTCTTGAGGCACTTTTGTCCTGCTCTTGTTTCAATTAACTATATTTGATAAGAAATACGGTAATTGTTCGAGTATTCCCTTCTCGGAAAGGATGAATTTGCCAGATACCTGAAATAAAGGATTGGATATGAGCAACGATGGCTTTTTTATCTAATCCAGCATAAGAAAAATCTCTTTCTTGCTGGAAATCATAATCCAAAGTGGCGGCGATCAATGGAAAATCTGAATAAATCACCGTATCACCTTTTAAAACTGGCTCATTTTTTGTAATGTTAACCGTTCGATACTCACCAACTGGAATACTGCTGTCAAAAATATCCTGAAAGAGTTCTTTGTGGATATGTAAGAGGGTAGTTGGTCGGAGGCTGAAACCATTTTGGGAGAGCATTTCAACAATTCGGAGAGAGACAATATCCGCCTCTTGCGTACTAGCGTCAGTTGACTGGTGGTATTTCGTAATTTCCTCGTACACCTGCTCATAGGTGTACTCTCCACGAGCTTGCCTATCAGCCAACTCTTCCATATAAACGGACGGAGTCAATCCATCCACTTTTTGAAGTCCAAAACCTGTTTCCCAGAGTTCTTGCTTGGCTTCGTAGGAAAGATTGGGGTTATCAATGTTGTAAGTTGGTTGCATAAACTCCTCCTGTTTGAATTTCTAGCTTTATTATACCACAAAACCCAGCCTTTTTAGGCTGGGCATTTGTTTATATAGCATTTCATCAAGTACGGCTAAAATCAAGGTTTTATAAGACTGTAGTGGATAAAAACATTGTAGAGATTATGGAGCCTTTTAGGATGTAAAATAATCTCTTTCTCGAAAGATTCTTTGCCTCACAAAACTCTTCAAAATATTTTGAGAAATTTCAATTATCTCACTCCTTTTATTATATTTATCTTCAAAGATATAAAATAATCCTTCGTCCCTTAAATCAATATGATAGCGTCCATGTGCCATAGCATTTCTAACTCTTTCAATGATATAATTAGAACGCAAATCCTTATTTGTTTGTAGTGAAAGCGTATCTTTATTATTTTTATAATATTCATATAAACTTAATGGATTTTTTAGAAAAATTCCGCGTATGTCAATATCAGCCGGATTAATATGAGGTAAATCATCGTCTTCCATCCTAGAGGTAATGTTAAACATCCGTAATATATCAAAGGAATATTTAAAACAAGGATGTCTATCTTCATCTTCTCTTAATTCTTCAATACTCTTTAGAATCTGCTCTAATCTGTTTACTCCCAATTTCTTATCTCTTAAATAATCAATTAGCCTATCATTTAACTGAATCATATGAACTAAAAAATTTGAAAACTCCGTATCAAAGTCAATTAAAAATTTTATTTGATTAACAAAATCTGATGGTCCACCACTAACATTTCCATTTTCCTCTAAATAAAATTTACAATATTTATCTAACTTATCTTGTCCAATCTTTGATTTTTCGTGATTAAGTTTATTATCCCTTATAAATTTGACTATTTTTCTTGGATCTCCTGTTTGTAAAATACTAGTAAATTGATTCATTGGATGTTCTCTATCAAATCCGGAATACTTTGATGTGTAATTTTCAGAAAGAGTAACCTCATGAAAGTACAACTTTTTAGAATCCCGATCAATTTCAAACCATGAATGCTTATAAGGTAAACCTGAATAACTATAATTTGAAAAAAATTGCTGAATAAAAAGATGTAAAATAGGTTCAAAAACAAATCCTATCTCTTTAGTAACTCCTTTATCATGATTGTATATTGAAAAATTGCTTAAAAATCCTGTTGAATCACTAGCATAAAATCCATATTGCATGTGGGCAAAAGCATTTCTTATTATTTTAAATTGATCCCAAACTCGTCTTAATTCTCCATCAAGAGAGTAAAAGAAGGAATCAAAATTACCGATACTTATTTTAAAAAGAGTATTCAAATATTTCTTATAATCCTCCAAAAAAGACCTTTCACGAATCAAAATTTTGGGATCGTTCAATCTGTCAAAAAATGGCTGAAATGCAAATTTATCTTGCAAATAGTCATTATAAACTTTCTCATTATTAAAAATTAAAAGTGTGGCATCTAAAAATATTCTAAATCTATTAAGATCGACAATATTTAATCCATCAAAATCTCCCTTTTTTAACTTATCTATTAAATTACTTATGGAAATTTGATCGATATAAATTTCTTGATAGAAATCAATCATTCGGAAATTATTATTCAAATAATCAACGATTGAATCCTTTGACTCTAATATATTCAATGGGCTATTAAACCAAGATTTATACTTTTGATAATCTTCACTCATTACCCCACCAACTTCTTCATCTCTTCAATCCGTCCTACTGTCGCATCATACTTAGCTTGGTAATCGGCTTGTTTTTCTTTTTCTTTTTCAACAACTTCTGGTTTGGCGTTGGCGATGAAGCGTTCGTTGCTGAGTTTTTTGCCGACCATGTCTAGTTCTTTTTGCCATTTGGCGAGTTCTTTGTCCAGACGAGCCAACTCTTCTTCGATGTTGAGGAGGTCGGCGAGTGGCAAGAAGATTTCAGCACCGGTGATAACAGCTGACATGGCTAGTTCTGGTGCAGCAATGCTTGAGCTGATTTCCAGATGCTCTGGATTTGTAAAGCGTCGGATGTAGTTTTCGTTAGCTTTGAAGAAGGTTTCAAGCTCGCTATCTGCCGTCTTAATCAAAATGGTAATCGGCTTAGAAGGGGCAACATTCACTTCTGCTCTGCTATTTCGCACCGAACGAATCAGATCCTTAAGGCTTTCCACTCCCTTGTGGGCTTCCACATTGTCAAAGGCTGGGTTGACAACAGGGTAGGCGGCCACCACGATAGAGCCCTCTGCATACTGGGCGAAGATCTCTTCCGTCACAAACGGCATGATTGGGTGGAGGAGGCGAAGGATTTGGTCCAGCGTGTAGAGAAGGACAGAGCGGGTCATAACTTTCTCAGCCTCGTTGTCGCTGTAAAGCACTTCCTTGGTCAGCTCGACATACCAGTTGGCAAACTCTTCCCAGATGAAGTTATAAAGGATGTGACCTGCCACACCAAACTCGAACTTGTCAAAGTTTTCAGTGACTTTAGCAATGGTTTCGTTGAGGTTGTGAAGAATCCAGCGGTCCGTCACGTTACCAGCCGTACCAGCAGCAACTTTTTCAACATTTGCACTTGCTTGGTCAAGTGTAAGGCCTTCATTGTTCATCAAAATGTAACGAGAAATGTTCCAGATTTTGTTAATGAAGTTCCAAGCAGCATCCATTTTTTCATAAGAGAAACGAACGTCTTGACCTGGTGCAGAACCGTTTGATAAGAACCAACGCAGGCTGTCTGTACCATATTTTTCGATAACATCCATTGGGTCAATGCCATTGCCGAGGGATTTGGACATTTTACGTCCTTGTTCGTCACGAATCAAACCGTGGATGAGGGCATTCTTAAATGGGCTCCTACCTGTAAATTCGATCCCTTGGAAAATCATACGGGATACCCAGAATGGGATAATATCATATCCAGTTACCAACGTAGAGGTTGGATAATAACGTTTGAAGTCTTCTGCTTCTGTGTCAGGCCAACCCATTGTTGAAAATGGCCAAAGGGCAGAGCTGAACCATGTATCAAGGACATCTTCATCCTGTTTCCAGCCATCGCCTTCTGGAGCTTCTTCACCGACGTACATGTCACCTTCAGCATTGTACCAAGCAGGAATTTGGTGACCCCACCAGAGTTGACGAGAGATAACCCAGTCATGAACATTTTCCATCCATTGGAGGAAAGTATCGTTGAAACGTGGTGGATAGAACTCTACCTTGTCATCAGTGCCTTGGTTGGCAATAGCATTTTTGGCTAACTCATCCATCTTAACGAACCACTGGGTGGACAGCCGAGGTTCAACCATAACACCTGTACGTTCTGAGTGACCGACTGAATGGGTCATTTTTTCAATATTGACAAGAGCACCGATTTCCTCTAATTTAGCAACCGTTGCCTTGCGGGCCTCAAAACGATCCATACCAGCAAATTCGCCAGCCAGTTCATTCATGGTGCCATCATCATTCATGACATTAACTTGAGGCAGATTGTGGCGTTGACCAACTAAGAAATCGTTAGGGTCATGGGCAGGTGTGATTTTAACAACCCCTGTTCCAAATTCTGGGTCAGCGTGTTCATCACCAACGATTGGGATTGGTTTGTTGACGATTGGCAGGATAACATTCTTACCAATCAAATCTTTGTAGCGATCATCATTTGGATTGACAGCGACAGCCGTATCCCCAAACATGGTCTCTGGACGCGTGGTCGCAACTTCGAGGGCACGCGAGCCATCTTCCAGCATGTAGTTCATGTGGTAGAAAGCACCTTCGACATCTTTGTGGATAACTTCGATATCAGAAAGGGCTGTACGAGCTTTTGGATCCCAGTTGATGATAAATTCTCCGCGGTAAATCCAGCCCTTTTTATAGAGTTCTACGAAAACCTTACGGACCGCTTTTGACAAGCCTTCATCAAGGGTAAAACGTTCCCGCGAATAATCAACAGAAATCCCCATCTTGCCCCATTGTTCCTTGATGGTCGTAGCATATTCATCTTTCCATTCCCAAACTTTATCAAGGAATTTTTCACGACCAAGGTCGTAACGTGAGATACCATCTTCAGCAAGACGTGCTTCAACTTTTGCCTGTGTTGCAATCCCTGCGTGGTCCATACCTGGAAGCCATAAAGTATCAAAACCTTGCATACGTTTTTGACGGATAATAATATCTTGCAAAGTAGTATCCCAAGCGTGACCAAGGTGAAGTTTACCAGTTACGTTTGGTGGTGGAATAACGATAGAATACGGATGAGCTTTCTTATCGCCAGAAGGCTTGAAAACATCCTCATCTAACCATTTTTGATAACGCCCAGCTTCAACCTCGGCTGGATTGTATTTTGGTGATAATTCTTTTGACATATTTTGTCCTTTCTAATTGTTAAAATCAGTAGTTTTATAATCGTCTAAAATAGCAATAACATCAGTGATAATTGGACTATTTAAATGTTTATAAAGAGCTTTATCTCCAATGATATAAAACTCTTCTTTAGCTCGAGTTGCTGCAACGTTTAAGATACTCGGTTCTGAAACAGCCCATCGCGCTGCACCCTTACTTCTACTATCTGCGCCAAGTACAAAATAGACTATCTTATTCTCCTTTCCTTGGAAAGTATGAACTGTACCTACATTGATAACCTTCTTATTTTCTCGTTGTGTAAAGTCAATTTTATCTAATTCTTTTATTAATCTAGACGCCACATTTTTAAAAGGAGTAATGACATAAATGTCATCAAATTCTTCTCTCCTCTTCTGCAATTCTTCTTTTAAGAACTCGGCTTGCTCGCTCACAAACTTATCCTTAGCTACTCCACTAATATCAAACCATTTCCCTTTCCCTTGTACTTCTTCTTTCTTCTTTCCTTGTACCATTAAATTATCATAAGATATTTTATTGGAAATACTAAACATCGGTTCGCTAGAACGACGGTGCACCCAGAGAGGGATACCTATCCATGTACCATCTTGTTTCTTAAAACCGTATTTACTTGCTGAATCCATCAGTGACTGCGTTGATGACGACAGATATCTTTCCTCTACTTTATAGCGTTGGGCTAGAAATCCTAAAATATTTTTATCTAGAGTCATTACTGGTTGTATTTGTGAAGGATCTCCTACAGCCATAACCCTTCTACTTCTAAAGATTGCTCCTATACTCGCTTGGGGCAGAGCTTGACCTGCTTCATCAATAAACAAGTTACCTATACTATTTTCTGGTAAATATTGAAACATTGTACTAAAACTAGCAAATGTTGTGCTAATAACAGGAATTGCAAAGTTAACCCAATTCCACGCAGCCTTAAACAACTCATTAGAATTGTTCCGGATCAAATAGGTTTTGGGAGCTTCCCAAATCCACAATGCCTTTTCAAAATGCTTTTTATTATCATATAAAAACTGCTTTCTGACTGCTAGCGCTTTTATAAAAAGCTGACTCTGATCTTTTCGATATTCCTCACCAAACCAAAAATTTGAAACTTGGAGTTCTTCATATGAAAGCGAAAAATCCAACTTAACATTTGAATACACTGAAAGTTCAGATTGAAGTTTTGAAATCTGAGTTTGATAACTCCTAAACTCATGTTCTTTGTCGGACTTCCATTTCTCATAATCCTCTTGTGCTTGATACAGATGATTCATCTGAAAACTATATTTCCTAATTTCACCTTCAAGCTTACTACAGTGTCTCTTTTCAAGATTTAACTTCTTAGAAATCTCTTTTAAATTTGAACTTGCTTCGTCTAATGTTTTAAAATAACTTTGTAGCTTTGACGGAGCAAAGAATCTTTTTAGCCAAAAGAACCTTGGAACATGTAATTTTATTATCTCAAAATCTTGTTGTGCTAACTGTTTTCTATCATCGGTAACAGAAACAAGATTCTGATAATCAAGCAATTCAGATTCTGTTCTCTTTTTGGTATCATCCAATTGAGTGAGTTCACTTTGAATTTTAGACATCTCCATACATTTTTGGATATTAGTATTTTCAAACTCTGCCTTCATTATTGAAAACACTTTTTCAAGCTTTGAGTGCAAATCAAACTTATCTGCAATTCTCTGCATTTTCTGTCGCTTCTCAATTAATTCTTGATACTGAGCTTGAAACTCTACATATACAGATGGATTGGGTTGAAACTTCTCTGAGCATAACTCATTTTTCACTGCCTGTAAAGTTTGTTGCAAGCGATACCTATTTTGACTGTTTCCCCCTTCAATTGAAAATAAGCCCCAGTATTTTTTACAAGTAATCTCAGATTTCTCCTCTGGATGTAATTCATTACTAATTTCAGTAAAATAGTCTATATTATTTAGCTCTGTCAACCAATCCAACTCCTGATAGATTGACTTACTTTGTGGCAACTCATTGACAATATTTTTTACAGCTCCATTATTCGAACTTGCCACTACAATTCCTTTATTTGCAATTTCAGTGGGCAAATCTGCCATAAGATAAGGATGATCGTGATACACTAGATTTCCTTTTAGCACCGGATTTGCCAAATCACATATTAGCTTGGCCTGCTCTGTTACTAAATCAGCAAAAATATCTCTCAAAAGAGTCGTTTTTCCAGTGCCGGGAGGGCCATTGACACTTCTTATATTCTCACCATCATTAGAAGCTATATTTACAGCTACTTGTTGCATCATAGAAAGTGCATACTTTGGATTACTTGGAAACCGCCCTAACGGATAGTTTTTAGGCTTTAGAATCGACTTCAAAATGCTTGGGTGAAAATTTGAGGACGAACTATTGCTGTCTAAATTAATTACTTCTGAAAGAAAACCTGATAAATATTGCTTCACATTTTTAGTTGCATGTGATTTCGCATATTCCAGATCACTGATAAAAAATGAATGTAAATTTGTATCATCATCTAAATCTTCAATAAATCGATACATACAATTCTTGGGTGAAATAGAATATTCTTCGAGAAGTTTCATAAAAACTTCGTTAAAATCGCTAGCAGAAAATGCCTGATTCATACGTTCTCTAAAATCATTTTCAATCTTAAAAAAATTATCAGGCAGACTCTGTCGCTGATGAATATATCCACTCATGGTCAAGAAAAGTTTATCGGCCAAAAAATTCAAATCCTTATCAAAGTATAAGGCAAAGGTAAATTTTTCAGAGGTCGTTAATTCTTCCTCAGTAGCTTTTAATCCATATTTTATCCTTAGTTTTTCAATAATTTCTTGAAAAGGAAAAATTCCGCAATAGATGGCAATCCCAGAGTTAGCCTTTTGTTTTTGTCGATTTAAGAACTCCCTTAATATTTTTTTATAATTATTTCCTTCAAAATTTGTATAGCCACCGTTTTTTCTATCAATGTTACCTTCAGATAATTGTTCTACTTTTATCCATGCATCTAGAATTTTATTGTTATTTATCATCATTTATCCTTTAAGCAAAAACTAGCATATATTCGTTTTATATCTATTGTTCGGCAAGAGCCCCTAGATTACACTACTAGCACCAATCCGTTAGATACCCTTTGCGAAGCCTAATAATCAAAGTGTAATCAACTCTCATAACAAAGACTTAGTTTCAACTAAAGTACATTTTAATGAAAGCTGTTTTAACATTAGATTTCTTCCTTATAATAATTTGCATCCCCAACATAACTCATGATACTTTCAAAACTATTTTTATCACTATTTATGGCGTAATCAATAATCTGATAACCGGGATTAAAATTTACATGTTCTGTAAAAAAAGTACATTCAAGAAATGGTGAGCATTTTACAAATTCCGAGAGATTTATAATCATAGCATTGAAGTGTTGTTGAAAGTAATCCTCATATGATGAATGGTCCCTATTGGGAATACTACCGTTTTTAAATTTTATATTATACTGTGGTTTAAAATAATTGATTAACTTAGCTTCAATAATATTTATTTGTGACCTTGAAGAAGGGAAGGTATTCATTTCTTTCTGTATTAGTTCTGAATAATAGGCCAACCTCTCCTTATCTTGACTAATCTTAACCACCTCTGAAAAAGAAAGGCTATCTTGAAAGAGATCGTCACCTAATGTAGTAACTATTTTTTTCTCTTTAACGCTAAATGTTAAAATTCTAATTTCATATTCTAAGATTCCTTGATCAACATCTGACATGATTTTTTGAAGAGTCTTGTGGCTTATTAATCTATCATTTGCTGTACGACTATGCTTTTTCCCTTGAGCTTGGCCAATATAGAGAACTTCAAAACCAGGACAAAATTTTTCATAATTTAACATGGTATCAATTGCTGAATATTGGAGCTTCCCATTCAACGTCAAAAACCTTTCATCTCTAGATACCTCTATTTTTTCTATCTTTACTGGTTCACCCTTGTTATCAACGATTGTTACCGGTATGCTAATTTTTACATTATCATCAGAAATCAATTTTAAATAAAGTTTTCCTTTTTTTGATAAAGATTTCCTAGGATAACCATTAAAAAACCATCTTGGAATACCCAAAACAAAATAAAGATTAGATTTAAAATTCGAATTGAAACTTTTATCAACTTCATTGGGCTTTAGCAGTTCAAAATAATTCACATTAATTTCAGAATATGAATTCAAAAACATGATTTTACTTTCTAACGATTAGTCGTTTAAATAATTCAAAATATTAAAAATTTGTTCTAACTCTTGTTTCTGCATATACGATTTCATATAGTCATAATCTGGCAGTCCAGCCTCAGTAACTGGTAACATAATCTTCTGGCGTTTCATCCGTTCACCATTAAATTTATAACCATAGGCATATTTGATTTTTTGAGATAAAATCATTTGCTTTAAGAAAAGATAGGTGTATTTACTGCCCTTTGCCTCATCTTTCCATTTTAAGCGTTTGACATCATCTGAAAAAATAGCTTGGTAAGGGTGATAGAAATTTTCGACAACACTGCCATTGTAATTAACCCCAAGTACATTTTCATCAAGACTTTTGTTGTTGTTAGATACAAAGGCAGTCACGCCATTGTCACTATCACTGGCACCAATAAAAGGGCGCTCCCCAACTTCTTGATTAGCCTTGGTCAGACGAACACCAGATTTAACGTCACAAATATCTTCAATCCAGAAATCTTTCCAAGAAATTTCACAAACTTTTTCTTCAAGCATTGTCTTCAGTTTGATATATATATATATATATATATATATATATATATATTCAAGCACTTCTTGGACTTTATCAAGTTCTAATTTTTTCACAAAGTCTGACATGTATTGAAAATCAGGATTGCCGTTTTTGTCAGCGGGTAGTGTTAGAGTCTCTCGTTTCAATCTTTCTTGATTTCGTTTATATCCAAAATTATATTTTCCCCTAACTTGATTAGCTACTGTGGTTATAAATTTAGCATTATATTCATTCAGATTTTCATTATATCCAACTGTTATATCCTGTGATGCAATGAAGTCTTCTTTTTTATAGACGCTATATCCCATTGAACCTTCTCCGTTCCGAATAAAAGCAATAGCATTTCCGGAGTATATCAGGCTTTCTTTTTGTTCAACAAAATCCAAAACGCCATTATTACGATTGGTTGCTCCTACATAACTGATTCCGTCGGATATCCCTTTTTCTAAATGATTAAGACCTTTACTACCTTTTGTAATTAAATCAAATACTTCTCCTAAGCAAAACGTTTTCCACTCAACCTTATCCAAGCCCACCACTTCGCCAGCTAAATCAACCAGTTTACGCTCATAATAGTCAATGACTTGCTGAGCTTGAACTTTTTGTTCCTGCTTAATGTAATCTTCCATAAATTGCCAGTTGGGCTGTCCTTCACAAATAATCGGGAGAAGTATTGTACCGTTTCTCAATCTATTACTATTAAATAAGTAACCATACGAAGCCTTAGACATTGATGTGTTTTGAATAGCTGTACAAATAAATTGACCGCTAAATTTATTCAAATTTTTATTTCTTAAGACATTTACTGAAGCTCCACTAAAACCACGACCTACAAAGTCATAGTCATGATAAAAACAAATACCTTTTATTGGATCAACAGTTATAACTCCAGAATCAGTAATAATATTTTCAGTAGCTTCTACAAAACTTACGACGGCATTATTCGTACCTGCAGTGGAAACATACGGTGTATTGCCAGATTGATAATTCTCAACTGGTTTTCCTTTGACATTAGAAACATCAAATAGCTTTCCGATTTTAACCTCTCCCCACTTCGCATCGCTCAGTTCTATTTTACTCATCTTTTTCACCTGCCATCAGTTTCTGGATTTGCTTATCAAAATCTGACATGATTTTCTGGGTGCGATTGAATTTTTCATACTCTTGATTAGCTTTTTCTTCCGCTTGCTTTTTGGAAATGGTGCCTTTGCCTTCTAGAATTTGGTATTCATTGAAAGATAGGAAGCGGTCAATACTTTCTGCCAAAGCCTGCATGGTGAAAGTATTTTGACGTTCAATCAAGCCTTCAATATAGTCAAAATAAGAGGTTACGGTACGTTCCAGTTGGCGAATTTCTGCTTCTTGCAGATAATTTTTAGCTACTGTCACATCTGATTTCAGCACGCGGCCATCTGGGGCATTCTTCCAAGTTGTCAGTCCCATCTGCTCCTTATCAGCGTCTGCTTTATGATAAATAATTTCCGCGGCGGTATTGCCCGTAATAGCAAAATGGAATTTATTTTGCACCATAGCATAGAAATTCTTGGTGATTTCTGAATTTCTGTCATAGTCAATCGCACATTCTGCAAAAATATCGGTCACCTGCTGATAAATACGGCGCTCACTGGCACGGATGGAGCGGATACGCTCTAAGAGTTCACGGAAGTAGTCCTGTCCAAAGACTGTCTGCCCTTGTTTAAGCCGATCATCATCAAGCACGAATCCTTTTATGATGAATTCTTTTAAGGTATTAGTCGCCCAAATCCGAAACTGTGTTGCCTTTGTTGAGTTGACACGATAGCCAACTGAGATAATAGCGTCAAGGTTGTAATATTCTAGTTCTCGCTGAACCGCTCTAGTACCCTCTTTTTGAACTGTTCGGAATTTCCGAACAGTTGCCATTTTTTCCAATTCACCATCATTATAAATGTTAGCTAAATGCTCACTCACCGTTGATCTGGTGACACCAAACAATTCAGCAATCCCTTTTTGCGTCAGCCAAAGATTCTCATCCTGTAAAAGAATATCCAGTTGTACCTCACCATTAGGCGTTGTGTAAAGGATAAAATTAGAAATTTCATTCATACTTATCACCTTCTTCCGCTACCATCTGAAGTTCATCAGTGTCACTCATTTCTTGATAATTCTCTTTGTCTTCTATCCCAAAAAGATATCCGCGTCCATGTGTAATCATATTTACTTCAAAGGTGAGGTAGTCTGCAATGGTTTTTTGGAAATCTTCTTCAGTTGGGATTTCATCATTGAAATAGTAGAAAGAATGGAGCCATTCATCATCAGCTTCAATTGTCGTATTAACACAGAATTTCGTTTCCGCATCTGTACGATTAAACCAAACATCCAGCAAATGCTGTTTTTTATCTTTAGCTGTAGCCGTTTCAACGAGACCAATATGCTTAGAAACCTCAAACCCATCATTTTCAAAATTGATAAACTTGCATTCCTTTTCTGGACGATGGGGAATACCAGCTGTAAATACTGCAATGCAAGGGTTTGTCCCCACTCCATAGAAAGTATTTTTATTAAGGGTAATAACACCTTCCAAAGTGTGATGTTTTAAGATGTTTTGTTTCGCTTCCTTTTCAAACTTTGTCTTTCCTGTAAAGGTTGACTGAGGTACAATAACAACAGCCTTAGCCCCTTCAACTAAGGAATTTAACAAGTGTTCTGTAAAGTTAATTTCATATAATTCAGTATTTGTTTTTGAACCCATTGAATAGGGCGGATTCATCATACCAACATTACATTGCTTTAATTGGAGTTTACTAGGATTTTGGCGCAGAAAGTCTTGATTTTCAAGATTACTCTTCCCATCACCTCGTAGGATCATATTGGTGGTTGCAATGGTAAACATATAAGATTGCTCTTCAATACCAAAAAGCTGGTGCTTACGAATCTGCTCACGTTGATAATCACTCTCTGCTTTTGTCAGCATATCATGCATAGCAGCAATCAAGAAACCAGCCGTTCCGCACGTTGGATCAAAAACCTTATCCGTTGGCTTCAAATCAACTAAATCACAAAACAGCTCAGTAATATGTTTTGGTGTCAAAACAATTCCTAAGTTCTGCCCATCTCCGCCAGAATAGGACATAAATTCACCATAAAAGCGACCAAGATAATCTTCCGCAGAGCTATTGTATCTTAGGCTTTGATAGATACTCTTATAAAGAAATTCTGTAAAATGCTTAATAGGTGTTTTCCCTAACGTATTATTCTTCTCATTAATTTTTACATCGTCTCTGATGATCGCAAACTGACTAAGTAGTTTATCTTTTTTCACCTCAGGTGAGACATTAGCACGCCGAAGATTAGCTTTAATGGCAGCATAAATTTTTGAACCATCCGTTTTTACAGCATCACCTGTTAAACTTTCCAGTGAAAAATTCCCGTGTTCTGTTTCTCTCAAAGCTAAGAGAATCCCTGAAACAATTAACGGTTTATTCTTCTCTTCAATGTTACCGTAATTTCTAAGGTCATTATGCAAAGTCGCTGCATCTTTTAAAATTTCAGCTGTTTCTTTTTCAAAATTAGTCTCTTCTTGAAGAATTTCTTTGACATAATATTCATCAATATTGTCTATTGCAAAGGAAATCAAGGTTTCAATATCCGCTAGTTCAAAATATTCTCCGCGCTCATTAACAAAAACAGGAGTAATACGGTGCTTTTTTTCATTGCCACTAATGCCTAATGCAATGATTTTTTTATAACTGACTTGACCTGCTAAGTGCCTAGCATAAAATACAGCACCATTTACTGCATAATCTGTATTTGATTTGACATCATCTGCAATTAAGTCATTATCGGTATAGTTTATGTGTTTTGATAATCCTGGCTTATCCTCAATAATGATTAAAAAATCTTTAACAACTCCTACGTATTCTGGAAAACCTGATTTACCAGTTCCTTTTTTAGAAGCCGTTTTTAGAGCTTCGTCTAATTCCTTGATATTACTTCCTTGAGCATCAAATTTATCTCGGATACCAGCTTCTTTTAAAAGTTCATGTACCCATAGATCAGTATTTACTTCTTTTTTTGCCATTATCCTATATTCCCTTTAATGTATTGGTAATCTATTTATTCAACCTAATTCTACACGAGTTCCTAGCTCTTTTTAAACCTCACACCGTTTTCTTTGAGTTTTTTGACTGTTGCTGGGCCGATTCCTGAAATGGCTAAGATTTCTTTTTCAGTGTATTTTTCTAAATCCTCTTTGCTCATAACACCAGCATCGCATAGATATCGGCTTTTATCTATCTGAATTCCTTTCATGCAGGGAGAATTAAAAAACTCCAATCGTTTGCGCGGAGAGTCAGGCAGACTATCCTGATAGTCTTCTGCTAAGGCAAGCATTTGATGGATAACAAAGTTTTTTGTCTCCAAAAAAGTCTGGAGAGGATGCAAGGCAATCTGGAGAGATAAAGCTGAATTAGGGCGATAGACTGAAACTTCATTAGCCATGTCAAGCAGGTGAACCCAATACGGGCTATCAAAAGCATACAGAACTTCGTTATTGATGGCAACTAAGTCAGCAAACAAGGCTCTAGCCGTCTCCATGTCCCCGTTTAGCAACTTAGCAATAATCAGGTGCACAAGCACACCATCATCCTGCCAATCTTGGGCTAGCTGCTCTTCATAAAAATCTTCAATTTTCTCTTCTTGATAGAGGGAATTGTAAACACCCATCATCAGATAAATAAAGCCAGGTGGAAATCTATCATCAGCAGCAATTTTAGACCGTACAAAATCCACTACTTGACCAGCTAAACCGACCAGCCCCTCTTGCAAATAATTCTCTATCACAAAAGTGATAACGGTCAAAGGACTGCGCGCTTCCAAACTATACCAAGATTCATAATCAGCTTTCTTCCACTCTTCTAAAGCCACTTGATAAAAATCTTGTAGTTCTTTTAAATAGTCAGCTGAAAATTCTGTGCTTCTCAAGATCAAGGATTGAAATCTTGCTTCAAAGTGGTCTGGATATTCTGCCAGTAGATTGGTAAGTAAACGGAGCTGTATCTCTTCATCTTCCTCTTCCATCGCTTGGTAAAGGAGCTCATCTGCTTCGTCCATTTTAGTATCTCCAAACTCTAAAATAGAAGCTAATTGTTCTAAAATTTCAGGATTCCTAGTTTGTTCATATTCTTTAAAAAGTCTATTAACTGACTCCTCATCTAATTCAGGTTCAGAAAAAGCTTGTGGGTAATCAGCCTTTTCTGCAAAAGAAGCAAAATCAATAATTTTGTTTTCTTCTTGTTTTTGCTTCCGTTTTAATTCTTTTTTCCGATTTTTCTTCTTAGCCATAATTTTTCCTTTTTGTTCTGAAGTGTCAAATTAAACACACAGCTTCCCCATAATATCCCTCGTAAGGTGTTGTTCATTTGGGACATTTTTTAGCCTATATTAGCTTGTCTTCTCACTCACTTTTCAGCAATCCATAAATCGAATTTGTGCAACGTTTTTCTTGATCGTTTTGATACCTATGAGTATAGGCATTTAGGTAAAACAGATAAAGATAGAACTTTGCTATTTCTAGTTTTCAGATATAGTCTTTTAGTTTGCTTTTAGTACAAGGCAACGAGCTGCAGGTTGCTAGAACAGCCTCTAGGCTGTTCTAGGTTGGAAATAAGACATGCGAAGCAAGTCACTTTCGTAAAGTACGACAAGGCGAGTTCAAACAATCCAGTGGAGTGTTTGAAGTTGGAAATAAGGAAACGGAGTTTCCTCTTACGTCGAAGTAATAAAAGATAAACTAATTGACTATATCAAACTACGAAGTTTCAATGGAGTTTACACGTCGTCAAGTCAAGCTAATAAGGTCTAAATTCTATTTTCGAAGAATATTAAGTTTCATTTAAGCATTAATCGATATACTATAACCAATCCTAAAACTTTTCTTTTTCATAAATCTCCTAGGAAGTAGTCAGCTTATATTAACTGGCTACTTCCTTTATTTTTTCCAAAATCAGCTGAGCCGTTTCTTGCGCAGAAAGGTTGGTGTTGTTAATTTTGCAATAATGCTGTAGATTTTCTGGAGCTTGCTTGGGATTAAAATTCGCAAAACTAGCAGTATCAAGAATATCCTTCTCAGACCATTCTAAATTTCGCTTCAAAGGCTTGTGCTGCAAACGATTTTCAGTGCCATTGCGACGCAAACGCTCCTGCAAATCTGTCTCAAGTTCGACAAATAAAACCTTTCTCTCGAATGTGTGAAAAACATCTTGAATTTGTCTTAAAAAATCAACATCATTTGAATCATTAAAGTCAATCACAACTGTAAAAATTAAAGGTCTATTACTTTGAGCAAATGCTTCAAAAAAGTTCATTCTAATTTTTCGAATAAGCTCGGTTGAGATTGGCCCATATTCCATAAAACGCCGAACAAAATCAATGCTATCGTGATTATGAAACAAAGTCATATCAGTCATCTTTTCAACTTCTTGACCAATTGTCATCTTGCCAGATGCCTGTGCACCAATAATAACAAGATTCATCATCTCTCCTCCCACTCCCTCTTCAACAGCCCATAAGCCAAATCATCACAGCGATTGCCTTGGGTATCTTTGCGGTCACGGATACGAGCTTCCAAAGTAAAACCTAGTTTTTCGGCCACGCACTGGCTTTGTTTGTTTGAGCCATAGCAACGAATTTCAACTTTGTGAAGGTTGAGAAGGGTAAAACCAATTTCAATCAAAGCACTGACAGCCTCTGCCATGATGCCTTTCCCCCAATAATCTGGATGGAGCATGTAGCCAATTTCAAAGACATCATCTTCATGATGGTGGTTGAAATCGCAAGAGCCGATAACGCGGTCACTCCCCTTGACTGTAATACCATATCCTGATGGCAGATTTGCTTTTTCAAGATTTTGGTAGTAACGATTTTCAAAATAATCATACTCGTCTTCCAGAGTTGCAATGGGTGGCAGACCAGCTGGATAAGCCACATTTTCTAAGCTGACGTAAGCAAACATGTCTGGTACATCATCTATCGTCCGTTGCCGTAAAACAAGACGGTCAGTCTCAACTTTTGGTAGTTCCTTGCCATTATAGTTTTCTAAAATTTTCACAAAATCACTCCTCTCACTAACCGCCATTGTTAACAAATTAAATGGTCAGCAACCAACTATTTTTTACTTTCTGACCATGAATTTTCAACATAGGCAACCTGATTTGCAAAAATATTACTGCTTTTATCTCCTTCAAGAGAAATTAGGTACACGCGATTACTTTTCTTAGTTTTAAAAATCCATGCACACAAGAGCTTTCCATCAACCTTAGAAGTACCATAAACTTGATAAGCTTGGTAAGAAGCATCAGTGTTATAGTCTGTAATCACTGCTTTTGAACCCGTCAAACCTTCAAAATTACCAGTTGCATCCATATTTCCTATATAATTATCGGCCACTTGTTTAACTGTTACTTCATCAATTGCATCTACACCTAGTGTCTCTTTTGTGTAACCACCCATAGTAATAATCGTATAACCATCTATTGCTGAATACTGATAGCTACCTTCTCCATTTTGATCAGTAAACTTCACCCAATCTTTAGGAACATAAACATACCCAACTTCGTCAGTCCCAATTTGTTGCATGTTCGTAAGTGAGTTGTCTTTTTTCTTAGTGGTCTTCTTTGTTTTCGACACAATCTTTGTTGTCTCCTGCTTCCCTTCACTCTTAGAATTTCCTTGAGCGGTACAGGCTACAAGTCCTGGTATTAATACTAGCACGCAAAGTAAAAATATTAAGTTCTTTTTCATAAATCATTTGAAGCACCCTGAATCTATATCTGAGCACTATCTCCTTTCAATATACCTTTCAACGTAAGTCAATTTGCTTCAATGAAACTTGACTTTTATTCCCATACCCATAATATTATGTTACGGGTTACATCCAACTTTGGCAGTTCCTTGCCATTATAAGTTTCTACTATTTTCATTGGCTATTACCTCAATTTTTATCCGATCAGGATCTTCTAAATACAGGGCAAAATAATTTTCTCCACCTGCAAAAGGATACTTCTCTTCATAAAGCAAGGGGACATCGTGTTCTTGAAGAATTTTCTTCAAACGCTCAACATCCCTTCTGCTGCCTCCGTTTGATTAAGACCTACATGGCAACGGTGATAAGGGAGGGAAGCATACTTTTCAACCACTTGAACAAAGACAATATAATGCTCATCTTTACGATAACTAAAACCAACTGACCATTCCTGATAGAGCCGATAGCCTAATTTAGGTAAAAGAAAATCATAAAATTCCCTGCTTTTTATCAAATGACTGACATAAATCTCGATATGGTTCACCTAGACTTCCTTTCTAGGATAAGTTATTAAGAAGCCGTATTCACAAGCAAAGTGCTTGTAGATAAGAGATAGTTTTTCGCTAATCAAGGCAATTTTTTGAGGAATACTGACTGTATTTTGAAAAAAACTAACAATGAGTAGCTCAAAAACTAGCCTTAGATGAAAGTGTTGAACTGTGAGTAAAGATTCTAAGTTCTTGAAGCTAACTTTCTAGACTTACGACTAAAACTTCCAAGTTCATCACTTTCCACTTTGTCCAAATAGCGATAACGTCGCTCCTTCCCATCCCCCATAAAATAAAGTGGATGAAAGTTTCTACTGTTCAAATAACCTTCATCATCTAGTAAATCTCTATCTACCCAACGTTTAACAATCCGTGCTGTAAAATTCACATAGTTATCAAATTCCTGTATAGCTTCAACTTGGCATTCTAATGACAAAGGACAATCAGCTAACAAAGGAGCATCTATCTGTTCTGCCTTACTATAGTCCACATCAAGCATTTTCAACTTATCGCGATGTGTAATAAAACCTGCTCGTTCCATCAAGAAAGATTGATTTTCTGTTGGAACATTTAGGGTGAACTCTTTAAAATATTTGATTTGTTCAGTAGCATTATTGCTACTGGACAGACCAATGACAACCATGTCACCTAGACTATAGGAAGAGCTGCTTGTTGTGATATTATAACCAAAGCACTGGTCCTTGTAGCCTAAGATAAAAATGGGGAAGCCATAATAAAGTTTCTCAGTTTCAAAAGGAAGTTTCATCTTTTGCTCCTTAAATAAAGTAAAAACGTTCTGATAATTTTTCATGCTCGTAAAAGTTTGATAATAGAGCTTACCAGTATCCAAGGCACAGTCACGCTGCATTTGTTTAGCTCTGCAACAAGCTTTTTCAGCTTTCTTGCTTCTTCAGCTGAAAAACCATTGGCATTGTAATAGGCTAAAGTCACATGTGGCGTAAAAGGATAGGGCAAAGGCGTCACGCCATCAACCAGCCTGTACAGGCTCATCAAGTTAACATAGTCGACCTCCCTGTCTGGCACCAAGCCCATCACCAAGCTGGTATCTACCATATTAAAGATAAAAGAGCTTCTCATCTTGATTTTTGGAGAAAACAAAGACCTGGCTGCCAGTTGCTGTTTCAACTTCTGGCGATTGCTTTTCAACTCAGGCATTAAACTACTCAGGCGTGAGCCACTTGACAAGTCATATAGGGTCATGTGGTAACTGGAAACAGGAAAAGCCTCTGCAAAACAGGCAGGCACTTCATCATAGATCTTTTGGACAAGGGCTGCCAGCCAAGTCTTATCTTCCTCTTCCAAGTCAAAGACAACCGTATCGCCGTAAAAATCACAAAAGCTATTATCTGGATGGACTTTTACTGCTACAGAAACACCAGGCAAAAAGTCCGTTTCTGGTAAGGCTTATTCTACCTGCTCAAATTGATTGATCCGTTCTAAAAACTCTACGAAAGTTTCCATCACTGCTATCCCTTCAACAAAAAATCGCCCCTGCCTTTCGACAGGGACGAACTTTTTATAAATCCGCGGTACCACCCAACTTCGGGCAAATGTACCCGCAACTTTGTTTATCCAATTTTAGCCTCAGCAACCAGCCTTAACATTTGTACGGATTTCTCAACCACACCGCTTTCTGTAACAAATGGTCTTTAAGACACCTCTGAATGCTTTTATTTTAACAAAAAATATCTGAGAAAGCAATGTTTGGAAATAGTTCTAAAAGATTTTTTGAAAAAGATAGTCATCCATAAAAATTAACAATAAGCTGTCTCAGACCTATAGGAAAATAATTAAACTAGAGGTAGTGGTTAATGTGAGTAGGATGAAGGCACCAACATATCATTTGATTTCTGCGTATAAGTACATTAAAACCTTGCCGAGGCAAGGTTTTTACTAATTCAATCATATTTCCGACTACGTTCGAAACGCGCTTCTATTTCTTTTTCTTGATTGAGGCTATTTTGATAACTCATTGATAAAATAAGCCCAACACCAATCAAATTTGAAATAAGGGAACTTCCCCCTTGGGAAATGAACGGTAGAGGAATTCCAGTTAATGGTAAAATACCAACAGTTGCACCAATATTTTCAAAAATATGGAAAAGAATCATCATGATAAAACCAGTAGAAATGAAGGTGTAGAAACGATTATTAGACTCAATGGTTACACGAATCATACGGTAAATCAAGAGCAGATATAAACCTAGTACAACTGCCCCACCCACAAAACCAAAATCTTCGGCAATAACGGTGAAAATCATGTCACTTTCCCTGACAGGTACCGATAAATCAAGAACGCTGAACCCTTTACCAAGTAACCCACCACTGCCAATAGAAATCATACCTTGAGTTTGTTGGTAGGCAATCGTCTCTGAAAAATCAAAAGGATGCAGCCAAGCAGATATCCGATTAATCTGATAAGTATCCATACCCAAATTGAAAAGAAACTCTTTTCCTTGTGGCAGTAAAAAGATAAGCATAAAAATGCCAAAAAGGAGAATCACAAGTCCAATAATAGGTAAAATAATCCACCAAGAAATTCCAGCCAAGAGAACTATTCCAGCCAAGATTGCCGTAAAAACTAAGGCTGTCCCCAAATCTTTTTGTAAACCTAGCAAGAGCATGACAGGGGCCGTGATAAGAGCAAAAAGACCCAATAATTTGAAGTCTTCTCTTAGCGACATTGTTAAACGCCTCTCTTGAAACCAAACCGTCGTTTTAGCCAGCATCAAGATATAAGATATTTTCATAAATTCTGATGGTTGAAAAAGTGTCACGGAACCGATGGTAACCCAGTTTTTAGCCCCAGTAGAAGCGACTAACACCGGACTATAAAAGATTAGGGGAAGAATCATCAGCCCCAAACCAAGCACATACAAAAATGGGGTTATCTTCCAGAGAAATTCCGTCGAGAAAAGCATGACGACCACTGCAATAAGTCCACCTAGAGCCATCCAGATGACTTGTTGAGTCATGATACTACTCACACTGTCTGAGTAATCGTTAGCCGTTGCGATATAAACGGCTACGAGACCAATTAGAAGAAGAAAAAAAGTCGGTAAAATAACGGAATAATCCACACGACTATCAATAGAACGTTTCTTGCTTGTCATAGTACTTCCTTTAATTTTTTACCATCCTTTGCTTGTCACCGTAGACTGATATTTGAGTTTTGATTTGTATATTAGAACTTGTATTCACAAGTGAAGTGCTTATAGATATGAGATAATTTTTTCGCTAATCAAGGCAGTTTTTTTGAGGAATACTGACTGTATTTTGAAAAAACTAACAATGAGTAGCAAAAAAACTAGCCTTAGATGAAAGTGCTGAACTGTGAATACAGGTTTTTAGACTGATTCGACAATCAAAGATACAAAAACAGTGTAAGAAAAGTCTTAACACTTAACTCCGGAAAAGTCAATTTTCTGTTTAGAAATGAAAAGATACTTTCCAATCTATGCTGGCTAACCTCAGGATAACTTGGTACTTTAGTATTTTTATAGGCATTTACTGCTTCATTATCTCGCTTTGCCGTACTCCAGTATGGCTTACATCTCACAGCCGTATACCAAAATATCATAGCAGAGAATTTAAAATCTTGGGAATGTCACAAAGAAATAGAGATTGCTTCCACTGACGCTAGACAAGAAATGTAACAATCAGATTTTATCTTGAACTGAGTATCAACTTACGGGATGGTCTGACAACCATTATACCATGTTTTGAAAAAGTCGGTGGTCAGAAAATGACAAAAATTTTATGTAAACGAAATCAAAAAAATAAAATCTGAGAACATGTCTCAGATTGATAGCCTTTATTCGCTTTTATTAATATCTTCTTTTAGTTCATCAAGCTTAAATTTGGCAAAAAGGTATTCCCGATCTTGAACAGGAAAACGTTGATCTAGTTGGTCAACAGGACCAACCTCAACAACACCCTCGGTAATAACAAAATCCATAACATGGCCGCCAAAAGTGTGATCATCTGAGATGAAATGCAAGTGATAACCAGCAACACTAACACCGTGAAACATCTCTGGCGTCCAAATACCAACAATCGTGCCAATAACGTTTTCTTTGGTGTATTCAGGTTGATGAGTTGCCACATCCGCAAACTTAGTATCTGGGGTTGATTTCGGAATCATTCGGACATGCATTTTTGAAAAGTGTCCCTTAATTTTGATAGAACGAAAAAGATTGACACCATCATAATAAGATTCGATGCGGTCTTCAAGTTCTTTATCGGTCATCTCAAACCGCTGTCTAAAGATTACTTCTGCCTGATGAGGAACCACCGCAGCATAAGGAACTTTGACATCATTTGACACTTCGACCACTTCTGCCTTCCCATCAGATCCCTTGGCTTGGTAGGCTTTACCATCAAGCACAATCAGCTCACCATCAATAGAATCTAAAGTCCCAATGCCTAAATCACCATGCTCTAACAGCTCACCTATTGTTAACGTTCCACCATACAACCCTGCCATCAAGGCACTGAGTGTATTGTACTGAAAAAGTTTAATTGCTTCTGCCATGATTTCCTCATTATCTCTTGGATTCTTATTTCCATTATAACACAGTTTCAAGATTGCTTTCTATGATTTTGTTTGCTAAAGAAATTGAGAAGCTCTTCTTATTCGCTCAAGAAATCTAGCATATTGACATCATCTGGTACTAATTTGAGATAACGCTCTGCTATGTCGCGAGCACGCTCGCGGTAGCCAAATTCACGCAAAATATAAGCATAATCTTGAAGAAATTCTGGATTTTCTTGTAAATCAGACGCCAAACCTTCATAGATCGCCAGAGCAGCCTCTTCATTTTCCAAGGCTTGATGGGCTTTAGCCACATTCCATTTGGTCAATAAATTATCAATATCATCATTTTCCAAGGCAAGAACGTCTTCAAAACGCTCTTCCTCAAGATAGAGATTGGTCAAGCGCATGAGAACTTCCTCATCATCTTCAGCAACTTTCTTAGCCTTGAGCAGATAATTTTCTGCTTGGGTACTATCATGTAATTCGTAGGATAATTGCGAAGCTAAAAGTAAGAGATTAACTGCAAATTCATTCTTCGTCAGGCCTTGCTGCACAAGGCGTAAAGCCTCTTGTGTTTTGTGTTCTTCATGTAGTGACAAACCATAAACGTACTCGTATCCAGCAAAATCAGGATTCATGGTATCTAGTTGTTTGAAGTAAAGATTAGCTTTTTGATACTCTTTTTGATCATAAAGAATAGTCGCCAATTCAAAAACAGCTTCATCTTCGTATTCAATCTCAATTGTTTTTTCCAAAAATTCAATAGCCGCTTCAAACTTACCTAAACAAGCATAGGCACGGCCAATACGTTGATAAGTAGAAACTCCTGTCAATTCTAAAATCTCACGATTATCCAATTTAGCATAGGTTTGAATGGCTTGCTCATAATGCTCTAATTCATATTCGATTTCAGCTAAACCAAAGATAATCAATGGATCTTGACTTATTCGGTTAGCTTCCAATAATTTTTCACGCGTAACATCTGTCAATCCCTCCATGTCATACAAATCAGCCATGACAAGAAGAGCAGACAAGTAGTCCTCACTATCTGGTGAGATGGCATCCAAGTACAAGAAAGCTTCCTCAATATCCCCATCTTCTGCAGCAATTTGTGCCAGATTGATGTTTACCTCTGGAAATGCCTCACGTTCCTGCAAGTAGATGCGTTTAGCCTGTGGCAAAAATCCAATAGATTCCAGATATTCTGCCAATTCCAAGAGAACATCGCTTCCATCTTCTTTCAAAGCACGTTCAAAATATTTATTTGCATGAGCTAAATCCTGATTCTGGATTGAGGTCAGCATTTTTTCACTATTTAACATTTTTTATGTCATCATCTCCTTGCTTAAAATCCTCTTCATAGAGGCCACTTATCACCTTGTACCAATCAAAGATTTCCTTAACGACAACCTTAACAGAAGCATAGATTGGGATAGCCAAGAAAACGCCCCAAACTCCAAACATAGAACCAGCGGTTAACAAAATAAACATAATAGTCACTGGGTGAATACTTAATTTACTTCCTAAAACTAACGGAGATACAAAACGTCCCTCAATGGTCTGTTCAATCATGAAAATAATAAGAACCTTAACCAACATCAATGGTCCCTGAACAGCTCCCATAATGACCACTGGAATCATAGCTAGAAAACTTCCTAAATAAGGAACCATATTCAATATTCCCGCCATAATCCCGAATGTTAAAGCATAGCGTAAACCAACAAGGCTAAACATAATCGAAAACATAAAACCAACTACAATGGCAACAGTCACCTGACCTTGCACATAGCCTGAAAGCTGCTGGTTGATATCTCCTAAAACCCTAGCAGTAGGTTGGCGAAATTTGGGAGGTAACACCTGAACTAAGCCATCCTTCATTTTGCCACTGTCTCGTAAGAAATAAAAAAGGACAAACGGTGAAATAATAATAGCAATCGTTACCCTAGCAATGATGCCTGCAAAACTAGACGCCCAATCAAGTGCATTTTTTGAAAAGCTTTCAGCATAAGTCACTGCCTTGGCTGTAATATTAGAAAGCATATCTTGCAACTCAGACTTATAATTATTTAACCAAGGATTTTGTAAAACTTTTGTCGCCTCGTAATTTACTGAACGAACATAACCCGGCAAATTAGAGACGAAAGATAGGATTTGTTCACGAATCATAGGAATAATACTAGCAATTGCCCAAATCAGCAAAATAACAATGACTGTAAAAACCACAAAAATGGCAGAGACACGCCCCAAACCACGACGTTCTAAAAAATCAACTAAAGGTTTAATGAGATAATAAAGAAGCGCCGAAATGACAAGAGGCAGCATGATAATACCCAAAAATGATAAAATTGGAGTAAAAATAAAGGAAACTTTAGTCAATAAATAGACGGTTAAAAACACCAAAAAAGTAATCAGAACCGCTACAACTGCCTGATTATCTAAAAACCATTTATAAAACCATGAATCTGAAAATGTCTTCTTTTTTTGAGATTCCATCGAAAAGTCCTCACTATCTAATTATCAAGATAATATCAATTATATCATTTTCAACCAAATTAGGCTTATTGCGACTACATCCCAGTTTTGCTTTTTTGTCCTATCATCCTTGAATCTGCTTTGATACTAAATTTAATTTCCCGTTGCATTTTATTGAGTAAGGTCGATATCCCTTTCTATCAGACCAACATTTCTTTTGTACGAGTTGAAGGATACAGCAAATTCGCTTATCACATTTCGTATCAACTTCTCAACACCGTTCAATCCTGACTTTTGTTAAAAATAATCAAATAAAGAAACAAATATTCAGGACAATCAACAGTCATGAACAGACTTAATAGGACTTACCTGGCGAGTATGCTCACCTAACATTTTCTCCATCCAAATCATATCATACCATGTTTGAAATTTATAACCAGATTGGTGAAATTTGCCAACCAAACGAAACCCCAGTGCTTCATGAAATTTTTGACTGCCGTTGGTCAAATAAGGATCCTCGTGATCTGTTGTCGCAATGCAGGCATTTAAATTAAGGACACCCATTTTTTTGAGTCTATTTTCCAACTGCTCATACAAAAGGCGGCCGATACCTGCACCTCTAGCAGTGTTCGACAGATATACCGTTGCTTCAGCTGACCAAGCATAGGCAGCTCTAGGATGAAAGCTAGAAGCGTAAGCATAGCCTAAGATAGTCCCCTCATCCTCAGCAACTAAGTAAGGATAAAAAGCTGAAATCTTTTGAATACGCCCCTGAAATTCCTCCAAACTGGGTATTTCATATTCAAAAGTGATGGCAGTTTTTTCCACATAGTAGGCGTAAATCTGAAGTAGGTCTGCCGCATCCTCCAAAGCTACCTCTCTAATCCGAATTGACATAATCGTCTCCAATCTCATTTTGAAAAACATGAACAATCTGACCTTGCCATTTTGGTAATTCCTCTTTTAAAAAAGAGGGTTTTAAATTGATAGAAGGCAGCTGAGTAATTTCCACCCATTTGCAAGTTCCCGAAATATCTGGTTCATTCATGTGGCTAGGTGTCCCTTCCAGAAGCTGACACAGATAGTGGAACTCAATGTTGTGATATCGCTGACTTCCTTGCTGGAAATGGTTTTCCACAATAAAAGCTAGTTTATCTGACGAGATGGTCACTCCTAATTCTTCCACAACTTCTCTAACCGCAACCTGATAGCTACCCTCGCCTAATAAAATTGCACCTCCGGGTACAATATACTGATTTTTTTCTTCACTAAAAACCGTCAGTAACTTACCATTGTTGACAATCAAAGCAGAGCTTCTTACGCCAAAAGTCAGTTGCCCTGCCTGCACCCTAAAATCTTTACTTGTCATAAAAAGTTACCTCTTTGTTCACCAATTTCTGCTCTTTGTCATAGGTAAATTTGGCAGAGAAAAAAGGAACATCTGCTAAAATCCATTTAAAAATTTCATAATCTCCTTCCCAAGTCGGCTTGGACAGGACTTGGTCATAAGGAACCCACTCCAGAGTCCCCTCCCTAGACTCCTCATCAGAAATCAAGACTCCTTCAAAATCGGTAACCTTAAAGACGTAGGTATACCAATCTTGATTCGGGGTAAATTCAGGGAAAGTAATGACCCCTTTAAAATCCATTTTCTTAACAGTCAGATGGGTTTCTTCCAGAATTTCTCTTTTGGCACATTCATCTGGCGTCTCACCCGCTTCTATCTTCCCACCAACTGATATCCACTTACCTTCATGAACATCATTTGGCTTTTTATTGCGATGAAGCAAAAGCAACTCCTGACCGTTATCAATGTAACAAATCGTTGCTAGCTGTGTCATACCACTCATCCTCTCTATTTTTCCTTCTATTATAGCAAAATTTTGTGATATAATGACTTTATTAGACAAATAAGGAGTCACAAATGATTGAAACGGTTTATTTTGGAACCTATACTCAAAAAACATCAAAGGGTATTTATGCCGCTGATTTTGATACAGAAACAGGACAACTTGATAATCTCAGACTTCTTGCCAAGGAAGGTTCACCAACTTATCTAGCTTTTTCCAGAGATGGCTACCTCTACTCTGTCAGTAAGCAAGAGGGGCGAGGAGGTATTGCCAGTTTTAATCCAGATTTCCAGCTTATCAATCAAGTTCTCGAAGAGGGATCTGGGCTTTGCTATGTTTCCGTAGATGATAAACGCCAGTTGATTTATGGCGTCAACTACCATAAGGGACAACTCCTTATTTATAAGCGCCAAAATGATGGTAAGTTAAATCTAGTCAATAAACTGCAATGTCATGGGGCAGGTCCTCATCCAAACCAAGATCGTTCACACCTTCATTTTGCAGATTTAACACCTGACAAGTATCTGATCACTTGTGACCTAGGAACAGATAGTCTAACTTCTTATGACATCAACGCAGATGGTAAGCTGACTAAAATTGGTAATTATCAAGCTGCACCAGGCGCAGGCTGTCGCCACCTCATCTTTCATCCCGACTTCAAAATAGCCTACATGATTTGTGAGTTAAACGCTACCATTGAAGTTTTGATTTATGATGGCTATGGTCAGTTTGAACATTACCAGACTATTTCTACTCTCCCCGATGACTATCATGGCTTCAATGCTTGCGCAGCTATTCGCATTAGTTCAGATGGCAAGTTCATCTATGCTAGCAATCGCGGGCATAATTCTATTGCCGTTTTTGAAGTGGCGGGGGATGGTATCCTTGAAACACGCCAAATTATTTCAACTTCTGGCGAGAATCCACGTGATTTTAACCTTTCTCCTGATGGCAAATTTCTTCTAGCTGCTCATCAAGATTCTGACAATGTGACTATCTTTAAACGTGATAAAGCATCAGGAATACTAACCGAAATTAGCCATGAATTTTTAGTTCCTGAAGCCGTCTGTCTTGTTTTTAAAAAATAGCTGATATTTCCAATAATTAGCAAACAAATTGGTTTCAAAAAGTAAATAGTTATGGTTTAATAAAGGAAAAAGAAAAGAGGATTACAATGAACCCAAACGAACTATTTGAACAAATCAAAGAATTGATTGCCCAAAAAGACTTCAAGGCAGCCCAAAATTTCCTTGATAAGAACAAAGATCAACTAGGCGAGTATTTTGACCAAGCCAAAGCCCTTCTCGATGGTGCTGGAGGTATCGATGGTGTCATGAACAAAGTCAAAGGACTTTTTGGTAATAAATAAGACAATCAAAAACTTAGCCTATCCTTAGATTAGCTAATTTTTTAGTATCCCCCAAAATACAAAAAATAACCTTGCCACCAACGACAAACGTTGATATGACAAGGTTTTTTTAATTTTACTTAATAACTTCCTGAGTCTTAGCATAGTTGGCTTCAACAGCTTCTTTTTCAGCCTTCCACCAGTCTTGGTGTTCTGTATACCAGTTGATGGTTTCTTGAAGGCCCTCTTCAAAATTAGTGAATTGTGGCTCCCAGCCGAGTTCTTCACGTAATTTTGTGGAATCAATCGCATAGCGCAAATCGTGTCCTGCACGGTCTGTCACATGGTCGTAAGCATCTTTAGGTTGACCCATTTTTTCAAGAATCAACTCAAGAACTTCTTTGTTGTTCTTTTCACCATCAGCACCGATAAGGTACGTTTCACCGATGCGTCCTTTAGTCAAGATTGCCCAAACACCGGTTGAATGGTCGTTGGTGTGAATCCAGTCACGAACGTTCTTTCCTTCACCATAGAGTTTTGGCTTGATACCTGACAAAATATTGGTGATTTGACGTGGGATGAATTTTTCGATGTGTTGGTAAGGTCCATAGTTGTTAGAACAGTTTGAAATCGTTGCTTTGACACCAAATGAACGCACCCAAGCCTTAACAATCAAGTCTGAAGCAGCCTTGGTTGATGAGTAAGGTGATGATGGATTGTACTTAGTTTCAGCCGTGAATTTCTCACCTGGTCCTTCACCATGACCTGGCAAATCTTCACGAAGAGGAAGGTCACCATAAACTTCGTCCGTTGACACATGGTGGAAACGGATGTCGTATTTACGCGCCGCTTCAAGTAAAGTGTAAGTTCCGATAAAGTTGGTGTGAATAAATGGGCTTGGGTCATTGAGCGAATTGTCGTTGTGGCTTTCAGCCGCATAGTGAACGATTGCATCCGCTTTGGCAGCCAATTGGTCAACCAATTCGGCATCCGCAATATCACCAACAACCAA
Organism: Streptococcus orisratti DSM 15617; assembly: GCF_000380105.1. Classification (GTDB taxonomy): domain Bacteria; phylum Bacillota; class Bacilli; order Lactobacillales; family Streptococcaceae; genus Streptococcus; species Streptococcus orisratti. The sequence continues at coordinate 29,523 of NZ_KB904454.1, forward strand.
CTCAACGCGGTCACCAAGAATTTCTTCAATGTTAGCCCGATTCCCAGCATATGTGAGTTTATCAAGGACGGTCACATGAACGTCTGGGTGATTGTTATAAACGTAATGTACAAAGTTTGAACCGATGAAACCAGCGCCACCGGTTACGATGATCTTTTTATATTCTGTCATTTTTTTCTCCGAAAAGTTTTTTTCTTTTTTGATAGTTTCCTTAGGTAGTGGGGACGCCAGCAAACCTTCGGTTTCATGGCTAAATTTTGAACCTAAGGTTTCAAAATTTCCCTGCAAGATTACGTAAAACGTAATCTCGGAACCTGTATTCACAAGTGAAGTGCTTTTATATAAGAGATAGTTTTTCGCTAATCAAGGCAGTTTTTTGAGGGAATACTGACTGTATTCTGAAAAAAACTAACGATGAGTAGCTGAAAAAATAGCCTTAGATGAACGTACTGAACTATGAATACCGGTTCCTATTTTCACTACAGCGAAAACTATCGCTAATGGCTCGCTATGCTCGCCCTCTTTGATGCCAGACTACTTCAACATTTCTTTCAAGTAAGCAATCTTAGCAAAATCTTTTTGGTTATTTTTGTCTGCCCGATAGGAATCTTTGGAAGAGGCCAGATAGATTTTCAGATATTGCTCAAGCGTTGGTAAGTAATAATGAACACCATTCGTCTCTAATTCTTCCAAATCCTCAAGCTCAACACCTGCAAAACTTGGCAGAGAGTGAAGGCCACCAAATTCAACGGAAACACCATTTTTCTGGAACTCATGCTCATGGCGGTCGACCAAGGTATAACCCAACCTTTCCATCATGGCAATCAGCTTATCTGATTGATAGATACGCTCCTCGTCTGGCACTTCCCAGCCTCTGGGATCACTAGGGACATGAATATCTAAATCACGGGCTTGCCAGTCTTGACCTGTTCGCTCTTCTAAACCGACAGATCCCATCAACAACGGTGTAATTTCTATTTGATTAAGCTCTCTTGCAATTTCCAAGAAAATTTCAAACATTACAAATCCTCTTTTTTCAAAGGCTTTACGTCTTTGAGGAGTGGATGATGTTTATCAGCTTCTGAGACTTCCGCTTCTGCCAAATTTTCCCATGTGATGCCCAGAGCTGGGTCAGCGTAGTTGACAAAGGCATATTTGGGCTTGAGTTCAAGCGCCCAGTAGTCGTTGACAAGGTAAGTATAAGCTACTTTGTCAGTCAACACTTGGAAGCCATTAGCTACACCGCGAGGGACAAAGATTCCTTTTGACGCATCGATAACAGTTTGGTAGGTATTGCCAAAGCTCTCCCCTTCACGAAGATCAACCCAAGAACCAAGAACTTTTCCCTCATCAGCGACTGAGATGTATTTATCCCATGGTTCAGCATGTAAACCTCGAAGCACGTTCTTACGTGAGAAAGAAATGTTATTTTGCAATTTGCCCGCTTCAAAAAAGCTTTCTGGGAATCCTAGCGGCACCATTTTTTCTTTTTGGAAGTTCTCTTTAAACCAGCCACGGTTGTCACCACGAACTGGAATATCAAATTCCAACATGCCTGGAATGCCTTCGACAGGACGGCAAGCAAGTTCTTTTTCAAAAAATTGTTCTGTCATCTTATGCTTCTCCAATCAAACGGAGCAAGTATTGTCCGTATTCATTTTTCTTAAGCGGCTGTGCCAATTCGTACACTTCTTCTTTGGTGATATAGCCCATACGATAAGCGATTTCTTCCAGATTGGCGACTTGTACATTTTGCATGCGTTGAACCGTTTCGATATACTGAGCCGCTTCAAGCAAGCTTTCGTGTGTTCCTGTATCCAACCAAGCAAAACCACGTCCCATCAGTTCAACAGACAAATCACCGCGATCAAGGTAAGCCTTGTTGACATCTGTGATTTCAAGCTCGCCACGAGGGCTTGGTTTGATGTTTTTAGCAATTTCTACGACATCATTGTCATAGAAGTAAAGACCGGTTACGGCGTAGTTAGAACGTGGGTGTTCTGGTTTTTCTTCAATAGAGATGGCATTCATGGCTTCGTCAAATTCTACGACACCAAAACGTTCTGGGTCTTTGACTTGATAACCAAAAACTGTTGCCCCTGATTCTTTTGCGGCAGCCTTTTGCAGCATCTTAGACAGACCTGGCCCATGGTAGATGTTGTCTCCAAGGATAAGGGCAATGCTATCATTTCCAATGAAGTCTTCCCCGATAATAAAGGCTTGCGCCAGTCCATCTGGACTTGGTTGTTCCGCATAAGACAGGGAAATGCCAAACTCAGAACCATCTTGAAGCAAATCCTTAAAGCGAGGCAAATCTTGAGGCGTTGAAATAATCAAGATTTCCTTAATCCCTGCCAACATAAGGGTTGAAAGGGGATAATAAATCATAGGTTTATCATAAACCGGCATGAGTTGCTTAGATGCAGCGCGCGTCAAAGGGTACAAACGTGTCCCCGAGCCACCTGCTAGAATAATACCTTTCATAGTGAGTCTCCTCTTTTAATTCGTCGCTACTATTTTACCATTTTTTGCAGAGGCTGTCACTAATCGCCATTTTCCAACTATTTTTGACCACTGACTAATGTTGAATTTTGAATAAAACTCTAGTGGAAGACACTAATCTTTCAAAAGATTTTACAGTTGCAGCCATTTTATACTAAAAACGAGTTTGGGATCAAAATAATCCCAAACTCGTTACTGCAAATATCTAAGGTTATCAGATGTCTATGACGACTGCTTACTAGGCATCTTTTTCGTCACGCTTTTTAGAAGCTGCAAGACCTAGACCACTTACAAGCAAGCTCAATCCTAATAAGTGATAAGGGAGATTTTCTGTATCACCGGTAGTAGGTAGTTGACTGCTTTCTTGAACTGCTTGTTTCGCTACTGGGGCAGAAGAAGTATTTTTAGCTACTGTTGCTGCTGTCTGAGTAGCTTGAACTGTTTGCCCGATTCCAATCAGAATGTAGGCATCTTCTGCTCGTACAACTTTTTCTTCTAGCAACTGGCTTGCTACCAAGACGCCTTCCACATAAACGTCACGGTAGGTGCGTACCACGCTGCCTTCTTTACCAGTTGTTACTTCTTGTTTTACTCCTTTTGCTAGATCTGTCGTTTCTTGATAGTGCGTTGTAAACTCAAGAGGAGACGTTTCAGTCCTTTCTTTTGTTGTAAACTTCAATTCTGGTTTTTCTGCTGCTGTTGGCGCGTTATCAGGCACTTCAGTTACGAGTGAACTCAAACGTACAATTGCAGCTGTTAATGGTGCCAAAATAAAGCTATCTGCTGTTTTTGTTACCCCAACTGGATTAGTAATTGCTTCAAGACCAGCTTGAGCTCCATCAACAATAATCTCACCATTTAGGAGCGCTTTGTAAGCATCACTGAGAACGAAGCTACGCTCTTTGCTATCTGCATTCACAAAGACTGCATAACGATCTCCATTTGAAGCAATGGTTTGATAAGCAATGACAACATCCTCTTTAGCAATGCCGTTTTGACCAGGAAGACTAATTAGAGAAACAGTAGTGTCCACATCAGTTTTCGTTGATAATCTAAAGGCATCTGTTGATTTTCTAAGTGCAATCAACCCTTTAGTGTAAGCCTGTGTCGCTACATTTTCAGGATAGGCTTCGGCATCAGTTGCCTTTGTCCAATCAAAATGATTAATAGCATCAGATGAATCATAGGAATCATGAATATAATAAGGGTAGTCAAATGGTGTACCATCTGCGTTGGTCAAGAGGTGAGATTTATTTGGAACCTTGTCATCTGATACAGGGTAACGGTAGGCTTCATCTTTGAACTGCTTGGTCCGACCATATTCCTGTCCAGAATGAATAAATGGTGTTCCTTGTGCTGTAAGAATGAGAAGATTTCCTAAACGTTGACGTTGTAAGATTTCCTTATAATTCTCAGCCTTACTTGGATCTTTCTTGATAGACTGCGCAATGATGTCAAATAGGGTGAGATTATCATGTGCTGCAATATATTGAATCACATCGCCTGGGTCATCTGCCGTGAAGTTTCCAGGTTGAGCCTTAATGTCATTAAAGATTGATTGAATATCTCTAGCACCTGTTGTGATGAAGGCAGGTTGGCCTTCATTTGGATAACCTGATTTTAGGCTATTTCTAATCTCATCAGAGAAGACCGCAACGGTATCCGTGCTGCTCATCCAATCTTGATCAGCGGCTTTCTCAGGTTGGTTAACGTCCCCTGTATAAGTTCTCCAGCCTTCTCCTAGCATGATAATGTTAGGGTTAAGCTCTTTAGCAGCATTATAAGCTGCCTCAATCGCTGCTGCATCATGATCTCCCATCATATCAAAGCGGAAACCATCAACCTTAAATTCATCAACCAAGTACTTGATAGAATCTACCATGACGCGACGACTCATATAGTGAGTTGTTCCCAAGCGACCGCCACCAAAGCTAGATTTAGCAGTGCCATCAGCCTCCATAAAGTGGTAATAATTTGGCTCCAAATCTTCAAATAGTGACGTTTGTGCTGTGTGATTATAGACCACATCTAAAATCACACCCATTCCACGTTTATGAATTTCGTTGACAAGATTTTTAAATTCTTCGATGCGTTTAGCTGGATCAGTCGGATCACTTGAGTACATGCCTGTTAGAGAGAAATAGTTTTGAGGATCGTATCCCCAGTTGTAGTTACTGTTGCTTGATGCGTATTCACTGAGACGCTCTGCATTTTTCAACTCATTGACAAAATAGTAACTCATAACAGGAAGTAATTGAATGTGGGTAACACCCAAATCTTGTAAATAGTCTAGACGTTCAGCAAAAGCTGCAAATGTACCAAACTGAGCCTTCAAATCATCTGAAATCGCTTCATCTGATGTAAAATCACGCACATGGGCTTCATAAATTACCGCATCTTCCCGTTGCTTGAAGTTTGGAATATTAGCATAAGTCAAATCACTTGGTCCATACTCGCTAGGATCCACAAAGGCTGCCTTAGCCACCTTATAAGATGGATCGGTATCTGCAAGGTCACTATTCCACTCGGCCAATGATTTAGCATAAGGATCAAGAACCAAAACAGTTGTATCACCGCGCGTGATTTCATAGTGGTAGTAGTAACCACGGTAATCAGATAGACCTAACGCTTTATCTGCTAAATGAACATCCCATTGACCTTTGTCACCCTTAGTCATGGCAACTTTTCCAATCACTTTGCTTTGATCGTCTTTGTCATAAACCACCAAATTAACAGCATCCGCACTTGGAGACCAGAGAGTAGCATCCACTACACTACCGTTAGCTGTCACACGCGCACCAAGTTCGCCATCATATGCATAGAGGCTATCTTTCAATTGCCAGCTCATCTTAGTAGTAAAGCTATCGCTACCATATTTAAGCGTATAGCCTGCATGTTCTTGGTTAAAGTCACCTTTAATCCGTACTTTTTTACCAGCTTCATCCAAAGTCAATCCAGAAATAGTAACAGCTTGACCATCTTTGTCAGTAATTGTCATTTTCTCTAACAAACTTGCTTCATCTGCCCCTTCAAGGGTTGTAAAGCTGGCTTCTAGCTCTGTTAAACTAATATGTGACACCCCTGTAACACGGACGTTGTTGATGAAATAAGGATTAGTGTAAACTGTTGCATCATCATCTCTTAGGAAAATTTGACTATTTTTGGCCAAATCAGCAAACTTATAGTCATTTGGTTGGATTTTAACAGCATCGCCTTCCTTACTTTCATCAAGAAGAAGGAAACCAATGGAACTTGCAGCATCTGACAACTTCACATCAATATAGCGACCATACTTGCCTTCGTTATCAAAGTTGATACCGTCTGGCCAATCACCCAAAGTGACATCTTGGACATCTCCCCAAATCCAGAGAGCTTTATTATCATAATCACCATCCGTACGCAGATAATTGATACGGATATAACCTTCCTTAAGTGGTTCTGAATAATGCAAATTATAATTTTCATCAAACCAAGCTTCGTTCATCGCTGGACTAATCAACTCAACTAGTTTATCACCTGTGATATTGTCCCCTGCTGTGTTGTTAATCAAAAGACTAATCTTGCTAGGTTTTTCTGTCATTTTGACATCAAGGTAATAACCATAGTCATCTTGTTTAGCATTAGCAAAGCTTGTGGCACCAGTTGGCCATGCACCATTATCACTTGATGGGGTTGCTACATCATCCCAAGTCCAAAGACCCAAGCTATCCAAGTTATCTGATGGTAAGGTCTTGAAATGAAGACGAATACTACCTTGGGCAATTGGTTCTTCTTCCTTGACTGGACTCGTAGCAGATATAATATCTCCGTTAGCCACCTTAATTAACATGGTACCGCCATTAGCCAAGGTTGGAACATCTACTTGAACAAACCATTTATCACCATCAGCTTGAGGCTTATAAGTTTTTCCAGAGTAATAATCTGTAAGAGTCGCATTTTCTCCTGATACTTCGATTAGAGCAGGTTTAAACTCATCAGCAACTGAATAAAGAATGTAAGCTGAATCGTCTTTATAGCTACGTTTCGCAAGCACCCATTGAGCCCCATCACTTCCACCAACAATAGTGTGTTCCCCTCGAGAAAGTAGCTCTGAGTTGGCATTACGGAAGTCAAGGACTTTCTTATAATGCGCTAAGATATCACTGTCTCCCACCTTAGACCAATCAAAATCATAACGATTATCATATTGTGGCCAGTTGTTAGCACCACTTTGACCTAATTCTTCGCCATAGTAGATGACTGGCTGACCTTTGGCAGTTAGGAGAGCTGTCGCTGCTAGCTTTAATTTATTTGTATCACCATTGATACTATACAAGAAACCATCTTCATCATGACTACCCAAGAATTGTCCCAAAGTAGCTGCACTGTTAATGGCCTCACCGCGCGCCGCTAATTCTTTATTGGCTGCAATCAAGTTGCCGTTTACCAAGAGTTTAGCGATATCCTTGAAGCCAAAATCAAGCAATGAATCCATTGTACCTGCTTTAAGGTCACCCTTAGTATCTTTATAATTAGCACCCCAAGATTCGCCAATCAGGTGGAAATCAATATCTTTCTCAGCTAACTCATTTTTAAAATGTTGCCAAGTGGTATCATCAACGTGTTTAACAGTATCCACGCGGAAAGCATAAATGCTGTTGCCCTTAGCTGTGGTTGAACGTTCCAACCATGAGGTTTGCCAGTCAACCAATTGACGACGAACAACATCATCTTCTGTCTTAAAGTCAGGCAATCCAGATAGAGAACCTTGTTGATCATCACCTTCTTTGTTTTCTTCCGGTGTTCTAACCAAACCTTTAAAGGTATCTTCTGTACCATAGCCAGCATGGTTTAGAACCACGTCCACGATGATATTAATACCTTTTTCAGCAGCCTTGTCAATCAATTCATGGAAGTCAGCAAGGCTTCCCAAATGAGGATTAAGTTTCTCAAAGTTTGATGCCCAATAACCGTGGTAGGCATAGTATTCTGCGTCCCCAGCGCTCCCTGGAATATTTTCTACAATAGGTGTCAACCAGATAGAAGTTACCCCTAATTCTTTAAGGTAATCAAGTTTTTCTGTAACCCCTTTGAAATCACCACCTTGATAAACACCACGTTGGTTGGTTGCTTGTGCATAAGGCTGATTGTAAGGATTATCATTGCTAGTATCACCATTCTTGAAGCGGTCTGTCAGCATGAAGTAGATGATTTGCTCATCCCAATCTTTCTCGCCATCTTTCTTCTGGTGCTCTGTAATCGTTACTTTAACTTTAGTTTCATAGTAACCATTATTCGTATCATAAACCCTTACAGGCAGTTCATAATCTCCTGCAGCAACCTCACTACTTGCATTCAAAGTGACTTTGTTTAACTCCGGTGAAATATCAATGATTCCACCACCTATAGCTGTGCTGTCAACCTGAGTTTTGTAAATATCAACATTATCTGGGTTATTTACTGAGATAGATAAAATACCATGTTGATTGTAGTCAAACGCTTTATCAACTTCTGCTGTTAAGCTGATATTGGCTTTCCCAGGTTCCGCTTTGGATAAATCTAATTCCAAGGTTTCTGGGATATAATATGGATTTGTATAAACTGTTGCTTCGTCATTTCTGAGGAAAATTTGGCTATGAACTTGACGATTAGCAAAGCTCATATCTGAACTTTTATTTCCTGGTAGTTCTGGATTATTTTGGTTAACCACTAGGAACCCAATGCGAGATTCCAACGCCTTTGACAAGGGAACATCAACATAGCGTCCATATTGTCCTTCTGCTGTAAAATCAAGCGCACCGTCTGGCCATCCATCGCTAGCTACCGTATCACCCCAAAGCCAAAGACCCCAGCCATCATAGTTGCCATCATCACGCTTGTAGTTAATACGAACAACTTTTTCATCACTAAGAGGTTTGTAGGTATTTAACTTAAAGTCTGGCGCAATCCAAGCCTCATTCATTTGAGGAGCAACAATTTCAATTTTTTGATCCCCTTCAGTAACTTTTTCGCCATCTTTTAGGAGGAGATAACCAATAGAGGCTGGATTTTCAGATTGCTTAACATCTATATAGTAGCCATAATCGTCTTTTTGACTAGCGACGAATGGCTGGGCATCAGTTGGCCATTTATTACCATCAGAAGGAGTTGCAACACCGCCCCAAGTCCAAAGACCGTAGTGATCAATAGCACTATCATCCAAGCCGGCGAAGTGTAAACGAATGTTCCCCTCTTCAATCGGTACTGGGGCTGTTTCCTCAGTAGTTGTTGCTGGAGAAACGGTTGCCGCATTTTCTGTAGAATCAGTTGTTGACTTTTCAACAGAAGCCGCAGCACTTTCTGAAGGTTGCTCTTCAGAAATCGGGGTAGTTGTTGCTGGAGTCGCATCAGCTGTGATACTTTGATTTTCTGTTTGACTATCAGCTGCTAGCGCAGGGGGTTCAGCAGGAGATGAACTACCCGTTTCAGTTGCCACTACTACTTCATCTGTAACAGTTGTAGTTGTTGCCTGACTTGTCTCAGGACTTGCTGTCAAGTCTGTTACTTGAGTAGTCGAGCCACTATCACTTTGAGCTGTTACAACTTGCTCAGACTGAACGGCTGCCTCGTCAGCTCTTACAAGAGAATTAGGCTGACCTAGAGCAAAAAAACTAGCAGCAATAGCTACTGAAGCTACTCCCACTTTAAATTTTCGAATGGAAAAAATTTCTTTTTTCTCAAGCCATGATTTTGAACGTTTCTTAGGCATAATAATCTCCTTTGGATCTTACTTATACTTCAGTATAACTTTTTTTAAAATAAATGCAAGCGGTTGCACAAATGTTACCGGTAACATTTTTATGCCTAGTTATGACAAATATAACATTTGAATACACAGATTTCACTGAAAATAACGCTAATTTAATCCTATCTAGAGGGGCAGACAAAGCTTTAACATAGTAAAAACAAAAAGCAAATAAACATCTTCAACCATTAAATACTTTGAAGGGTTATTTGCTTTTTAGGAGATGAACATTTGGACCATAATCTAGTTTTTTCAGCTCACCTTTACTATTAAGTTACTCTGTAGACTTTAAACATAATGAACTAACAAAATTCAAACAAGTACGATCATCGTTCAATAATACGATAATAGATACGGCTGGTCAATTTGTAGATAAGATAATAAATAGCACAAATCAACAAAATGGTTATAACACTGACACTATAAATCAAAGAAGATGAGGTAACACCAAAGACTGCTAACATGCGTTTTAAAAGAACAAGGGAAACTGCGAAATGCAGACTAGCCATCAGAAGTGGCAAGAAAAATACCAAAATAATTTGCGAGTTGATTGTTCGTTGGACAAACTGCTTGCTCATACCAACTTCTTGTAAAATCTTGTAAGATTTCCTATCTTCATGACCTTCTGAATATTGTTTGTAGTAAATAATAAGAGCCGCTCCTAAAAGGAAGCTGATTCCCAACATAAAACCTGTAAAAAGAAAGCCACCTGTAAAACTGAGCATCATAGCAAGTGTATCCGATTTTTGGACAATGTAACCATTAATGTTTTTATCAGTAAAACCTCCGCCTTTTGAGGTTATATGTTGTACTTGTTTATTAGATAAGTCTGTGAAAACATGATATTCCATCTTTGTTTCTACGCCCATCACTTCATCTACTTGACTGAATTTTTCCATAACCATTTCCAAAACGTTGTCGTTCGCAACCACAAGTAAAGCTGGATTAAACGTAGCATAGAGGTCAGGTAAGAATAACTTTTCAGGTCCTTTTATAGCTTGATAGGTTTCATTTCCTATAGTAAGCTGTCTAAGTTCATTGCTCACCTCCGGCGTGATAAACGTAATCTGATTATCTTTAAGTTGAGCTAACTCATTACCTAGTTTGCGAAAATCATCCTGCGTGACAAGGATAGTATAATAAAATTTTCCCTTTACTGGATTCGTTTGATTAGTAGGATTTAGAGCAAGCGCTTGCCCTCCATCATAGGGCAGTGCTAAAGTTGCAGTCAAGTATCTAATAGCAGCATCTGCCTTTGCAGGATATTTTTTCAAAACAGATAATTGAAACGCTTCTTCTCCTTGCGAACGGTTGGCAACCTTGTAAATGATTGAGCTCTTTTTGGGAAACTGTTTATCGACAGAGCTAATGGTACCCGTGTGAAGTGAAACCGTCGTCGCAACTGTTACAAATGCCATAACGGCTAACAAAGTGATGTTAGCCAGACCAACAGCATGCTGTTTCATACGAAAAAGCATCTGCGATGTTGTGATAAAATGCTCAGGCTGATAAAAATAGACTTTATTCCTACGACGTCTTTTCAAATACCAGGCAATAAAGCTGACATAAAAAAGGTAGGTACCCAAAATAACAGGAAGTACCGCTAAAAAGAAGAGATAAATGACTGCTAAACCAGACTTATTACCCGATGAAAGAGACAGGTAATAACCTAATCCCAAAGATAAAAGTGATAAAACAGCTAAAAGTAAATTTCCCTTAGGTTCCTGTTCTCCCTTTTCACTGCTCCTAAAAAGAAGAAGGGGAGTCACTTTTCCAATTGTACGCACTGCAATGATTTCTAAAACAGCAAATATACCTGCAAATATCACTGCAGTCAATACAAATGCCATAGGAATTACCACAAAATTAAACTGATTGACCTGTATTAGATTAATAAAAATCAGATATAGTAGATTAGAAAATGCGCCACTGAGAATACTACCTAGACAGATAATAATGATAAAAATCATCCATAGTTCAATACTTGCAATCAGCGACACTCTTTTCTTAGTCATGCCCAATATATTATACAGCCCAAACTCACGCGCCCTTTGTTTCATCAGGAAGTTAAAACTATAAATTTCCATAATCAAGGAGAAAATAGTCATAACGACCACCCCCAGTACCAAAGCTACTATGCCAGAACCCATAGTATTCTTTACAGGACTGAGTATTATCAGAAAAAGGGAAGAAAGCAAGGTGTACAGTACTGTACTTGCCAAGACAAAAGGAGCGAAAATAGATAGCGATTTTCTGATATTTTGATAAGCAAGCTTAAAATAAAACATTACTCACCTCCAGTATTTCTATTGAAACTCATTAACAAAAGCAAAGCCACAGCCTCTCACGCTATGGTATAAAGACGATTCATCTCTTGTGAGAGACCGGCGAGAAAATACCCATGTTCTAATAATTCTTCCGAGGTTTTTGAACGATTATTACGACCATTTTGAGGGGTTAAATTTGATTTTTTTCTAAACATAAAATTTGCCTCTTTTCTTAACTTGATAATTCTATTATAGACTCTTTTTAGACACGCTAACTTACAGTTCCTATCATCATTCTTACAAATTTGTAAGAATAGGATTTATTAAAAATCATCTTGTGATAATTGGTAGAGGAGTTAGGAATTTCCTTCTACTTTTCGGATGACTATTCTTCACGACTAATAAAAACATCAATAGCTTGCTTCGAGAATATTTCCCAAAGAAAATCGTTCTAGCGGTGATTTACGATGAGACACTAGCCACAACTTTATGTGATATCAACCAATCACTCCATACACATCTTTAGCTTACAGAAAGTTTTTTTGTAGCCCTGATAGGTACCTTAACAAAAATTAACTTATTCTTACAATTGTCATATACAAAAAACTCATTGAGCAAAAAATGACTACTGTTCACCCTATTTTCCACACTATCTTTAAGATATTTCTTAGAACCTGTATTCACAAGCGAAGTGCTTATAGATAAGAGAGAGTTTTTCGCTAATCAAGGCAGGTTTTTGAGAGAATACTGACTATATATTGGAAAAAAAACTAACGATGAGTAGCTCAAAAACTAGCCTTAGATAGAAGTGCTGAACTGTGAATGCAGGTTCTTAAAGAAGAGAAAGCCTTAAATGCTTTGGAATACCTTGTTCTAATGCAAAGTTAAAAGCAACTAACACTCTCATCAAAAACATTAAGCGCAATGCCTTGGGTTCAGGAATTTTGACAACTTCAAAAAACGCATAGATTTCGCTTTGAACAGCAAAAAGCGAGAACAACATCCGTTCTCGCTAGAGCTTAGCTTTTGTCGCCCACTACAGCTAACAAAAGGGCCATTATCGTTAGTCTTCTTTCTTTTTATAGAATGCTAGTGCTGATACAATTGCTAAGCTAACTAACCCATAAACACTCAAATAATCATTTGATTTTGAGCCAGTTTCTGGAAGAGCTGTAGCTTTAACAGATGTTTTTTTTACAGAATCAGCCTTGTAAACTGCTGGCTTGGGAGTTGTAGGTTTGTTTACAGCAGAATAAATCATTTCGGGTGCTTTTTTAGTTTCAACTGTTGTTGTCACATAGAATTGATAATCTTCCGTCACAACCTTAAGCAACTTACCTTCATAAACTGTTTTTACAACCCAATTCGAAATATCATTTGAAAGAGTCTTTGCAAAATCACTCTCAATATCTACTGCAAGGCCATTTGTTTCAGCAATCATCTTGCTGAATTCATCCTTATAGTACATATCTTCAATAACCGTTACACTGATGTTTTTTGATTTCAATGCATTAATGGTTGATTCAATTGATGGTGCTGCCGCAGTATGCAAATCAATCCCCTCATCCGTGATTAAAACTGCAAAACGTCTTGTACCAGCCTCTGTTGACCAATCATATCTATCCGTCGTAATATAAGTCAATGGAACTGTAGGTTCTTCGGTTCCACCATCAAGTCGAATGTTATCTATTGCTTTGATAAATGCAGCTGGATCAGTTGTAAATTTTGAACCATTGAAATCAGCATAATTGACATGTTCACTATCTTCATAGTCAATTAGACCAAGACGCGTACGAACACTTTGTTGTCCCAAGCCATTGACAAAATCTGTAATGTTATTTTTTACAGCAGCAATCTCATTACTCATTGAACCACTATGATCAATAATGAAAACCACATCAGCATTCGTGCTGTTTTCCTCAGTCTTCACAATATCCTGCTCTTTGACAACTTCTACATTAACTGTTTTAACGACTTTTTCGTTAACTGTTGTTGTCGCCTCAGCCGTTTCAGTCACATAGCTAGTTTCTTTTTCAGCAATCACTGCTTCCTGCTTACCAACTGAAGCATTTTTTTCAGCAATGCTTGTGGTTTTAACTTGAGCAGTTGATGTCTCATATGTGATAGTTTTATTACCCTCTTGATGTGCTTCTGATGTCACCTCAGAAATATTAGATTCTACTGCAATAATATCACCAGCTTGAGCTTTACCCTCTTCAACAACAGGTTGTTTTGAGGCAGCTTCAATATCCTTTGTTGCCTCAGCAATAGGACTTTCAGCTGTTGTAGGTTCCTGTGCTTCAGAAGAGGTTACTGAAGTCATGGGAGCAATTTCAGTTGACTGCGTAGAAGATGATTCCTCTGTTGTTACTGGTGTTTCAGCTAAGGTATTTGTTGTAACCAAGAAACTAGTTAAAACCGCTACAGAAGCTAAGCCAAATTTCATTTTTCTAAAAGAAAATGTTGCTTCTTTTGAACTCTTTTTCATAAAAAATCTCCTTTTTTAAATAGTGTGAAAATTAAATATATTTGTATTATAACATTTTTTTAATAAAATGTTAACTGTTTATTGTTAACTAAAATATAACAAGATACTTGAGACAGAGTGATTACGAAACTAAGTAAGAAAGGTGATACTTTAGCACATCTAGACAAGATTATGGGCTGGTCTCAATTTTTATCGCTCGTTTTGGAGAGGTTCCTAGTTCAAACAAGGTTCATGAGTGAGGAGGAGAGCCAACTTGACTATACGATGATATGGATCGGTTACGCTAAACTAAGCAATCTTATAAAGTGTTCTACACTAAAGAGAAGAGAATAATGTCTAGAAAAATGCCGCCAATTCACGGATGACTTCAAACAACAAATTGTTGACTTAATTCCTAACAAATCGACCTCTTCGGCTATTCAAGCCTTAAAAGTTGTTTTACAAAAATATCAGATAACGTCCATCACAGCTGATAATAGAACAGAATTTAGTTACTTATCAGATCTTTTTTGATCACGAGCATATTTATTATGCCCACCCGTATGCTCCTTGGAAGCATGGGAGTAAATTAGTCCAGTGGATTAATTTAGATCGGAGCTTGAAAATCAAAAAGCAACTAGAGAATCATAACAGACTGATTCATAGATGGTTACCCAGAGAAAGCAATAGTGTAGCTCAACAAGTCGCATTCATTGAAATTGGATAAACAACTATCCGAAGAAACTATTGGACGACAAATCTTCTAGAGAGTTTTTACACAGTGGCTAACTTGCACTTGAAATTTACCCTTGTCTTGATAATTAGCTATTAGATTTTATGAGTTCAATATAACTGAACAACTTTCATTTGGACGTAGGAAAAATCCCTCATAGTCTCTAGTGAATTTTTTGATTCTCACTATCCACTATAAGGGAGTAGGTCATATCCCAGCCTCTCTTATTTCATATTTCCCAAAATCACTAAAACGATACTCTCTGTTTTCCAAGAGTTTGCCGAGTTGTTCCTCCAACGACCAAATCTGCCCGATGATAATAGGATTCTTTTGTTTTTCGATGGTCAATTAGGTCTAAAAGGCGCTGTGCACAGATTTCTCCCATTCTTTCAACAGGTTGCTTTATAGTCGTTAATCGTGGTGAAACAATTTTATCCAAAAAAACACCATCAAATCCAATAATCCCAATCTCTTCAGGTATCTGATAGCCTTGCCCTTCTAAAAAACGCTCTGCTCCCAAGGCAATACGATCAGAAGCACAAATAAAGCAACTGTTTTTAGGTATAGGTAACTCTCGCTTTAAAACTTCTCCCACTTGAGAAGCGCTATTAGCTGAACGAAGAATTTTAGGAGTAACTAACTTGTTAGAAAAAGCATCCAAATACCCCTCTTCTCTCGCCTGTTCAAATCCTTCCTTACTTTCAATTCCTAAAAAAGTCAAATGCTCATACCCCAACTCTGCTGCATAACGGGTAGCATCTCTACTAGCCTTGTAGTTGTCGGAGTCAACGAAAGGAATACCATAGTCATTTTCACCAAAGGCTACAACAGGCTCTGATAACTTTTTTATAAAGGGAACATCTTCTTGCCGCAACCCTGTCACAATATAACCATCACACTGCTTAATGGCCTGTAACTGTGACAAATCCGTTGCCAGCTGTAAGGCATACTGGTGCTTGTTTAATTCTGCAGATATTCCTTTGATTAGTTTCATAAAATAGGGATCAACGCGTTCCAAATCTTCTAAAACAAGCACAGCAACCACAAGCGATTTTTTACAAACAAGTGCTTTAGCAACAGGATTAGGCTGATAGTCTAAATCTTCCATAGCTTTGTAGACTAATCTTCTCAATTCTGACGTTACCATCTCTGGATGATTGATAACCCTAGAGACCGTCATTTTTGAAACATTCGCACGCAGAGCAACATCCTTCAAAGTTGGCATATGTTTTCCCTTCTAAAATAAAATTCGCTTCCATGCAAGCGCTTGCTTCAATTGTAACATATCTCTAAAAAAAAGTCAGCAAAAATATTAAGCGTTTTCAAAAATAATGTTTGCTTTAAATCAAACTAATACTCAATGAAAATCAAAAGTAGCCTAGGAAACGAAGCCGACGATAGAACTTGAGTTCATCAAAGCAAGTTGACAACGGATAATTTTGATTTTCGATGAGTATAAGCAACGCAGATGCCGATAAAGCTAGAGTTCATCAAATCCAGTCAGTAAAGACTGAGTTTGATTTTCGATGAGTATAAAAATAAACTTGCATAAAAACAGACATCAGGTCTGATGATATACAAGTTTTAAATGGGAAAATTATAACAATTTAGAGTAAGTAAAAAGATTAAATTAATTCAAGAAGCATTATCAACTTCACATGTATAGGAAGTACGAAACAAAATATTGCTAAATGCAAAGACTTAAACACCTCTAACAGCGAAATAAATCCCACTTGGTGACGCAAAATTAAAATTAGGAAACGGCTCTGTTTGAACATCACTTGCTGTATCTGTCAATCCAGCAACACGTTCCTGAAGATTTTCAATCTCTTTAGCTTCAAACAAAACGCTTGGCACATGATCAATCACTTGAGGCGATACCTGTTTAATGAATTCTTTATCATAAACAGTAAAGACTGTGCTACTATCTTTATGCGGCTTCATCTCAAAACTCTCATAGCCCATCATTTCAGTTTCATTTTGAATGCTAAACCCAATGGCAGCCCAAAACTCCTTCTCAGCAATTACATCATCAACATAGAGCATAATACCTGTAGTTTCTGTAAACATCTCTTCCTCCTTAAAATGTAACAGTTTCAGACACAAAACCTGGGATATCAGTATTGATCTGCCAAGAAATACCAAACTTATCCACTAGATTAGCATAAGCTGGACTCCAAGGTGTTTCCTGAAGTTCCAAATCAATTCGTTTGGCATCAACAGACAATTTTTGATAAATAGCCTGAGCTTCTTCAACACTATCCAACTGAATACAAGCTGTCATGTTATTCCCCTGGATGTAGTCGTAATCTGGACCATTATCAGACAACTGCAGACGAATGCCACCAATATTCAAATTAGCATTAAGGACCAAATTTTTATGTTCTTCTGGAGTATCAGGAATGGCTTGTCCAAAAGTTGTACAAGAGATTACTTCTGCGTCAAAGACATCTTTGTAAAATGCAACAGCCTCTAAGCCGTTATTATCCGTTACTAAATATAGTTCTAGGGCTTTAACCATGAAAATCCTCTGTTCTTTAAAATACGCTTTATTATACCCAAAAAGTATCAAATCAGCAAAGAATTCGACTTATAATTAGCCTTTTTAACAAACTTATTCGATAATTTTTGCACCTAAGACATTTTGAAAATGGCTGAGCGCCCAGTTATGATTTTCTTTGGTCAAACTAGCAACAGCTGCTGCCGGAATTTCGAGTTTGTAGCCCAGATTATAAGCATCAATAGCCGTATGCAAAACACAAATATCCGTCAATACACCAGTCAAAATAATGGTTGTCACATGCCGTTCACGCAATCTGATGTCAAGATCAGTCCCAGAAAAAGCCGAATAATGACGCTTATCCATCCAGAAGACACGACTATCCGATTTAATATTTTCATAAACCACTCCTAATTTCCCATAAAGATGACGTCCCTTGCTTCCCCTGATATTGTGTGGTGGGAATAGCTTGGTTTCAGGATGAAAAACATCCCCTTCGTCATGTCCATCGATAGCAAAGAAAATATAATCACCATTCTCAAAAGCTTCCTGTGTTAGTTGGGCAATTTTATTTTCGATAGCTTGAGCAGGCTTGCCAGCTGTCAGTTTACCATCATCTGCAACAAAATCATAAGTATAATCAATTGAAATCAAAGCTTTTGCCATTAGACATTCTCCTTTTATGCAAAAGGGGCTGAAAAGTGTATTCAGTCCCAGTTTATGTTTTATTTGTAATCTTTTAATTTATCAAAGATACCTTCATTGATAACTTTAAGATAAGTTCCCTTCATACCAAGTGAACGGCTTTCAATGATTCCTGCTGACTCAAGTTTACGCAGAGCATTAACAATCACTGAACGAGTGATTCCAATACGGTCAGCAATAACAGAGGCAGTCAATCGACCTTCAATCCCACCAAGTTCGTTCAAAATTGCTGCGACAGCCTTCATTTCAGAATATGAAAGTGTGTTAATAGCCATATTAACAGCTGTTTGCTTGCGAATCGTTTCTTCAAGATTTTCAGTCTGGAGGTTAAGTAACTGGATACCAACTACTGTACTGGCAATTTCAACTAGAATCAAATCATCTTCTAAAAATTCCTTGTCATTGCGCCAGATAATCAGTGATCCCAAACGCATACCCCCTCCATAAATAGGGGCGATAGTCGTCAGCCCATCTGGGTAGATGTCTTTAGATTCTACAGGGAAGATTGTCAGATCGTTATCAACAGAAAGGTTAGCTTCTGTATCATAAACACGACTAGCTGCCTTGACATACTCCTCTGACAGTTTCTTTTCCTCAAACATCTTTTCAACTCGGTCTGTATTAGTCTTATACTTGATGGCATACCCTAAAATATTACCACCACCGTTAATAATACATGAATTGCAATCAATAATATCTGCTAACTGAGCGGCCATTGTGTTGTATGGCAAATCAGTATCCAGATTATCTACCGAGCGTTGCAAAATAGATGTAATTTTTCGAGTTTTGTTTAATAAATTCGGCATTTTTCCTTTATCCTTTGAAATTGTTTGCAGTACAATTATATCAAAGCAAAACTGTTTTGGCAAATAATTATCAGAAAATTACTTCTTTTTTTGACAATTATTCATACCTTGAAAAAAGTCAAAACTAATACTCAATGAAAATCAAAAGTAGCCTAGGAAACGAGGCCGACGATAGAACTTGAGTTCATCAAGGCAAGTTGACAACGGATAATTTTGATTTTCGAAGAGTATAAAGCTACCAATCATACAGATAAATATAATAAAACACACTAAGAAAACAGCATTTTGATTGCATATTTCTCTCCAACCCTGATTTATCCTAAATAGACACAAGAACAAATGAAGTACTTTTATAATAAGAGATGTTTTTTCGCTAACCAAGGCAGGTTTTTGAGGAAATACTGACTGTATTTTAAAAAACTAACGATGACAGCTTAAAGACTAGCCTTGGATGGAAGCGCTGAACTGTGAATACAGGTTCTAAGAGTATAAAAGTAAAAAACCACCTTCACGGTGATTTTGGGGCTGAATTAACGGCGATATTGGCGAAGGACGCGAGTCAATTTTTCTTGAACTTCTGCTAACTCTTCAACACGAGGTAAGTAAACAATACGAAAATGGTCTGGCGTCATCCAGTTAAAGCCTTTTCCGGGTACTAGCATCACTTTTTCTTGCTTCAAAAGCTGTAAGCAAAATTCTTCGTCATCATCAATCTGGTACATATCACGATCAATTTTAGGGAAGATATACAGACCTGCTGTTGGCTTGACTGCTGACAGCCCTGGTACTTCATTCACAGCCTTATGAATAAAATTGCGCTGTTCATAAATACGACCACCCGGTTTTAAAAGTTCATCAACCGACTGATAGCCACCTAAAGAAGTTTGTACAACATGCTGTGCCAAAACATTAGAACAAAGCCGCATATTGGCTAACATATTTAACCCTTCAATGTATCCTTTAACGTTGTGTTTTGGTCCCGAAAGTACCATCCATCCCACGCGGAAACCACAAATACGGTGAGACTTTGATAAACCATTCATGGAAACACAAAAAACATCTGGAGCCAGACTGGCAATGGCGACGTGTTCTTTACCATCCATAACCAGACGGTCATAAATTTCATCAGCGAAAATAATCAAGTCATTCTGACGAGCAATATCGACAATTTCCTCAAGTAGTTCTTTGGGATAAAGGGCACCAGTTGGATTATTAGGATTGATAACAACAATTGCCTTGGTATTTGAAGTAATCTTTGATTTAATGTCATCAATATCTGGGAACCAGCCTGCTTCTTCATCACATAGATAATGCACAGCACTCCCACCGGCAAGGCTGACACAGGCAGTCCATAAAGGGTAGTCTGGCATCGGTACAAGCACCTCATCACCATTGTCAAGAAGAGCTTGCAGGGAAATCGAAATCAGCTCAGAAACACCATTCCCAATGTAAATATCATCAATATCAACGTTTGGAAAACCTTTTAGCTGACAGTATTGCATAATAGCCTTACGAGCCGAAAAAATCCCTTTACTATCTGAATAACCTTCGCTGTTACGGGCATTCATAATCAAATCGCGAATGACCTCATCAGGTGCTGTGAAACCAAACTCAGCAGGATTTCCCGTATTAAGGCGAAGAATTTTTTCACCGTTGGCAATCATACGATTGGCTTCGTCCAAGATAGGACCCCGAATATCGTAAGCAACATGTTCTAGTTTTGATGATTTGTCGAATGTTTTCATAGATTTTACCTCGTAAGAAGTATTATAACCCTTATTTTTGTAATTTTCAATCGGGACTATAATTCCCAATCAAAATTCTCGACTATTAAAGGCTGAAAATGCGTAGGAAATATTCAAGATAGCTGTCATCTTTTTTAAAGTTTGCTTTCATTTCTTTGACATCAGTTGGATAATCAGTAATAATACCATCACTGCTGCTTTGCAGATACTTGGTAATATCTTCTTCAGCATTAATCGTCCAAGCGTAAATTTTCTTTCCTTTTGCATGTGCACTTGCCGCTAGCCACTCATTGTAAGAAAAATCCTCAATAGCATAGAAATCAACTGTTTGATTTGTAAAATCTCCAACTTGCAATGAAATCGTGTACCCAACCGTTAGGTTCTTATCTAGGCGTTTAACTTTTTCAACCGTTGGCAAATCTAATGACATAACTAGATAATCTCTTGAAACTCCTAACTGATTTAACTTATCAACAAAATCTTGCTCGTAATTTCTAGCTTCCTTTCCAGTTGGTTTCAATTCTACTAATAATTTTATGCCTAATTCTTTAGCCTTTTTGACATAAGTATCAAAGGAAACAAGGTGAGACTTATGACCATTTTGGTGGATTGGAAGACCCACGACTTGCTCAGCCTTCGAATCTGAGATAGCAATATTCTTTCCAGTTAAGCGTTTAAGATTATCATCATGACTAACTACAAATTGCCCATCTTTTGAATAAATCACATCCATCTCAACATAATCTGCTCCTGCTTTCGCCGCTGCTTCCAAGGCCTCCAATGAATTTTCAACTCCTTTGCTGACAAGCCCTCTGTGGGCAATAACCTGAATATTTTCTGTTTTTTGACTTGACAGCCCGCTGCTATTATATATAAAGCTGACACCGCCAATAGCTATTAGTAGAGCTACTAAAGCAAACGAACGTCCTTTTTTGGGTTTTTGAGGAGTTAACTGATCCTGCTCTGCTTTTTCCAAATCTAAAACATGTAGTAAGTAAGATAGAAAACCTAGTTTGAAAAGAAGGATAGCTGCAAAAACAGTTCCCCAAACAAAAGATAGGAAAAGTGTCTCTATTAGAAGATCGCTCTTGTTGCTATCTAGCACACTCGCTATACTAATCCCTAAAACAACAAAAACCATCGTGACAATCATCAGAATAAAAAGCACTAAAAGTAGACCTGATAAGGCAAATAATTTTCTTCCTTTTGTCATCTTCCATGATTGTGCCATACTTTGAGCGAAATGCTGACCTTTATTGGTTACTGTTAAGGGTAAAGTGTAGATGAAACGCAGATTCAAATATCCCAACAAAGCATAAAGTCCATAGTAAATCACACTCCCACTAGTCGTTTTGACCAACTCCCCTGAGATAAATTTAGGAATATAGAGATTTTCAAGAAGAGCTGAAGATAAAAAAAGTTGCAAAAAAGGAATTGTTAGAATCAAATATACCAAAAAGGCAACGATATGACCTCCTGATAATGATGTGAAAAAATTGCCTATGTCCTCTTTCAGTCTTGAAAGTGTGAGCCGTAACTTCTCTTCCTTATAGCGGAGCATTTCCACCAACAATGTAAACTCAAAAAAGACCAAGAATGCCAATGCAAATAGGTACAGAAGAAGCAAGCCCAATGTCATCGGATTGATTAAAAAGGAGCTTAGATTATCAATGGTCAGTCCAGGCAAGTCCGAGCTGACTAGAGCTGCACGAAGTAAGAGAGACAAAACATAGGACCCAAGCGTTGTAATCACTAATTGCAAGATGGTCGCCCGTAAAATGTAGGTGTACTTGTAAGCGTACAAATCTTTAAGAATTGTAACAATTTTATTTTTCATCTTATTTCTATTTTTCCCCTATTCATAAAAATCAAAAGCCAATTTTTGTGACTTTTCTTAGTCAGTGGACGTAGGCTTTCTCTTGTTTAAATTGCATTCCTTTTTGGAAATCAGGCTTCAAATCCAATCTCACTTCACAAAGTCCATACCAACATCTCAGCGCAGAATCAATTAGCAGATTAGCTCGTCTTTTACATTCCAAAACTGAGCCATACACAAATTGAAAACTCCTAATTTATATAGTCTTTAACCCCTGGTGCTAGTTCATTTCAAAATAGCGTAAATTATGAGCTAGAATAATTTGTTCAAGTCGTAACTGTAGTCCAGCTAGCCCTCTAGCTAATGTGTGTTCAATATCAAAAAGTCGACACAGTTCAGAAAAACGTGTTTCAATAGTTCGTCTCATGGCCATTATTTTCCAATTGTTATGTTCTTCGGCTCCTGTCATGTTTTTTACGAAATGGCGTCCATAAATGGTAACCTTGTTGTTCTAAGTCCTTCTTGAGTTCACTGCTCAGGTAGCCTAAATCACCTAGGATAACCGATTGCTTACACCCTTCTAATAGTTCATAAACCACCTTGATATCGTGGACAGAGGCTGGTGTGACAACATAGTTCAGAATATAACCTGATAAGGTCACCAGCATATGAACCTTGAANCCGTAGAACCAAAGATGTTTAGAGGCNTTNTANCCAATATCNGCTAATCCTTTAAAAATGGTAGCTCTGTGATTGCGAACAAGTTGGCAAAGTGGCAAAGGAAAACTATCTATAATGGCTAGCCTATCAGATGGAAGCATGTCACTCATAGCTTTTCGGATTAATTGGACTAGCCAGATCAATTGTCTAGACCGACGATTGAAACGACTTCGNTCTAGTAACTGACCACAAGGAAAGAGGGGGCAGATGGTGTAGAAATGGCGTTGTGATGTCATGCCTAGTTCAGCTTGTAACAAAAGCAAGACAAGGATTGATTCATCCGAAACTTTGACTAAGCCAACATTACGTCGATATTTGAAGGAATCTGGGCAATAATTTTGGTAGAAGTGATGACAAATTTGT
>NZ_KB904455.1 GCF_000380105.1 Streptococcus orisratti DSM 15617
TTAGATGTCACAGAATTTTCTTTAACCAGTCGATTTCTGCGAACTTCTTTTGAAATTGTGGACGGGTCTTTTCCTAACTTAGCTGCTATAGCTGAGAAGGGCTTAAGTTGTTCAATTCCTATTTGAATATCATTGCGATTAGAAAGTGTAAGATGTTTGTTTTTCATTGTCAGTTACCAACTTGTCCCATAGTAAGTTCTACCTTATTTTTTTGTCTCAGTCTAATTTCCAGTTTTGGTGTTAGACTAGAATTTACTTTGAGAATTTAGGTGAGAATTTAGGTTTGATAGAAAACAGTAAAAAACTTGCATTTAAATGGATAATTTGTTATAATAATGGGGTTGCTTAGACAACAAATACTCATCTTAAACCGATTGTGGACTTGTTGCCGCAAGGTTGGTCTGCAAGCCGACGTTTGAGAGAGGTTAAAAACATTTTATAAAGGAGAAACTACTCATGGCAGTAATTTCAATGAAACAACTTCTTGAGGCTGGTGTACACTTTGGTCACCAAACTCGTCGCTGGAACCCTAAGATGGCTAAGTACATCTTCACAGAACGTAATGGTATTCACGTTATCGACTTGCAACAAACTGTAAAATTGGCTGACCAAGCTTACGAATTTGTTCGTGATGCAGCAGCAAATGATGCGGTTATCTTGTTTGTAGGTACTAAAAAGCAAGCTGCTGAAGCAGTTGCTGAAGAAGCTACACGCGCAGGTCAATACTACATCAACCACCGTTGGTTGGGTGGAACTCTTACAAACTGGGGTACAATCCAAAAACGTATCGCTCGTTTGAAAGAAATCAAACGTATGGAAGAAGAAGGAGTTTTCGAAGTTCTTCCTAAGAAAGAAGTTGCACTTCTTAACAAACAACGCGCTCGTCTTGAGAAATTCTTGGGTGGTATCGAAGATATGCCTCGTATTCCAGACGTTATGTACGTTGTTGACCCACATAAAGAACAAATCGCGGTTAAAGAAGCTAAAAAACTTGGTATCCCAGTTGTTGCCATGGTTGACACAAATGCTGATCCAGATGATATCGATGTTATCATCCCAGCAAACGACGATGCTATCCGTGCTGTTAAATTAATCACAGCTAAATTGGCTGACGCTGTTATCGAAGGTCGTCAAGGTGAAGATAGCGAAGTTTCTTTCGAAGCAGCTGCAGAAGCAGAATCAATTGAAGAAATCGTTGAAGTTGTTGAAGGCGATAACAACTAAGATTAGTTTTTCGTACGAAAATGAAAACGGGGCAGAAAGCAAACCGCTCTGTCTCGTTCTTTTTTAAATTCTGGCTGCCTGCTAGCTCAAACTGGCTAAAGCAACTAGAATAACTATGTAACTATACTAAGTACGGATGAGGGGATTGATTTTCCAAGGCCCCTGTCATGTGCTTATATGATCTATATTCTTAATTCAAAGAGGAGAAAATCATGGCAGAAATTACAGCTAAACTTGTTAAAGAGTTGCGTGAAAAATCTGGTGCTGGCGTTATGGACGCTAAAAAAGCCCTTGTAGAAACTGATGGTGACATTGATAAAGCAATTGAATTGCTTCGTGAAAAAGGTATGGCCAAAGCTGCTAAAAAAGCTGACCGCGTGGCTGCTGAAGGTTTGACAGGCGTTTACGTTGATGGTAATGTTGCTGCAGTTATTGAAGTAAATGCCGAAACTGACTTTGTTGCTAAAAACGCTCAATTTGTTGACTTGGTAAATGACACAGCCAAAGCTATTGTTGCTGCCAAACCAGCTAACAACGAAGAAGCGTTAGCTATTAAATTGCCTTCTGGTGAAACACTTGAAGAAGCTTATGTTAATGCTACAGCAACAATCGGAGAAAAAATCTCATTCCGCCGTTTTGCCTTGGTTGAAAAAACTGACGAACAACACTTTGGAGCATACCAACACAACGGTGGGCGCATCGGTGTTATCACTGTTATCGAAGGTGGCGACGAAGCTCTTGCTAAACAAGTATCAATGCACGTTGCAGCGATGAAACCAACAGTTCTTTCTTACACAGAACTTGATCCACAATTTGTCAAAGATGAATTGGCTCAATTGAACCACACTATTGACCAAGATAACGAATCACGTGCAATGGTTGGCAAACCAGCTCTTCCACACTTGCAATTTGGTTCTAAAGCACAATTGACTGACGAAGTGATTGCCCAAGCTGAAGAAGATATTAAAGCAGAACTTAAAGCCGAAGGCAAACCAGAAAAGATTTGGGATAAGATTATTCCAGGTAAAATGGATCGTTTCATGCTTGACAATACAAAGGTTGACCAAGCATACACACTTCTTGCTCAAGTTTACATCATGGATGACAGCAAGACTGTTGAAGCTTACCTTGACTCAGTAAACGCTAAAGCTGTCAGCTTTGCACGTTTTGAAGTTGGTGAAGGTATTGAAAAAGCTTCAAATGACTTTGAAGCAGAAGTTGCGGCAACAATGGCAGCAGCGCTCAACAACTAATTACAAAAAAAGAAAAGAGGTCAAGGATTCTATCCTAGCCTCTTTTCTTTTTATCATACTTACAAGATGCAGTAGCGGGAAAAATTGTTGACTTTAGTCAATCTAGAATATTTCTGACACATTTATCAGATATGTTAGTATCGATGAGTCACTGCGGAGTAGTCTCTCGACTATCTTCTAGATAGTTAAGCGAAGTGCTTTTAGATAAGAGATTGTTTTTCGCTAATCAAGGCAGTTTTTAAAGGAATACTGTCTGTAATTCCTTAAAAACTAACGATGAGTAGCTGAAAAACTAGTCTTAGATGGAAGGGCTGAACTGTGAATACAGGTTCTAATACTCTTCGAAAATCAAAATTATCCGTTGTCAACTTGCCTTGATGAACTCAAGTTCTATCGTCGGCTTCGTTTCCTAGGCTACTTTTGATTTTCATTGAGTATAAGATTTATAAATCAATTTCTAGTACAATTGGTGTGTGGTCTTGGCGTGTACCAGAGTCAATCATGTCAGACTTGGTAATCTTGTTGGCAATGCGTTCAGAGGTGAGCCAGTAGTCAATGCGCCATCCGGTGTTGTTGATTTTGCTGGTCTTGCTACGTTGTGCCCACCAACTATACACATTTGGAACATTGCCATGTAGGTAGCGGAAGGTATCTGTAAAACCTTTGGCAAGCAGATTGGTGAAACCTTGACGTTCTTCATCGGTGAAGCCTGGTGAACGGCGATTAGAGTTTGGGTTGGCTAGGTCTATTTCTTCGTGGGCAACATTATAGTCACCTGTAGCAAGAACGGGTTTTTGACGATCCAGCTCTGCTAGGTAATTGGCATAGCATTCATCCCAGATTTGGCGATCATTTAGGCGTTTTAAGCCATCACCTGCATTTGGTGTATAGACTTGCGTAACGAAAAAGTCTTCGAATTCTAGTGTAATGATGCGGCCTTCGCAGTCCATTGTGCTTGGGGCACCGATTTCTGGATAAGAAATGGCTGGTGCTGGTAGGCTATTTTTATAGAGAAACATGGTTCCCGCGTAGCCTTTGCGCGCAGGCTCAATCGAAGAACGCCAAGCGACATTAAAACTAGGGAAAAAATCGTGCAAGATATCAAGGTGTTTTTTGGTTGGGCCTTTAGCAGAAAGCTTGGTCTCCTGAATAGCGATGATATCGGCATCTTGTGCAACCAGCGTGTCAATAACATCACGAGAGAGCTGGGCACGAGGAGAGTCGCTGGTCAAAGCAGCGTTGAGGGAGTCAATATTCCAAGAAATGAGTTTCAAAGTAAGATACCAAATCAATCTAGTAAGCATAGTCGGTTTAGGAGAAGAGTAACATACTATTCTATAGTGTGAACTTACCAGATGGAATTAATTCCTTTCTAATTTTATTGGAGTTAGAGCAGTGTTTCTTTTATTCTACCAGAAAATACCTGAACAGGCGAGTTTGAGGATTGCAAATAGCGGTTTAAGGGATATAATTACTAGAGAAGGGAGTAAAAAATGATTACATTGTTGACACTTTTAATTTTGTTTCTATTTTTCATTTGGCACTTTATCAGAATGCTTCGCTTGAGAGGAGAGCAGGCAACAACCGAGCCTCTGTGGGTACCTAAGGAAATTGGTTGGGGAGTTTCAATCAATCCCAGAAATCCCTTGGGTTTTTGGGTAATTTTTATCGTTGACATTGCTGTACTTATGACCATCTTGTGCCTCATCTTTGTGCTAGTTTTTGTAGAGGGCATGTGAAAAGCAGTTTGTAGAAAGAGTCGAAGTTGATGATAGTAGTAAAAACGAATGATGATACCTAAAGCCTGTATTCACAGTTCAGCACTTTTATCTAAGGCTAGTTTTTGAGCTACTCATCGTTAGTTTTTTTCAAAATACAGTCAGTGTTCCTTCAAAAAGCTACCTTGATTAGCGAAGAACTATCTCTTATCTAAAAGCATTTCATTTGTGAATACAGGTTTTAGTTAGTGAAAACTTGTTATCGTACATTCGATTTTTTAGTCAACTATTTGAGAGAGTAAAAAAATTGCCTGTTAAATTTCTGATGAAATGGCCTTTTTCAGTAGGTTCTGAAAATCAGATTTTCTTTTTTTGAAATCTATTTAGATTTTTTTCTAAATAGTTGTTGAATTATGATAAGGAAAGTGTATAATGTTATTTAGAAAAACTTCTAAATAGAAAGAGATGGCGAAAATGTCAAAGAGAAGGAGTGTGTTCATTTTTGTTGGTCTAGCTTACAGTCTAGCTTGGATGATTTGGTTAGGACTGAGGTTTTGGGGGATTCAGCTAGGTCAGTCATTTGCTCAGCTAGGCACTATGCTTGCCATGTGGACGCCTGCTCTTGCATTTTTTATCTTGAGGGCAATGAAGTCAGCAGATGTGCCTTTACAGGAGTACACGCCAAGTTTTAAGAATGGCTTACGCTATTATCTAACGGCTCTCTGGCTACCTACAATTTTAAGTCTTTTCGGGGCAGGTCTCTATTTCATGATTTTCAGAAATCAATTCAGTCTAGGTTTTGAATATCTTCAAAGTATGTTAGAAGCGACAGGACATTTTAAGAAAAGTATACCGTTGCAACTGGTGGCTGTATCTCAGCTTTTTTCAGCCATGACTTTCGCCCCTGTTTTCAATAGCTTATTAGCCTTGGGTGAGGAGATTGGCTGGCGTGGGTACCTTTACCCAGTTTTGCGTGAACGTTTTTCACTATTCCAGACGCATCTCTTAGTAGGCCTTATTTGGAGTTTGTGGCATCTTCCAATAAATTTGCAGGGTTATAATTATGGTTTGCTCTACTTTGGCTATCCCTGGTTGGGTGTGCTAGCGATGTTTGTTTTTTGTTTTAGTCTGAGTATTTTGCTAAGTTGGGTACGAGAAAAGACAGGATCTATCTGGGCATCGGCCCTGATGCATGGGTCTATCAATGCTAGTGCTGGCCTGGGTTTGCTTTTTCAACTCCCCTCTGAAAAAGTGGAAGGCATGCGCATTCTTGGCCCGTCACCTGCTGGATTTATAGCAGGAGTGCCTCTCTTGATTTTTGCGCTAGTCATTTTACAAAGAGAAAGGAGAACTACCCATGAGCTTCGCACAAACCTTTAAAGCCCTATCCAATCCTGTTCGGCGGGAAATCTTGGATTTACTGAAAGGTAGAAAGCTATCTGCTGGAGAAATAGCAGAGCGTTTTGAGTTGACAGGGGCTACCATTTCGCATCATCTCAGTGTCTTGAAAAAAGCAGATTTGATTTTAGAAACACGGGAGAAAAATTTTATCTTCTATGAGCTTAATACCTCGGTGCTAGAAGATATGCTGGTTTGGCTGACCGATTTGAAAGGAAGTAAAAATAATGAAAATTGATAAAAAATTATTGAGCTTAACAAGTGTAGTCATTTTACTACCAATGTTGCTTGGTTGTTTGTTTTGGTCTCAATTGCCGGAATCTGTGGCAACTCATTTCAATTTGTCAGGTCAGGCTGATGGTTTTAGTGGTCGTTTGATGACTGTTTTTGGATTACCAGTGTTCATGCTTTTATTACATTGGTTTTGTCTTTTTATAACTAGTAAGGATCCTAGAGCTGGTAATGTTAGTCCTAAAATGCGTTCCTTGACCTATTGGATTATTCCTTTGGTGTCAACCTTTGTTATGATATCGATTTATGGACAGGCCTTAGGCTACTTTGTAAATCAAATCATGATATTGAACTTGCTTTTAGGTATTATTTTTATGGTTATTGGAAATTATCTACCTAAAACTCGCCCTAATTATACCATAGGCATTCGCCTGCCTTGGACTTTGTATGATGAAGAAAATTGGGTTAAGACACATCGTTTGGCTGGAAAAATTTGGTTATTTTGTGGCATTTCAATTTTCTTCAATGCCTTTATACAGCTTGCAGTTGGCTTAGTTATTATTTTGACTTTAGTGGTGATGTTGGGTGTACCAGTGATGTATTCTTATTGGTTAGGAAAATCAAAACAGCGTTGATTTAGAGATGCGAAAAAGAGTTCACAAAATGTAAAAAGAACACCATTCATTTCAGCGTTGATGGTTTTAGTTAAAAGGTTTTGTGAATCTTTTGAGATTGGGAATATCACTAAGTTGGTAGTAGTGCCATTCTGATTATAGCTATGGGGACCTCTAAAAACTAATTTTCTAAAATTTAAAATGTTGATTTAACAAGGCTTCCATAACTCCAAATTCGCAATTTTGGGAGTTTATAGAGGTGCCCCTATGTAACACAAATGACTTAGCTTCGTGATGTAAAACTGATTTTTATTCAGGCTGTGCGAACTGATTAAGTTTAACCCCTGTCCTGAGAAGCTGTTTTAGTAGTGAAATTCACCGCCCTTGTACTTTTGTGATATAATAAAAATATCATTGAGATAAGGAGATATTCTTATGAAAAGACGTTTTACCCCTGTCCTGATTCTTCTATGGTTAGTGGTCATGGCGGTTAGTTACTTATTTTTTCTGCCTGCCCTTAACCCCTTAGATGTCGGTTTTTGGTTTTTTGTCATAGAAGGACTGATTCTGGCAACTTTTGCTGTTAGCCTATTAACTTTTGGAGAAACTATAAAACGTGCTTCCAGCCAGAAAGTTTCAGGATCGCGTTTGCGTAAGGATGTCAGCATTTCTTCTACCTATAAGAAACCGCTGTTGTATATTTTGAGTGGAATAGCAACTATCTTAGTCCTTTTGGCAGGATTAAATTTTTTTAATTCCCGTATTTTCCGTGCTAAAAGTTATGCTAATGTGATTAAAGTTACTGAAGCTGATTTTACAAAAGATTTTCCAGAAACAGATATTTCAAAATTAGCCCTGCTTGATCGTTCGTCGGCTAAGAAGATTGGAGATACTTACCTTGGTACAATTGACAAGGTCTCTCAATTTGGCATTTCTGATGACTACCGTCAGGTTACTATTGGGAAGCAGCCTTACCGAGTCTCACCTTTGGAATACAAGAATTTTTGGAAATGGGTATCTAATCGTAAAGAAGGTATTGGTTATTATGTAAAGGTTAATCAGACGACAGGAAAAGCTGAGCTGGTCAAGTTGAGCCAACCAATGAAGTACTCGGACTCAGAGTACTTTTTCAGAGATACGCTCCGCTATTTACGCCTAAAATACCCGACAACTATTTTTGGCGAACCCTCCTTTGAAGTTGATGATGAGGGTAATCCTTACTATGTGGCAACAACCTACAAACCAAAATTTTTATTATCATCTAAAGATCCAGATGGTGCTATCTTACTTAATGCTGTGACGGGCGAAACTAAGCGCTATGCACTAAATGATGTTCCGAAGTGGGTAGATCGAGTGTTCTCCGCTTCCAATGTTATCAGTCGTGTGGATGATTATTATACTTACCAAAAAGGTTTCTGGAATACAGTCTTTAGCCAAACGGGTGTCAAAAAGACCACTGATAGTTACAACTATATTTCTATCGGATCTGATATTTACCTCTATACAGGAATTACATCGGCAACAGCAGATTCTTCCAATCTAGGGTTTATCTTAGTCAATATGCGGACACGACAAGTAACCAATTACAAGCTGGCGTCGGCCACTGAATCAGCTGCCCAAGAGTCTGCTGAAGGAGAAGTTCAAGAAAAGAAATACACGGCTACCGCCCCAAGCTTGGTCAAACTCAGTGGGAAAGCCTACTATTTGGTTTCACTCAAAGACGATGCAGGATTGATTAAATCTTATGCCCTTGTTGATGCCGAGGATTACCAACAAGTTACCGTTGATAACGATATTGAGGACTTAATCGCCCAATTTACGGACTCAGATACCTCAGTTTTGTCAGGGGCATCAAATAACGCCTCTGGTGAGAAGAAAAAGGAAGCAACTATCATTCAAGGAACGGTTGAGCAGTTGGCTAGTCAAATGATCTCTGGCTCAACAGTTTACTATATCTCGTCATCGGGGCAGATTTATAAGGTTAAAGCCAGCGATGAGACCACTGATGCTCTACCTTTCTTAAAAGTGGGGGATAGCTTTAGCGGACAACTAGAAGAAAATCATTACTTGTCTCATTTTAAGGTTGAGTAGAGTTTCCTTAACAAAAATACTAGTTTTTCTTATTTTATCTAATTAAGTAAGCTATAAAAACAGTGGTCTTTGTGCTATAATAATGTATTATCAATAAAGGAGTTTCATTAGCTCCTATTTGAAAGGAAAGAAAATGACTAGTAAACAACCATTTTACATTACGACACCGATTTATTATCCGTCTGGTAAGCTTCATATCGGGTCTGCTTACACAACCATCGCTTGTGACGTCTTAGCACGCTATAAGCGTATGATGAACTACGATGTTTTTTACCTGACTGGACTTGATGAGCACGGTCAAAAGATTCAAGCTAAAGCAGAAGAAGCGGGTATTACACCTCAGGCTTATGTGGACGGTATGGCAGTTGGTGTTAAGGAACTTTGGAAACTCCTTGACATCTCTTATGATAAGTTTATCCGTACAACTGACGATTACCACGAAAAAGTGGTGGCTGATGTTTTTGAAAAATTGCTGGCGCAGGATGATATTTACTTGGGTGAGTATTCTGGCTGGTACTCTGTCTCTGACGAGGAATTTTTCACTGAGAGCCAATTAGAAGAAGTCTTTCGTGATGAAAGCGGTGAAGTTATCGGAGGAATTGCACCATCAGGCCACGAAGTAGAATGGGTGTCAGAAGAGTCTTATTTCTTGCGTCTGAGCAAATATGCAGATCGCTTGGTGGACTTTTTCCATGCCCATCCTGATTTTATCCAGCCTGACGGCCGTATGAATGAAATCATCAAAAACTTTATCGAACCTGGTTTGGAAGATTTGGCGGTTAGCCGTACCTCATTTACATGGGGCGTTAAGGTACCTTCAAATCCAAAACACGTCGTTTATGTCTGGTTTGATGCTCTGCTCAACTATGCGACAGCCCTAGGCTATGGTCAGGAAGACCACGCTAACTTTGACAAGTTTTGGAATGGTACTGTCTTTCACATGGTTGGAAAAGATATTTTACGTTTTCACTCTATTTACTGGCCAATTATACTCATGATGCTTGATTTGAAATTACCAGAACGTATGATTGCCCACGGTTGGTTTGTCATGAAAGACGGTAAAATGTCTAAATCTAAAGGTAATGTGGTTTACCCAGAAATGCTTGTCGAACGCTATGGACTTGACCCGCTCCGCTATTACCTCATGCGCTCACTTCCAGTTGGTTCTGACGGAACCTTCACACCTGAAGATTATGTTGGCCGTATCAATTATGAGCTGGCTAATGACCTTGGCAACCTTCTTAATCGTACGGTTGCTATGGTTAACAAGTATTTTGGCGGCGAAATTCCTGCTTACGTGGAAAATGTCACTGCATTTGATGCTGATTTGGCAGCAGTAGTAACTGAAAATCTAGCGGAATATCACAAACAGATGAATGCAGTGGATTATCCGCGCGCGCTGGAAGCGGTTTGGAATATTATTTCGCGTACCAATAAGTACATCGATGAAACAGCTCCTTGGATTCTTGCTAAGGATGACGCTAAGCGTGATGAACTGGCAGCAGTAATGGCTCATTTAGCAGCTAGTCTTCGTGTGGTGGCACACCT
Source organism: Streptococcus orisratti DSM 15617 (assembly GCF_000380105.1). Taxonomy (GTDB): domain Bacteria; phylum Bacillota; class Bacilli; order Lactobacillales; family Streptococcaceae; genus Streptococcus; species Streptococcus orisratti. Next base: position 10,078 of record NZ_KB904455.1, read on the forward strand.
TACTCAACCATTTATGATGACAACATCAAACGCTATTATGGAACAACTAGGTCTAGGAAATGACTTTGACCTTGAAAATCTTACCCTTGCAGGCTTCCCAGAAGGTGTTAAAGTTGTTGCTAAAGGTACACCGATTTTCCCACGACTAGATATGGACGAAGAAATTGCCTACATCAAGGAACAAATGGGTGATGGCTCTGCTATTTCTCAAGAGGAAGAAAAGGAGTGGGAACCAAGCCAAGTTGAGCTCAAGAATGAAAAGAAAGCCATTAAGTTTGACGACTTTGACAAGGTGGAAATCCGTGTTGCCGAGGTTAAAGAAGTGTCTAAAGTTGAAGGTTCTGACAAACTTCTCAAATTCCGTTTGGATGCAGGAGATGGCGAAGACCGCCAAATTCTCTCGGGTATTGCAAAATTCTATCCAAATGAGCAAGAACTCGTTGGTAAAAAATTACAAATCGTTGCTAATTTGAAACCACGCAAGATGATGGGATTGCTTAGTCAGGGAATGATTCTCTCAGCCGAACATGATGGCAATCTGACTGTTTTAACCGTTGACTCAAGCGTACCAAATGGTAGTCAGATTGGATAAAGAGAATAACATTTTAAAGTAGCAAAGTGATTTGCTGCTTTTTCTTAGTGTTGTTTGACCTGTTAGATATTTTGTGATTTTTTATAGTCTTTTAGTTTGCTTTTAGTACAAGGCAATGAGCTGCAGGTTGCTAGAACAGCCTTTAGGCTGTTCTAGGTTGGAAATAAGACATGCGAAGCAAGTCACTTTCGTAAAGTACGGCAAAGTGAGTTCAAACAATCCAGTGGAGTGTTTGAAGTTATAAATAGGAAACAGAGTTTCCTCTTACGTCGAAGTAATCAAAGATAAACTAAATAACTATATTTTTGAAACGTATTGATGCTAATTGTATACGTTTCATTTTAAAAGTGCTAAATCGAGGTTGCTATTTTTTTGATTGACGTGATAAGATTTTCATATCACGGTGATAAAATTTAAGTATTTGTTAAGGAAGGAGAAAAATGATAAGATAGGCTTTGTTCTAGTTAGGCTTTGACAATTGCTGATAAGTGCTAACGGCTACTATTTATCATTTACGAGGAGAAAATAGATGACATTGAAAAAAATAATTGGTTTTACAGGCGTTGCCCTTGCTTCGACAGTGTTCTTAGCGGCTTGCTCATCACAATCCGACTCTAATACAACAAGTTCATCAAGTAAAAAGGAAGAGGTCGTCTTTGCAACGTCTGGGGCAACAGCACCTTTTGCTTATCAAGAAAATGGTGAGTTGACTGGATTTGACATTGAAGTGGCTAAGGCAGTTTTTAAAGGTTCGGACAAGTATAAAGTGACTTTTAAAAAGACAGAATGGTCATCCATCTTTACTGGTCTTGATTCTGATAAATACCAGATGGCAGGGGTAAACATCAGCTATAGTGACGAACGTGCGGCAAAATATCTTTACTCTTATCCAACTGGTGCAACTCCAACGGTTCTAGTTGTTCCAAAAGATAGCGATATCAAAACATACGATGATATTGCTGGTCATTCAACTCAGGTTGTTCAAGGAACAACAACAGAAGCTCAGTTGAAAGAATTTAATGAAAAGCATTCTGATAACCCTGTTGAACTGAAATACACTAATGAAAATATCACTCAGATTTTAACAAATCTTAACGAAGGTAAAGCTAAATTTAAGATTTTCGATGCTCCAACAGTTAATGCCATTATTAAAAATCAAGGTCTTGATAACCTAAAAACGATTGAATTGGAATCATCTGAGCAACCTTACATTTACTTCTTACTTGGTGGCGATCAGACTGACCTCCAGAAGTTTGTAAACAAGCGTATTAAAGAATTGTACCAAGATGGTACTATTGCAAAATTGGCTGAGCAATTCTTAGGAAGTGCAGATTACATTCCAGCAGAAGCTGATCTTGTCGTGCCTGGAAAATAAGGATTGATAAAGGGTGACAGAAATTTGACATTTTCAAGATTTTAAAAATGTCAGTTAGTTCTATCAGACAATTCGAGTTTGGAGTGATTTTATCCAAACTCGTTTCCTATAACAAATACGGAATTAGTTATAGTTTTAAACTATAGATTTCTACAATTATAAACAATTTGAAACTAGGAACTAGTTGCGATAAAATAATAACAGTTATGAAGAAAAGAGGATAGATATATGAAATTGAAAAAAATACTTGGTTTGGCAAGCATTGCCCTTGCATCAACAGTGATTTTAGCAGCATGCGGTGGAAAATCAAATTCTGCAAAATCAGATACGACAGAATTAAAAGTTGGTATCATGACTTTGGATGATTCAACTGAGCCACTCTGGGATAAGGTTAAAGAACTTACTGAAAAAGAAGGGGTTACACTTAAGTTGGTTGAGTTTACGGATTATACACAGCCAAACGAAGCCCTTCAAAATGGTGAGATTGATGTGAATGCTTTCCAACATAAATATTTCTTGAGTAACTGGAATTCTGAAAATGATGGAACTATTGTTGCAGCAGCAGATACTCTTCTTAGTCCAATTCGCCTCTTCTCAGGAGTTGATGGGGATGGTAAGGCAAAATATACTGATGTAAAAGATATCCCAGATGGAGCTAAGATTTCAGTACCAAACGATGCTTCAAATGAAAGTCGTGCTCTCTACCTTCTCCAAGCAGCAGGTTTATTGAAGCTTGACGTTTCAGGAAAAGAGTTAGCAACTATTAAGAATATTTCTTCAAATCCTAAAAAGTTAGATGTTACTGAAATTAATGCGGAACAAACAGCTTCAACACTGACTTCCGTTGACGCCGCGGTTATTAATAACTCCTACGCTCAGTCTGCAAATGTGGACTATGACACAACTCTCTATAAAGAAGCGGTGGATAAAAATTCTGATCAGTGGGTGAATGTCATTGCGGCTCAAAAAGATTGGAAAAAATCAGACAAAGCTGATGCCATTAAAAAATTGATTAAGGCTTATCAAACAGATGAAGTGGCTAAAGTTATCCAAGAAGCTACAAAAGGTGTTGACATTCCAGCTTGGGAAGGTGCAAAAGTAGATAACTAAGAGATTAAAACTCAACGAAAACAAAGTAAGTTGACAAACTGTCATTTTGATTTTCAAGGAGTCTTAGCTTTTGACAATTATACAAAAGGGCGTGTCGCTACACGTCGCTTTTGTCTTTATGGGGGTACAAGATGATAACAGATCAAGGTCAGTTAAAAAAATTTAACGAAGATGAGTTAACTCAGTATTATTTTGAGATTTTGAGAGAATTAGTTTCTAAAAAATCAATCTTTGCTCAGCAGGTTGGATTAGTTGAAACGTCTTCTTATCTTGGAAAGATTTTTGAAAACGCTGGCGCTGATGTAACTGTTGATGATAGTTATGTAGCACCTTTTGTTATTGCAAGATTTAAAAGTTCCAATCCCAAAGCTAAGAGTTTAATTTTTTACAATCACTACGATGTTCAACCAGCTGACGCTGACCAGCCTTGGACAGCGGAGCCCTTTAAATTGGACATAAGAGATGGTTATATGTATGGTCGTGGTGTTGATGACGATAAAGGACATATCATTGCTCGCCTAACTGCTATTGCTAAATACCTCAAATCTGCTAGAGATTTGCCTGTTAATATTACTTTTATTGTAGAAGGTGCCGAAGAGTCAGCATCAGTTGACTTTGAGAAATACCTTGGAAAATATGCCACAGAGTTGCGTGGCGCAGATCTTCTGATTTGGGAACAAGGCATTCGAAATGCTAAGGGGCAAATTGAAATTTCGGGGGGAACTAAGGGGATTGTGACCTTTGATATGCTTGTTGAATCAGCAGATGTGGATATCCATTCTAAGTTTGGAGCAATCATTGATAGTAGCTCTTGGTATCTACTCAATGCTATTGCCAGTCTTCGTGATCAGACTGGTCGTATTGCAGTAGAAGGCATTTATGACCACGTTCAGCAGCCTACCGAGCAAGAATTAGCTTTAGCGAGGGAGAATGCTAATTTGGATTGGGATTCTCTAGTTAATTTGTATCAGTTGAGCTTGCCAAGTTTAGTGAACAATCAGGAAGAATTAGTACAGCGACTTTTCTTTGAGCCGGCCTTGACAATTGAGGGACTAGAGACTGGATATCAAGGTCAAGGGGTTAAGACTATCTTGCCAGCCCATGCTTCTGCTAAAATGGAAGTGCGCTTGGTTCCTGGTATGGATCCGCAGGATGTACTTGAAAAAATTAAGCGTCACTTGGTTAAGCATGGTTATGACCGTGTAAAATTAATTTATACGCTAGGAGAGAAGGCTTATCGTAGTGATATGACCGCACCAGCCATTCGCCGTGTAATAGATATTGCACAGCAATTTTCCCCAGAGGGTGTGTCAGTATTACCAACAACAGCGGGGACAGGGCCGATGCATCAGGTTTTTGAGGCTTTAGAAGTGCCAATTGCAGCTTTTGGGATTGGGAATCCAAATAGCCGCGATCATGGCGGTGATGAGAATGTCAAACTAGCCGATTATTATACGCATATTGAAATGATTGAGGAGTTAATTAAGAGTTATGAGTAAAACGATGATTCATTTAGAGCATATTGATATCACGTTTCATCAGAAGAAACGAGTGATTGAAGCCGTCAAGGATGTCTCCATTGAAATTAAAGAAGGTGATATCTATGGTATTGTCGGATATTCTGGAGCAGGTAAATCAACCTTGGTGCGTGTCATCAATCTTTTGCAGGTACCAACTTCTGGGAAAGTTACCATTGGTGACGATGTGACTTTTGCTGATGGAAAAGTCCAACTTGCAGGGGCAAGATTGCGGCATAAACGGCAAAAAATTGGAATGATTTTCCAGCATTTCAATTTGATGGCTCAAAAAACTGCTCGACAAAATGTGGCCTTTGCTCTGCGTCATTCTGATTTGAGTAAAGAAGAGCGAGCTAAAAAAGTAGAGGAATTATTGGAGCTGGTTGATTTGGCTGATCGTGCAGACAACTATCCAGCACAGCTGTCTGGTGGACAAAAACAACGTGTAGCCATAGCGCGTGCACTTGCTAATGATCCTGAAATTTTAATTTCGGATGAGTCAACTTCCGCACTTGATCCTAAGACGACAAAACAGATTTTAACTCTTTTGCAGGACTTGAACCGAAAATTGGGCTTAACTATTGTCATGATTACTCATGAAATGCAGATTGTAAAGGATATTTGCCATCGGGTTGCAGTTATGCAAAGTGGTCAACTGATTGAAGAGGGGTCGGTTTTGCAGATTTTTTCAAAACCTCAAGAGCCTCTGACACAGGAATTCATCAAAACAGCTACTGGTATTGATGAAGCTCTGATTAAGATTGAAAAACAAGACATTGTTAAACAGTTGCCATCTAATAGTTTATTGGTACAACTCAAATACGCTGGTCATTCCACAGATGAGCCAATTTTAAATGATATTTACAAGCGTTTTGAAGTGACAGCTAATATTTTATATGGTAATATCGAAATTTTGGATAATACCCCTGTAGGTGAGATGGTGGTTGTTTTATCGGGAGGAACAGGTGCACTTGCAGCTGCGCAAGATGCTATCACATCTTCTGGTATTGAATTGACAGTATTGAAAAGAGGTGCCTAAATGGCTGGATGGATTGAAACAAATTTTCCGAATATTTATAAGATTGGGATGGAAGGGACAAATTCTTGGCCAGATGCCATCTATGCTACCCTTTACATGACTATTATTGCTTTTATTATCGGTGGTTTTTTGGGCTTGCTGATGGGGCTCTTTCTGGTTTTGACTGGACCAGATGGTGTGATTGAAAATAAGCCAGTTTTTCAGATTTTGGATAAAATTACCTCAATTTTTCGTGCGATACCTTTTATTATCCTTTTGGCTATTTTGAAGCCAGCTACTTATTTCTTAGTCGGTACTAATTTGGGGATGACAGCTGCACTTGTTCCTTTGTCTGCTGCAACTTTTCCATTTTTTGCCCGTCAGGTTCAGGTGGTTCTCTCGGAATTGGATCGTGGTGTAATTGAGGCTGCACAGGCTTCTGGTGCAACACTTTTGGATCTTATCAAGGTCTATCTCAGTGAGGGTCTACCTGACCTTATCCGTGTGTCAACGGTAACCTTGATTTCCTTGGTTGGTGAAACAGCTATGGCAGGTGCTATTGGAAGTGGTGGTCTGGGAACAATTGCTATCAACTACGGCTATCAACGTTCACATACAGATGTTACTCTTTTAGCAACTGTGCTCATTTTGATTTTGATTTTTATCATTCAATTTTTAGGGGATTTCCTAACTAAGAAACTTAGTCACAAATAGAAAATCAAAACCACCAGTTTAAAATGGTGGTTCAGAATGTAAACAAATTCCTAAAAATATAATAATTTGGATAAGCCCATGTGGGATTGTAAGACTCATAGAAACGTTATTATTTTAACATTTCTATGAGTCTTTATTTTGACGACAAAGGAATAAAAATTGACTCTAAAGCTTTTGTCTTTTCACATACTTGTTTATGGTGTGAGCAACTGTGAACGTATCTTTACTCTCTTAGGGCTAATCATCCGCTTCTTGTGCTATTTTATCCTCCATATCCTTAATGAGAGAAGATAAAGTAACTGTTTTTAAGGATTCCACTAACTGATTGTGAATATATTCCAGTTGAGGATCAAGAATGGAATGAACGACGCGTCCGACTTCACAGTCAGGATTGGTATCCTCATGCGGTTTGAAAATGATTTTTGATGATTCTTCGACAGCTTGAAAAATATCCCAAAAAGTCAAATTTTCTGGGTCTTTCAGCAGATGAGCACCACCAATGCCAGCATCAACTTTTACAAGACCTGCTCTTTGTAATTTTCCTAGTAAATTTCGTACTATGACTGGATTTGTTTGAATGCTATTAGCTAAAAAGGTAGAAGTTACTTTTTCCTTATTTTCAAAATGATAAATGGCTAGTAGAATGTGTACAGAAGTAGCTAAACGTGTTGAATAGGGCATTATTCTTCCTCGGTCAATAATATAGCATTAGGTTTGTTTTCTATTACTTCGACGACCGAGAAAATGTGCTTTTCTAATACTCAATGAAAATCAAAAGTAGCCTAGGAAACGAAGCCGACGATAGAACTTGAGTTCATCAAGGCAAGTTGACAACGGATAATTTTGATTTTCGAAGAGTATAATTTCCCACTTTCAGAAAAATAATCATTAGACAATTGGAACTCACTTAGCTGTGATTCAGTACGTTTTGTAGATCGTCGTCTCATAACAAAAGTAACCTAAAAGACTATACTATTATAGCATATTTTAGTTGTCAACAAAAAAATTACAACTCTAGGGTGTAACTATTGACATTACAACGAGGGAATGGTATACTTTTTATTGTTGGTTGTAACAAAACATGTTACAACAAGAATATAATTATAGGAGAAATTACCATGAAAATTGCAGTCGTAGCAGCAAATGGCAAAGCCGGTCAAGCTATCGTTGAAGAAGCTTTAAAAAGAGGTTTAGACGTGACAGCTATTGTCCGTAGTAAAAATAAGTCAAAAGCAAATAAAGTTATTGAAAAAGATTTGTTCGACTTAACGAAAGAGGATTTATCAGACTTTGATGTCGTTGTGGATGCCTTCGGGGCATGGTCTGAAGATCAGCTTCATCTTCACAGTGTTTCTCAAAAACACCTAGCTGATTTATTGTCAGGAACAGAAAAACGCTTGATGATTGTTGGAGGTGCTGGAAGTCTCTATATTAATCCTGAACACACAGTTCAGCTTGTAGATACTCCAGAATTTCCTGAAATCTTTAAACCCTTAGCTAATGCTCAGCGTCAAACTCTTGCTGAAATCCGTGAACGTAAGGATGTTAAGTGGACCTTTGTCAGTCCAGCAGCTGATTTTCAAGCAGATGGTCAACGCAGTGGTCATTATATTTTAGCTGGTGAAGAATTTACCGTTAATGATAACGGACAAAGTACCATTAGCTATGCAGATTATGCCATCGGTTTTGTAGATGAGATTGAAAATGGCAGACATATCCAAGAACGTATTAGCTTGATAGGAAAATAATCATAAAAATAATAGCTGAGGTATATAGTTTTAGTGTTATCATGTGGTTTGAAAATGATTTTTGATAATTCTTCAACCGTTTGAAAAATATCTTAAAAAATTAGCTTTTAGGGGGTCTCACCAGAAAAATTTCACCAATGCTAGCCTCACCGTTTACAAGACCTGTTCTTTACAATTTTTCTAGTAAATTTTGTAGAATAACTTGGTTGGATAGACGTTTGCTAGTAAGGCAAAAAAAGATTAACTCTTGCTAGCTGAGTTAATGGTAAATCAGTTGCCATATCTGCTGAAAACTAATTCAAAGACTACCAATAAAAGGTGAAATCAAGTTAATACTCTTCGAAAATCAAAATTATCCGTTGTCAACTTGCCTTGATGAACTCAAGTTCTATCGTCGGCTTCGTTTCCTAGGCTACTTTTGATTTTCATTGAGTATAAGAACTTGTATTCACAAGTGAAGTGCTTTTATATAAGAGGTAGTTTTTCGCTAATCAAGGTAGTTTTTTTTAAGGGAATACTAACTGTATTTTGAAAAAACGTTCAAAAGAGGCTAGGCAAGACATCCATGATGGCTCCGCCCTCACCCACAGAATAATGAAAACGAAACAAAGCTCTCACTAGGTGTAATCTTAGTGAGGGCTTTGTTTGTGGTTGACGAGTTAATGATGTTATTCATCGAGGGAAAAACTGCTCCACTCTACTGATGAGCACCCCAAAATATGCGATAGGCATGAGTATAAAAATACGACTAAAATTCGGTAGATAAGCTCTCTAATTTTTAGAAGGAGGGAATTTTTGCATTCTTTTTAGTTTTCGTATAAAAGTCTTAAAAATAAGAAAATAGCTTAGAACTGCGTCATCAGCAATGTTGATTCTAAGCTATTTTTGATTGTCCAAATTTTAATCGAAAGGGTAAAATTTTAGTTTTTGCCCAGCTTCTTTTGCGATGTTGTTAGTTCAATAGTTGATACAGGGCACCAAGCAAGTTTGCATCATTCCCAAAACTGGTTTTGACAATTTTGGGACGTGTTAAAACAGTACTGGTCACAGGATCCTTTGCTAAAATAAGGTCGTATTGACGATTAATTTCCCTTATTAAACTAGGCTGAACACTAATTCCTCCACCAATAGCAAAAATTTCCAAATCCAAAGTTGCATGTAGGTTTAAAATAATGGTCGCGATTGTTTGGCAATAATTTTCAAAGATAGCCAGAGCTTCGGGCTCTTTATCTTGAATAGCTTTAAAAGCTGATAGACCATCTTTATCATTTGAATTTCCAAGTGTTTGATTGATCTTTTTAACCATATTCACCGCTGAACCTAAAGAACCACTCATCTTATCAAACCCTTGGTTGGTAGGGTTTAAAAGCATAAAACTCAGTTCTCCTGCTTGAAAATGCAGACCGCTACGTAATTTCCCATCTAAAATCAGACCGCCACCAACACCAGTCCCCAAGACAATCGTAGCACCGTCTGACACCCCCTTTAGACTTCCTTGCCATACCTCGGCTAAGGCCGCTGCTTTACCATCATTAACTACAGCGGTGGTCAGATTGTACCGTTGTTTAATGCGTTCTTTAACATGGACATCATCTAAGTAAGTTAGTGCGCCACCCAAATAAATAATACCTTTATCAACATCTACACGACCGGGTGAGCTAAAAGCTACTCCTTGGATCTGATTACGATAATTCAAAATGATCTCATCAATGGATGACCAAAAGTCGTCTAAGTTAGAAGGGGACATGACATGATTTTTCTCCAAAATTTTTCCTGAAGCACTCATCAAGGCATACTTGATGTGAGTACCACCAATATCAAAACTTAAATAATTTGTCATTTTATTTTCTCATTGCTCCTCTCTTAATTGGCGAGCAGTCTTTCCAAAATTTGTTTCCAAAGCACGATTCATTGAACGTAGGCCACTAAATCCATGTTCCAAAGCAATATCCGTAAAGCGGTCTTTTGTTTCAATCAAGCTATCACGTGCTTTTTGAGCCCGAATAGTTCCCAGATATTGTCCCAAGGTCACTCCTAGATGTGATTTAAAGAATCGTGCCATGTAGGAGCGCGATAGGTGACAGTAATCTGCCAATTCTTCAAGGCCTATATCTTCTTGATAGTTTTGTTGTAAAAAGCTATCTATCTCTTTAATACGCTCAGCAATTTGTAATCGATTATTTTTGTGAAGGTTATCCTTATTATCCACTAAAAATGAAGTTACCAAAATGTCTAAAACTTGTAGAATTCCTAAATTTAATTTCAGATTTTTCTGTGGGTTATCCGTCTGAAAATCTAGAATAATACCTTCTAAGATATCTTGGAGATGTTTGTAAGCCTGCTTTTGTTCTTCTGAAAAAGTTTCTGGATGATTGATGTCAAATTGACAATGGTTAATAGTATTGCATTGACCAACCAGAAAAGGATAGGGGTAGATAATCGTCAATGCTAACTCAGGTTCTTTTTTATAATTCAAAACACGAATACTGTGGACATCCTGTGTATTGACTACTAAAATCTGACCTGAGGTTGTTTGAAAATTTTCACCAGCGATATAGAAATGGTCAATTGATCCCCTAGATGTATAACTTAGCTCAACTGCTCTATGCCAGTGTGGCTCAATGTAAGTTGTTTCCTGCCCATTATGGACGTACAAGAAGGATAGCAAACCTTGATTAGGATTAACCACCTCATGTTGACATACTTCCAAGAAAGACCTCCTTTTAGGAAAAGACTTGTTTTCTAATGATTCCTATGTAAGATTATTTATGAAGTTTATGCACTTTAATATAATGCACGATTGCATATGCTGTTATGATTGCAAAACCAATAGCTGAAATGAGTAAGGTATTTTTAGCCTCAGAACCAAGAAAACTTGAGAGACTTCCCATGACTGTTGGAGAGATAAAGCAACCAATATTTACCATGACAAGAATGATTGTTGTTGCTAAATTAACAGAGTTTTGTGGTGCTGCCCATCCAAGCCAGTTGTACATATATGGTACCGCAAATCCAAAGCCAACGCCAGTAATAACCATGGATAAAAGTAGGATGGCTAAATTTTGTGAATAGGCCGTTAACAAGAAACCTAAGGTAACTAAAAGAAAACCAAGTGGAAAAATCATATCATGTAATTTCTTAAAGAAGAAACCGAAGCTAGCTCCAATAGGGATACCCACTAATGTTGAAAATCCTGCTACCATAGCAGCCGTCGAAGTAGTACCAATGCTATTTTCCACAATCATGGTTGGTAACTTATAACTCATTGGTAAGTATAGCATGAAAATAAAGAACATCAAAACAGCAATAAGTACGACTTTGCCATTGATTGATTGTTTTTGCTTAACTCCATTTTGACTACCAGACTGAGTAGTTTCTTTTTTTAATGGGACAAACAGAGTAAATAGAATAAGAGCAGGGATAACAAGAAAATAAATCGCAAAGGCAGCATGCCAGCTCATTGTAACCAAATAACTTACTAAAAAAGAAGACACTGCAGCACCGATACTACTCATAACATTTTGAAAACCAAGCATGGAGGCACGTTCTTCTTCATTATCGATGTAAAAATGAGGAATCAAGCTGACCGCCAATGAATTGAAAAGTCCAATCCCAGCACCTAGTAGAAAACGTGATATTAGAATGGGTGTAAAACTGGTAGCATATATTGGGAAAGTCCCTGCTAATAGGGTAATGACTAAACCTGTCAAAATAGTTGACTTTTGTCCAAGAATACGAATTAAAAATGGACTAATAAACAAGCCAACCATAATTCCAAAATTGGGAATCGTTGATAAGGTTTCAACGCCACTTTGACTTACGCCAGGGAAGGCATGATACATTAGTGGGAGAGCAGCCGAAATTTGTGGCGCAATCATCAAAAAGAGAGAGATAGAGAGTAGAGAAATTTTGAAAGATAATTTATCTTTAACTGGTTTCATGACGAAATCCTCCTGAGTATATGTAATAGCTTAATAGACGGCAAAGTAACCGCTATCAATCTTTTCTTAGCTCTAATTATAACGGCTTGACAGATTTTACAAAATAACAGGAGTTCCCAGAAAAAGGCGCTGAGTGACCTCTTTATATTTCATAAATAGGTCACTAGACGCCCTTTTTTAGATAAGATGACACTAGATTTTTAGTTACTTTTGACCTAAAATCGTAGTATCTACAAAATATATTTAGAAATGAGGTCTCACAAAATGGTGATTAAGAAAGATATTTTAGAGGCGGCTAAAACACTGAATGCCCTTTTTAAAGAAGGGGATGATAAACGTGATGCAGGACTACCGCATGATATTCCCGAAGTAGAACGATTTGATGATATTGCTTATGGTTCTAAAGAAAAGTGGAATCTCTTAGATATTTATCTACCTAAAAAACGTACGGGAAAGGTCCCAACTATTATCAATATACATGGTGGTGGATGGGTTTATGGGACTAAAGAAACTTACCAGTTTTTTGGGCTTAGTTTAGCAAAAGAAGGCTTTGCATTTGTCAATTTCAACTATCAATTGGCTCCTGAAGTTGAATTTCCTGGTGAACTAGACGATGTTAACCGTGCCATGCACTGGGTAGGCAAGCACAGTGATGATTATGATTTAGACTTAAATAATGTTTTCATCATTGGAGATAGTGCTGGTGGGCAGATGGCAGTACAATATTTGACTATTTTAACTAATGATGACTTCCGTCAAAAATTCGGCTATGAAAAACCTAACTTCTCAGTCCGAGCAGCCGCTATCAATTGCGGCGCCTCTTTCCTCAACATTCCTGGAACGATAGAAGGGGCTCCACAAGCTTACTTTACCGATGCTGTTTTAGAAAACAAAATAGATATGCTGCTGACCGAAAATTACATCACTTCAGCTATGCCACCGCTATTTCTTACCACTGCTAATCAAGACTTTATCCGTGACTGCACTGTTCGACTAGATGGTTTCCTACGTGCTAAGCACATTGAGCATGAATTTAGAAGTTTTGGGACACCTGAAGATCCAAAAGGACATGTTTTTAATTACAATGTTAAAGATCCTATTGCAACTGCCTGTAATTTAGAAATATTAGATTTTTTCAAACGCTATTTTGTATAATATCGGTTGAGGCTAGCCAGAAACTAGCCTTTTTTAACTTTATGAATGATAAAGCTCAAGAGAAAACCTAGAAGTGCGAAGCTAATCCATCCAAGGTTAAATTGTCCCAGAGGTACGATTTCGGTAAAAAAGGAAACAACTGCAGTTGGTAACCTAAAGAGACCAGTCATCTTAGAAAGGGTAGATAGAGCATCATAGCATGCTGCAATAGCTGTCAAACCAATGGTGATTTGGAAAACTTTGGGATTTCCATTGAAATATTTTTGCCCAAGTACCAGAGCAATAATAACAACGGTTAACGGGTAAAGAAGGTAGAGGACGGGAAGTGACCACTTGATTAATTCGGATAAACCACCAAAGTAAAAAGTCGTGGCAATCAGTGTGAAGATTCCTGCCCAAGTCACGTGAGAAAGTCTTGGAAACAATTTATGGAAATATTCTGCACAGGCGGTGATTAAGCCAGTGGCTGTTGTCAGACAGGCTAGAAAAATGGCTAACGCTAGTACTGCACGACCGATATTTCCCAAATAGAAAAAGGCAGCTTGGCTTAGTACATGACCACCGTCAATAGCGGAATTTTGGAAAGTAAAGTTACCCTTTGAAAAGTCAAATAAGCTCTGGGATGTTGCACCAATTCGTCCTACAAAAATATAGATTAGCGCTAGGAGGTTGATGGCAACGAGTCCTGATTTTAGGGTAATGGTAGCAATTTGGGCTTTGCTAGTGGCACCAAATTCTTTGGCGGCATTGATAACGAGAATAGCAAAAGCCAGTGATGCCAGGGCATCCATTGTTCCATAGCCTTGAATGAGACCTGCCACAAAGGGATAATCTTTAAAAGCATTACTAATATCAGAGGCGGCATTGTGGGGCTGCCCAATATGTCCAGCAGGATGGATAAAAGATGCTATCACTAGAATGGTAATCACCAGAAGAAGAGCAGGTGTCAAGAAGCGTCCGATGGCATCAGCGATTTTATTGGGCTTGATAGCAAGTAGATAAGACAGGCCAAAGAAAATGATGGCATAGATAACTTTTACAGCTGGACTATTGCCAAATATTGGTTCGGTCCCGATGGAGTAGGAAGTGGCTCCTGTTCTTGGAATGGCAAAGAATGGGCCGATAGAAAGGTAGAGGGCGACAGAAAAGAGCAGTGCATACCACTTTGAGATGGGGCGATTAACTATTTCAACATCTGTGGCTCCTGAATAGGCAACAGCCACTACACCTAATAAGGGAAGTGTGACACCAGTTAAGCAAAAACCAAGAATTGCCCAAAAGAGATGACTTCCAGAGTAAATACCTAAAAATGCGGGATAGATGAGATTTCCCGCTCCAAAAAATAGCGCAAAGAGCATAAAACCAATGATGACATAAACATTTTTTTGTGTCATAATATAATCCTTTCTTAGGTGAGATGAGAGATAATTGTATAATATTGAATATAATTGAATACAATAGTATGACAATTACATTATAACTGAGGGCTAAAGAAAGGTCAATAAAAGATGCTTATGAACAAATTACTGATTGGAGAAATTGAAAATGGCTTCTTCTTGTACGTGTACAGCATGTTTTTTGCTTGAACTCAACTTGAACTTTCCTGCTAATCGTGTTATTCTAGTAGTGTTATAGTTTATAATTAGAAGGTGGTAGCCAACTCCGAGCTACCTTTTTTACATTTTATGGAGGATTTAATGTCAACAAAAGAAACTGTTTCAAAGAACACAACTTTATCCATTGTCGCAACTGCTCTATTAGGCTTCGCTGGTATTTTATCTGAAACTAGTATGAATGTAACCTTTCCTACTCTTCAGAAGGTTTTTGGACTTCCCTTATCTAGTTTACAGTGGATTACGACTGTTTATCTTTTAGCGGTTGCCATTTCCATGACCGTTAGTGCCACGTTACAACAAAATGTTAAGGAAAAGAGTATCTTAAACATCGCTCTATTTCTCTTTACTACAGGTACTATCCTAGCCTTTATCACTAATCTCTTTCCTATTATGATTGCTGGGCGTGTCTTGCAGGGGTTAGGGACAGGGATTGGAATGACGTTGATGTTCAACCTAATTTTAGAGCGTGTTCCACTAAGTAAGATTGGGACTTACATGGGAATTGGGGGTCTTATCATGAGTTTAGCCCCTGCATTTGGTCCTACTTATGGAGGCTTTATGATTGCTCATCTTCCTTGGCAGTGGATTTTTATTTTCATTTTGCCTGTTCCAGTCATCTGTTTTATACTTAATCAGAGATATATGGAAAATAGTCCAAAAACAGTGAAACGTCCCTTTGATATTTTTGCCTTTAGCTTTCTAGCAGTTGCACTGACCACCTCTCTTCTTGCCATTACAAGCTTAGAAAATGGGAAGGTTAATTGGCCATATCTGGTCATTTTCATTGTTAGTTTGCTTGGTTTTATTGTTCGTAGTTTAAAAACCAAAGCACCTTTTCTAGATATTCGAATCTTAAAAGTACCAACTGTTTGGTTGGGGTTGATTCCCTTTTTCATCTATCAATTTTCAAATCTGGGTTCTAATTTTATCATTCCAAACTTTTTGATTGAAGCTAAGGGAGCAAGTTCTACTTTAGCGGGATTTGCACTCTTGCCAGGGACACTATTAGGGGCTCTGCTTGCTCCCCTTTTTGGGAAATTTTATGATTTAAAGGGACCTAAACCTTCTCTTTACATTGGTAATACCCTTTTTGCCTCGGCTTTAGCTATCATGGCTAGTCTGACACAGTCATTGACAGTTTTTAGTTTAGCTCTCAGTTATATCATTTTTACCTTTGGACGAAACATGGCTTTTAACAATACTTTGGCTGTTTCGGTCTCTAAACTGCCTCAAGATAAAAAGGCTGACGCAACTGCTATTTTTCAAATGATGCAACAGTTTGCAGGTGCGCTTGGAACTGCGATTGCTTCGGTATTGGCTAATACTAGCTCTGATTTAACTCAAGGCGTTCAACGTGTCTTTTCGTTGCAACTCTTCCTAGTGCTCACTATTTATATTTTCTTCTTCAATCTATTTAAGCAATTAAATAAATCATAAAAAAACAGTAAGCTAAGTTGAATTTCCCTTTCTAAAGGATAATTCTAGGACACATAATAATTTACCAACACAACCAGCTTATCTGTAATAAAACGGAAAGGATAAAAAAGCTATGAAATTTATATATGCTACATATAACCAACGCTGCAATAGCATTGATATAACCACTTTTGATAATATGCTTTTACGAATCGACTGCAATAAGGCAGAGGATGGATTGAAGACCACACCTAATTCACAGTGTGCATTAAATGCTCTTGCCATTGACAACCCTATGGAGTATGCCAGGCTGGCTTTGACGGGTGAGATGCAAGATTGGATGAAAAGCAAATCCGCCAACTGGAACGTGCTGTTACAGGATATTTTGATTACATAGAGGATTTGATTGAACATGAAAATGTCTTTACAATGGAGGAATTTTCAAAAAGTGTGAACGAGTTCCTTGCGTTCCGCAGATATGATATATTGAAAGATAATGGACATATTTCCCATAAGCAGGCAGTAGAGAAAGCATATCAGGAATATGATATTTTTAACAAGACGCAGCCGATAGAATCTGATTTTGATAAGATAGTAAAAGGATTGGAAAAAGCTGAGAAATAAACAAAGTTAAATAAAACTGTCAAAATTCAGCAATACAGAAAAAGCGAATTTAGGAAATAGCAATTGTGAAAAAGACGGAACAATATCCGCCTTTTTCTATTGACAGATAATAGGTAATATATTACCATATATAAAGTAATATATTACCTATTGGAGGATGATATGAATATTAAAGATGTGATTCGTAGTGACAAAGTAGATTTTACAGGGATTGATTCATCTTATTTTTTACTGGGATTATTAAGTGCTTTTGATAACAGATTTCAGGCTGTTGCAGATAGCACGATGAAAGAAGTAAGTTGGAAACAGTTTTTTGCAATTATATGTATTAATCTGTGTAAAGGAAAACCAACGGTTAAAGAACTTGCTGAGATTATGGGTAGCTCACATCAGAATGTAAAACAGATTTTATTAAAATTGGAAAAGAAAGGTTTTGTTACTATTATCGTAGATAAAAATGACAAGCGAAAACAGCGCATTGAACTTACTGACTATTGTAGAGATTTCTGTGAAAAAAACGATGAAATGACTATGAGTATTTTGAAAAAAATGTTTGCAGGTGTTTCAGAGGAGCAGCTACAAGTAACAATACAGACGATTATACAAATTGAAGATAATTTGAAGGATTTAGCTTAATTTAAGACAAATGAAAGAAATGGAGAATATTGAGATGAGAAAAGACATTATTGTAATTTATAATTCACAGACTGGATTTACAAAGAAATACGCACAATGGATTAGTGAAGCCCTAGAATGTGAATGTGTTGAGCTTAATGAAGCTGGCAAACTGAACTTTGAGCAGTATGATGCGATAATATTTGGCGGCTGGGCATGTGCAGGTGGAATTAGTAAAATCAAGTGGTTCAAGAACAATCTAAAAAAGTGGAACGACAAAAAATTGGCAGTATACTGCGTAGGCGGAAGTCCTATAGAAAATCCTGAAATAGAAGTGGCGATGAAGAATTGGTTTACTGAAGAAGAACATCAAAAGGTAAAGATATTTTATTGTCCGGGTGGATTTAATTATGAGAGAATGTCGGGTACTTCTAAATTAATGATGAAAATGTTTATAAGTGTATTAAAGGCAAAAAAAGATAAGACTGAAGCAGAGAAGATTCAAGCAGAAATGATTTCTAAGTCATACGATATCAGTGACAAGAAATATATTGAACCAATTGTGGACTGGGCAAAGCACATTTGTGATTGATGTGATAAAATTGAAAATTCCAGTAATATGAACTACTCGAAATTTTTGAGTAGTTCATATTTGTAATACCAAACTTTTTTCTAATTCTCCCGAATTATGGGAAAAATTAAAATTTTATAACATTTATAAAAATAGTTCCGATTTCCTTTCGGATTTCTCCTATAAGTGAGACAATAATTATTTTTACACAAACCAGCTTATTCGTGGTAGAATAAAACCACAGATAAGCTGGTTGTTTGTTTTGAAAGGAGAATCTTATGAAAACCAAACAACCGGAACTAAGCAAAATCACTGCACTCTACGAGAGATTATCCCGTGATGATGAGCAAAGCGGTGACAGCAACAGTATCATAAACCAGAAGAAAATGCTGGAGAAATATGCAACTGAACAGGGATTTACCAATCTGCGTCATTATACAGATGATGGCTGGTCGGGAACCAATTTTGACAGACCGGACTGGAAGCGTATGCTTGCGGATATTGAAGATGGCACTGTAGGATGCGT
Organism: Streptococcus orisratti DSM 15617; assembly: GCF_000380105.1. Taxonomy (GTDB): domain Bacteria; phylum Bacillota; class Bacilli; order Lactobacillales; family Streptococcaceae; genus Streptococcus; species Streptococcus orisratti. Next base: position 28,616 of record NZ_KB904455.1, read on the forward strand.
TATTGTAAAGGATATGAGCCGTATCGGGCGTAATTACCTTGAAGTAGGCTTTTATACGGAAGTGCTGTTTCGAAAGAAAAATGTGCGATTTATCGCTATTTCCAACGATGTGGACAGTGCCCTGAACGATGGCAGTAACGAATTTGCCCCATTCCTTAATATTATGAACGAGTGGTATGTAAGAGATACCAGCCGGAAGATCAAATCCGTACTTCATAATAAGGGGATGGACGGAAAGCATCTGACAAGTAATGCAATCTACGGGTACAAGAAAGATCCTGATGACCCAGATCGTTGGATTATTGATGAAGAAGCTGCCGCTGTTGTAAGACGAATTTATCAGCTTATCATAGAAGGAAACGGACCGATGCAGGTAGCAAGGATACTGAAGGATGAAAAGGTTGAAAGACCTTCCTATTATCTTGCAAAGCAGGGACTTGGAACCTGTCGGGGAAGCTGTGACATGAACAGACCATACACTTGGACTGCCACTACGATTTCAGACCTTGTAAGAAAACCTGAATATATGGGGCATACCGTGAATTTCCGCACCAAGAAACTATCCTATAAGGATAAGAATTCTGTGCACAATTCACCGGAGGACTGGATTATTTTTGAAAACACGCAGGAAGCAATTGTGGACGAAGAAATATGGCTTATTGTTCAGAAAATCCGTGAAACCAAGCACCGTCCCACCAAGAAAGGGGACATCAATCCTCTGACCGGACTGGTATACTGTGCTGACTGCGGTGCTAAGATGTTCAACCACCGCACCGGCGGTTATGAAAAGAAGGATAAGGATGGTAATCCAACCGGAAAGTACACCAATGCACAGGACAATTACACCTGCTCCACTTACAGTAAGGCAAAGAGCAAGTTTGAAAACAGATGCACACAGCATCATGTCCGTACGGATGTTATCAGGGATTTGCTTTTGGAAGTCATCAAAGCTACCAGCACTTATGTGATGGAGCATGAATCCGAGTTTATCGAAAAGGTTCGCAGTGCTACGGAGCTTCAACAGGAAAGCGAAGCCAAAGCACTGAAAAAACGTCTTTCCAGAGAGCAGAAACGTATCAAAGAACTAAATACCCTCATCAAAAAAATCTATGAGGACAATGTAAATGGGAAGCTAAGTGACAAGCGGTTTGAAATGCTTTTGGCTGACTACGAAACAGAACAAAGTGAATTGGAATTATCAGTAGATGCTTTAGAAAAGGCTTTGAATGACTATCAGGAGAATGCTGATAATGTAGATAAGTTTATTGAACTGTACACCGATACACAGATTTCACAGAGCTTACTACTCCTATGATTAATGAATTTGTTGATAAAATTGTAGTACACGAAGCGGACAAATCTACCGGTGACAGAATCCAGCAGATTGATATTTATCTCAAGTATGTGGGTAAACTGGATGTCCCAATGCCGGAGCTTACACCCGAACAGATGAAAGAGAACGAACGCAAACGCCGTAAACGTGCTTGGGGGCGTACCTATTGGAGGCGCAGAAAAGAGCGTGAACAGGCGGAACAAGAGGCAAAAGAAAAAGAGCTATCTGAGGCAGTCGGCTAGACTGTCCCCGAAATAACCCTTAGATAATGAAACATGAGTTTGACGGATAGTCATAATTGTATTATCATGATTGAGTATCAAAATGAATGATGAGGAAATTATGACACGTTTTTTTAAAATATGGAATCGGACGCCATTGATTAAGCGGATTGCTATCGGTGTTGTTATTGGATTATTTCTAGGGTTGCTCCTACCCAAGCTTAGTCTTATTGGTCTATTGGGCCAGATGTTTGTTGGCGGTCTTAAAGCGATTGCACCACTTTTGGTATTTGTCTTAGTTGCGAATGCATTATCTCAGCATGAAGAAGGACAAAAATCGAATATGTCAACGGTTATTGGTCTTTATCTTGTAGGTACCTTTTCAGCAGCTTTTGTGGCAGTTTTAGTCAATTATATTTTTCCATTGACCTTGACTCTAACCAAGTCCGCTGAAACGGATTTAGCTGCACCGCAAGGCATTGCTGAAGTTTTTCAGACTTTATTATTGAAATTGGTTGATAATCCTATCAATGCTATCGCAACAGCCAACTATATTGGTGTTTTGACTTGGGCAGTAGTTTTTGGTTTGGCTATGCGGAATGTTAGTCCAGCAACCAAAGAATTGTTACAGACACTCTCTGAAGTAACGTCAAAGGTAGTCACGTGGATTATCAATTTGGCGCCAATTGGGATACTAGGGCTAGTTTTTACTACTATTTCCGAAAATGGCGTAGGAATTTTAGCGGACTATGGTCTTTTGATTGCTGTTTTGGTAGGGACAATGTTGACGGTTGCCCTTGTGGTTAATCCATTAATTGCCTTTATTATGATGCGTGAAAATCCCTACCCTCTTGTTTTTCGTTGTCTGCGGGAGTCTGGACTTACGGCTTTCTTTACACGAAGTTCAGCAGCTAATATTCCTGTGAATATGAAACTTTGTGAAGATTTAGGACTTAACAAGGACACTTACTCAGTTTCTATCCCTTTGGGAGCTACTATCAATATGGCTGGTGCAGCTATTACTATCAATGTTTTGACTTTGGCTGCGGTTAATACTTTAGGGATTTCTATTGATTTTTTAACAGCTCTTTTGCTGAGTGTTGTAGCTGCAGTGTCCGCTTGTGGTGCATCTGGCGTAGCAGGAGGTTCTCTCTTGCTGATTCCTGTGGCATGTAGCCTCTTTGGTATTTCTAACGATCTTGCAATGCAGGTAGTGGGCGTAGGTTTTATTGTTGGAGTAATCCAAGATTCCTGTGAAACAGCTCTCAATTCTTCAACGGATGTTCTCTTTACTGCGGTAGCTGAGAAATCTGTTTGGGGTAAGAAAAAACGTTAATAAGTAAGCGAGGTTGGGCAGTAGCGCAGCCTTTTTTGTAAAAAAATAGATAATACTAATAGTTTAAAACTATGGTTGGTTCAAGAAATAAGAATCTTCCAAAACGGTGTCGTTTATGATAAAATAAGACATTGTTAAAAGGAGGTTAGCTATAAGTATGAGTAATAAATTATTAGTGTTGCAGTCAGATTTTGGTTTGGTTGATGGAGCAGTTGCAGCCATGATTGGTGTGGCTTTGCAGGAAGATCCAACGCTTAAAATACATAATCTAACACATGAAATCACTCCTTATAACATTTTTGAGGCTTCATATCGTCTCTTTCAGACGGTAGAATATTGGCCAGCGGGGACTACATTTGTCTCTGTCGTGGATCCAGGTGTGGGCTCTAAGCGTAAAAGTGTGGTTGCTTTAACAGAATTGGATCAATATATTGTGACGCCTGATAATGGGACACTTTCTTATATCAAGAAACATGTAGGGATTAAGGCTATTAGGGAGATTTCAGAGGTAAAAAACCGCCGCAAAAATACGGAGTATTCATATACTTTTCATGGACGTGATGTTTATGCCTTTACGGGTGCTAAATTAGCAAGTGGGCATATTAGTTTTGAGGAAGTTGGACCAGAATTACCAATTGATGCTATTTTGGAACTTCCAGTAGTGGAGACGAGCTTTACAGATGAGTCAGTTTGTGGTGCAATTGATATCTTAGATGTGCGTTTTGGTTCTCTCTGGACCTCCATTACACGTGAAGAATTTTATAGCCTAGATCCAGACTACGGTGGCCGTTTTGAGGTGACTATTTACAACAATGATATGCTGGTGTATCAAAATCAGGTGACCTACGGCAAGTCTTTTGCGGATGTGCGTATTGGTCAGCCTATTATCTATATCAATTCGCTTTACCGTGTTGGTCTTGCCATCAATCAAGGGTCATTTGCTAAGGCTTACAATGTCGGTGTTGGATCAAATTGGCGCATTGAGATTAAGACGATTTAAGAAACTGTATTCACAGTTCAACACTTCCATCTAAGGCTAGTTTTTGAACTACTCATCGTTAGTTTTTTTCAAGATACAGTCAGTATTCTCTTAAAAACTGCCTTGATTAGTGAAAAATTATCTCTTATATAAAAGCACTTCACTTGTGAATACAAGTTCTAATAATCATAAAGGAGTTATCATGAAAAACAATTCAATCAAAAAAGTTGTCGCAACAGGAATTGGAGCAGCGTTATTTGTAATCATTGGTATGCTGATTAATATTCCTACTTTCGTGCCGAATACCAGCATTCAGCTTCAGTATGCGGTTCTCGCCCTTTTTGCTATTATCTACGGACCAACTGTAGGTTTCTTTTCTGGTTTTATAGGGCATACTCTGAAAGATGCTTTCCAATATGGCAATCCTTGGTGGACATGGATTTTGGTGAGTGGCTTGCTTGGTCTTGCCATTGGTCTTTTGTCTAAGAAAATCAATATTGAAAAGGGTCATTTGACAGTCGGTGACTACCTTTGGTTTAACTTTGTGCAAATTGTTGCCAATGTTGTCGGGTGGGCTGTTATTGCGCCTTACGGTGATATCTTGATTTACCACGAAGCCTCAAGCAAGGTTTTTGCTCAAGGGCTTTTGTCGGCGGCTGTTAATAGTGTGACTATTGCCATCGGTGGTAGCCTCTTGTTGGCCGCTTACGCTAAGTCTCGTGTGAAGTCAGGTAGTTTAACTAAGGACTAGTTTAATAGTTATAACATTTATGACAAGCTGATATCGGCTTGTCTGCTTTGCTTTAATGCAGAAAGTTAAACATTTTGGTCCGCTTATGGTGAGCGTTGGGGAAGGTTTTACTCTCTACGCACACTTGCTAGGACAACTTAATATTATGGGGAGAGATTATGGCGCCATTTATTCAGTTTAAACAATTTACCTTCAAATATGACGCACAAGCGGCGCCAACTTTGAAGAATATCAATCTGATCATCGAAAAGGGGCAGAAGGTGCTGATTGTTGGACCATCGGGTTCAGGAAAATCTACTCTTGGTCACTGTCTGAATGGAATTATTCCCAATACCTACCACGGAGAGAAATCGGGGACCTTCACCATTGATGGAAAGGATGCTTTTAACTTATCTATTTATGAGAAATCACACTTGGTTTCTACCGTTCTGCAAGATCCAGACGGTCAATTCATCGGCTTAACGGTAGCAGAGGATCTGGCCTTTGCTCTTGAAAATGACGGTATTACTCAAAGTGAGATGGTACAGAAAGTTCACGACTGGGCACAGCGATTAGATTTGCTGAATTTTCTTAATCATCGTCCGCAAGATTTATCTGGAGGGCAAAAGCAGCGCGTTAGTTTGACAGGAGTGTTGATTGACGAGAGTCCCATCTTACTTTTTGATGAACCATTGGCGAATCTTGACCCAAAATCGGGTCAAGACACTATTGATTTGATTGACCGTATCCACCACGAGCAAGAGACGACAACTATCATCATTGAGCATCGTCTGGAGGATGTTCTCTACCGTCAGGTGGACAAGGTCGTGTTGGTCAACGATGGTCGCATTCTCTTTGATGGGACACCTGATGAGTTGTTAAAAACTCAGCTTCTAGCAGATAATGGGATTCGAGAGCCACTCTATGTTACGACTTTACGTGATTTGGGTTTTCCTGTAGAAATGGCAGAGCATTTGTCTAAACTTGATCAGTTAGACTTAGATGGTCTGACTTTTGACAAAACGAGTAGATCAGCTCAGCCATTACCCAAAGAAAAACTCTTGGAGGTCAAAAATCTCAATTTTGCCTATAATGCTGAGCGCCAAATTTTGAAGGGCATCAATCTGACCATCGGCAAAGGGGAACGTTTGGCTATTGTTGGTCGTAATGGTGCTGGAAAATCCACATTAGCTAAGGCTTTGTGCCACTTTATTGAGCCAACTGGTGAGATGCTCTATCAAGGGAAGTCAATTACAGCAGATTCGGTTAAGGAACGGGCGGAGAGGATTGGCTATGTTCTGCAAAATCCTAATCAGATGATTAGTCAGAGTATGATTTTTGATGAGGTGGCTTTGGGCTTGCGTTTGCGAGGGTTTTCTGAAGCTGAGGTAGAAGAACGAGTGCTTAATACGTTGAAAACATGTGGGCTTTACGAGTTTCGGAAGTGGCCTATCTCGGCTCTATCCTTTGGTCAGAAGAAGCGTGTGACCATTGCTTCTATCTTGGTACTTAACCCTGAACTTATTTTGCTGGATGAACCAACAGCAGGTCAAGATAAGAGGAATTATACCGAAATCATGCGTTTTTTGGACACTTTGCATGCAGCGGGCCATACTATTGTCATGATTACGCATGACATGCAACTCATGCTAGAGTATTCAGATCGTAGTGTGGTGGTCAGTGATGGCCAGATTTTAGCAGATTGTTCTCCTGTTGAGCTCTTCGCACAGCCTGAAATTTTGAAGCAAGCGCACTTGAAGCGAACTAGTCTCTTTGATTTAGCTGAAAAAATTAAGGCGGATCCTCTTGCCCTGACTCAATTCTATATCCAAAAAGAAGGAGGAGCCCATGGCTAATCAACTTATCGGTTATCAGGAAAATTCTGGCTTCATTTACCATTTGTCGGGTGCCAGTAAGTTGCTTTTCTTCGTTTTAGTGTCAATTGCCTGCATGACGACTTATGATACACGATTAATTTTGCTTGTGGCCTTGTTTGCGACTCTTTTGCTGAAAATGGCTGGAATTTGTTGGAGTCAGATTTCTTTTGTAATCAAGTTCATTACCGTTTTTGCACTTTTGAATGTTCTCATGGTTTATCTCTTTGCACCAAGCTATGGTGAGAATATTTATGGCGCAAAGACAGTACTTTTGCAGGGCTGGGGACCTTTTTACCTAACCAGTCAAGAAATTTTTTATCTTTTCAATCTGACTCTCAAATATTTTTGTACAGTGCCATTGGCGGTGCTCTTTCTGATGACAACTCACCCGAGCCAGTTTGCCTCCAGTCTTAATCAAATCGGAGTACCTTACAAGGTGGCTTATGCGGTCAGTTTGACGCTTCGCTATATCCCAGATGTGCAAGAGGAATTTTATATGATTCGCATGTCACAAGAAGCGCGTGGATTGGAATTATCCAAGAAGGCCAAGCTACTTGAGCGCATCAAGGGGAATCTTCAAATTGTCATTCCCTTAATTTTTAGCTCGCTTGGTCGTATTGACACCATCTCAACAGCTATGGAGTTGCGCCGTTTCGGGAAAAATAAAAAGCGGACTTGGTACACCCAAAAAAACTTTACTAAACAGGACGTTGCGACAGTCTCTCTTGCCCTTATCATCCTTTTAACGAGTTTAACTCTTTTCTATGTTAACCAAGGTAGATTCTACAATCCTTGGCGGTAATACGTAGCCTATTACAAAAAGCACACCACAGATTATTTTGCGGTGTGTTTTTTAATATATTCTAGTTTTTGTTTTCTATTTTTTTGCTTGAAGTAACTTTCGGCGCTCATAGCTTCTTCTTTGCTGGCGAAGCATTCCGAGTATAGGAGCTTGACGGGGAGTCTAGCTCTGGTATACTTGGCACCTTTGCCTGCGTTGTGGGTTTTGAGGCGGCGGTCAAGATCGGTTGTATAGCCAGTGTAGAGGCTGCCATCTGCGCACTTGAGCACATACATATAAGCTTTCTTAAGACTTGTCTCTGATTTCTTGCTTGTTGCTGTCATATTAGTTTGCTTTGCCGTTTTTGCCAAAATAAATCTCAAAAACTTCATCGGTATAGTCACCATTATCCTTGTGGACATAAAGAGGTGGTAGGATTTTGAGTCCATCAGTTGAGCCATCCTTGATAGCCTCGATAAGGAGCAGGTTTGCTTCACGTCCTGACTTGGGATAGACAAATTGGATGCGCTTTGGAGCGAGGTTGTAGTGGCGCAGGGTATCAATGATATCTAGAAAACGGTCAGGGCGGTGAACCATGGCTAAGCGGCCGTTGGATTTAAGGGCATGACGAGCGACCTCGCAAATGTCATTCAGATTGGTCGTGATTTCGTGCCGTGCTAGCAAATAATGCTCCGACAGATTCTTCTTGGAAGTTTCTGTAGCCTTGAAATAGGGCGGGTTGCAGAGGATGAGTTCAACCTGTGAGCGAGGGACGTGGTCAAGTAGATTTTTCAAATCATCATTAACCATCCGCACCTGGTCTTGCAGGTTGTTAAGCTGAATAGACCGTTCTGCCATATCCGCCAGACGCTCTTGCAATTCTACAAGGGTAATTGTCGCCGAAGTAGCAGTGCTGGTAAAGAGACCTACGGCACCGTTCCCAGAGCACAGATCAACAATGAGCCCGCGGCTTGGAATTTTTGGAAAACGAGAAAGCAGAACACTGTCAATAGAGTAGCTGAAGACATCCTTATTTTGGATAATCTTTACATCAGTTGAGAAGAGCTGGTCAATACGCTCTCCCTCTTTTAAAAGTGGATTTGTCATAGATTTTATTATAACAGAAAATGTATCAGTTGCGTTAGAGGAGTTGCTTTTTTTCCAGCCATTTTGAAAATTGCTTGCCAAGTGTAAGTGCTAAAATCAGATTGATTCCAACGATGAGACAGCCAATGACGGAAAAAACAAGCAGATCTGCCCAATTAAACTGTAAAAGCAGACTAACTTTTCCAATAATCCAACAGCTAATAGGAAGGCAGATAAGAGAAGTCGCCAGAGAGGGAATATACTGCCTGAAAAAGAGCGATTGTAATATGTGGACTAGCAGATGAAGGGTATAGGCAACGAAGCCACCTAACCAGATGAGGTAGAGAATTCGATGATGACCGATAAGAGCAACCAGCGAAAAAATTAAGACGATTATCAGCTCTTCAAAAACGGCTAAAGCAAAGCCTTCCGTTGAAAGGCCATCGTGAAGTTTGAGAAAAAGCGGAGCCTTCTCTTGGAGCAGCTGTTTGTGTTTGTTCATCCAAGGCATGAAGCCGACAATTTCTTCCATATCATGAAAGATAAAGAGTAAAGGGAAAAGCCAGATGTAAGTTACCATATACCAGACCTCCTTTGTTCATTATAGCACGTTTAAAAATGAGTTTCTTCTTTCGTAAATAACCTAATCGTGATACAATGAAAAGAAAGATTAAAAAAGGAGTAAGCTAGTGTTTTATACTTACCTGCGTGGCTTGGTTGTTTTTCTGCTTTGGGTTTTCAATGGTAATGCTCACTACCACAATGAAGACAAGATTTTAAGCAAGGACGAAAACTATATTTTGGTGGCACCCCACCGTACCTTCTGGGATCCCGTTTACATGGCCTTTGCGGCACGCCCTAAGCAATTCATCTTCATGGCGAAGAAAGAATTGTTTAAAAATCGTATCTTTGGCTGGTGGATAAAAATGTGTGGAGCCTTTCCAATTGATCGTGACAATCCTGGTCAACAGGCCATCAAATACCCTGTCAATATGCTAAAAAAGAGTAATCGTTCCTTGGTTATGTTTCCTAGTGGTAGTCGCCACTCGACTGATGTAAAAGGAGGTGTAGCTGTTATTGCCAAGATGGCTAAAGTAAGAATTATGCCTGCAGCCTATAAAGGACCTATGAAATTCAGTGGTCTAATTTCAGGTGAGCGTATTGACATGAATTTTGGGAATCCTATTGATGTGTCGGATATTAGACGAATGAATGATGAAGGAATTGCGGAAGTTGCTCGTCGTATTCAGGCTGAATTTGACAGACTAGATGCTGAAAATGACAGCTACTATGTTGATAAACGTACGAATCCTCTGACATACATTTACCGTTTGCCTTTAGCTATTGTCGCAATTATCGTAGTGCTTTTTACATTGCTCTTTAGCTATCTAGCAAGCTTTGTTTGGGATCCAGATAAACACCGTAACTAAAAAAACTCGTCAATTTTGGCGAGTTTTTTCGTATAGTAAAAGTGAGGTGATAATATGTTGAAAGATTATTTAGAAAAATGTCGTGATATTTTTGAAAAGAATAAACTGTGGTCAGTTCTAATAGGAGGGGGAGTTGTCTTGGGCTTAGGTCTTGTTGTGTGGACACAATTTCTTGCTCCAGTGCAACCAGTTTCAGCTAATTTAGCTTTACCTAGCAGTGCCCAAGGTACAATTTCTAAAAATTCTGAGAAATCAGCATCTACAAGTGAGCCAGAAACTTCTTCATCTAAGACTGATTTAGTTGTAGATGTCAAAGGTGCAGTCAATAAAGAGGGAGTTTATCGCTTGGCAGCAGATAGTCGTGTGACCGATGCCATTAAGGCAGCTGGTGGGCTGACGGCTCAAGCTGATAAGAAATCTATTAATCTTGCCCAGAAAATTAGTGATGAAGAGGTCATTTATGTTGCCAATCAGGGCGAGGATATTAGTGTGATCTCAACTCCTTCTCCAAGTTCAGCAACAACAGATGCGTCAGGTAGCAAAGAAGAGACGACAGAAAAAATCAATCTTAATACTGCTACATTGGCAGATTTACAAACTATTTCAGGAATTGGTCAGAAAAGAGCACAAGATATTATTGACTACCGTGACAACAATGGCGGTTTTAAGTCAGTAGATGACTTGACAAATGTTTCAGGAATTGGTGAAAAAACGCTTGAAAAACTGAAATCAGAGGTGAGTGTTGACTAATTGTTTACCTATTAAGCCAATTCATTTGGCTTTTTTGCTAGTCTTACTTTATTTTCTTATTTTTTCATGGACAGTAGCGGGGCTAATTTTATTTATCTTTGCTCTCATTAATTTGTATCGACATTATGGGTCTAAGAAATTCTTTCAAACATGTGGTTGTTTGGTGGTTTTTGGTTTGTATTTTGTGACACTGCATTTTAAACACGAACAGGACTATGCGGCAGCGCCAGCCAGTCTGACTCAGATTGAACTGGTGCCTGATACCATTTCAATTAATGGTGATTTGTTATCTTTTGAGGGTAAATCTAATGGTAGGACCTATCAAGTTTTTTACCAATTCAAGTCGCAAGAGGAGCAAAGCTTTTTCCAAAAATTGGATAAAACTATAATTTTGACAGTTCAAGCGACAACCGAGGAAGCCACACCTCAACGTAACTTCAAGGGATTTGATTATCGGAGTTATCTCAAATGCAAGGGAATTTATCGCATAGTTAAAATCGAGACTATTACAAACATGCAACAAGCAACTAGACTATCTCTAACTGGCTATTTGCATGATTGGCGTAGAAAAGCCATTGTTCACATTCAGCAGAGTTTTCCTTCCCCTATGCAGCATTACATGACAGGCCTGCTTTTTGGATATTTGGATAAGTCTTTTGAAGAGATGGGCAATCTTTACTCTAGTCTTGGGATTATCCATCTTTTTGCCCTTTCTGGTATGCAGATAGGTTTTTTTCTAGGTATTTTTCGCTTCCTTTTTTTGAGAATGGGCTGGCGCAAAGATTATGTAGATTGGCTGCAAATTCCTTTTTCCATTTGTTATGCAGGGTTGACAGGTTTCTCTGTATCAGTTATCCGTAGTCTCATTCAAGCTAGTTTGACAAATTTAGGAATCAAACGTTTGGATAATCTTGCGCTGACGCTGATGATTATGTTCTTTTTCCTACCGCATTACCTTTTGACAACAGGTGGAGTACTAAGTTTTTCCTATGCGTTTATCTTATCTCTGATTGATTTTGATGGGCTTAGTGAGTATCGTAAGAAACTTGCGGAGACTACTGCCATTACTTTTGGAATCTTACCTGTTTTAATTTTTTATTTTGCAACTTTTCAGCCCGCATCAATTGTGTTGACAGCTGTATTTTCTCTAGTCTTTGATGTTTTTATGTTACCCGTCTTATCGGTGATATTTCTATTATCACCATTAGTAAAAATCAGTTTTGTTAATGGTATTTTTGAAGGATTGGAAAGAGTAGTGACATGGGTAGAACGATATTTCAATCACTCGTTAGTCTTTGGACAACCTGATTTAACTGTATTTTTAGCCATGTTGATTGCCTTAGGATTTCTTTATGATGTTCTAAGGAGAAAAAAGCTGGCGCTACAACTTTGCTTATTTTTGGCTCTGCTATTTTTCATAAGCAAGAACCCACCGTGCAACGAGGTAACGGTGGTTGATATTGGTCAAGGCGATAGTATTTTTCTGCGGGACGTCACTGGAAAGACAGTGCTTATTGATGTGGGTGGGAAGGTCAGTTTTTCATCTCAAGGGAGCTGGCAGGAGCGACAATCAGATAGCAATGCAGAGCGTACGTTAATCCCTTATCTCAAAAGTAGAGGTGTTGATAAAATTGATCAGTTAGTGCTGACTCATACCGATACTGACCATATTGGGGATATGGAAGTGGTAGCAAAGCATTTTAAAATTGGTGAGGTCTTGGTGAGTCCTGGAAGTCTGACGGTACCTAATTTTGTCAAGCGCCTGCAAAAAATGAAGGTAAGGGTTCGTTCTATCAAAGCAGGGGATAAACTCTCTATCATGGGAGACAGTCTTCAAGTGCTTTACCCTAGTCGTACAGGTGACGGAGGGAATAACGATTCTTTAGTACTCTATGGAAAACTCCTAGACAAGACTTTCCTTTTCACAGGTGATCTTGAGGAAGAAGGTGAAAAGGAAATAACGTTTAATTATCCCAATTTGCAAGTGGATGTTCTTAAGGCAGGTCATCACGGTTCTAAAGGTAGTAGCAGTTCAGAGTTTTTAAGTCATATCAGCCCAAAAGTTGCTCTCATCTCAGCAGGACAAAATAATCGTTACCATCACCCTCATCAGGAAACCTTGGAAAGATTTGAGAACGTAGATAGTCGTGTATATCGTACTGACCAACAAGGCGCTATTCGTTTTATCGGGTGGCAAAAGTGGAGAATTGAGACGGTAAGGTGAGCATTAGCAAATCAGATGACGAGATATAGTCAATTAGTTTATCTTTTATTACTTCGTTAACTCGCCTTGCCGTACTCCAGTACTGCCTGCGGCTCGTTGCCTAGTACTAAAAGCAAACTAAAAGACTATATCAGTATCGTTTTATCGTTTAGTTTACAAGACACAGCGTCCCATTGAACTCAATACATTGATAAATCAACTTCCATGCTGCTACACAAGGCTTCTTTGCTGTTTACCTCAAAAACTCCCCATCACTTGTACTGCATCCAATAGTTAGACAGAAAAACTCTAACTTTTTGGGGTCAGTACACTTGTTGATGGGGAGCTTTTTATATCATCTTTGTTCCATGCACAGAGGAGGCACCTGTCAGTCGAGCTAGTTCTTGACAATTATCAGTTGTAACACCACCACCAATCATAATTTCGATACGTTGGTCGGTATAATTTACTAGATTTCTAAGATGCTCAAGATTATCAAAAATATCGTTTTCTGAGGAACTACCATGAGTTAAAATGCGAACAAAGCCTAGTTCAATCAAGTCATCTATTGCTTGAAATTGGTCGGACTTTGGAATGGCATCAAAGGCCATATGAAAGACTAATGGCAGACCTTGAGTGGCTGGTAATAGCTGCTCAATGCCATCACGGTCTAGCTGTTTATCCTTAGTCAAAAGACCTAAAACTAAGGCATCAGATTCTAATTCAACCGCTTGAAGAATGTCTTCTTCCATGGCACGCAGCTCCAAGTCGTTGTAAGTAAAATCACCACCCCGTGGTCTAATCATGGTTGCTAGACTGATTCCTTTGTCATGTAGATAGCTGCTAGCCTCTTTGATGACACCATAGGAAGGTGTGGTTCCACCTACTGCAAGATTATCACAGAGCTCAACACGATTAATATCAGGAGCAGTCAGTTTGGAGAGGTGGCTTAGATTTTCAGCACAAAATTCTTTAATTAGCATGAAATTTCCTCGAACGTTCGTTTTTTACCATTATACCATGAAATTTTAAAAGAATCTTTGTGAAATGTTTGACAAAATCCGCTCAAAAATCTTTACAAAATTCAGAATATTGTGCTATAATTTCTTTAATTAAATTTTGGAGGTGTCATTTATGACCATTTATAACTTTTCAGCAGGACCTGCTACTTTACCTAAGCCAGTGCTTGAAACAGCACAACGTGAACTCCTTGATTATCAAGGATCCGGTATGTCCGTGCTTGAAATGTCCCACCGTTCTCCAGAATTTGACAAGATTATTAAAGATGCTGAGAGCACACTGCGAGAATTGATGGCTATCCCAGATAATTATAAGGTGTTATTTCTTCAAGGTGGTGCCTCAACACAATTTACCATGGTTCCACTTAACTTAGCCCAGGGCAAAAAGGCCTATTATTTGGTAGGTGGTTCTTGGGGTAAAAAAGCTTATACTGAGGCCGTGAAATTATCAAAAACGATTCCTTTTAAACCAATCCTTTTAGCATCATCAGAAGATACAGTTTATGATCACATTCCGGATTTTGATGCCTCAAGCATTGATCCAAATGCTGCTTATGTTCATCTGACAACCAATAATACTATTGAAGGTACAGCCATCTACGATTTACCAGACACCAATGGTGTCCCAATTGTTGCAGATATGTCTTCAAATATTTTAGCGGCACGTTACAACGTTGAAGATTTTGCCCTTATCTATGCAGGTGCTCAGAAGAATATTGGGCCGGCAGGTGTGACGGTTGTGATTATTCGTGAAGACTTCTTGAATGATCAACCACAACTATCTGCTATGTTGGACTATCGTATTCAAGCTGAAGCTGGATCGCTCTATAATACCCCACCATGCTATAGCATTTACATTTCAAAATTGGTCTTTGATTGGGTCAAAAATGAGATTGGCGGCGTTGATAAGATGGCAACAATTGAGCGCGAAAAATCGGGCTTGCTTTATGACTTCATCGAAAAATCAGATTTTTATACTAGCCCTGTGAAATTTGTCAAAGATCGCTCAGTCTGCAATATTCCTTTTGTGACCCCGAGTAAGGAACTCGATGCTAAGTTTGTCAAAGAAGCAGATGCACTTGGCTTCAAGAATATCAAGGGTCACAGATCTGTTGGTGGCATGCGTGCTTCCCTTTACAATGCCTTTCCACGCCAAGGTGTCTTGGATTTAATTGACTTTATGGCAAAATTTGAAGCTGAAAATAAGTAACCTCTTTCTTACCTTTTTTAAGTGACTTTGCTATAATGGTAAAAAAGAATGGAAGAAGGTAAGTAAATGGAAATCAGACAAGCGTTTCCCAATGAAATTGCTGCTGTTATGGCGGTTCTTAATTCTGCGAAGCAATTTTTAGCAGTATCTGGTTCTAGCCAGTGGCAAGGTGAGAATGGCTATCCCAATGAAGATGATGTTTTTGAGGATATCTTGAAGGGGCAGGCTTATGTTGCTCTTTTGGAGGGACAGATTGTTGCCTATGCTGCGATGATTGATGGTCAGGATCCGGCCTATAACAAGATTTACGATGGCAAGTGGCGTCACAATAATCACCGCTACATCACCTTCCATCGATTGGCTGTTTTGAGTGATTTTGCTGGTCAAAAAATTGCCCAAACCTTTTTACAAGGTCTCATTGAAAGTCAGCTTGGCCCTGATTTTCGGATTGATACGCATGAAAATAATAAAATCATGCAACATATCATTGAAAAACTAGGCTTCGTCTATTGCGGCAAGGTTCCCATTGATGGAGAGCGCCTAGCTTATCAAAAAATAAAACTTAAAAACGAGAAGGCTCTTTATCAAGAAATTGATGAAAAGGCTTATCATGGTTATTAAAAGACAAAAATTGAGAAAAGGAAGGTTGCTTATTTCGGCCTTTGTGTGAAAATAAATGGTTTATAGTGTCAAAACATTTAATAATATTAACCAAATTGGTTTAAAAGAATTGGGAAATAATTTTCAAATTGATGGAGATAAGTCTGACAATCCTGATGCTTATATTATCCGCAGTCAAAACTTGCACGATGTGACATTTCCAACAAACTTAAAAGCCATTGCTCGTGCTGGTGCTGGAACCAATAATATTCCCATTGACGAAGCTACGGCTCAAGGAATTGTTGTTTTCAATACCCCTGGAGCCAATGCCAATGCTGTCAAGGAAGCTGTTTTAGCTTCGATTCTCATGTCAGCGCGGGATTATCTTGCTGCTAATGCTTGGGTTAACACCCTTTCAGGTGATGATGTTCCTAAGCAAGTTGAAGCCGGTAAAAAACAATTTGCAGGAACTGAAATTTCTAAGAAGACTCTTGGTGTTATCGGTCTTGGTGCTATCGGTAGCCGTATTGCTAACTATGCTCAGCGACTTGGGATGGATGTTTATGGCTACGATCCTTATGTTTCTATTGAGACAGCTTGGAATATTTCCCATCATGTTAAGCGTGTGGATGATCTTAAAGATATTTTTGCTAATTGTGATTATATCACTGTTCATGTGCCATTAAATGATAAAACACGTCACACTTTTGACAGCCAAGCTTTTGCACAAATGAAAAAAGATACAGTCATCATCAACTTTGCTCGTGCAGAACTGGTTGACAACGCCGCTCTTTTTGATGCTATTGATACAGGAGTTGTTAAACGCTATATCACTGACTTTGGAAGCGAAGAGTTGCTTAATAAAGAAAAGATTACGGTTTTCCCGCATGTTGGGGGTTCAACAGAAGAAGCAGAACTCAACTGTGCTATTATGGCTGGTAAAGAAATCCGTCAATTTATGGAAACGGGAGAAATTACTAACTCAGTGAACTTTCCTAATATGCACCAAGCTTTGGATGCACCTTACCGCATCACCTTGATTAACAAAAATGTTCCAAATATCGTGGCTAAAATTTCAACAGCTGTATCAGATTTGGGAATCAATATTGACAATATCCTGAATCGTTCTAAAGGTGATTATGCTTACACTATTCTTGACCTTGACGAGACAGATAAAAGCAAGATTGATGCTCTTGTTGATAATTTCGAAAACAGTGCAAACATTGTTCGTGTGCGTTTGATTGCCAATACAAAATAATGGTAAAGTGCTGAGAAGGATTTCTCAGTACTTTTTGGTATAATAGAGCTATGTTACACAAGCAGATTTACAATTCACCTTTTGGGGCAGATGATTTTGTTGGCGGAT
The DNA here is from genome assembly GCF_000380105.1 of Streptococcus orisratti DSM 15617. Classification (GTDB taxonomy): domain Bacteria; phylum Bacillota; class Bacilli; order Lactobacillales; family Streptococcaceae; genus Streptococcus; species Streptococcus orisratti. Next base: position 45,537 of record NZ_KB904455.1, read on the forward strand.
GACAGCGGACTGCTGGGGGCTTGGTTTGTCGGCCAGAAGTATGCACTTCGTGGTTTTGAGGCTATGGACATAGCAGAGCAGCCGAGTCCGATTTTGACAGCAGCGCAAGTTTGGCTGGATGCCTATTTTGCGGGACGAAAGTCGCAGAGCGGTCCTCCCTTGTCGCCACAGGGCACGGCCTTTCAGAAAAAGGTTTGGACATTATTAACTCGTGTCCCCAGCGGTCAAACCATCACTTATGGGCAAATAGCGGCACAACTCGCCTGCAAGTCGGCACAAGCTGTTGGCGGTGCGGTTGGTAAAAATCCTCTGAGCATTTTCATCCCCTGCCACCGCGTGCTTGGCAGTCAAGGACAACTGACGGGTTACGCTGGCGGTCTGGAGCGAAAATGTTGGCTTTTAGACTATGAAAAAGGAGTAAAGAAATGACCTATATTTTTTATGAATACCCTACTTGTAGCACTTGTAAGAAGGCAAAGGCAGAGTTGGAAACTTTGGGAGTACCCTTTGAGTCTGTTAATATAAAGACTAACCCACCTCAAGTTAAACTCTTGCGCAATCTCTTGGAAAATTCAGGTTTGGATTTGAAAAAATACTTCAATACAAGTGGTCAGTCCTATCGAGCTTTAGGGCTCAAAGATAAATTTGGACAAATGACCGTGGATGAGGCTTTGGCACTATTAGCTGCAGATGGTATGCTCATCAAACGGCCTATACTCATCAAGGATGGCAAGGTTTTGCAAATTGGCTATCGAACGCCTTATGAAGCTTTGAACTTAACGAAGGACTGAGAATGACTTCATGGCTTGGACGTATTCTTTTAGGACTGTTGATCTCTATTATTTTTTATGAATCAGATAAGTGGATATTTGAAGTAAAAAAAAGACAAAGTTTATCAAGGAAGACACAACTACAAAAATTCAAGGTTCAGAAATTTGTATAAAAAGGTGATATATTTTTTGTCCTGTATGACAACACTAGCTTTTATCGTCTTTTTTATCTTTTGTCTATACGGCTGTGTTAACCTTTATTTTTATCATCATGGACGAGAAGGGTTCTTTATTCCTTTGGCAGTTTTTTTCCTAACGCTATTAGTCTATTTTTCTTGGCGTTTGTTTCGCTTAGGAAAGCTTTGGAACTACTTTTGGGACAGACAAAATCATGACTAATGCAGTTTTGGGGGTGTTTTTACTACGAGGAAAATATGGAAAGGAAAAAGTGGTAGTAGTTCATAAACGAGGAACAACTGCTCTGGTGAACTATCTATTTACCTTATTAGCTTTACTGGTGAAAAAAGTAATGGCTTTTATCTCTTTATGCAGTGGCCGGGCTTACAGAGTCTATTAGAGTCGGGAAAAGAGAATACATGAAGTAAGAGAAAATAACCTAAAAGGGTAAATTATAGTCAATTAGTTTATCTTTTATTACTTCGATGTAAGAGGAAACTCCGTTTCCTTATTTCCAACTTCAAACACTCCATTGGATTGTTTGAACTCACTTTGCCGTACTTTACGAAAGTGACTTGCTTCGCATGTCTTATTTCCAACCTAGAACAGCCTAGAGGCTGTTCTAGCAACCTGCAGCTCGTTGCCTAGTACTAAAAGCAAACTATAAAAACACTGGAAACGATCACAGATGATTATTTCCAGTGTTTTCATTTTTGATTTTCGTTAGAAAAAGTAGAGTTTGTGTAAAACCACTTATACCTGTCCATAGCAAATAGCCAGTATGTGATGTGAGAAAGGATGGAAAGATAACTAGATCCTACTTGATTTTGCAAAACCTTATGTTGCTCTGCCATTGATAAAACTTAATGAGCAAAGGTATTAAGACCAAAAATCATTGAAAGTGTTCCCATGATGAGTCCTGCAAGGATAACCCCTAACATTACAGCGATAACACTTGGTTTGAATTTCCAGTCAAGGATAGAAGCTGCTAGAGTTCCTGTCCATGCACCAGTACCTGGCAATGGGATACCAACGAAGAGGAGAAGAGCCCAGAAAATCCCCTTTTCACCAGCAGTTTTTTCTAATTTTTGACCACCACTATGTCCTTTTTTTAGACACCATGTGAAGAAACCGCCTATATAGGGTTTGTCTGCCCCCCATTCCAAGACTTTGCGAGCAAAAAAGAAAATAATTGGTACAGGAAGCATATTGCCAATCACTCCGATGAGTAATGCCTGCCACATGGGGATACCTGTCGCAATAGCGTAGGGAACGGCTCCCCGCAACTCAACTAGCGGCACCATGGAGATTAAAAATGTGATGAGATAATTCATTAGATTAGATAAACCTTTCTTTTAGTTCAATCTCCATTTTATCCTAACTTGAAAAGAAACTCAACTAAAATCGTTTTATGATTCATCTGAGGAGAACTCTTTTGTTTAAAAAAGTCTGAAATTCTGATATAATAAGGTCAGTTATAGTCAAAATGGCTGGGAAGGAGTAAGCTAATGGTTACTAAAAATACATCGGATAGTATTGAAGAATACATCAAACAATTATTGTCCCAATCGGGCATTGCCGAAATTAAGCGATCGCATTTGGCAGATACCTTTCAAGTTGTTCCGAGTCAGATTAATTATGTAATTAAAACACGTTTTACAGAAAGTCGCGGCTATGTCGTGGAGAGCAAACGAGGCGGTGGAGGCTACATTCGTATCGCTAAAGTTAGCTTTTCTGATCAACATCATTTATTAGGCAGTTTGATGACTACCATAGGTGATCAGATTTCAGAGCAGGTTTTCACGGATATTATCCAGATGCTTTTTGATGAGAAAATCATCAGTGAATGCGAAGGAAACCTGATTTTAGCTACAGCTTCAGATGATGTTTTGGGGCAAGATGCGCCGCGTATTCGTGCGCGTATGCTTCGCAGAATTTTATATAGATTAGATAGAAAAGGATTTCGTTAATGACTGAATATTCATTTAAGATGCAAGAAGTTTTTAAACTTGCGCAATTTCAAGCAGCTCGCTACGATAGCAGTTATTTAGAAAGTTGGCATCTTTTGTTGGCAATGGTTGCCCTTCATGATTCTATTGCAGGTCTAACTTTTGCTGAGTATGAGAATCGTATTCCTTTTGAGGAGTATGAAGCGGCCGTGATTTTAGCAATTGGTAAAACACCGTCTGATACTGCAGAGACTATCCAATTTTTAGAACAGTCACATGCCATGAAAAAGGTGCTTCAATTTGCTCAAGCTATTGCAGAGGTGACGGGAAGTAAAGATGTTGGGACAGAACATGTACTTTTTGCCATGTTACTTGACTTGGACTTGTTGGCTAGTCGTATTTTAGAGTTGGCTGGATTTAAAGCTAAAGAAGACGGGGACTCTGTGCGTTTGCTTGATTTACGAAAGACTTTGGAGCGTAATGCTGGTTTTACTAAAGAAAATATCAAGGCCATTCATGATCTACGTAAACCCAAAAAAGCCAAAAGTGGAGCTGCTTTTTCTGATATGATGAAACCTCCTACAACTGTCGGAGACTTGTCAGAATTTACCCGAGACTTGACTGATCTGGCGCGTCAAGGTAAGTTAGAACCAGTTATTGGACGGGACAAAGAAATTTCCCGTATGGTTCAAGTCCTTAGTCGTAAAACTAAGAATAATCCTGTTTTGGTGGGAGATTCTGGGGTTGGGAAGACTGCACTTGCTTACGGCCTAGCCCAACGTATCGTTAATGGAACAATACCTTATGAGTTGCAAGGTATGAAAGTTTTGGAACTTGACATGATGAGCGTAGTAGCTGGAACGCGCTTCCGTGGGGATTTTGAAGAACGCATGAATCAAATCATCGCCGATATAGAGGAAGATGGGCATATCATTCTTTTCATTGATGAACTGCATACCATTATGGGATCTGGTTCAGGGATTGATAGCACCCTAGATGCGGCAAATATCTTGAAGCCAGCTTTGGCACGTGGAACACTACATATGGTAGGTGCAACGACACAGGAAGAATATCAGAAACATATTGAAAAAGATGCTGCCCTGTCACGCCGTTTTGCTAAAATTTTGGTTGAGGAACCGAGCCTTGATGATGCCTATCAAATTTTGTTAGGCCTAAAAAAATCCTATGAAGATTACCACAATGTAAGCATTTCAGATGCTACTGTTCTGACAGCAGTTAAGGCAGCTCACCGTTATTTGACCAGCAAACATTTGCCGGATTCAGCCATTGACCTTTTAGATGAGGCCAGTGCTACCGTTCAAGGACTAGTCAAAAAAACTGAACCAGCTTATTTGACACCTGTTGATCAAGCTATTATGAATGGAGATTTCTCACAGGTCTCTAAACTACTGAAACAATCACGCTCTCAGGCTAAGCCAAAACCTATTCCTGTTAGCGAGGATGATATCATGTCAACCCTCAGCAAGTTGTCAGGTATTCCGGTTGAGAAGCTAACTCAGGCAGATAGCAAGAAATACTTGAACTTGGAAAAAGAGCTCCACAAGCGCGTGATTGGTCAAGATGCTGCTGTTTCAGCCATCAGTCGCGCCATTCGTCGCAATCAATCTGGTATTCGCACTGGTAAACGGCCAATCGGCTCTTTCATGTTTTTGGGCCCAACGGGTGTCGGAAAAACAGAACTTGCCAAAGCTCTGGCAGAAGTCCTATTTGATGATGAATCTGCCCTTATCCGTTTTGACATGTCTGAATATATGGAAAAATTTGCGGCTAGTCGTCTCAACGGTGCCCCTCCTGGATATGTTGGCTACGAAGAAGGTGGCGAATTGACTGAGAAAGTTCGTAACAAGCCATACTCTGTCCTTCTTTTTGATGAGGTGGAAAAGGCTCATCCTGATATTTTCAATGTACTTTTACAAGTTCTAGATGATGGAGTTTTGACGGACAGTCGTGGTCGCAAGGTTGATTTTTCAAATACTATTATCATCATGACCTCCAACCTTGGTGCGACAGCGCTGCGTGATGACAAGACTGTTGGATTCGGTGCTAGAGATTTTGCTCATGATCATGTAGCCATGGAGAAACGTATCCTAGAAGAACTTAAAAAAGCTTATCGCCCAGAATTTATCAATCGGATTGATGAAAAAGTTGTCTTCCACAGCCTAACTGAGGACAATATGCGCGATGTGGTGAAAATAATGGTTCAACCATTGATTACAGCATTGGCTGAAAAAGACATTATTCTCAAATTCCAGCCTGCTGCTCTTAAATATTTGGCAACAGAAGGTTACGATGTGGAAATGGGTGCCCGCCCGCTACGTCGCACCATTCAGACACAAGTCGAAGACAAACTTTCAGAATTTATCCTTTCAGGTAATCTATCTAGTGGGCAAACACTGAAAATCGGACTCAATAAAGATAAACTTAAATTTGATATTGTATAGACAGAAAATCCCTCGCATCAAACTGAACTGCTCCCTGTCAAGTGGACAATGAAATAATAAAAGATTAGGCGACGGCCTTGTTCCTCATTTCAAGAGGGGCAAGGCCGTTGTTGCGTTCTTGAAAACGTTGATGATTGTAAAAATAGATGTAGGCATCAATATCTGAAACCAGCTCCTCAAA